>JBMOKQ010000076.1:0-53225 GCA_049324295.1 Bacteroidota bacterium
TCCACTGGGCATCTGTGAGATTGGTCGAATACATCTGTTCTAAGTTTAGTCACTTATAAAACGATGAATTCTCTCTTTTATGGATGCCCTTTATCATGTTTTTTTATAATTTTAAACAGGCTCTAAACAATCGGTTCCCTGGTATATGTTCCATTTACTTTTCGCATGATACCTGCTTCGTTTTTATTCTGCAGGTACACCGGCAATAAATTTTGCGGGCAATCCTGGTAACATACAGGTCGAACAAATCTTCTGATCGCTTCTGTTCCTACAGACGTGGTTCTCGCATCGGTAGTTGACGGAAACGGACCACCATGTACCATTGCATAACATACTTCTACGCCTGTTGGAACATTATTAAAGATGAGTCTGCCGACCTTCTGTTGCAAAATATCGATCGTTGAGCTAAATGATGTTAATTCTTCGGTGTTACCGAATACAGAACCGGTTAATTGTCCATGCAAGGTTTTTAATGCAGCATCCAGTTGCGTTTTATCATCACAAACAACCAGCATAGAGCATGGACCAAAAACCTCATCCTGTAAAGAAGCATCTGCAATAAAATCTGTTGCTGAAACAGATAATAACGCAGGGCTTGCTTTATAAGAAGAAGACATATCTTCTCCTGAATACAATTGCTTTACACCTTTTGCCTCCGCCGTTTTACCACGATCATGATAGTAACTTTTACAGATCGCTTTGTTCAGCATAGTTCCTGTTGTGGTATTTGACAAAACAGCAACAAGTGATTCTGCAAATGCATCTGCTGTTCTTGATTTAATCACAAATAACAGGCCCGGGTTAGTACAAAACTGACCCACACCCAATGTCATTGATCCTGCAATTGCCGCGGCCGTTTCGCTTGTTCTGGACGCCAGTGTTTCAGGCAATAAAACCACGGGGTTAATGCTGCTCATTTCAGCATATAATGGTATGGGCTCTTTTCTTTTTTGTGTTACAGTAGCATATAAGGCCATGCCTGCACGGTATGAACCGGTGAAGCCAATAGCTTTTATTGCCGGTTCAAGCGCCAGCTTTTGTCCGAGTGTTGCTCCTTCTCCATTCAATGAAGAAAAAACACCATCGGGCATTCCTGTTCTTCTGGCAGCAGCTAGTATGGCTGAAGCCATGAGTTCATTGGTACCCGCATGCGAGCTGTGTCCTTTTACAATAACGGGGCAACCTGAAGCAAGTGCTGAAGCTGTATCGCCGCCTGCTGTAGAAAATGCGAATGGAAAATTACTGGCCGCAAATACCACTACCGGACCAACGGGTTGTAATAACCTGCGTAGGTCTGATCTTGGTAAGGGTTTACGATCGGGCAAAGCTGTATCAATAACAGCATCGGCCCATGAACCTTCTCTGAGTAAAGCAGCAAAGAGCTTTAGCTGGTTTATGGTTCTGTCTCTTTCACCTGTTAATCTTGCCAGGGGTAATCCTGTTTCAAGATTGGTGCGTTCGAGCAAAGGATCACCAATCAATAAAATTTCTTCAGCAATCGCTTCCAGGAAAGTTACGCGTTGCTGAAAACCTGTTTTACTGTAAATATCAAAAGCAGCTACCGCTTTCTCGATAGCTGCTTCGATCTCTTCGTCTGTTGCTATATGAAACAATTCGGGAAGAACTGCTCCCTGGAGGGTACTGAAGGATTGAAATGTTTCAGTCCCTTTTTTTGTTGTATCAAATCCGATTACATTATGCCCATGCAGCATCCTTCTTATGTTTCAGGTTTAAATAATCTGGCAATACCGGACGTGTTGCCAATGCTTTTTCAATAACAGCAGTTACCGCTTTTAACTCTTCACCTTCCAAAGGTAAACGTGGTGCCCTTACATGGGCAGTACCAATACCAGTATGTTGTGCAGCCAGTTTAATGTACT
The DNA here is from genome assembly GCA_049324295.1 of Bacteroidota bacterium. Taxonomy (GTDB): domain Bacteria; phylum Bacteroidota; class Bacteroidia; order Chitinophagales; family Chitinophagaceae; genus Sediminibacterium. The sequence continues at coordinate 1,881 of JBMOKQ010000076.1, forward strand.
GAACCAGTTTCGGATGAATATCCAGTTCAAGTACAGGCAGGAACCAGCGATAAATTTTTAAGGCTTCATCAATCATTCCCGCTTTTACCAGGCGATAGATGGCCACAGTTTCTGCAGGAAATGCATCCACAAGTCCGGCAACCCATCCATCGGCTCCCATACATAAACTTTCCATAGCCAGTGGATCTACACCAGTAAGTACGCTGAAACGATCTCTAAAACGATTGTGCATGCGTATTACATTCGACACATCGCGTGTTGACTCTTTTACAGCCTGAATGTTTTTATACGGCACCATGGCTTCAAACATATCCAGTGTTACCATGATTTTATAATCAACAGGGTTGTTGTAGATCATGATGGGCAATGAAATAGCAGTGGCCACCGCTTTAAAATACTCCAATGTTTCTTTGCTGTCTGCGTTGTAACGCATAGGAGGCAACAACATCAGGCCATCGGCTCCATTCTTTTCAGAATCCTGAGCAAGCTGAATTGCAGCTTTGGTTGTTTGTTCCGCGATATTGATGATAACGGGAAAATCCTGTGGTACAATTTCTTTAGAATAGAACAGTAAATCTCTTTTCTCTTCATTGGACAAAGAACTTGCTTCACCCAGGGAACCTCCGAGAATAATACCGTCAACACCCGCATCCATCTGGGCCTGTAGGTTGATTTTATATACATCGAAATCTACAGAATCATCTGCTTTGAATGGAGTAAGAAGTGCCGGATAAACACCTTTCCATGTTACATTGGCCATACTGATTAATTTATAAGTGTAAAACTAACGGGTAGTTTAGAGTGCCTGTTTTTCTGTATTAATAAATTCTATACCGATTTTAACTGTTTTTGCCTGGTCTGATATTTTATAGGTTATTTTCTCTTCTTTTTAAGCAAAAACACATTCCCTGTCCACCCATGATCCTAACATTATATAATTCGATACTTCAGTTTTCATCACTGCTTCATCAACCTTGTTTTATCATCAACATCCGGTTTCTTTTTCGTCTTAAACATGAACATATGGATCAGTCTTTTCTCACAGAGGTTTACTACTTTAAAGAGATTTGCCCAACAATTTAACCCGTTGAAACAATATACTACAGGTTTTTGAGGAAAAAGCATTTATCCACTGTATTTTATCCATAAAACATTTTCGTGAAACCAAGCATACACAATATTTTCATCGGAAAGAAGAAAAATGTATGGGTCGTGTACAACCCTTGTATTTTTTCTCCATTAGCTACACGCTCTCCTCCTATCCAAATATATAAATAATAAACGTAAAAATGACACTAAGCTTACAGTGATTAGCTTTCCAGCCAAATGCACAAATAAGTCATATAATACCCCTGGCTAAACTTTCCTACAAATAACAGTATATTAAATGTGAAAATTAAGCAGCACATCTTCTATCTTAACTGTCTACTTATAGATTATAGCCATGATAAGATAATATTGGTCATTTATTGGGATTCCATAAACTCTATTCATGAAAGTTTTACAGTTTACCATACCGGTTCCGGGCGATAAGAACATTATTGTTCAGCACGACCTGTTACCTTATTTCTATCCGCATTTACACAGGCATGATGAAATTCAGCTTACCTGGATTCAGAAAGGAGAAGGCACTTTGGTTGTTGATAATAATATGTATTCATTTGGTCCAAATGAAATTTATTATCTCGGTGCCAACCAGCCTCATGTATTTAAGAGTGATCCCATGTATTTTTCAGCAAAAAGTAAAAGAAAAGTACAGGCCATCACCATTCATTTTAATCCTAATGGTAAACTCGCCTCACTTTTTGACCTTGCCGAGATGAAACATATTCAAACCTTTTTGCAGAAACATAACAACGGCTTCATAGTACCTTCAGAACAGGTTGCAGATATTTCTCATAAAATTCAGCAGGTAAGTAAAAGTAACGGTACAGACCAGATGATTGCCTTTATTGATTTACTAAAAAAGTTTACGAGTATACCAAGGCTCAAAGAACTATCAAGTATTTCAAACCTCACTACCGTGAGCGAACACGATGGTATCAGGCTGAGTCATATTTACCATTATATTATGGCCAACTATGCCAAGAATATAACGTTGGAAGATGTGGCTCAACAGGCACATATGACACCGCAGGCTTTCTGTCGCTATTTTAAAAAAAGGACCCTGCATACTTTCGTTTCTTTTCTCAATGAAGTTCGTATTAATGAAGCCTGCAAAAAATTAACTACAGGTGATAGCGACAGCACAAGTATTTCAACCATTGCTTATAATTGTGGATTCAATACCGTTACAAACTTTAACCGTGTATTTAAAACAGTCATTGGAAAATCCCCAAGCGAATATGTAGACGATTATTTCAGAAGTACGTATGAAGAAGCCACTACTGTATAAACAAAGCGGCGATTCAAAATTGAATCGCCGCTTTGTTTATGAGCTGTTTATGTATTCTTAATCTTCTGTTGACAGTTCATCTGTATTTCTGTCTGGTGGATCTACACCCAATAAACTTTTCACAAAGAAATCTCTCTTCTTAGCTCTTCCATAAGGCCCGCCGTCGCTGTGTCCCATTCCGGGAACTGCCAAGAAATCGAATGTTTTTCTTGCTTTAATCAATGCATCCGCTACACGATACGTAGATTCAGGCGGAACATTGGTATCGGCCTCCCCAACTATCAGTAATAATTTCCCTTTGAGTTTATGTGCATTGGTAATATTCGATTGCTCATCATAATGTTTTGCAATCGGGTAACCCATCCACTGTTCGTTCCACCATTGTTTATCCACCCTGTTATCATGACAACCACAGGCCGATACTGCGGCTTTGTACCAGCTTGGATGAAACAATAAACCACCCAATGAGTTTTGTCCACCAGCCGATGTGCCATACAAACCTACTTTTGTAGTATCAACTTGCGGATATTTAGCAGCCACAGCTCTCATCCAGGCAATACGATCGGGGAAGCCTGCATCTGCCAGGTTCTTCCAGCATACATCATGAAAGGCTTTGGAACGATTGGCGGTTCCCATTCCATCAATCTGTACTACTATAAAACCCAGCTCGGCCATACTTTGCATTTCACCAAAAGCCGAAAACGATTTTGGCACAAATGCATCCTGCGGACCCGCGTAAATATTTTCAATGATTGGGTAACGCTTATTAGAGTCGAAGTTTGATGGGCGACAAATAACACCCCATATATCTGTTACCCCATCTCTGCCTTTAGCATGAAAGGGCTCCGTCAGTCGGAAACCAGCAGCAGTATGTTTGCTGATATCTGCTTTCTCCAGTTCCATTAATTGTTTTCCATCTGCCACACGACCCAAGACAGAAACTGGGGCCTGGTCAACTGTTGAATAAGTATCTACAAAGTACTGTTTATCGGGCGACCATGTAATGCGGTGATTAAATCCGGGTTTTGTAAGTGTCAGCATATTTTTCCCATCGAAACCAATGCGGTAATAATGAAGAAAATAAGGGTCTTCACCTTTATTCATACCACTGGCCTGGAACCATATTTCTCTTTTCTTTACATCTACACTATCTACCGAACGTACTACCCACTCTCCTTTGGTGATAGGATTTTTAATAGCACCATTTTTTGCGTCTACCAGATAAATATGTCTCCAACCATCCTTTTCTGTAACCCATAAAACTTCTGAAGTCTCTGGAAGATAATAAGTGAAAATGCGTTGCTCGTAAATAAATGTATTGGTTTGTTCATCTACAATATTGCGTGTACTTCCATCTGCCGCATTTACTTCAATGATCCTGAAACGCTGGTGACCACGGTCTACTCTTTCAAACATAAAGTGATCATTATCTCCTTTGTTCCAGTTGAGTTTGGGTGCATCAAAAAAGTCGATGATATCTGTTTTTACTTTTACAATAGATTTATCGGCTACTTTAATCAAATGCATTTCATAGGTAGAAAAATCATCGCCCGGTTGTTTATAAGGGCGCTCCTTCATTTCACCACGTGTAGTACCGGGAACAGAAGTAAGCACATAATACACGGGCTTATCAACTACACGTTTTATTTTGTAAGCTACAAGGTACTTGCTATCGGGCGACCAGGTAATATCACCATAAGGCAATGCTGATGTTCCATCTGTTGTGTATTGAACAGCAGTACCACCACCTACAGGTTCAAGGTATATATTGTTATCTTTTACCGATACGTTCCATTGGTTACCAGGCGATGTTCTCGCATTCCTGTTTCGCTGCCAGCGACCGGGCATACGGGTCAATGATGGATATTCTGTTTTATCAACCGGCAAAGAATCAATTTTTGACACAGTGTAAGTTGAAAGGTCTACATCATAAAATGTACGACCGAGAGAAACGGCAATTTTCTTTCCATCCGGATACAAATAAGCATTTCGGATAGGTAAACGGTTTGCTTCTGCCGCCTTACCTTGTACTGAGGTAATTGCAACCGCCATTTTTGCTGCATCGAACAAAGGCCGTTTTACATTTTTTACTGGGTCAACATACAGGTATTCAGACTGGCTATCGGGTAATGCGTTCCTATACCAGAAAGCGGAGGGGCCGCTCCAGTTTGGCGTTACATTCAACTTAAACGCTGTACGACGTGCCAGGCTGTCTCTGTCGTTAGCAGCTTTGTACCTGGCAAGCATTTCAGTACACGATGGCGCGTAAGATGGTAATGGTTTTTGTTGTGCCGTCAATTGACTTGCTACGGCTAACAAAGATGTAAGGATTAACAACCGTTTCATTTTGTTGTTATTTTTTTGTTGGTATTCGTAAGACTGTAATGGAATATTTAGGAAAACTGTGTACCAGTTTTTTTGAACCTGTAGTTTTTCCTGTTGCAGTAACTGGCACGTATTTTTTTGGTTCATCAAAAGAATTCTCAGCCGTTGTTTCATTAGAAGTAATAGTGTATGCTCTATATGTGCCTGCTATTTCTACCGTACCATCCAGTTCAATTTCAGTTTCAATGGGTTCATCATTACCATTTACCATTTTTACAATCAGATCCCCGGTTTCTTTGTCGCGGCCCGCAATACCAATTAACTTTTTGGGTTCGGTATAAGAAAGCAGCAATACATCATCGAGGTAACAGTCTACTTTATCGTAACTTACTTCCAGTCTTATTTTATACCATCTACCTGTTTCAATAGGTTTAGCCAGTCTTTTCGTAGGCGATACATTGGCAACAGACCCCTCACTTACTATTTCAAATATGGTACTGTTATTTACCAATGCGCCAATATGTGCACGCAACATAGAATTTGTACCATTTACAGCAAATGGAATGATAAAGGCATTGGTACCTCCTGTTCTTCTTGCTTCCAATTGCAATGTGTATGTGTCGAAAGATTTGTCTTTAAGAACCATTAATCGTTGCGCGCCCTGTGCTGTTTGTGCCATGGCACCATCTTTCACCTGCCATGAACCTCTCACAGACTGCCATTCATCTGCTTTATTTACAAAATCACTTTTGTAAACAGTTTGTCCGTTTTGACTCACTTCAATATTGCGGTATTCTGTTTGTGTGTCCCATGTAGCCAGACCGATACCACCTTTATTCTTCGGCTTCTTCACCGCTGATTCTTTTTGCTGTAACGAGATCGAAAAATTTTCATCCGATCGCTGCTCATTCATCAGTTGAATGGTATAATAAGAAATACGCGCAAAACTACTGTCAGCTTTATACTTGATAAGATTCACGGGCCAATGTCTTGTATTTACATTTTCAAACAATGGCGCATAGCTCGACATTTTCACCAGGTCGCCATTATTCTCCATACCAAGTATATAGGCTGCATCATTCAATGACGCCTGCATACTACCACTGCCAACTCCTGCATTGGTAGCAAACTCTCCTACATACACTTCATAATCGCCTCTTTTATAATTATCAAAATGATCGTAGTTGGTGAATGACCAGAAAGCACTTTTATATGCGTGTTCATCGGCTATATCAGTTACTTTAATACTGTCAAGTGTACGATGGTTAATATCACCGATTCCCATACCCGATACAATCTTTATTTCAGGATATTTAGCCTTGATGGCTTCATGAAAACGATTGTATCTTTTTGCATACCAGGGGCCGTGTTGTTCATTACCTACTTCAATATACTTTAACGGGAAAGGGTTGGGATGTCCATTCTGCGCACGCAGCTTACCCCATTTAGAAGTAACAGGTCCAACTGCATATTCAATTGCATCCAGCACGTCATCAATCACAGCCTGCACTTCTCCATCGCTGATAAATGTTCCGCTTCTGAATTCACAGGAAACACCAGCGTTGAAAACGTATAAAGCATCTGATTTAATGTCTTCACAAAACTGTAAATATTCATGATACCCGAAACCATCACTCGACCAGTAACCCCATACGCTAAAAGTGCCGGGTCTGTTTTCAAGTGGGCCGATCGCATTTTTCCAGTTAGGGGCACTTTCTACATTCACGCCTTCTACAAAACAACCTCCGGGCCAACGTACAAATGCAGGTTTTAAATCTGCCAGGTACTGTGCCAGATCTGCACGTAAGCCATTGGGTCTGTTTTTAAATGTTTTCTTTGGAAACAGGGAAACAAAATCAAATGAAATTTCTCCGGTTGATTCCAGTCGGAAAGCAAAACTCGATTTACCATCGGTTTCAGATGCTATTAATGTACAACTGTATTTTTTCCAGTCTTTACTATTAACAGATTTGAATGTGTGTGATGCTATTTCTTTTCCGTCAGATGACAACAAAACAACTGTCAATGGACCTTTATAGGCAGCATCTGTTTTGTTATAAAAACTAAGTGTATAGGCTTCTCCTTTTTTAGCATCAATACCCCAGAACCCTTCGTTTACAAAATAATCTTTTCCTGTGCCCGATAACTGTTCAACAGTAAGCAATGCTGACTGAGGTGTTGCTGTTGTTAAAGGCTTATCGGTACTGATGGTAGCATTTACTTTGGCATTTTCTCCCAACGATAATTTCCAGTAAGGCATGGCTGTTTTCACAGGCCATGGCATACGCCAATCACTTGCTCTTCCATTTAGATTGTAGTGAGGTTTTTTATTCGGGTTGGCATTCAGCATACCATTCTCCACTACTGATCCGGGAGGTATTCTGCTTTCTTCAAAACCACGGTTCTGAATTAATTCTGCATACAGACCACCTTCACCACCGTGACTGATCTCTTCAAAAAAAATGCCGTGAAGGTTCGGTGACACTGTATTTTTTACCTTGTCGGTATATACTTTCATCGATGCCCGTTCCTGTGCCACAGTGAAAGATACCGATGTTATAAAACATCCCATCAGCACAGTACGAAAAGAATATTTGAATTGCATAGTTGCTTGCTTGGTTGTTGGTTTTTATTTTACGATCCACTCATGTACACCTGTTGCATGGTCTTTTGGTAAACGGATTTTCATTCGTATAGCCGTTGTTTTTACTGGTGTAAATCGAACTGTATTGTATTTGTCTTTTGCATTTTCATACGGCGCAGTGGTTTGTACCGGTACCCATTGGTCTCCCTGCTTGTATAAAAGTTCCCATGATGCCGGGATGCGACAGCCACCGAATGGACTATCATCATACCAGTACACTTTTGATTCTGAAACTGTTTGTTCCTGGTCAAAATCATACTGAATCCACTCTTCTGTATCTTTTTTTGGCCACCAATGCAGGTACAATGCCGATTTGTCTTCTGAACTGGAAGGTTCAAACTGGTCATTCAAGGCATTCAGCATTCGCTGGTTATTGATAGAACCGCTGATCTTACTTTTCGATGCAATTGTTGGTGCGGGTTTAGGACGTGCTGCTCCTTCCACATAAGGAATCCACACAACCATTTCACCTGAGCCACGGTTGTTCCAGGAATAATAAGGAATAGCTTTTACAGCCTGCTCTTTTTTCAAGAGTTCATCGCTGTTCAATTGACGTGTGGTAGCACTACCTGTTCCGTTTAACAGCAATACACCATTTAATAATTGAGGATCGTATGATTCTTTCAGAGATGCCTGTTGCGGAACCACTATATTCTGTACCACTTTATCTGCATGGTCTGGTCCTTCCAAACAAAATACCAATGGTCCTCTTTGTAAAGCAAATCTGCCCTGATCATCCTTTATTTTTTCATTCGCCAATACTTTTTCAATTTCCATCGGTAAGCTAAAGGTTACTACATCTCCTTTTTTCCAGGTACGGTTGAACACCGCATAACCTTTCTCCAATGTATATTCTACTGATTTACCGTTGATGTTGATTTGAATTTTAGTTTGTTGCTGATCAGCAAAGCGATACAGGTCACCAGGCACTGCTTCCTGTCTTGCCCATCCTGGTATTCTAACCCGTAATGCAAATGGGATCTGCTTTTCAGGGTTCACCGTAATTTTTACAGCACCTTCCCATGGATATGCTGTTTCCTGTGCAATTTTTAATTTTCCTGCAGGTAATGTAACATCCGCTTCATTTGTCATGAACAGGTTTACATACACATTATTCTGATCCTGCGCATATACATAGCCCGGAACAGATGGCATAAAACGGGTTACATTTGAAATGCAACAGGCACATCCGAACCATGAACTACGCGCATGCTGTCCCATTGATGCCAGCGGATTGGGATAGAAGAATTTTTTTCCATCCTGTGCAATACCGGATAATACACCATTGTATAATACACGTTCCATTACGTCAACGTATTTGGCATCACCATGTAACAGGAACATACGTATGTTCCAGTATACATTGGCAATAGATGCACAGGTTTCTGCATAGGCCGACATATTTGGTAATTCATAAGCGGCTCCAAATGCCTCACCTGCTCCTGTTGCTCCAATACCACCAGTGAGGTACATTTTTTTGGTAACCACATCTGACCAGATATTGTCGATGGCTTTTATGTAAGATGCATCGCCTGTAAGTGCTGCCACATCTGCCATTCCGGTATACATATATGCTGCGCGTACAGCATGACCCACTGCTTCGTTTTGCTGAATCACCGGTTTATGCGACTGGCTGTATTGTGAACCTCTTACCTGGCCATTTCCACGGATATCTAAAAAGTATTTGGCAAGATCGAGGTATTCTTTTTTACCCGTTACGCGATAAAGCCTTGACAAACCCGTTTCAATTACCTGATGACCCGGAAAATAGGGTGCTTTACCATGTAGGAAATCTTTAACAATGAGATCTGCATTTTTGGTAGCAATATTCAGCAGATTTTTTTTGCCTGTTGACAGATAATGCGCAACTGCTGCTTCGTATAAGTGCCCTGCATTATACAGTTCATGACTCAGATCGGGATCTTTTTCCCAGCGTTTTGGACTGATCCATGGATGCAGTTTTGCAGGCTTCATGGTACGGAAAGTGTAGAGATAACCATCCGGCTCCTGAGCCTCTCCAATAATGGTGATAAGTGAATCAACCGATTTATCCAGTGCTGGATTTGGCTGTACCTGCAAAGCATAGGAAGCTCCTTCAATCACTTTAAAAATATCGGAATCATCAAAAGGATATTCGGTTAATTTCTCCGGCGCCATCTTACCGGCTGCTTTTAAGAAATTATCTACACGACCGGTTTCACGGCTTTTCTGTAAGACATATGGAATGGTAACTTCCGCATTGATCTTAATGCGTGGCGCCCAGAACTGATCATGTACATGAACGTGATTAAACGTTACCGGTTGAATGGGATAGTCTTTCACCTGGGCTTTCAGGTTACATACAGACAATAACATCCCTGCAACAAAAAATTTGCTTTTACAGATACTCATGTTTCCAAAATTTATGTTTGATCTATTACCGGTGTTTCTTTTGAAAGCCGGTATTCATGCAGTGTTTAACCTTTCTTAGCGAGACTTACAATCAATCTAAAAGTACACCTGCACTTACCTTTCTGTTTTTCAGATATTAACCAATCCTGACTTTATTTTGTTATTTCTGAACACCAAACTGATAGATGGTTGTAGTCTGGTATTTTTTTCCCGGCTCCAGTGTTGTTGACGGAAATGATGGTTGATTGGGCGCATCAGGATAATGCTGTGTTTCAAGACAAAATGCTGAGCGGTGACCATATGATTTTTGTTGTTTTCCTATCAGTTTTCCATCAAGAAAATTGCCACTATAAAACTGAATTGCAGGCTCGGTTGTAAATACATCCATTAAAATACCTGTTAAAGGTGAATAGACAGATGCTGCTTTTTCCATAGCTCCCGCCTGCTTTTTATCCAACACAAAGTTGTGATCGTAGCCCAATCCGTTCTTGATTTGTATATGATTGGCAGCAATCTCTTTCCCGATTTGTTTGGATGTTCTGAAATCAAATGGTGTTCCTTCTACAGCCACCGGATCACCTGCAGGAATCAGCGTAGTATCTACTGCAGAATATTTTGATGCATAGATAGTGAGCATATGATCGGTAATGGTTTCATTACCCTGACCATTCAGGTTGAAATAGGCATGGTTGGTAAGATTTACCACTGTAGCCTGATCTGTTGTGGTTTCGTAATCAATCTTTAATTCGTTGGCATCTGTTAATGTATAAACCACTTTAACAGTGAGGTTTCCCGGATAACCTTCTTCACCGTCTTTTGACAGATACGTTAATTCAAGTGTGCGGTTATCTTTCTGAACTGCATCCCAAACCTGGTTGTGAAAACCCGTTGGACCACCATGCAAACTGTTTACACCATTATTGGCTGCCAGTTGATATGTTTTACCATTTAGCGAAAATTTTGCTTTGGCAATACGGTTACCATAACGTCCGATAAGCGCGCCAAAATAGGTTTCGCTGCGGGTACGGTAATGGCTCAGGCTATCGTAGCCTAATGTAATATCAGTAAGCACGCCGTTTTTGTCGGGCACCACCAGCGCCACCACTCTTCCTCCATAATTGGTAATGGCCGCCTGAACACCTCCGGCATTTTGCAATACATATAAGTGAATAGGTTTATTGTCAACTGTTGCTTCATACCCCGCCTTTAATGCAGTAGTATCAAGCACTGCAGCAGTACCTGCTGCTTTATCAGCCGGAGCAGAAGTACATTGTACCAGTAAGATGGTAAGCGCTAAAACGACTAAACTCTGTAGTTTTTTCATATGGTGCAGATGATGGTTTGCAATCGGTGTAAATATCCTGAAACCCTTAAAGGGCCGTACCAAATTAGCTAAAAATTATTAATTGTAAAAAAAACACTTATTATTTTTTACGGATTACTTATATTTAATCCAGAGATTTGTTATTTTGAAAACGGTCACTCACGCTTTTGAGATAGTATTGTAATATGGTCAGGTATCATAAACAGACACGCATATTGGTTGCCATAGATTGTATCATCTTTGGCTTTGACGGCACTGAACTTAAACTTTTACTGGTTCAGCGTGGTCTTGAATACGAAAAAGGCAAATGGAGTTTGATGGGAGGATTTATCCAGAAAGACGAAGACTTCTCGAGGGGTTCTGCCCGTATCCTGAAAGAACTTACCGGTCTGGAAGGTGTATACATGGAACAATTATACGCTTTTGGCGATGTAACCCGTGACCCCATTGAACGTACTGTTTCAGTTGCTTATTTTGCTTTAATCGATATACACAAGTATGAAAAGCAACTGAATGAAGATTACCATGCGGAATGGTTCCCGATAAAAGACACGCCCAAACTCATTTTCGATCACCAGCAGATGGTGGATATGGCCAAAGAAAAATTACGCTATAAAGCTGCTTTCCACCCCATCCTGTTTGAACTTTTACCGGAAAAATTTACACTCCCGCAACTGCAAAGTCTGTATGAAGGTATTTTTGACTACCAGTTCGATAAACGAAATTTCAGCCGGAAACTACAGTCAACCAAACTGTTGGTAAAGCAAAAAGACAAAGACAAGGAAAGCTCCAAAAAAGGGGCCTTCTATTATAAACTCGATAAAAGGCGCTATACAGCTAACTTTCACGCCTTTCTTAACCTCATCCCCAACCCGGGAAATCTTAAATAAACAGGAAAATTTCTTCCTGTTTTTTTTGTTTTCAATTTTTAAGTGTTAATTTGACACGAATTATAGAACGCATATTGCCTCCCAATGAAAAAAGATAACTACGTTATTGGTGTTGACTACGGTACCGATTCTGTTCGCTCCATTATAGTAAATACTGCTACCGGTGAAGAAATTGCATCTTCCGTTCACTACTACAGCCGCTGGAAAAAAGGGCTTTATTGCAACGCTGCTGAAAGTCGGTTCAGACAACATCCGCTTGATTATGTGGAAGGGTTAACTGCTACTGTTACAGGCTGTTTACAAAAAGCAGGCTTACAGGTGGCAGAGAATATACGTGCCATTGGTATTGATACAACAGGCTCTACACCAGTGGCAGTAGATGCTTCAGGGCAACCACTGGCTTTGAATCCTGCATTTGCAGAGAACCCGAACGCCATGTTTATTTTGTGGAAGGATCATACCAGTGTACAGGAAGCTGCTGAAATAAATCAGCACGCAACAAAATTTGAACCCAATTATTTACAATTTGTTGGGGGTATTTATTCTTCAGAATGGTTCTGGGCCAAACTGTTACATATACTGAGAGCAGATGAAGCCGTTAGAAAAGCATGCGTGTCATGGGTGGAACACTGCGACTGGATTCCTTTCCTGCTAACAGGGGGCAAAGATGTTGCAAACATTAAAAGAAGTGTTTGCGCAGCTGGCCATAAAGGTTTGTGGGCCGAGGCTTTCAACGGTTACCCCCCTAATAGTTTTTTTACGCAACTTGATCCCTTATTAAATGGATATGCTGATTCACTCGGTAAACAAACCTATACGTCTGACCAGTCTGCGGGTACACTTTCAGCAGAATGGGCTCAGAAATTAGGATTGTCGGAGTCTGTGATAGTTGCTGTTGGTGCTTTTGATGCTCATATGGGTGCCGTAGGTGGACAAATTGAACCTTACCATCTCAGTAAAGTAATGGGCACTTCTACCTGTGATATTCTTGTTGCGCCTGGTACTGATCTGGGAGATAAAACAGTTAAAGGTATCTGTGGCCAGGTGAATGGATCAGTTATTCCGGGTATGCTGGGTCTTGAAGCAGGGCAATCTGCATTTGGAGACACTTATGCATGGTTTCGTGAACTGATTCTAAGACCAGTGAAAAAATTAATTGCAGAATCAGCTGTGCTTGATGAGCAAACAATTACTCAACTGGAAAAAGAACTTTCTGATAAACTCATTCCTTATCTTTCAGAGGAAGCAGCTAAACTTCCATTAGAGGCAGATGATGAGCTGGCACTGGACTGGTTCAATGGCAGGAGAACACCTGATGCCAACCAGTTTTTAACCGGTAGCTTACATGGCTTAAATTTAGGGACGGATGCACCGGCTATTTTTAAATCGCTGGTAGAAGCTACCTGTTTTGGTGCCAAGATGATTGTAGATCGTTTCATTACGGAAGGTGTTCCTGTAAAGGGTTTGATTGGATTAGGCGGTGTAGCGAAACGCTCTCCTTATATCATGCAGGTAATGGCAGATATTATGAATATGCCGATTCGTATTCATAAAAGTGAACAGACCTGTGCGTTGGGTGCCGCTATGTTCGCTGCTGCTGCTGCCGGTGTTTATTCAAAAGTGGAAGACGCTATGCAGCATATGGGACAAGGGTTTGATGCAGTATATAAACCAAATGCAGCAAGAGTTCCTTATTATCAGCAACGTTATATCCAATACCAACGCACAGGCGCTTTCACTGAAGCCAATGCACCTAAACAATAATGAGCTGTACTTTAAATACATCAGCATGAGTAAGTATGACCTGCTAAAAAAAGAAGCATATGATGCCAATATGCAGTTGCCAAAACTGGGATTGGTATTGTTTACGTTTGGTAATGTGAGTGTGGTTGACAGGGAGAACCAGGTATTCGCTATTAAACCAAGTGGTGTTCCTTATGAAGAGTTGAGTCCTGAGAAAATGGTAATTGTTGATTTTGATGCCAATGTGGTGGAAGGAACTTTACGTCCATCGTCTGATACCAAAACACATGCAGTACTGTATAAACACTGGGATTTCATTGGCAGTATTGTACACACACATTCTACTTATGCAACAGCCTGGGCACAGGCCCAGAGAGACATTCCCATTTTTGGCACTACACATGCCGATCATACCACTGCTTTTATTCCCTGTGCACCCCCAATGAGTGATGAAATGATTAAAGGTGACTATGAAACAGAAACCGGTTTCCAGATATTGAATTGTTTCAAAGAAAAATCACTCGATCCTGCTGAAACAGAAATGATGCTGGTAGGTAACCACGCGCCATTTACCTGGGGTAAAAATGCACATAAAGCAGTTTACAATGCCGCAGTGCTGGAAGAAGTGGCAAGAATGGCCTACCTCACTTTACAGATCAATCCAAATGCTCCGGTATTAAAAGATGCATTGATCAAAAAACATTTTGAAAGAAAACACGGGCCTGATTCCTATTACGGTCAATAATATTTATATCAACAAAGACAAGCATTATGATTAATCTGAAGCAACTGGAAGTTTGGTTTGTTACAGGAAGCCAACATTTATACGGCGAAGAAACACTGAAGCAGGTAGCCACTAATTCTACTGTAATTGCAGATGCACTGAACAAGGCACCCACTATGCCCGTTCAGATTGTTTATAAACCTACAGTGAAATCTACCGAAGAGATATATGCCATTTGCCAGGAGGCCAATAATGCCACTAACTGTATCGGCATCATTACCTGGATGCACACTTTTTCTCCTGCAAAAATGTGGATTAGTGGTCTGAAAATTTTGCGCAAGCCATTGCTTCATTTTCATACACAATTCAATCGCGATATTCCATGGGGCACTATTGATATGGATTTTATGAACCTCAATCAAAGCGCACATGGCGACAGAGAATTTGGTTTTATTATGAGCCGCATGCGTCTCGAAAGAAAAGTGGTGGTGGGTCACTGGAGCGATGATGAATGTATCGATAAAATAAATGGCTGGATACGTGCCGCAGCAGGCTGGCACGATTGGCAGGGTGCGCGTTTTGTTCGCTTTGGTGACAACATGCGTTTTGTAGCTGTTACTGAAGGAGATAAGGTAGAAGCAGAAATTAAATTTGGCTACTCTGTAAATACCTATGGTGTTGGCGATCTTGTTCAGGTGATGAACGATGTAAGTGATGGAGAAGTGAACACACTGGTTGATGAATATATTGCTTCTTACACACTCATGGACAGTTTGCAAAAAGGTGGAGTACAACATGACTCATTGAAAACTGCCGCAAAAATTGAACTGGGTATAGAACGATTCCTGAAACAGGGAAATTTTAAAGGCTTTACCACCACTTTCGAGGATCTGCATGGACTGGAACAATTACCCGGTATTGCGGCGCAACGCCTGATGGGCAAGGGATACGGCTTTTCAGGTGAGGGTGACTGGAAAACAGCGGCATTGGTTCGCGCAATGAAAGTAATGGGTAGTGGTTTAAAAGGTGGTAACTCTTTCATGGAAGATTATACCTATCATTTTAATCCCGATAACAAATTGGTATTGGGTGCACATATGCTTGAAATCTGTGAATCTATTGCAGATGGCAAACCAAGTTGTGAAATACATCCATTGGGTATTGGCGGTAAAGCAGACCCGGTAAGGTTAGTATTTAATTCAGGATCAGGTCCGGCTATCAATGCATCTATTGTCGATATGGGTAATCGTTTCCGTTTACTGGTAAACGATGTAATGGCAGTTTCACCTATCAGTAGTCTGCCTAAACTGCCTGTAGCAAGGGTTCTGTGGAAACCGTATCCGGATATGCAAACTGGTTGTGCCGCCTGGATACTTGCCGGTGGTGCTCACCATACCTGCTATTCACAGAACATTAATTCCGAACAAATGGAAGATTTTGCCGCTATGGCCGGTATTGAATTTGTATGTATTAACAACAACACCAAAATGTATCAATTTAAAAATGAATTACGCTGGAATGATAAGTTTTATCAATAAAAAGCGAAATTACGCATACGAAAACCACTAACTAATGAAAGGACTTGCCACCATTGACATCATTGTCTTTCTCTTTTATTTTATCATCGTAGCCGGGTATGGTTACTGGATTTATCTCAGAAAAAAGAAAGCTACTACCGACACCAAAGACTTCTTCCTCGCTGAAGGTTCACTTACCTGGTGGGCCATTGGCGCCTCACTGATTGCATCTAATATTTCGGCTGAGCAATTTATTGGCATGAGCGGTGAAGGTTTTTTTGTGGGAACAGCCATTGCCGCTTATGAATGGATCGCCGCACTGGCACTCATCATCATAGCCATCTGGTTTATGCCGATCTACCTGAAGAATAAAATCTTCACCATGCCCCAGTTTCTTACCAATCGTTTCAATGAAACGGTTGCATTGATCATGGCGGTGTTCTGGTTATTTCTATATGTATTTGTAAACCTTACTTCCATACTTTATCTCGGTGCCGTTGCCATCAATGGTTTGGTGGGGGGACAATACCTGCATTTGATCATGGTATTGCTGGCAGTTTTTGCACTTATCATTACACTGGGAGGTATGAAAGTAATTGGCTATACCGATGTAATACAGGTAGCTGTATTGATCATTGGTGGTCTGGCTACCACTTATATGGCCCTTCTGATTGTAAGTGAGAAATTTGGTCTTGGTAAAGATGTCATTGCAGGTTTTAATACCTTGCTGAAAGAAGCCCCCGATCATTTTCATATGATTCTTGATAAGCCTGGTCCGAATGCCACACAGGAAGAGATCAATAAATATTTGGTGCTCCCAGGTATCGCCATGTATTTTGCGGGTCAGTGGATTGTTAACCTGAATTACTGGGGGTGTAACCAATATATAACACAACGTGCATTGGGAGCCAACTTGCAAACGGCCAGAACAGGTATTCTCTTTGCCGGTCTGTTGAAATTAATGATGCCTGTAATTGTTATGTTACCAGGTATAGCAGCTTATGTTTTATATAAAAACGGTCACCTTCCACAACTCGAAGGCGGTAGCAAAGATGGTGCTTATTCTGCCATTCTTAGTTTCTTACCAAGCGGGTTAAAAGGTTTGTCGATAGCTGCATTAACAGCAGCCATCGTAGCATCACTTGCAGGAAAGGCCAACAGCATTTCTACCATCTTCACACTCGATATCTATAAAAAATACCTCAAACAAAACGCCGATGAAAAGAAAATGGTATGGATCGGAAGGGTAACCATTTTTGTTGCCATGATTGTAAGCGTTCTATTTACCTGGAACGATACATTAGGTATTGGCGGTGAAGGCGGATTTACTTTTATCCAGAAATATACCGGTTTTATTAGTCCTGGTGTATTTGCCATGTTTATCCTGGGTATGTTCTGGAAGAGAACAACAGGTGCCGCTGCAATTGCGGGTGTGATCTGTGGCTTTGTATTATCTGTATTCTTTAACAACTATGCTCCCACGTTATTAGGTAATGAAACCATTTTATACACTGCTTATCCAAACGGTAAAGGCGGTTATGAAATACCATTCCTGATTAATATGGGCTGGTCGTTTTTCTTTACTATGATGGTGATGATTCTCATCAGTCTTCGCGGACCTAAAGTGAATCCAAAATCTTTCATATTTGAGAAGGGGATGTTTAAAGTAAGTAATTCTGTACTGGTGTTAATCATCATTACCTTGTTATTACTCACTGCTCTCTATGTGAGGTTTTGGTAACAATACATTAGTGAACAATAAATAAAAGGGACTGTTTCGGTCCCCTTTATTTATTTTATACAGTTTCACCTCCTTATAAAATTAATCGAGTAATGGAATTAGTGTTGTGTAATCTTTTGCAAAGGCAATGACATTGGGGTATTCGCTGAACTCTTCAGCAATATGCATGGTTGTTAGCACAACTGCTTTCATGCCTGCATTTAATGCTGCTTCCACTCCTTTGGGCGCATCTTCAAATACAATGCAGTCGGATGGATTCAGGTTTAATTCCTTGGCTCCTTTCAAATAAGTTTCAGGATCGGGTTTACTGTCTTTTACATTTTCTGCACCAACGATAGAATCAAAATAATGCCTGATATTTAGACCATCTATTGCAAAATCGATATTGAATAAAATAGCGGCTGAACCGATTCCCATTTTAATTTCTTTCTGCTTTGCTTTCTCCAGAAATGTCTCCAGTCCAGGTAATCCTTTTAATTGAGGTTTATATAGTTCCTGGTATTTTTTTTCTTTTTCTACAGAAAGACGATCCATTTCTTCCATGGTAAAATGATCGGGGCCAAATATCCTGATCAGCAGTTCCACATTTTTACCATACATGTGTGAAGCCACCTGCTCCCAGCTAAGGTCAGCGCCTAATTCCTTGGTCAAAATATCGTACCAAACCTGTTTGTGGTACTGCATATCATCTATCATCGTTCCATTCAGGTCGAAAAGAAAACCCTTTGCTGTCTTCAACATGTTGCTTCACAAATTTATGCGCGCAAATTAGTACATCAGCAGCACTTAGCTGCCTTATTTATTGACGCATTCTTTACGAAAATTCAGGAAATATTTTCTATCAGTTCATTATTAGCTTTCAGCATCGCCAGTCCTTCTTTGCGCGTCATATAGGGCACTCCATTTTTGTGGTTGATGCTGCTGATTTTGTACATGATGGCCCAATGCCGGGTAATTTCTTTCCATGCAAAGAAAACAGAGTGCCGGGGATCATACATATGTGTGGGTTCACTTCCGGAACCATTCAGTTCTATGATGGAAAAATTTTTCCCTTCCCGTAATTCTTCAATACTATTATAACGCACATCCATCCTGCCATAATAAAACCCTTTAATTTGCCTTGCCAGCTCGTCAATCATCCGGTTTAATCTTTCATCAGCAAGATGTGTTACATCCAAGAATTTGGCTCCCCGGGCATGATTGCCATAAGGAACCAGTAATTTTCGTTCACCTGAACGCAAAATTATTGTTAACTCATCAGGTATATTTTTTCTAAGTACTGGTAATTGAAGAATAAATCGCTGGTTTTGTTGTAATAACTCATCAATGGTTGATCTGCCATCACCTGTTACAGATAATAATTCCTTACCAACAATACCTGTAATCTTTCCTTTTGCTTCACCGGGTATGCGGTAGTAAAAAATTCCCAGCTCCTCCTCATAAGGAATATATGCCTGTACCAGAAAATCAATTTTACTTTTTTTAGAATAGCTCAACAGATCCTGGTCATTCTCCAGTTTCTGTACACTCATTCCTTTCATACCAATATCAGGTTTACCAATAGCGGGATATTGAACACCTGCACTTCTCATTTTTTCAAGCACCGCTGATCCCTTTGTACCTGCATGAAAAAAAAGTGTTGTAGGATAGGTACCTTCCGGCAAAAGATCATAAATCTCCTTTTTACTTTCCATCAAAAAACCACCATTGCGTATACCGGGATTGGCCGCATTGATATAGAAAAAGGCTCTTGCTTTTAAACAAAGCCAAAACCAATATGGATAAATGGGGGCATACAATACGGCGAACGGCCAGTATTCCCAGTTAAATATTTTTATAATGAGGGGATGATAGCTCAGTTTTTTAAAGAAACGCATGGATGAAAGTTAGGTCACTGGCTGTTGCTGAACAAATGTAAGCGTTGCTTCCGTTTTCTCCTGTTTAACCAGGTCCTCATAATACATGGTGACCCGTTGCCAGTTGCAGTCAATACTTGTTACACTTACGGTAAACATAGTATTGTTTCGGTTCATACAAATATCATTCTCACTATCTCCCTCTCCACCAAACAGATGAAATTTACGAATATCATTGATTGATGGCTCAGGATACACATCTAACCAGTTTTTAAACCACTGCTCTCTTTTATGAATGATTGAAGAAGTATATAGGGTAACAGATGACCAGATATGCGGTTGCGTTATATCCATTTCACGGATATACTTTTCTTCACCACTCCATCTGCATTCATATAATTTATCATCTTCCCAAATCACCAGCGTAAAAGGTTCAATACCCAGGAGGCTTATTTTTTTGAAACCAGGTAATGCTTTTATTTCCGACAGTATATCAAGAAAAATCAGGCCACGGCTTTTCCGGTATTCTGCAGCCGGTTCATGCTTAATAAAACCACCATTCAGTAATACCATTATTGTACCGGTATCGGAGGCTGCGATCCATGTACCACCTGCCTGTGCATCTTTAGGGAAAAGGAGATTCTTATTATTATATGTATTAACAGACGGAAATATTGCTTTTTCCCGAACAGCTTTTTCATCGCGGTTAGATGTGAGCAGCACCCTGTTTCCAAGGGGAATAAATGTTACTGTGCACATGTTCCCCTGTGTTTTATGGTAGACGTAGCTACACCAAACCCTTCCGGCAGAATAATATCAGACAGTTCCGTTACACCTACCCTAATCAGGGCCATATGATGAACAGTATGTTCGAGATTGTATATTACTTCACGATAATAATTCGTTTCCACAGACACTATTTCGTTCGACACATCATCGTAACTCATTTCAAGTTGCAATTTTTTATCTGTACGTACCAGGCTATTGATTATCTCATGGAGCAGGTGTATGGCCAGGTTTTTATCGGTTTCAATCTGCTTGTCCCGTTTTCTTTTTTCGTAGTTCACTAATCCACCCTCATACCCGTTTTCGAGGCATTGAAAAAGTTCAACAATATGACGAACATGCTGACCAATAGTTGCATTAAACAGCGACTTACTACAGGCTGTATATTGTTCAGGGGTTAATTTGTCCAGCGTTTCATGTAACTGAACAAATATGTTTCGAATAGCTTGGGCAATCTGCATATAAACGGGTTCTATACTTTTACAAGGACTATGATCTGCATATTATTTATGATCGCTTACTCATTTACGTACTATTGATTTCGCTGGTTTTCAGTCCCGGATCCATTAATTGTATCTATAGGTGAAAATACTCTTCTTTTGTGAAATCAGTAAAATTCACCCATTTGCAATATCCACAATAGGTTTCACCGACAGGAAAAATAATCTGGCCGACATATCCTCATCTTCCTGTAGTAAAGTAAACCCTTTCCAGTTAGTCTTGTCTCAGTTTTTTAAACTTGTTGAAAATATCAATTAACTGTTGCCTGTTCAACCAGATCAGTATGAGGGCCAAAAGCCATGTAACCAAAGCATAAATAAATAACAAACCATGGTCATTTTTTACCTCTACCCCCAATACAAACAGGTGAGCAGCTATGGCCCCACTCATGATTCCCAGCGTTAGCATGGCTCCAATAAACGTAGTAGCTCTGTATAGAATTAATAATGAAGCGGTTAATTCCGCTATCCCTGTTGCATACCTGCCCCAGGGTTCCATATACATCTGTGTAAATATGTACACTGATTCTTCCGATGCAGAAAATTTGAAATACAGCGTTTGCAGCATGATCAGCGCCGCAATAATTTTTATTACCCAATGAAAGATTTGTTGTATTGACTGCCGCATCATCTTATTTTCAATTATTGAATATTTTCTTCCAGGTAAGATCTGCCCTTTGTTTCAGGGCCATCTCATCTTTGTTCCAGTCGTGTAGCGTGTTATTAAAAAATCTGTTATAAAAAAGATAAAGCCTGTTATTAATAATCTTAAAAGTTTCAGGATCTATACTTACTTTCTCCCCTTTGGCACCCATAGCATAAGCACACCATCCTCCGTATGCGGGTTCATAGGCAGAAGCTGATTTGAGAAAAATATCTTTGTTGGCCTGAGATGAGAAATAGTAGGTTACTCCTTCGTGGGTAACAGCCAGTTCTTTTTTCCCTTTTACAGGCTTTTTTCCTGTATAATAAGATACCGGATCATAGCCCTGAATTGCCAGGCCATTTTCTGAAAGATTAAACTGCTTTTTTTTAATGCCCGCATCCTGAGCAACAGAAATAAGACCTATCTGCATACTGATTGCTAATAGTAAATACTGAAGTTTCATATACTGGTTAATTTCGTTCCTATAATTGACTTTTAAGGTCCGTTTGGTATCAATTGACGCACCGTTATTAATGTCCTTACAAATTGTACGAATAATTTCCAGTCCCTTTTGCAACTTTATTAAGCGATGTTTAATCAGTCACTGACTAACATTTAAACTTCTTACTATACATTTATTTTTTTAACTTTAAAACACTTTAACAGCTATTACCCTATTTCATGAATCAGGAAACCAATAAAAAACATATCAGGTTCACCTCGCTTTTTGTAATAGTGCTTGGTACCATTGTTATAACAGGATGGGTTTTAAAAATTCGATTCCTTACAACCATTTTACCCGCTTATGTAAGTATGAAGTTTAATACAGCATTACTTTTTGTACTTATCGGAATAATTCTCCACTCAATTGTTACAGAAAAATGGATATGGGTCAGAACTATATTCAGTTTACTATTACTGGTTACAGGGATAACTACTTTTCTGCAATCAATCCTCGGTTTTAATGCAGGCATTGATGAGCTTTTTGTCAAAGACTATTATGTAGTAAGCGATGGTTCTTTTGCTCCCGGCAGAATGGCACAGGGAACTTCTTTTTCATTCTTTCTGCTTGGTGTTGCTTTTTTACTGATTAATACAACAGACAAAGCGATAAAGTTAATTGCACAATACCTTCTCCATTTTGTTACTCTTATAGCATTTATTGCCATTATCGGTTATGTTCTGGGTGTACCTATTTTCTACAAATTATCGGCACTCGGATCTATGGCTATTCACACCGCTATTGCATTTTGTATGATTTCAATAGCCGCTTCTTTTCGGAACCAGGAATTGGGTATTGTGGGATTATTTGGAGGAAAAGGTGTAGGCAGTATTATGGCCCGTCAGCTATTTCCTACGCTTACCATTGCTGTTTTGTTGTTGAGTATTATTAGAATTTACCTGCATAGGGCAGGTCTTATCAGCGTAGAGTTTGGGATTGCTTTGTTTGCCACTTCATTTATATTGTTGGGGCTGTTACTGATATCGTTATCTGCCCGTCAACTAAATAAAATAAATATCAAAAAAAACATTGCAGAAGATCAGCTGCTTGCTCTCAATAAGAACCTGGAAAAAATTGTAGAGGAGAGAGCACATGAATTATGGAAAAGTGAACAACTATTAAAAGGTATTATCAATAATACTTCTGCGGCTATTTTTTTAAAAGATACCAAGGGAAAATACTTGTTGGTGAACCGCCGTTTTGCGAATGACTTTGACCTTAGAGAGGAAGACATAATAGGCAAAACTACTTTTGATCTTTTCCCGGAAGAAGTAGCGGCCAAGCTAGTGAGTAATGAATCAGCCATTATTGCTTCAAAGGAAGCTAATACAGCAGAAATGACCACTATTGTCAGGGGTGTTTCTAAAACAATGCTTACCAATAAGTTTCCCTTATTTGATGAACAGTTGAATGTTTTTGCCATTTGTGGGGTAGCAACAGATTTTACTGAGGTAAAAAAATCAAGAACAGAACAGGAGATACTATCGCTTCAGCTTCAACAGAAGAATCAGCAACTGCTTAATTTCGCCCATATTACTTCTCATAATTTAAGATCTCCTGTCAGCAACCTGAACTCCTTATTATGGCTCTATAAGGAAAGCCAGACTGAGGAAGAAAAGGCATTGTTGTTTGAGAAATTTGAAACAGTAATACACAATCTGTCCGAAACACTCAATGAATTGATAGATGCTTTGAAGATCCAGGAAGATACCGGCAAAAAAAGAGAGTCGCTGTTATTTGAAGAAGTTTTCAAAAAAGTAAAAGACAGCATGATTGGCAAAATCATTGAAACAGAAGCAGTTGTTAGTTACAATTTTACCAAGGCCCCTGCCCTTGAGTATCCAAAACTTTACCTGGAAAGTATTTTACAAAACCTGCTTTCCAATTCATTAAAATACAGATCACCTTTACGCACACCGGTTATTTATGCTGAAACTTTATTTGAAAACGGCATACTCATCCTGAAATTTAAAGACAATGGTTTAGGCATTGATCTTAACAGGCACAGCGATAAGTTATTTGGTCTGAATAAAACATTTCACCGTCATGAGGAAGCAAAAGGCGTTGGGTTATTCATTACAAAAACACAGGTAGAAGCAATGGGGGGGTCCATTACTGCCATCAGTGAAGTAGATAAAGGAAGTACCTTTATTATCTACTTCAACAAAAAGAGTTCCTGATATTACCTGTTGAGCAACCACTCTTTCAAGTCTGCAAAGGAGTTCTTCATTATAATACTTTGTTTCTGTAAATGAAACAAAGGCAGAATGGTATCCGGTACTTCAGGTTTTTTTTCAATTGCTTCCTGTATTGCTTCAGGAAACTTAACCGGATGAGCCGTTTCCAAAAAGATTCCTGCCTGATGTATATGGAGTTTTTTTGTAAATGCAGTAAATGCAACTGCACCATGAGGATCAAGCAGGTAATTGTATTTTTCATACACCTGCCTGATACAATCTATCGTTTCAACGTCGGTAACCGTTACGCTTTGCAATACTTTATCGGCATGCCTTCCATCCTGTTTAAACAATTCGATTATACGAATTAAATTACTTGGATTACCAACATCCATTGCATTCGACACTGTTGATACAGTCGTTTTAGGTGTATGTGTTCCTGTTCCGAGATAGTCGGAAACCGTATCATTAATATTACAAGCTGCAATAAAACTGCGAACAGGCAATCCCGAATATTTTGCCAGTAACCCCGCACAGATATTTCCGAAATTTCCACTAGGTACCGATATGACCGGAGGATTCTGCTTATCGGGCCATTGCTGCCAGGCAAAGAAATAATACAACTGTTGTGGCAACCACCTCGCCACGTTAATAGAGTTTGCTGATGTAAGTTGTAATTTTCGTTGTAGCTCATCATCCATAAAAGCATCTTTCACCATGGCCTGGCAGTCATCAAAACTTCCTTTTACTTCTAGCGCAATGATGTTCTGACCACAGGTGGTCAACTGTAACTCCTGAACGGGACTAACTTTTCCTGATGGATACAATATCACTACTTCAACGGCATCTACCCCAAAAAAACCATTGGCTACCGCTCCTCCCGTATCTCCTGAAGTAGCTACGAGCACAGTTGTTTTTTTATTCAGTCCTTTTGAAAAATAACCCAGGCAACGACTCATAAAACGGGCACCCACATCTTTAAAAGCTAATGTTGGTCCATGAAATAATTCGAGTGAATATATCTTTTCATTTACAGGTACCAGCGGAAAAGGAAAATTGATGGTTTCTGCAACAATTGAATGTAATACACTATCATCGATGCAATTACCTATATAGGGTTTCATAATTTTATACGCCAGCTCCTCTTTGCTTATCTGTTCCAACTGGCGAATAAATGATTGCTCCAGTTTGGGTAACTGTGCAGGAAAATATAAACCTTTATCAGGTGCCTGTCCACGAATAGCAGCTTCCCTGAAATCAACATCTGGCGATTGCCTGTTTAAACTATAATAACGCATTTAATTTTTTTTACTCTTCTACAATATCTACTCCTGATGAATGAATAGTAGTTACATATGTGTGGTGTTCAAGACCCAGTTGCTGATATACTTTTTTCATTACCTGTTCTACTTCTATTGCCGTTTTTTCGTCTTTACTTAGCATGAAAATGGACGGCCCCGATCCGGAGATTCCACCACCTAAAGCCCCTGCTTCCTTACTTTTTTTCTTTACGGTTTCAAACCCGGGAATGAGTATGCTTCTCACAGGTTCTATCAATACATCTTCTAAAGAACGACCTATCAGATCATAATCGTTTTTTAGCAGTCCGGTTACCAAACCGGCAATATTGCCCCACTGTTTAATAGCATCTTTCAGATAGACTTGTTTTTTGAGGATGCTTCTTGCATCGGCAGTTCGTACTTCTATTTGCGGGTGAACAATAGTAACATAAAGTGGTGGCGCTTTCAAAGAAATAATATCTAGCGGATGAATGGAGCGGATCAGGGTTACACCTCCATAAATACATGGTGCAATATTATCTGCATGTTTTACACCGGATGCCAGTTTTTCTCCATTCATGGCAAAGCGTACCAGGTCTTCTTTGCTAAAAACCTCATTCAATAATGCATTAGCGGCCACCACTGCACCTGCCGAGCTGGCCGCACTGGAACCTACGCCACTACCGGGTTTTATATTTTTATGAATGGTAAGTTCAAACCCAATCGGCATGGTCAATTCTTCCATCATGGCCAATAATGCAGCGCCTGCTACATTTTTTTCCGGCTCCACAGGTAATTGATAATTGTCTTTATTGATGATAGTAATACCAGGCTGTTCCGTTATCCGTATCCACATTTCATCATAAGGTTCTTTCACGGCAAACCCGAGAATATCAAATCCACATACCATATTTGCTACGGTAGCCGGTGCATGTACCTTAATAGTTTTCCCTGTTTTCATTTCATTATATTCTTGCTATACGAATAATATCTGCAAATACGCCTGATGCAGTTACATCTGCACCGGCACCCGCTCCTTTAATTACCAATGGTTGTTCAGGATAACGATCAGTATAAAACAACACGAGATTATCTTTTCCATACAGGTGATAAAAATCCGAAGCTGGTAGAATATGTTCCAGCCCCACTTTTGCAGTTCCATTTTCGTAAGTAGCCACAAACTTTAACTTGGCCCCTTCCGCTGCCGCTTTTTCAAACAATTTTTTGAAATGATCTTCCTGTCTTCCCATTTCAGCATAAAAATCTTCTACCGACCCTTTAAAACATGATTCGGGTAAAAAAGCATGATTGGTAATATCTTCCATCTCCATCACCTGTCCCGCTTCTCTTGCCAGGATCATTATTTTCCGCATTACATCTGTTCCTCCCAGGTCGAGCCTCGGATCGGGTTCTGTATACCCTTCTTCCTGTGCCTGTCTTACTACTTCAGCAAAAGGTTTTGTTACATCGTAATTATTGAATACAAAATTCAGTGTACCTGATAAAACAGCTTTAATTTTATTCACACGATCGCCACTTCTTAACAGGTCGTTCAAAGTGCCAATTACCGGTAAACCTGCTCCTACATTGGTTTCAAACAGAAAAAGTGCATTGTATTCACGTGCCAGGGATTTCAACTGCTCGTATTCAGCGTATGATGATGAACAGGCAATTTTATTACAGGCTACTACTGAAATACTTTTCTCAAGCAACCGGCCATATACTTTTGCCACTTCTTCATTAGCGGTAACATCAACGAATACACTGTTTCGAAGGTTTTTATCTCTGATCTGCTGAACAAAATCTCCGATGCCTAAAGACGGAGCTTCTGCTAGCAATGTTTGCCATTGTTCCAGTTCTATACCCTGGTCAGCCAGTAATGCTTTCCTGCTGTTGGCAATACCTACTACTCTCACCTGCAGGTTTAACTGTTCCTGTAAAAACTGTTGCTGTTGCTTTATTTGTGCAATCAGCTTACCACCTACATTACCTGCTCCAGCTATAAATACATTCAGTTGTTTATAAGTCGTTTCAAAAAAAGCTTCATGCAATACATTGATCGCTTTTCTTACGTCTTTGGCAGCAATTACAGCTGAAATATTTTTTTCTGATGAACCTTGTGCTATAGCCCTTATGTTAATACCATTTCGTCCCAACGCACCAAACATTTTGCCGCTTACTCCGGGGTGACTTTTCATTTGTTCACCTACCAGTGCAATAATGGCCAGGTTTGTTTCTACTATCAGCGGATCTACTTTACCTGTCTGTATTTCATGACTAAAAGCATTATCAACAGCTCTCTTTGCCTTTAATGTATCTGCTTCATTAATTCCCACACAAATAGAATGCTCCGATGAGCTTTGGGTAATTAATATAACATTCACCTGCTCATTTGCGAGGGATTCAAACAGTCGTTTGGAAAAGCCAGGAATACCTATCATTCCGCTTCCTTCCAAACTCAACAAACTTATACTTGTTATGCTCGATATTCCTCTTATAAATCCATCAACAGCTTCTGTGTGGTTTTCTATCAATGTTCCATAATCAGATGCAGCGAAAGTATTTTTAATCCACACCGGTATTTTTTTAATCATGACCGGCTGAATGGTAGGAGGGTAAATAATTTTAGCACCAAAATGCGACAGCTCCATAGCTTCCTGGTATGAAATACGCTCAATAGGTTTTGCATTTGATACAAGTCGTGGATCTGCGGTCATCATGCCACTTACATCTGTCCATATTTCTAAAACAGAGGCATCCAGTGCCGCTGCATAAATGGCACCTGTATAATCTGATCCGCCTCTGCCCAGCGTTGTGGTATGCTCGGCTAAATTCGCTGCAATAAAGCCAGGTATGATATAATATTTCGCTTCGTTGGCTTTGAACCAGGAAAAGATTCTTTCATTGGTGATGGTAAAATTTACACCTGCATTGGAATAATTTGAATTGGTTACAAGCAGGCGCCTTGAATCGACCCATAACTGCTTTACACTTAACGACTGAAATTTTGCCGCTATAATTTGTGATGAAAGGAGTTCACCATAACTCACAATTTTATCCTGTGTACGCAGCGATAATTCTTTCAACAAATAAACCCCATCGCAAATACCTTCCAGATCATTGAAATGTTGTTTAACCAGGCTTAATGTTGCACTCTGTTGCTGTATGGGTAATAAAGCACGAACCAGTTCAAGATGTTTTTGTTCAAGCTCTTCCAGTATTATTTTATAGCTTTCATCTGCGTTTGCAGCAAGCGTGGCTATTTTTAAGAGATTGTCTGTAACCCCGCTCATTGCAGAAACCACTACCGCAATTTTATCTGTTGCCGTTTGTTCCAGAACAATGTTCACTACTTTTTCAATATTCGCAGCATTGGCCACCGAACTTCCGCCGAATTTGAGAACCTTCATAATATGATTTGATAATGAATAAGAAAATATAATAACCGTTTTCTTTGAAAACAGTCAGCTGACCCATGGCATAATATAGAATAATTAACCCCTTACAGGGTTGTTGTAGTAGTAATGATGGTAATAATAGCAGCACCAAACAGTTGAGCTGTTTGGTGAAGTGTGGAATATGACTGCCTTTGTTTCATTACTTTATAAAGATAGTATAGTTTTGTTGATTTTATACCAGGTAACCAAAAAGATTATCCTGTTTATTTAATTCGGTATAGTTTATCTGGTGTTTATTGAGGTTTTCGATCAGTATTTCATAATCTTTTTTCGATTTAAGTTCTATTCCTACCAGTGCCGGACCGGTTTCTTTATTATGCTTCTGCATGTATTCAAACCGGGTAATATCATCGTCCGGGCCCAATACATGATTTACAAACTGTTTCAATGAACCAGGTCTTTGTGCAAACCGAATGAGGAAATAATGTTTCAGTCCTTCATATTGTAACGATCGTTCTTTAATTTCCTGCATTCGGTCAATATCATTATTACTGCCACTTACAATACAAACCACCTTCTTCCCTTCAATCTCATCTGTGAAATCATCAAGTGCCGCAATAGACAGGACCCCGGCCGGTTCAGCCACAATTGCATCTTCATTGTACATACGCAAAATAGTGGAACAAACACGACCTTCCGGTACCAGTTTCATATCATCCAGTACATCTTTACAGATATTGAACGTAATATCACCAACTCTTTTTACGGCTGCACCATCTACAAAACGTTCAATCTGGTCCAATAAAACAGGTGTTCCTGCTTTAAGTGCTACTGTCATAGATGGCGCCCCCTCAGGTTCTACACCAATGATTTTTGTTTTGGGTGAAAAAGTTTTGAAATAAGTTGCTACTCCTGCACTCAATCCTCCTCCACCTACCGGCACAAACAGGTAATCGATTTCCGAAAGGTCCTCCATGATCTCTATTGCTACCGTCGATTGCCCTTCAATAATACGCAGATCATCAAATGGTGGAATGAATGTCATTTGATGTTCCTGTGTGTACAGCTTTGCAGCTACTGCACAATCATCGAATGTATCGCCGATTAGTTTTACTTCCACAAAACCCTCTCCAAACATTTTAGTCTGGCTTACTTTCTGGTTAGGTGTAATGATAGGCATAAATACCACACCTTTTATGTTCAACTTCTTACAACTATAAGCAAATCCCTGCGCATGATTTCCTGCGCTGGCACACACTACTCCTTTTTGTAATTGTTCTGTTGGCAGGCTGCTCATCATATTATAAGCACCGCGTAATTTGTATGACCGTACTACCTGCAAATCCTCTCTTTTAAGGTACACATTACAATTATACCTGCGCGACAGAGCGCGGTTATAGGTTAATGGTGTACGGTTGACCACATTTTGTAACCGCTTTGCCGCAGCTTCAAAATCAAGTGTATGTGTAATTGCTGTATTCATATCTGTTACTATTAGCCCTCCCAGTTGCCGGGAGGGCCATATCATTAAGATGCTTAAGCTTCTGCTGGAACTACCACTTTCTGGTTCTCAGGACGCAGGCTTCTTACTGTTTTACCAGCCTGCCATAATTCACTGTCGCGTAATTCTTTCAGTTCTTCTTCCAGTTTTTCGCGGTAATCCGGTTTGCTGTTGCTTTCAATTGATTTTGCTGCTTCTTTTCCGGTTGCCACACTTTCATATAGTTCTGTAAAAACAGGCAGGGTGGCATCTCTGAATCTTTTCCACCAATCCAACGCCCCTCTTTGCGCAGTGGTTGAACAGTTAGCGTACATCCAGTCCATTCCGTTTTCTGCTACCAGTGGCATCAGCGACTGTGTTAACTCTTCTACTGTTTCATTGAATGCTTCTGATGGTGAGTGACCTTTTGCACGCAACACTTCGTATTGTGCCGCAAAAATTCCCTGTACAGCACCCATCAATGTACCACGTTCCCCGGTAAGATCGCTATACACTTCTTTTTTGAAATCTGTTTCAAAGAGGTACCCGCTTCCGATAGCAATTCCAAGTGCTGCTACTCTTTCAAATGCACGGCCAGTTGCATCCTGGAAAATGGCATAGCTACTGTTAAGTCCGCGGCCCTGTAAAAACATCCTACGAAGTGATGTACCTGATCCTTTAGGGGCCACCAGAAATACATCTACATCGGCTGGTGGAACAATGCCTGTTTGTTCTTTATAGGTTATACCAAAACCATGTGAGAAATAAAGTGCCTTACCCGGTGTGAGGTATTTCTGAACAGTAGGCCAAAGTTTTATCTGTGCAGCATCACTTAACAAATAACAAATGATGGTACCTCGCTCCAACGCCTCTTCAATCTCAAACAAAGTTTCTCCCGGAACAAAACCATCACGAACGGCTTTATCCCAGCTTTTTGAATTCTTACGCTGACCAACAATTACATTGATTCCATTTTCTTTCTGGTTCAATGCCTGTCCGGGTCCCTGAACACCATAACCAATTACAGCTACAGTTTCATTTTTCAGTATCTCTTGTGCTTTTTCAAGCGGAAATTCTTCGCGGGTTACTACATTTTCTTCAACTCCGCCGAAATTTAATTTTGCCATGATGTTTGTTTTATAAGTTTTTGTTGATTGTTATGTATTACATGGTAAATACTTCTTCCTGTTTTCCTAAATATTCATTTTCAATTACTTCATCACCCGGATCTTTTGCCTCAAATTCTTTGATCTTTTCATGAAAACCACGGCTGGCTTTAATAATTGCCACTCTTGCACTTCTTACAAATTCTATTAATCCGTGTGGTTCCAATACTGCGATCAGTTTGTTGGTTTCTTCCCTATGACCGCTGGTTTCGAATATGGTATAGTCTTTTCTGATGACTACTGCCCTAGCGCCATACTCACGCAATAACCTTTCTACTTTTACCTTCTCTGTTATTTCATCGGTAGATACTTTATACAATGCCAGTTCCTGCCAAACAATTTCGTCGTTGGTGTTGTAATAGGCTTTTAGTACTTCTACCTGTTTTTCAATCTGGCGCACCAGTTTACGTACTACTTCTTCCATTTCATCAATCACGATAGTAAAACGATGAATGCCTTCCACTTCTGAAGGAGAGGTATTCAGGCTCTCAATATTGATTTTTCTTCTCGAAAAAATGATCGCAATACGATTCAGTAAACCAATATGGTTTTCTGTATATACCGTAATTGTAAATTCCTGCTTGCTCATACAATTATTTTAATCTGATTTCACTTACACTACAACCCTGTGGTACCATGGGAAACACATTATTTTCTTTTCCTACCATTACTTCCAGCAGGTATGAACCTTTGTGTTGCAACATGACTTCCATTGCCGATTTTAATTTTTCTCTTTCATTCACTGAGTTTCCTTCAATACCATAACCTTTTGCCACGATTACATAATCGGGACTGGCGATATCTACAAAAGAGTAGCGTTTATCGTGAAAAAGCTGTTGCCATTGGCGCACCATTCCCAAAAACTGGTTATTCAGAATCAATATTTTTACATCAATACCAGTTTGCATGATGGTACCGAGTTCCTGTATGGTCATTTGCACACCGCCATCTCCTATAATGGCAACCACTGTTCTTGCAGGTGCTCCAAACTTGGCACCGATGGCAGCCGGTAAGGCAAAACCCATTGTGCCCAATCCACCGGAAGTAATATTGCTTCTTGTTTCATTAAATTTGGCATAACGGCATGCCACCATCTGGTGCTGACCCACATCTGTAACAATAATGGCATCACCATTTGTTAATTCATTCAGCACGCGTAACACTTCACCCATTGTCATCTGTTCAGTATCGGGGTTCAGTTCATCAAAAATTACCTCGGTCTCTTCTTCCTGTTGATAAGTCTTGAACTTTTCTACCCATTGCGGATACACTTTTGATTGTATCAATTTTGTAAGCAGGGGCAATGTTTCCTTGCAATCGCCCCAAACACCTACCGTTGCTTTTACATTTTTATCGATTTCAGAAGGATCAATATCAAGGTGAATTACTTTGGCTTGTTTTGCATATTTATCCAGGCGGCCGGTTACACGATCATCAAAACGCATACCTACCGCAATCAACACATCACATTCATTGGTCATTACATTCGGACCATAGTTACCATGCATACCCAGCATACCCATATTCAATGGATGTTCTGTTGGTAAAGCACTCAGGCCAAGAATGGTCCAGGCGGCGGGAATACCTGATTTCTCAACAAAACATTTGAATTCTTTTTCAGCCTTACCTAAAATCACACCCTGTCCGAAAACGATAAATGGTTTTTCAGCTGCATTGATCAGTTTTGCAGCTTCTTCAATAAACTCATTACGTATAATAGGTTTGGGTCTGTAACTCCTGATATGATTGCATTTGTAATAACCTTCATATCCAAATTTCTGCAGTTGTGCATTTTTCGTGATATCGATCAATACGGGTCCGGGTCTTCCGCTTTTTGCGATATAAAATGCTTTGGCAAGCACTTCGGGTATTTCTGTTGCATCTGTAACCTGGTAGTTCCACTTGGTTACGGGTGCTGTAATATTGATGACATCTGTTTCCTGGAATGCATCGGTACCCAGCAAATGTGCAAACACCTGTCCGGTTATACATACCAACGGCGTGCTATCAATTTGTGCATCGGCCAACCCTGTTACAAGATTGGTAGCACCAGGGCCACTGGTAGCAAATACCACTCCCACTTTGCCGGAAGAACGTGCATACCCCTGTGCAGCATGTATTCCCCCCTGTTCGTGACGAACCAAAATATGTTTTAGCTGCTCATGATAATCGTACAAAGCATCGTAGATGGGCATAATGGCTCCCCCCGGATAACCGAAAATAGTATCCACTTTTTCTGCTATCAACGCTTCCAATACAGCTTGTGAACCACTTAGTTCAGTTGCCTGTCTTTGTTTTGCTTCTTCTTTTGCTACTACAACCGCTTCCATGTTGTTTCCGTTATAAATGATTTAATTACAGTTCATCGGTTACACAACCTTCTGATGCATCTTTCACCACCTGCGCATACTTAAACAACAAACCTTTGCTTGCATTTAATGCAGGTCGCTTCCAGTTTTGTCTGCGCTTTTCAATTTCTGCATCTATCACTTTTAATGTCATTTGTTTGGTTGATACATTTAGTTCAATTGTATCATCGTCCTGTACCAATGCAATCAAGCCTCCTTCATATGCTTCCGGCGTGATATGTCCAACAACAAAACCATGTGTACCACCGCTGAATCTTCCATCAGTTATCAGTGCTACTGATTTACCCAATCCCGCTCCAATGATGGCGGAAGTAGGCTTTAGCATTTCAGGCATGCCGGGCCCGCCTTTGGGTCCCACATAACGGATCACTACTACATCTCCTGGTTTTATTTTACCTGTATTGATGCCATCAATCAATGCATGCTCACCATCAAATACACGTGCCGGACCTTCAAATAGTTCCCCTTCTTTACCACTGATTTTGGCCACGCTTCCTTTCTCAGCGAGGTTACCGTACAATATTTGTAAATGACCCGTTGCCTTCACCGGATGGTCTAATGGAAAAATGATTTTTTGCTGATCGAAATTTAAATCAGAAACCGTTGAAAGATTTTCGGCGAGTGTTTTACCGGTAACTGTTAAACAATCGCCATGTAATAATCCTTTTATCAATAAGTATTTCATCACAGCAGGTAATCCACCATATTGGTGCAGGTCCTGCATCAGGTATTTACCACTTGGCTTAAAATCGGCCAATACAGGAACACGATCACTGATCTGCTGAAAATCGTCTTGTGTTAATGCTACATCAACCGATTTGGCCATAGCTATCAAATGCAATACTGCATTGGTACTTCCGCCCAATACCATGATAACGGTAATAGCATTCTCAAATGCTTTCCTTGTCATGATGTTTTTTGGTTTAATATCCTGTTCCAGTAAATGACGCATTGCTTTTCCTGCCGCTAAACATTCTTGTTTTTTTTCTTCGCTCAAAGCAGGATTAGATGATGAATAGGGAAGGCTCATGCCCAATGCTTCAATAGCAGAAGCCATTGTATTAGCAGTGTACATTCCACCACAGGCACCGGCGCCCGGACATGAATGTTGCACAATTCCTTTAAAGTCTGCTTCAGATAAATTACCTGCTATCTTTTGACCCAGGGCCTCAAACGCAGAAACAATATTAAGGTCCTGTCCTTTGTAATGACCAGGGGCAATGGTTCCACCATATACCATAATGGCCGGGCGATTTAAACGACCCATTGCGATCAATGAACCCGGCATATTTTTATCGCAACCAGGTAAAGCAATTATACCATCATAATATTGAGCGCCACATACTGCTTCAATAGAGTCTGCAATAATATCGCGGCTCACCAGTGAATAACGCATACCATCTGTTCCATTACTCATACCATCACTTACACCAATAGTATTGAAGATGAGTCCAACAAGATCATTATCCCACACACTTTGTTTTACCAGTTTAGCGAGATCATTCAGGTGCATATTACAGGTATTACCGTCATAACCCATACTCACCACACCTACCTGCGCTTTTTTCAGATCCTCTTCCGTTAAACCGATACCATAGAACATAGCCTGTGCCGCAGGTTGGGTTACATCCTGTGTAATAGTCTTTGAATATTTATTAAGTTCTTTCATATTATTTTTTTACACCCGGATTAAAATCCGGGGCATGGTTTTCAGGCTTCGATAATTTCCTTTTTATACTCCTTTTTCATTACACTTGCTTTATATGCTTGCTGTAACAAACCTCCTAAACTGTTTTCCCAAGGTTGTGTAAATGGAATATTGTCCATTGATTCAAGTGCAACCACTTCAGCAGCTGTGCCACAATAGAATGCGCTATCGGCTCCGCGCATTTCTTCTGGCTTGAATTTTTTTTCTACAACAGGTATGTCTAATGTTTCACATAGCTCTAAAACAGTGGCTCTTGTTATTCCCGGAAGAATATTACCGATAGCCGGTGTGTACAGCACACCTTCTTTTTCAAAAAACACATTTGCGCCTGGCCCTTCGGCAACATTGCCTTCAATATCGAGCAACAAAGCCTCATCATACCCATTATCTTTTGCTTCCTGACAGGCGAGGATGGAATTCACATAATGGCCCGATACTTTTGCATTGATCTTAAATCCGCTGGGATTAGGACGACGATAAGAAGAAGTCATAATGCGCATCTGGTTGCTGAGATAACCATTGGTCCATTCCCAGGCAGTAATAGCGAGATGACTTTCTTTCCCTTTTGATAACGACATATTTGCTGAACAAAGAACTACGGGTCTGATATAAGCATCGCTAAAACCATTACGTTGTAACACTTCATAAGTCAGGTCAATCAGCTCTTCTGTAGATGTATTGAAAGGAATGCCCATTACTTCTGCTGAATAGCGCAACCGGTCATAATGTTCTTTTGCTTTAAAAATGCAGGTTCCGTTTTCAGTACCATAAGCGCGAATACCTTCAAATACTGCATAGCCATAATGCAGCGACTGTCCATACAGGTCGATCTTCGCATCTGATGCTTTCGCGAATGCACCGTTGAAATATACTATTGTTGACTCACCGTAATACATATTGTTTGTTTTGCTGTAAATAAAAAAGCCCCGCCTTTTTGGAGGCGGGGCTGTATGCTTAATTTTTTGTTAGAATTACATAAGGGCTCCTCCTCCGTTCAGTACAGGGATAATAATGACAACCACAATAATAATTGTGTTTATGCTGTTGACAATATTAATACTGTTTTTGAACATAGAGTGGTGCTCGTTGAATACGAAGATAGTCCCACCTCCCGAAAAAAACAAAGAACTTTTTTTATTTATTTTTTAGCCGCTCATTTTATTACGAACAAGCGTTTGTTATTGCTATGCTCTAAAAGCCAAGTGCGGCGCATACTCCAGGGTACTTTGCCGCACTTGTTATGTTAATCCTATTCTTATTCCTTACGATCTATATGATCGTAGATTTATTCAAACTTGTGTTAGCAGCAATTGTTGCGTCTGTATTTCTTTCTATATGATCGGCAATCAGATCGCCAATAGCCGTTGTTGAATAATTATTAACCGGGTCAATATCTTTTGATACAAAGCCATTGATCAGGGTCCATTCAACCGCTTTGCGAACGGCTACGGCTTCCTGCTGTAAACCAAAATGATCCAGTAGCATAGCTGCTGAAAGTATTGATCCCAATGGATTTGCAATATCTTTTCCTGCTGCTTGTGGATATGAACCATGAATAGGTTCAAATAATGCAACAGTATTGCCCACCGATGCTGATGGTAATAAACCTAATGAACCGCTTAATACACTTGCCTCATCGCTGATGATATCGCCAAACATGTTTTCAGTTAACACCACATCAAACTGGGCAGGATTAAGGATGATCTGCATGGCGGCATTATCAACAAACATATAATCAACAGCTACATCAGCATAGTTGCTACTTAACTGCTGTATCACTTTACGCCAGAGGCGTGAGGTTTCGAGTACATTGGCCTTATCGATCAGTGTTAGTTTTTTTCTTCTTTTCTGAGCATACTGAAATGCAAGGTGTGCTATACGTTCTATTTCTTCTGCTGAATAAGTACATTCATCAACAGCTACTGTACCATCGGCCTGTAATTCTTTCTTGCCAAAATAAATACCGCCTGTTAATTCCCGGAAGATGACAAAGTCTACATTCTCCAGTTGTTTTGCTTTTAGTGGAGATATATGCTGTAATGCCTTATAGGTATCGATGGGTCTGATATTGGCATAAAGCTGTAATACCTTTCTCAATTTGAGTAAGCCTTGTTCCGGACGAACAGTTGCTGCAGGATTATTATCATATTTAGGA
This sequence comes from Bacteroidota bacterium, assembly GCA_049324295.1. GTDB lineage: Bacteria > Bacteroidota > Bacteroidia > Chitinophagales > Chitinophagaceae > Sediminibacterium. The sequence goes on from JBMOKQ010000076.1 coordinate 39,598, forward strand.
TCGCCGATGGCTCCAAATAAAATAGCATCAGTTTGTAAACAGGTATCAATAGTTGTATCCGGTAAAGGATTACCTGTTTGGTCAATGGCAATGGCACCCATGACCGCATAACGATAATCGAACTGGTGACCAAAACGCTTGGTAATGGCATCCAGTACTTTTACAGACTGGTTGGTTACTTCCGGCCCAATTCCATCTCCAGGTATTACGGCAATCTTTTTATTCATAGCTCAGGTTTATGCAAATGTTTGTTCAAATGTTTCTATTTCCTGTTTCATGCTGATCAGGTAATCAATATCATCGTACCCATTCAGTAAACATGTTTTTTTATAACTATTAATTTCAAACGACTCCTGCTGACCGGTAGTATCGATGCTAATGATTTGAGCAGCCAGGTCAATCGCAATTGTTGCTGTATTGGGTTGTGCAAAAATCTGTTGCAGGAATGCTTCACTAACAGTTACCGGCAACAATCCATTATTCAATGCATTGTTTTTAAAAATATCTGCAAAGAAGCTCGACACTACTGCAGCAAAACCATAATCTTTGATGGCCCATGCAGCATGTTCACGTGAGGAACCGCATCCGAAATTTTTTCCTGCTACCAGTATTTCTCCGCTAAACTGTGACTGATTTAATACAAAATCGGTCTTAGGTTGTTGCTCGTCATCATTTATATAACGCCAGTCGCGAAACAGGTTTTTACCAAAACCCTCTCTTGTTGTTGCCTTCAAAAAGCGCGCAGGAATAATCTGATCCGTATCAATGTTTTCCATCGCAATCGGAACAAATCGACTTTGTATCGTTGTTACTTTATTCATGTTTATTGGGGGCTATGAGCTGTGAGCTAAGAGCTATGAGCAAAAGATGCTCGTGGCTCGTAGCCCATAGCTCGCAGCTTATATTAGTTCTCTTACATCTGTTACCACTCCCGTAATCGCTGCTGCTGCTGCAGTGAGCGGACTGGCAAGTAATGTTCTTGCTCCTGTTCCTTGCCTACCTTCAAAATTCCGGTTGCTGGTACTAATACAATACTCGCCGGCTGGTATTTTGTCTTCATTCATACCAAGACATGCACTACAACCCGCCTGTCTTATTTCAAATCCTGCTTCTTTGAAAACCTTATCCAGCCCTTCTGCCTGTACCTGTTTCGATACCTGCTGCGATCCGGGAACAATCATTACCTGTACCTGCTCATGTTTTTTTCTCCCTTTAATCAATGAGGCCACCATACGCAGATCCTCAATTCTTGAGTTGGTACAGCTTCCGATGAAAACATGTTGCACGGGCATACCCAATAATGGTTTACCGCTTTCAAGGCCCATGTATTGTAATGCTTTCATAATATTATTACGCTCACCTTCATCAGGAATACTTTCGGCAACAGGCACCAGTCCATTAATGGCAATGCCTAAGCCCGGGTTGGTTCCATAAGTGATCATAGGTTCAATTGCCGATGCATCAATATGAATTTCTTCATCGAATACAGCATCAGCATCGCTATACAATTGTTGCCACTCTGCCAGCTTCTTTTCCCATTGTTCACCTGATAGTGCAAACTGCCGGCCTTTCATATAACTGAAAGTAATTTCATCGGGTGCAATCATGCCACCTCGTGCACCCATTTCAATACTCATGTTACAAATGGTCATACGTGCCTCCATCGACAATAAGCGAATGGCAGAACCTGCATATTCAACAAAATAACCCGTGGCACCACTGGCAGATATTTTTGAAATAATATAGAGTATGATATCTTTCGACACTACTCCTTTATTCAGTTCTCCCTCTACATTAATACGCATGAGTTTCGGCTTACTCTGCATCAGACACTGGGATGCAAATACGATTTCCACTTCACTGGTTCCAATACCAAATGCAATGGTTCCGAATGCTCCGTGTGTCGATGTATGACTATCGCCACATACAATAGTCATACCCGGTTGTGTTATACCCAGTTCAGGACCAATTACATGTACAATACCCTGAAAGGGATGGCCCAATCCGTATAATTCAATATGATGCTTCTTACAGTTTTCAATCAATTGTTGAACCTGTAGGCGCGATAATTCATCTTTAATAGGTAAATGCTGGTTGAGCGTGGGTACATTATGATCGGCTGTAGCCACTACCTGGTTAGGTCTGAAAACCGAAAGTCCCCGCTTTTCAATGCCTTTAAAGGCCTGGGGACTTGTTACTTCATGAATGAAATGTTTATCAATATACAATACAGACGGACCTCCGTCGATCTGTTTGACAACATGTTTATCCCAAATTTTTTCAAATAATGTTTTTGCCATACTTTTTTAATAAGAGCCTGGCACTAATGTGCCAGGCTGAAAAACTAAAACTATGCTGATGAGAAAATCCTATGCCATTGCCGGCTCAGGCTTATATGCCTGTGCCATCGCATGCAGATCGCTCTCCTCCACTTCTTTTTTCTTATCTGCTACCTGTAAAAATGACTGATATAAAACATCGATATCGTTCCTGTTATACTGATAACCCAGCTTCTGAAAACGGTGTGCCAGCGCACTTCTTCCACTTCTTGCCGTTAATACAATCTTACTTCCTTCAGCACCTACTTCTTCGGGGTTAATGATTTCATAGGTTTGTGCATCTTTCAGGAAACCGTCCTGGTGAATACCCGATGAATGTGAAAATGCATTGGCACCCACAATTGCTTTGTTAGGCTGAACAGGCATTCGCATTACATCTGATACTTCACGACTGATAGGGTTCAGTTGCTGAGTTTGTACCTGTGTATAAAAGCCAAGGTCTTTGTGTTGTTGCAATATCATTACCACTTCCTCCAATGAAGTATTGCCGGCTCTTTCACCCAATCCATTCACCGTACATTCTATTTGTCTTGCACCGTTTATTACACCAGCAATAGCGTTGGCAGTGGCCAGACCAAGATCGTTATGGCAGTGACAGGAAATCACAGCTTTATCAATATTGGGTACATTGTTTTTCAGGTAGGCAATTTTTTCACCATACTGGTGGGGTAAACAATAACCGGTTGTATCAGGAATATTTACAACAGTGGCACCTGCAGCAATTACGGCTTCAATTACTCTTGCGAGATAACCATTTTCTGTTCTTCCGGCATCTTCCGCATAGAACTCAACATCATCTGTAAAATTTCTTGCCCATTTTACCGCCTGTACGGCACGGGCCAGTATTTCATCGTGCGTAGCATTGAATTTTGCCTTGATATGGTAATCGGATGTTCCAATGCCGGTATGAATGCGGGGGCGTTTGGCATATTTAAGGGCCTGTGCAGCCACTTCAATATCTTTTTGAACGGCGCGACTAAGTCCGCATACCGTAGCATTTTTTATTGCTTTTGCAATCTGTTCCACCGATTCAAAATCGCCGGGTGATGAAATGGGGAAACCCGCTTCAATGATATCAACACCCAATGCCTCCAGTTTTAGTGCCAGTTCCAGCTTCTCTTTGGTATTGAGTTTACAACCAGGCACCTGTTCTCCATCGCGCAATGTGGTATCGAAAATGTAGACCTGCTGACCCATTTCGTCTTCGTTTTTTATAATCAGGATAAAAAAGCAAGCTGAAGGATTTTGTTAACGATTGCCTGTATTAACAAATCATCAGCCTGCTTATCTTCGAATTTAGATGAGTTAATGAGTGGTTTCAGATCAAAATTGCCGTTATTTTACACTGTGTAAACGGCTCATATTCGGATGAAACCATTGTCAGTAAAGGATTTTAACCTGTAACATTTACCATGCCTAACCGAAGTACAGATACACTTTTTCAGTTGATACAGTCGCTTGAAACAGCCGAAAAAAGGCATTTCAAACTGTATATGAAAAGTCATTCGGGCGGATCGGGCGATCTTAAAGTGGTTCAGCTGTTCGATGCGCTCGATAAAATGAAGCATTATGATGAAGAATTGTTGCTAAAAAAGCATCCCGTCATACAAAAACAGCAGTTGTCGAACCTGAAAGCACGTTTATACCAGGAAGTACTTACCAGTTTACGTTCTCTTAAAAAAGAAGAGAATATTGATCTTCAGTTGCATGAACAACTTGATTTCGCTCGACTGTTGTACAATAAAGGTTTGTACCTGCAGAGTCTGAAAGTGCTGGATAAGATTAAGGATATGGCCCGTAACCATCAGCAGGTTACCTATATTTTACAGGTTGTTTTTCTGGAAAAAAAAATCGAAGCCTTGCATATCACCAGGAGTATGCAGGACAGGGCAGAAAAACTCAGTGCAGAATCGAAAGAAATCAATGGCCGTTTGCAACTGATCGGGCAACTATCTGACCTTTCCCTCTTATTGTATGGCTGGTATATTCAGAATGGTCATGCGCGGAATGAGAAGGACAGGGCAGAGGTTGATCAGATATTTAAGCAGGATTTGCTGGAGCAGGTAAAAAGTTGCGATGGGTTTTATGAGAAATTATATCGTTACCAGTGTTATTGCTGGTATGGTTTTATTGTACAGGATTTCCTGTTGTATTATCGGTATTGCCAGAAATGGGTCGACTTGTTTAATCAATCTCCCAAAATGATTGAAGTAGAAACGGCGCATTATATAAAAGGCATGCATAACCTGTTAAGTGCTCACTTTGATTTGCGCAACCATAAAAAATTTGAAGAAACCATTCAGCAGTTTGAACGCTTTACCCACGAGCCTGTTGTTCAGCATAATCATAATAACCTGATACAAACTTTTCTGTATCTCTATACTGCCAAGTTGAACAAGCACTTTATGGAAGGTACTTTTACGGAAGGTTTATCGCTGGTACCCGAAATTGAAGTGAAGCTGAAAGAATATGAAATTTATCTCGACAGGCACCGCATATTGGTTTTCTATTACAAGTTTGCCTCGCTATATTTTGGCTCAGGTGACCATGAAAAAAGTATTGACTATCTCAATAAAATTATTAACCTGAAAGTTGATCTGCGTACCGATCTGCAATGTTATGCACGGCTCTTACACCTGATTGCACATTATGAACTGGGTAATTTCGATTTATTGGAATACCTGTTGAAATCGGTCTACCGTTTTATGGCCAAGATGCAGAACCTGAGTACGGTTGAAGTGGAAATCTTTTCCTTCCTTAAACAGTCTTTCAAGCTTACACCACGTAAGTTGAAACCTCAGTTTGAAATGCTGTTAAACAAACTGAAACCGCTTGAAAAAAACAGTCTGGAAAACCGTGCTTTTATGTACCTCGATGTTATTTCGTGGTTGGAGAGTAAGATGGAAGGGAAAGCGGTACAGGGGATAATCAGGGAGAAATATCTGTTGACAAAAATTTAAGCCCAATCTATACATCTGCAATAGTCAAACGAATTCATTCATATTCGTTACTTTCATTCTCCAATTCAAATTGCCATGAAAAAAGTATTGCTTCTTTTCGGTTTTCATCTTTTATTTTTCACCGCATTCTCTCAAATAACAAAAGCTCCTGAAGTTAAAGAGGGCGATGGCCCTTACACCCAACTCATCATACGTGGTGTTACACTCATCAATGGTACCGGCGCACCACCACTCGGGCCCATGGATATTGTGATTGAAAACAATCGCATTGTACAGATACAAGCTGTTGGCAGTCCGGGCTTACCTATTAACCAGAACAGAAGACCTGCACTAAAAGCAGGTGGTAAAGAGCTTAACTGCGAAGGCATGTATGCCTTACCCGGCCTGATAGATATGCATGGTCATATTGGCGGTACGGCACAAGGTACTCCGGCCGAATATGTTTTTAAATTATGGATGGCGCATGGTATCACTACTATCCGCGATCCTTCGGCTGGTAATGGATTGGAATGGGTGCTGGAACACAAACGTAAAAGTGCAGCCAATACTATTACAGCTCCACGTATTTTTGCCTATACTGCTTTTGGCCAGGGTAACCGTGGTTCTATCAGCAATGCAGAGCAGGCCCGTAACTGGGTTCGTGACAATGCAAAGAAAGGTGCCGATGGCATTAAATTTTTTGGTGCATCACCTGAAATAATGGATGCCGCCGTTCGTGAAAATAAAGCGCTGGGGTTACGTTCTACTGCCCACCATGCACAAACAGATGTGGCCAGATGGAATGTTTTGAATTCTGCAAGAGCTGGTATGACAAGTATGGAACACTGGTACGGTCTTCCGGAAGCTTTATTCACCGATAAAACCATTCAAAGCTATCCGGCCGATTATAATTACAATAATGAACAACACCGTTTTGAAGAAGCCGGTAAATTATGGAAACAGGCGGCTGCGCCCTATTCCGATCATTGGAACAAAGTGATGAATGAACTAATATCCCTCGACTTCACGCTTGACCCTACGTTTAATATTTATGAAGCCAACCGCGATCTTCATCGTGCAAGAAGAGCAGAATGGCATGAGGATTATACCTTGCCTTCTCTCTGGAAGTTTTATGAACCCAGTTACCAGAGCCATGGCTCCTATTGGCATAACTGGGGTACCGAACAGGAAGTAGAATGGAAAAACAATTACAGGTTGTGGATGAGTTTTATCAACGAATACAAAAACCGCGGCGGACGTGTTACTGCCGGTTCTGATAATGGTTTTATTTACCAAACCTATGGTTTCGGTTATATCCGTGAACTTGAATTATTGAGAGAAGCCGGGTTTCACCCACTGGAAGTAATACGTTCTGCTACTTTATACGGGGCTCAGGCCTTGGGTATGGATAAAGAGATTGGTAGTATTGAAGTAGGCAAATTGGCCGATATTATGCTTGTAAATGCCAATCCGCTCAAAAACCTCCAGGTATTATATGGCACAGGCGCTATTGAACTTACAAAAGATAATAAAATTGTAAGAACCGGTGGTGTTCAGTTTACCATTAAAGATGGTATTGTATATGATGCCAAAAAATTACTGGCCGATGTAAAGAAAATGGTTGATGCAGAGAAAGCAAAAACAGGCTGGAAATTGAAACAACCGGGGGTTGAATAGAAGAAAAAGAGATTGATTTTTTAGACGCCACGGATGCACAGATTTTTATTTAACTAATCTGCGCATCTGTGGCTTATTAACAGCTACCTGCTAATAAGTATATCCCGTGTAACCGGGAACTCAATTTTAATTTTACATCCTTTCCCAGGTCTGGATGTAATATCAATTTTACCTGTATACAATTCTGTTCTTGTCTGAATATTATTTAGCCCGATTCCGCCTCTCTTCTGTTCTGTATCAAAACCAATTCCGTCATCAATAATAGAAAGCTTGATAAGATCATCTCGGTATAACTCTATCACTACCTGTTTTGCCTGTGCGTGTTTAATAATATTATTCATTTGTTCCTGCACTATCCGGAATACATTGAGCTTAAACTCATAACTGATATCTTCTTCATAAAAGCTGTCATAAAAGAAATCCATATGCAGGATATTGGCCACTTGTATATCTTCTATTAACCCATCTATCGCCTTACAGAGACCAAAGTCTTTGATCAATGGTGTTACGAGGGCTTTTGATAGTTTTCTGATTTCTTCAATGGCATTATAAATAAAACCGGATGACTGTTTCAACAATGCTTCCGCATTTCCTGTTCCTTTTTCTGCGGTGGCTATATACATCATGGCCACTGTTAATTGCTGGTTTACATTATCGTGAAGCTCCCTGCTTATTTCGTAGCGCTCTTTTTCCTGTACACGTATTACTGCTTCAGTAATTTCTTTTTGCTTGGCACTTCTTTCTTCTTCCAGCTTTTTTTCCAGCTTTATTTTTTCAGTTACATTATTAGCTAATGCTATAACTGCATTTCGACCTTTAAAAGTTATTTTCTGAGAATAGATTTCCATAAAAATAGGATCTCCATTTTTGCGCACATGTTTCCATACTCCCTGTGTCACTGTTTCCGGATCCAATGCCGCCAATTGTTTTGCGTATTCTCTATATTTAGGAACATCTTCTTCTTTTCTTAGTTGAAGCATGGATAATTTCAAAAACTCTTCTCTCGAATATCCATATTCTCTTGGAGCCGTATCATTTACTTCCAGTATCTCAAATGTTTCTATATCCCATATGTAAATAGACATGGGATTATTAAAGAAAAGGTTTCGGTATCTTTCTTCCGATGCCCGAATCGCTTCTTCTGCTTTTTTCTTTTCGGTTACATCTCTTGAATTGGATACTATTCCCTTTACAGCAGGGTCATTCAGCAGGTTGGTAAGTTTTGTTTCCAGCCATCGCCATTCACCATTTGCATTTTTAAAGCGGAAATATTGTATTTCGTGATAATCGGAATGTTTAATTATTTGGAACTGTTTCTTGATATCATCGAGTTCTTCCGGATGTACAAATCCAAAAACACTGTTGCCTATAATTTGACTGGCAGAAAAGCCCAGTACCTGTTCAACACTTGGACTTAAAAATGTAAATACCGCGTTTTCATCCAGTATCTTAATCATATCCGACCCATTCTGTACCAGTGAGCGAAAACGCCTCTCATTATTCATTACGTGCAGTTCTGCCAACTTTCTTTCAGTGATATCCTGCATAGAGCCAATCATTCGAACAGCCCTTCCGTTTTTATACAGCAGGTATCCTTTATCCAGTATATAGGCATCCGTTCCATCAGCCCGTTTAAACCTGTATTCATCGCTCCATAGCTCACTACTGTTTCCATTACAGGTATCCAGCAGCCTTCCTACTACAGCCGCTCTTTCATGAGGATGTATTTTATCGGCCCAGAAATTAAAATCACTTTCTTCGTCCTGTAATTCGTAACCAAACTGTCTTTTTAAATTTTCACCGGCCCATAATATCCTTCTTGTTTCGAGATTCATATCCCATACCACATCATTCGTGGCCTTTGTAACAAACTTATACCTGTCGTTACTTTCCCTTAAACTTTCCTGACTTTTTTTACGCTCAATACTGTATTGTATTGATTTATCAAGCAGTTTTTCATCAAAATCACCTTTAATGAGGTAATCCTGTGCACCACTGGCCATTGTTTCCAGAGCCACTTCCATATCAATTAAACCCGTTAGTACTATAATAGGTATTGAGCCTGCATATTCATTTATAGCTTCGTAAGACTGGAGACCACTACTATCCGGCAGACTGAGATCGAGAAAAACGAGATTGATCTTTTCCTGCTCCAGTACCTGAATGGCATCTGCCGCACTTACAACTTTAATCAACCGATGTATGGGTAGTGATGTGCCTTTAAATAATTCTTCAAGCAGGAACAAGTCCCCTGGATTATCTTCCACAATCAATATGGTCAACGATTGATGACTATCTGACATGGCTGGCCATTTGAGTGACAGAATATTCGTTTATTTTCATCAGTTACTATAACAAGATACTAAACATTTGAAAAAATATTACAATACCATCTTTTATATTCTTTTTGAAATAGAGAAGAAAAAGCTGCTGCCTTTACCCAATTCAGACTCAACCCATATTTTACCTCCATGACGCTCGGCAATTTTTTTACAAATGGCCAATCCAATACCCGTTCCGTTATATTCTGACCTGCTGTGCAGCCTATGAAAAATAACAAATATTTTTTCATGGAACCCTGTATCAATTCCAATGCCATTATCTTTTACAGCAAATACATATTCATTTTCCTGCTCCTCACAACTGATTCTAATTTCTGGTACACAGTCGCTATGGTATTTCAGGGCATTACTGACCAGGTTTTGAAACAACTGAAACAGCTGCGTTTTATTTGCTTTAACAACCGGCATCGTATCTACATGAATAGTCGCCCCTGTTTCTTCACATGTTTTATAAAAAACTGCTTTTAATTCCATCAGCAGATGATTAAGATCAATTTCCTGGAACAGTTCGGCACTCGATCCAACTCTTGAATATTCAAGCAGATCCATGATTAATATTTTCATCCGCTCTGCCCCGTCAACTGCAAAATGAATATATTGATCTGCAGTCTCATCAATCTTACCTTCATACTTTTTACGGAACAATTGTAAAAAACTTGTGATCATTCTCAAAGGTTCCTGTAAATCGTGTGAGGCCACATAAGCAAATCGCTCGAGTTCAATATTTGAATTCACCAGTTCTTCGGCTCTTTTCTTGAGCCGGTTATTTAATTCGTGTAATAATGCCTCCGATTCCTTTCTTTGCGACACGTCCTGCGTTGCACCTATCATCCTTTGGGGTTGGCCTTCTCCATTCCGAATAATATAGCCCTTGTCGAAGACATAAGCATAAGTATTATCCGATTTCCTGAACCTGTATTCATCCTCCCAGTACAGCTCATTTGTGTGAAATAGCACGTGACTTCTTTTATGGGTCATTCTTTTTTTATCTTCAGGATGCACCCTGTCCATCCAAAAATTAGTTTCCTTTTCTGCTTCTGCTATCTCATATCCAAACATGTTTTTCAATCCATCACCTATACGCAATACTTTATCCTGTTGAATGTCCCAATCCCATATAGCATCATGGGTTGCTTTTGTGGCATAATAAAACCGTTCATTTGTTTGCAGCAGCGCTGCTTCTTTCTCCTTTGCTTCTGTAGCATCATGTACATTGATGATTACTCCTGCTACCTGATCATTTTCATATAATGGAGCATAACGAATATCAATAACAATTTTAGGATGTTTGCTTGTTTCAGGTATTGCAACTGTGCTGCGACGTATCGAGCCATTTAACACATCGGCATATAATTCTTTGAAGTATGGCAGACGATGTGGGTGGGCACTGTCAAATATCAATCTGCCCTTTTCAAACGGAGCACCTAAGAGGTTTTTTGATTTTTCTTCTGTGGCTTTATTAAAATTTACAATCCGGAGATCCTTATCAAGTATAATAAACAGCTCTTCCGTATTATCGAGTACCATTTTCATTTTCACTTCTGCATCTTTTAACTCCTGTTCCTTACGTTTCAACTCAGTAATATCATGAATAATTGTAAATGTTTTTTGCTCCATTCCTTGCTCTCCAAAAATGACAGAAGAAACCCATACTGGGAACCTTTCTCCATTTTTCCTAATCCCTATCAACTCACAAACAACTTTTCCTTTTTCCTGCCTCTCTTTAAGATGTTCTGCCAGCTTGGGAGATGCTTGATCAATTATTTCTTTTCTTCCTACTCTGCGAAATTCTTCCTGTGTATAGCCAAACATTTTGCATGCGGTATCATTGGCATCCAGAATGGTACCATCTGTTTTAGTGAGAAAAAATGCATCCATTGCATTTTCTATCATTGCACGATAAACGCCTGATTCAACCATTGTCTTATAGTATACTTTATATGAATTTACCCGGTGTTTTCGCTAAAAACGACCGGCAATTCCGGTAGAAACAACCCTACCAACATCATTTTGATTCCTGATAAAACCCCGATCGGGGTAATTAAACGAAGCAGTATCAGGCATAAATATGTTCTATTGCCGCCTTAAATTTTTCCATCACTACTTTTCGTTTCAGGCTCAATTTGGGTGTCATTTCGCCTGTATCGATGGTCCATTCCTGTGGCAGTAATTCAAATTTCTTAATCTGTTCCACATGATTAAAATAGCTATTATACCTTTCTACCAGTTCGCGATAAAGTTCCAGTACCCTGGAGTCATGTACAGCATCCTGGTTAGTAGTATAGCTAATTCCTTTCTCTTTCATCCATTCTTTTAACGCAAGAAAAGATGGCACTATTAAAGCTCCCACAAATTTTCTTTCAGAACCCACTACCATGATCTGCTCAATAAAAGGGCTTTCTTTTAGTTTATTTTCGATGGGCTGTGGAGCTACATACTTTCCTCCACTGGTTTTAAATAATTCTTTTTTGCGATCGGTGATCTTCAAAAACTTCCCATCCTCAATAATACCAATATCACCTGTGTGTAACCAACCATCAATTACTGCTTCTGCCGTAAGATCAGGGCGTTTATAATAACCTTCCATTACACTGGGGCCTGCCACACAAATTTCTCCGTCTTCTGCCAGTTTCAGTTCAACACCATTGATCACCGGGCCCACGGTACCAAATTTTGTAAGACCCTTTGCCTGTCGGTTTACACTGATTACGGGGCTGTTTTCTGTTGGTCCATAACCCTCATATACCGGTATACGTGCTGCATTGAAAATACGCAGAAGTTTTACCTGGCAGGCAGCGCCACCGGTTACTATAAATGATACATTACTACCCAATGCTTCACGCCATTTACTAAAAATCAATTTATTGGCTATGGCAAGTTGGAAGTTATACCAGATACCACCACTTTTTAAATTATCGTATTTCTCTGCCAGCGATACCGCCCAGAAAAATAGTTTTCTTTTTATTCCCGCCAATTCATTTCCCTTCGTCATGATTCTTTCAAATACTTTTTCGAGCAGGCGTGGAACTGTGGTAAATCCATCCGGTTTTATTTCGCGCAGGTTATCACCAATGGTTTCAAGACTTTCAGCATAATAAATACTAATACCACTATACAGATAAATATAAGTTACTGTTTTTTCGAAAATATGATTTAATGGAAGAAAGCTTAATACTTTGGATTCGGGCGCATCGTTAAAAGGAAAACTCTCTTTGGAAAACTGAGCATTGCAATAAATATTCCTGTGACTCAGCATTACACCTTTAGGTGTACCTGTTGTACCCGAAGTATAAATAATAGTTGCCAGATGCGAAACAGGAATGGTTTTACTGATTTCTTTTATCTGTTGTATAGATGCATCTGTTGCAAGTGACGCTACTTCAGTCCAGTGTTTCGCTCCTTCAATTTTATCGAAAGTATAAATAGCTTTGATCGATGGCACATTGGCAGCTACTGTTTTTGCCTTCTCCAGTAATTCAGCATTACTTACAAAAAGGTATTGTACCACTGCATCATTTAAAATAAATTCCAGTTCGGACGGACTTGTTGTTGGATATACCGGAACCAGTATGGCACCAATTTGTTGAGCGGCCAGATCGGTAAAAATCCATTCCGGTCGATTATTGCTGATGATGGCAATTTTGTCACTCAATTCCGGGGTCATATCTCTGGCACTTACCCCTAAAGACATTAAACCTGCGCTAAATCTGTTCACAGTATCTGCTACCTTTTCGGTGCTATAAGTTACCCACTGCCCTCCCTCCTTTGCAGCCAGCATATCTTTTTTGGGGAAATGCTGTAACTGGTGTTGCAGGCAATCAAAAAGTCTTTTTACTATCATATGGCAATCATTCAAATAAATATATGATCTTCCTCCAATATCCATTACTGTTTTTTCAGTCTTTCATATTCTTCCTCTGCAAGATCGCGTGCACTTCCGTTATAGGCATTAAAATACTGGAACCCTAATGCAATTCCCCATCCCAACATTGCCCATAACGGCCATGGAGTTCCTGTAAAACCGGTTTCTCTTCCTGTATTCAGCCACCAGATAGCCCATAAAAAGGCTACAATAACGATATATGCAAACAGCATTTTTTTAAAAGAAGCTCTTCTTTTGGCCATGCGCCAGAGTCGTTCATCTTTTTGATTTTCCATAACAAGTAGTTTAGGAAAGTCAAATTAGGCAAAAGCCTACAAATAAAAAAGGGGCTGTCTTAAAAGGTCAGTCCTTTTTTTTTGTGAGACTAAATTTAGAGTGGCAGTTATGCAGAGGTCGTGTGTAAAAATATATATCCTCTGTAAGGCAATACAGGCAATGGTTTTGCGTA
>JBMOKQ010000077.1:0-52503 GCA_049324295.1 Bacteroidota bacterium
GTTCATCGGAGAAGTATTCATCAATTTAGCAACATTCCCCTCTACCTAATCTCAACAAACCAATGAAACAATTCTCTTATGTTACATCCCGGCCATTTTTACCATCTCTATAACCACGCTAACGGAAGGGCAGGATAACTTTTGGAAAGTTCCGAAACTTTCCAAAAGTTATCCTGCCCTGGTAATCATAGAAGTCTTTGGTCAGCGAGGCCCTCCCGGAAAATATTTACGGGAAAGGCAACCTGTGCCTGTTGGATAAAACAGCGGGTGGGGGAACTTATGTACCTACCGTACGAATTTGGAGAAAAATGTCTGGGCAAATGGCATCATTATCCCTCTCCAAAACAAAAAACAGGCGCATAGCCTATTTGCCATCCTTATACCATCTTCCGACAACTCCATACAGTTACTCCGCTCATCACCGGTTCCGTTCAACAGGGGTTTCATTGTTCGCCCGTTGGGCGCAACGAAACCTTAGTTATTATGTGCAGTTTTATTCTATTGCACTAATAAACTTTTGCATTTCTGGCATAGTCCCTATTGTAATCCTTGTCCATTTACCTTGCTCTTCATATATTCCTCCACCTTGAATATTATTCTTTTCTAATTGCTTGAAATAGTCCTTGTTGTATTTTGCAAGTGAAAAATAGATAAAATTTGTGTTAGAAGAAATGCACTCACAATTTAATTTTATGAGTTCGCTGATAGTATATTGTCTTACATTTTCATTTAGCAAGTAGCAATTTGAAATAAATTTATCATCTTTCAACGAAGCTATAGCAGCAAGTTTTGATAATACACTAACGCTATTATTTGTATTGGATTGCAAATTTGCCAAATTATCAATTATTGTTTTGTTCGCAATTGCATACCCAATCCGTGCTCCAGCCAAACCATATATTTTGGAAAATGTTCTGGTAATAATAATATTTTTGTGGTCATTTACGATATTGCTAAGGGATTGCTGTTTAGTGAAGTCCAAATATGCCTCATCAATTAATACAATTGTGTTTTGTGAAATCTTGGTTATAAATTTTACCAAAGCTTCTCTTTCACAAATTGTTCCTGTTGGGTTGTTTGGATTACAGATATAAACAAGTTTTGTGTCTTGGTTTACAACTTCCAACATAGCTTGCAAATTAATTTTCTTGTCGGTTGTAAGAGGTACTTTATTTTTCGTTAAACCTAAATTTTCTAGTGCAACTGTCCAATAATCATAGCTTGGGTCTGCGATTACATAATTTCCTTTGTCTATTGATACAGATTTTGCAACCAAATCTAAAATTTCAGTTGAACCAGCTCCCAACAATATGTTTTCGTCTTTAACACTATTTTTTTTTGCAAGGTCAGAAATTAGTTGTGTCGCAACATCCCAATTATATCGGTTACTAATATTCGCATTGTTAACAAATGCTTTTCTTGCTAATGGAGATGGACCATAGGGGTTTTCATTTGAGCGTAAAAAAATTAAGTTATTATCATTTTCTAATTTGTCAAAAAAGTCTTCTGACATAACAGGAGATGCATAAGATTCTACATTTGTCAATCCAATGCCTGCAATTCCTAATCCAATTTGTTTTAACCAAAGTCTTCTATTCGATTCCATATTGTCATTTTTATAGTGTCAATAAAAGTATGCTAAAGAGTTGTATGCAAAACTTTTGGAAAGTTTCGGAACTTTCCAAAAGTTAACTCAAAAGTTAACTCAAAGAGGTTTCGCTTAGCTGAAGTAGATGGTCGGGGAAAGCTATAACAGCATGCTTATATAAATATATAAATTTTTTATAAAGTTTAAATGTCGCTGCGCTTTTTCTCCGTTATAAGTCCGTTATAAGTCCGTTACCAGTCCGTTTAACCTTAAGGTTTCCTTCGGGTTTTATTCGATGCTCATTCTGGTACCCTTCTGGTATACGGAAGGGTTTCTCTATACATGCAAAAGAGTATAACTAATGCATCCCTTTAAATATGCAACCAGCATTAAAAAGGAAACCCGAAGATGAATTGAAGGAAATACGGTATAAACCGGAAACTGCTGAATAGCTTTTTTGAAAGTCCAAAGGACTCCATGAGAGTTCCGGAACTCTCATGGAGTCCTTTGGACTTTTCAAAAGTTCCCGCTCACTTAAAACGTACTTTTGCTGATCATACATATAAATTCCGCTGTCGGTATTTTTTCATGTTTAGCTTTGTTATTGAATGCGCAATGCTTCCGATATTTTAAAACAGTTCTGGAACCACGATTCCTTCCGTCCCATACAGGAAGAAATTATTCAGTCTGTACTGGCCGGGAAAGATACACTTGCACTATTACCCACCGGCGGGGGCAAATCTGTTTGCTTCCAGGTACCTGCCATGATGATGGATGGGATCTGCCTGGTAATCAGTCCGCTTATTGCTTTAATGCGCGACCAGGTAGAACATTTACTGGATAAAAATATTGCTGCCGCTTCCCTCAACAGCGGCATGAACCAATTAGAAGTAAAAGCCACTTTACAGAAAGCATCGCGTGGCGATTATAAATTTTTATACCTCTCACCAGAACGAATAGAATCAGCATTGTTCCGGGAATACTTACCTGCTTTAAATATTTCACTGATTGCCGTTGATGAAGCTCATTGTATTTCGCAATGGGGTTACGATTTCAGGCCGCCTTATTTAAGAATTGTGAACCTGCGACAGGAGTTGCAGGGAGTACCCGTTATAGCCCTCAGCGCATCTGCAACGGAAAAAGTACAGGACGACATACTTGAAAAACTACAGTTTAAGCAACACAATATCTTCCGTCAGTCATTTGAAAGACCGGCATTATCCTATAGTTGTTTTCATGTAGAGAGCAAGATCAACAAACTCATAAGCATATTAAATAATGTAGCCGGAAGCAGTATTGTGTACTGCAATAGCAGAAAGCTAACCAAAGAAATATGCCAGTTATTACAGCTCCAGGGATGCTCCGCAGATTTTTATCACGCAGGGCTTCTGCAGGAAGAGAGAACGGCTAAACAAACCAACTGGATCAGTAATAAAATAAGGATCATGGTATGTACCAATGCTTTTGGCATGGGTATCGATAAATCATCTGTTCGTTCCGTGATACATTATAATATACCTGATTGCCTCGAAAATTATTACCAGGAAGCAGGGCGCGCCGGCAGGGACGGTAAAAAATCTTTCGCTGTTTTACTTTACCAGCAGGATGATCTGGTGTATGTACAAAATCTGCCAGACAAACGTTATCCGCCCATTTCCGTTATACAGTCAGTATACCAGTCATTGGCCGATTTTTTTCAGCTACCTGTGGGCACAGGTGAAGGAGGTTATTTTGATTTTGATATCAAAGCATTTACTACCCGTTTTAAATTAGAGATGGTTACCGTGGTAAATGCATTAAAAATACTGGAGCAGGAAGGACATATCAGTTTTGCTGAAAATATTTTTCTACCGTCACAGGTAATGTTTACAACCGATAAAGAAACACTCTACCAGTTCGAAACAGCACATCCTGAGCTTGAGCCAATCATCAGGGGCCTGTTACGTATTTATGAAGGAATTTTCGATAACCAGGTTTCCATATTCGAATCACAGCTAACCAAACTCACCAGGTTAAGTGCAGAAACCGTAAAAAATCAATTGCGCCAGTTAATGGCATTTGGTATCATAGAATATCTCCCACAAAAAGAAACACCCCAGATACATTATTTATTAAACCGTGCCCCCGCCAAATACCTTTACATAGATCAGGATGCATACTTAAGCAGAAAAAAACAATATACCGAACGCATAAACAAAATGCTGGCATATTTGCATGAAAAAGAAAACTGCCGAAGCCGCTTTGTGGGTGCTTATTTCGGAGATACCGCTTTAAAAGATTGCGGTATATGCGATAACTGTCTTCATAAAAAGAAAAAAGGATTATCTACTAATGAATTTGCCGCTATCGAAAAATCTTTGATCGGTTTTGTTGCAGATGGATACAACACAGTTCCTGTTTTATTACAAAAACTACATCCAGTATCCAATGAAAAAGTATGGACCGTTATTGAGTTCCTGCAAAGTGAGGATCATATACAAATAGATGAATCAGGAAAAATCAGCCTAATATCTTCTTCTTGATCTAGTGGCGCTGGTTCTGCCACCTAATCCCAACGCACCCAGCAGACTTCGGGTAATAACACTGGCCGCTGTTCTGCCTACCTGTCTTACTACCGGGTTATCAAAAAAACTTTCTTCTTTCTTTTTTCTGCCTGTTGTTTTTTCCTCTTCAACCGAATCTTCAGTTTCCCGGCTTTTTGCCGCTGCTTCTTCCAGTTTCGCTGTTAAAATTTCATAGGCACTTTCACTGTCAATTTCTTTGCTGTACTTATCAACGAGTTTGCTGGAGGAAACAAGTTGTTCAATCTCCTGTTCAGTTAATACATCCATCCGGCTGCGGGGTGCACATAACATAGCATGCACCAATGGAGTAGGAATTCCTTTTTCATTTAACAGGGTTACCAATGCTTCACCAATTCCCAATTGTGTCAACAATTCATCGGTTTCATAAAATTTAGTTTCCGGAAAATTCTCTGCTGCCTGCTTTATTGTTTTTCGATCTGCAGCTGTAAAGGCACGCAACGCGTGTTGAATTTTCATACCGAGCTGGCTCAGAATGGAAGCAGGTATATCCTGCGGGTTCTGTGTACAGAAAAAGATACCCACTCCTTTGGAACGAATCAGTTTAATAACGGTTTCCATCTGTTGCAGAAGGGCCTCAGATGCTTCATTAAAAACAAGATGTGCCTCATCAATAAATAACACCAGTTTGGGTTTATCGAGATCACCTTCTTCGGGAGAGCCGGCATATAGTTCTGCCAGCAGCTGCAGCATAAAAGTAGAGAAGAGCTTCGGCCTGTCCTGCATATCTGTTACACGTAATATACTGATCATACCCCTGCCATCATCACTGATGCGCATCAGGTCATCAATTTCAAAACTTTTCTCTCCGAAGAAAATATCGGCGCCCTGTTGTTGAAGCTCAATTACTTTTCGCAGGATGGTTCCGGTAGAGGTGGTTGATATTTTACCGTATTCTTTTTCAATTTCCGTTTTCCCTTCATTGCCTATGTACTGAAGCATTTTAATAAAATCTTTCAGGTTAAGCAATGGCATTTTATGATCATCGCAATATTTAAAGATCATGGCTACCAATCCGCCTTGTGTATCATTCAACCCTAAAATTTTACTGAGTAATACAGGTCCGAACTCACTTACAGTGGCGCGTAACCTTGCTCCCTTTTCATTACTCAGTGTAAGCAGTTCAACCGGATAGGCAGCAGGTGTGTATGGAACACCCAGTTTCCGGCTACGCTCTATTAATTTCTCATTGCTTTGTCCGGCAGCAGCAATACCACTCAAATCTCCTTTAATATCCATCAATAATACGGGGACACTGTTATCGCTTAATGCTTCACTCAGTAGCTGGAGTGTTTTTGTTTTTCCCGTTCCGGTGGCACCTGCTATGAGTCCATGACGATTCATGGTTTTCAGGGGCAATCGTATATCGGTTCCATTTATTACTTCGCCATTTAGCATACCCACACCAATTTTTACCTGTTCGCCTTTAAAACTGTACCCTGCTGTAATTGTGTCCGAAAAAGCCTGTTTGTCTGCCATATAATTGATTTAATGTACAAATTAAGGGATGTGAGGAAGGAAAGTAAAAATATTTAATGATTAAAATTTATTGTTTTTCAATAAGTATTCATTATTTAGCATATAATAAATCATCCCATGTACTCAAATTTCATCCCAAAAATTGGCAAATACTATTCTTTAAAAGAAAATGCCATGTTCACACGTATAAAACTAGGTGCCTGGACAATGATCTGTGTTTGCAGCATATTCATCATCACAGGTCTTGCCAGCAATGAATCATTTGTTGAGGTACCGGTACGACCCAGTTTCGACAACCTAAAACTCGATACTGTTCTTGCAAACTACGGACAACATAATATAAAACTTACTGGTGTTCTTCAAGTTAATAACGCTACATGGATGCAAAAAATACTCTTCCCCGATCAACTTTTAGAATTTGATTTATTCAATTGTTTATTGGTCATCTGTATATCTATTCTTTTACTTAAACTGCTTCCGCATATTCATAGTAAGACAGTTTTACAAACCGATATCAGTTCCCTCATCAGGTGGATAGGTATTACTCTTATTGGTTTTTGGATATTAGATATGCTACGAATATTTTTGTTTACGGTTCCGGAAATCAGTAAACTCACTAATAATGAGTTTATCTACCAAAAGAATGGTTTTATGTTTTTCCCTGTTCCATTCTGGTTAGGAATAGCAATACTTTGGGTAAGCAGGCTATATAAAAATGCATTTGCTGTTAAACAGGAACAAGAACTCACCATCTGATGCCCATTGTTGTAAATCTCGATATTATGCTGGCCCGTCGCAAAATGAGCCTCACTGAATTAAGCGAAAAAGTGGGTATTACCATTGCCAATATGAGCATCCTTAAAAGCGGAAAAGCCAAAGCCATTCGTTTTTCTACGCTGGAAGAAATATGCCGCATTCTTCAATGTCAGCCCGGTGATATACTGGAATATATGGATGAGGAAAGCTACCGGCAATTGTTTAAGAGGTAAGGGGCAATAATGAATGGTCAATGGTGAATGATTTGAACCATGTTGTATTAACTAATTATAACAATCCCGGTGCATTTGTGCTGAACCCGGTTAATATGGATACAACAATGGGTGTACCTATCGGGCTCAGCAAACAGGAGAAAGCTGATCTGCTTGCTTTTTTGAAAACCTTAACAGATAAACATTTCCAAAAACAACAATAAGTCCGTCTAACTGTTGAATACCGGGTTAATTAGCTGCACCTGTTGATCTGTTTTAACAAAAGATTGCAGACAGTAGGATAATAACTCGGGGTGAATTATCTTTATTTCACATAAATTTTAGAACCATGGAAGACAAGAAAAAGTATAAGATACTCTTGTGCGAAGACGATACCAATCTTGGTATGGTATTAAAAAACTATCTGGAACTGAACGATTACGACGTAACACTGGAACGAGATGGCCGTTTAGGACTTGCCGCTTTTCAGCGTGAGAAATACGATATCTGCCTGCTGGATGTAATGATGCCCAATATGGACGGTTTTACACTGGCTGAAGAAATCCGTGATGTGGATCCTGATATTCCTCTTTTCTTTCTGAGTGCCAAAACCATGAAAGAAGATATCATCCAGGGATATAAACTGGGTGCCGATGATTATATTACCAAGCCTTTCGATAGTGAAGTACTCTTATTAAAAATAAGAGCCATCCTCAAACGTAATGAAGAAGAAAACAAAGGCAACGACAATATTGAATTCGACCTGGGTAAATATCATTTCAATCCAAAATTACGTGAATTGAAAAATGGTGAAAGCACTCAAACCCTCTCTCCAAAAGAGAATGAATTATTGAAAATGCTGGCCGAACATAAAAATGATTTGTTACCCCGTGAACGTGCTCTCAAAAAAATATGGGGTAGCGACACCTATTTCAATGGAAGAAGTATGGATGTGTACATTGCCAAATTACGCAAGTACCTGAAAGATGATGGTAATATTGAGATTGTGAATATTCATGGAAACGGGTTCCGTTTAGTGGCTCCATAGACTCTGATAAAACGGATGTTTTGATAGACTGTGATATTTTTAAGCATCAGCTTTGCTGATGCTTTTTTGTGTAAAGTTATATCATAGCTCATCAAAACATCGGTTCTATCCCAGTCTGGGTTTGAGGATTCGATGAAACTGGAGACGTATGGAGCCAAAATTGATAAGTAGCCCTACTTCCATCTTGTAGGCTTCCAGGTAGTTGATAGCTTGTGCAAGATGTACATTATCCAATTCCTTTACTGCTTTTATTTCTACCGGGATAAGAGATTCAACTAAAAAGTCAACGCGTCGCTTTCCAATCGAAATGCAGTCATAAAAAATAACTACTTCAACATCATCTTGAAATTTGAGTCCTTGCTTGGTCATTTCAATTGCCAGTGCTCTATGGTAAATCAGCTCCTGGAATCCGTTACCCAACTGATTATGTACAGCCATTGCACACCCAATAATCGAACGTGTTATCGGAGCAAACTTGAATTGTTCATTTTTCATAACATCTTAATTCTGTTGATCAACAGAATTAAAAGAAAAATCAACACACTATCTCTAAACTCCGTCTGAGATGTTTTTTACACCAAAAACAGGTATAAATACGGTAACCCATATCACAATTCATCCCTACATCCTAATAATTTTTATCATTAAAGCATTCCCCATTAAGAAAACAAATCAGACTGCTGCCCATCCTTTATCTGAGTTCTGTTGGTGTGTTGATATGCTTTTGCAGTTGCTTCGCGTCCTCTTGGGGTTCTTTGCAAAAATCCTTCCTGTATCAGAAAAGGCTCATATACTTCTTCCAGTGTGCCTGCTTCCTCACCTACTGCTGTGGCAATAGTGGTAAGGCCAACGGGTCCACCTTTGAACTTATCGATGATGGCCAACAGTATACGGTTATCCATTTCATCCAGACCATGTTCATCTACATTCAGCGCTTTTAATGCATGTTGTGTAATACCAATATCTATTGTTCCATCATTCAATACCTGTGCAAAATCGCGTACACGGCGTAACAGTCCGTTGGCAATACGCGGGGTTCCCCTGCTCCTGCGGGCAATTTCAAAAGCGGCATCTGTTTTAATGGAAGTATTGAGAATAGCTGCACTACGTTCAATAATTTTCTGCAGGATATCTGCCTGGTAATATTCCAATCTTGATTTGATACCAAAACGCGATAATAAAGGCGCAGTTAATAAACCACTTCGTGTTGTGGCGCCCACCAGTGTAAAAGGATTCAGGTTTATCTGAACACTCCGTGCATTGGGTCCAGAATCAATCATAATATCAATTCTGAAATCTTCCATGGCCGCATACAGGTATTCTTCTACTACTGTACTTAACCGGTGAATCTCATCAATAAACAATACATCATTGGGCTGCAGGTTAGTGAGTAATCCGGCAAGATCGCCAGGTTTTTCAATTACAGGGCCCGATGTTTCTTTAATATTTACGCCCAGTTCATTTGCTACTATCCTGCTCAATGTTGTTTTACCCAAACCAGGAGGGCCATGAAATAAAATATGATCCAATGCCTCCCCTCTCAATTTAGCAGCTTTGATAAAGATGACAAGATTTTCAATCAACTGTGGCTGACCTGAAAAATCGTTGATCTCTGCCGGGCGAATGGCATTTTCAAACTCTTTTTCTGCTGCACTCAGGTTCGTTGAATCTCTGTTGAGGTTGGGGTTCGACATGAAACGAAATTAGTAAATATTTGAATGGTGAATGATCAATGATTGATCTCTATTCACCATTGACCATTCACCATTCACGAATAGATTATCCGTAGCTTTGAGAAAAACCTGCCATGGAACAAAGAACCGCATTGATTTTAGGTGCCAGTGGTTTAACAGGGCAGGTATTATTACAATTATTACTTGCAGACAGCTTGTACAGCACCGTTACCATATATGTACGGAAGCAGGTATTACTAAGTCACCAAAAACTGCAACAGCTAATAGTGAATTATGAAAAGTTAGATACTGCTGTTCAGGCTGATGATGTGTTTTGCTGTTTGGGTACCACCATCAAAAAAGCAGGAAGCCAGCAGGCATTCCGTCAGGTTGACCTGGTATATCCACAGAAAGTGGCAGAATTACAAAGAAATGCAGGCTCCAAAAGATTTTTACTGATTAGTGCCGTGGGGGCAGATGAGCACTCTTCAATTTTTTACAGCAGCACAAAAGGTCAGGTTGAAAAAGCCATTACTGTTTTAAAATATCCCTGTACCTGTATTTTCAGACCATCGCTGATTATGGGTGAACGTTCAGAAAGAAGAGTAGGAGAAAAAATAGCTATACTATTGGCAAAAATGACAGGACGATTTTTTATAGGACCATTAAAAAAATACCAGCCCGTTTCAGCACTTGGTATTGCCAAAGCCATGCAAAACGCTGCTCATCAATTTGAAGATGGCCTGCATTTCATTTCTTCAGATGAGATCAAAAAATTTGAGTAATCATTCTGTGTTCTTCTGTGTTTTCAGTGGCAATAAATATTGCCACTGAAAACACAGAAAGTCACTGAATGAAATTATGAATGAAAGTTATAGTTTAAAATGAAGTCAGGATCAGGGCAATTGGCGAGGTATTTTTCTTTTTCACTGAATTTGCAAACTCCCGGATAATCTCCTTTCATACCCTGCATATCCCTGATCAGTTGAAAATGCAGGTGTGGGGGCCAGTGGCCATTTTCTTCCGGCATTCCAAAATGAGCGATCTGTTCACCTGCTTGCACTGGTTTGCCTTCATACAAACCATCGAGATCTCCGAGTGAAAGATGACCATATAAACTGTGGATCAGTTCGCCATTCAACTGGTGTTGCAGAATAATAACCGCACCATAATCGCCATAAGTTTCGTGAAACCCGAAACTGTGAACAGCCCCTTCTATTGGCGCAAATACAGGTGTTCCGGCCGATCCCCAGATGTCGGTTCCCAAATGTAATCTGCGTGGTTCATCTGCTCCATCAAATACTTTGCTCCTGCTGTAAACAGTTCGGTGTTCGTTATAACCACCAATAGCATAACGGGCACCTGAGTAAACTAAACAGTTATCAATGTATTCAGAGAACAGTTGCGTATCGTTCACCAATACATCCGTTACCTCCTTGTTATTCGCAGTCAGGTCAAGTTGAAAAAGATGATCCGTACCGATATCAAATGGAACGATTGGATAAAACATGAAATATTGTTTATTCAAAAAGAAAATCTGCGAATCTGTGGCAAAAAACTAGGTTTCTAATCCTAAAAGTAACCAGAATTGTTATTATTGGTATTCAATAAGTTATGATTTTTTCTGGTTAGAAGAAATTAGGATTGGGAATTTGATATGAGTTTAGATATATCTGAATTAGATGAATTAAAACGCGTTAATGCCGTTTTCTTCCCATTGTCTAAAGTATATAGGTTGTATTCGCCATTGGCTTCATCGGAAATAAAATAGAGTTTGCCATTCTTATCAATAGTTGAGGCAAAATCCTTCCCTTCCCAGTCGGTGTGTTTTTTATACTGTTTACGACTGATATTGTACGATTGGATATCGGGGTTGAATGGCCCTTTGTATCGTTTACGCGCTATCTGGTTGGTACTTTCCCAGGTATCATTAAAATAAATATCTCCCGATGGATGTTCGGCAAGGCCATGATCCAGTAAAAAGAAATGATCACCAAATAAACGTTGTGCCGTTCCACCGTTAATACCAACCGTGAAACCGGAAATCTGACCCATTCGGTTAGAGGTAAAATAAATTTTCTTACTGTCCCAGCTCCAGTTATTTACTTCATCGGTGGCGCCATGAAAAGTGAGTTGTTTAATCTCACCGCCTGCCAATGGCATAATATAAACATCGGCATTACCCATTTGTCTGCTGCTGAATGCCAGCCATTGTCCGTTGGGTGAAATACGCGGACTGGTTTCATAACCCTGCATGGCTGTTAAGCGGGTGGCACGTGCATCTTTTACGGCCGCTTTCCAGAGATCGCCTTCAAAAGCAAAGACGATGGTTTCGCCATCGGGACTTATTGCCGGGTTCGATAAAAAATAAGGTTGATTATTTTGCGATTGTGCTGTACCCAGGTATAAACATGCGAGTACACAGAACAATATCCTTTTCATTTATTAGGTTTTTGGATATACAAGATAATTAAGATGAAGGAGGAAATAACGGGCAGTTGTGATCAGCGGTTTATGAGATGGATAATTAAATATGTGCTAATTTTTTATTATATTTATTGCATACCAAATACCTGAGATGAGAAAACTAATACTTTTTACATTTTTTGTATTACTCAATCTACTTGTGTATTGTCAATGTGATACTACGATCATCGGGAAGTGGAAAGTAGTTTCTATTAAAGCAAACGGATTATATGTTAATCTGAAAACAGACTCATCATTTATTGAACTGGATTTGTTTGGTGCCACTATGACTAAAGAAATGATAATTGAAATGATCAGGGAGGTTTGGGGTAGTAGTCAATTCGAGTTTACAAAAGATAATTCTTATCATTTTAAAATTATGGCAGATATCACAGAAAACGGATCATATTGTTTTAATAGCAGTAAAAAAATACTAACCCAGACTTTTAAAAATGATTTAGGAGAAACCTACTCTGAACAAAACAAAGCTTACATAAAAGACGGTTACTTATATCTTTACATGGCCAAGGTAGAAGACAAAGAAATAAATGATACTGAAATGATTTTTGAACTGGAACGAGTAAATAACCAAGAAGCCGGTAATTTTGGTACCGCTTCTTGGTTTAGATTACAACGTTTATCATCTTACCCTTTACAAAAATCAACTTCTTCAAGGGTTTCCCCTCCATCCATTTCTGCACCAGTTCATTGGCAAGTACCATTTCTTTTACCTGTTCTTCTGTGGCGTCTAATGCAATGGTAAGGTTGGTTCGCATTTTTCCATTAATGCTTACAGGGTATTCTTTACTGGTTTCTGTTACATGTGCGGCATTGAATACCGGATATTTTGCATCTAAAACAGAACCGTTGTTACCCAGTTGCTGCCAGAGTTCTTCGGCAATATGCGGGGCGTATGGAGTAATGAGTATTAATAATGATTCAAGTATTTCTTTTTTATGACATTTCAGATCGCTCAGTTCATTTACACAGATCATAAAACCACTTACAGCTGTGTTGAAGCTGTAACGTTCCGTATCGTCTTCAATTTTTTTGATGGTGCGGTGTAATACTTTGAGTTCTTCTGCAGTGGGCGCAACGTCGATCCAGATTTTACCCTTTGTTTCATCAAAAAACAAACGCCATAATTTTTTCAGAAAACGGTGTACCCCTTCAATACCCTTGGTATCCCATGGTTTGCTCTGGTCTACCGGACCGAGGAACATTTCGTACATGCGGAAAGTATCTGCACCGAATTTTTCAACGAGTGTATCTGGATTTACTGTGTTGAATTTTGATTTGGACATTTTTTCTACTTCAACGCCGCAGATGTATTTACCATCTTCCTTTATAAAAGCTGCTGTATTCCATCCCCTTCTTTTCTGAAATTCTTCAATATTTAACTCTACCCCGTCAACGAGATTTACATCAACTCTTAAAGGAACAATAGAAAAAGAATTGTCAATACTATTCAAATACATACCAGCTTCTGGGTTTTGTCGATGATACTCTTCTAAAATTGTAGAAATTTCTAATGATCCTCTTTCCAAGTATTCATCATAATACTTCTTAGAAACTAATAATGGGGTTTCTTGTTTACTATCTGAATCTGACTTTGATGTCATGATAATTCTATAAACAAACCTACTACTCCCCTGTATCATCCCCTGATTCAATAACTTCCGAAACGGTTCATCAAAACCAATATATCCGAGATCATACAGGGCTTTGGTCCACATACGGCTGTACAATAAATGACCTACCGCATGTTCTGTTCCGCCAATGTATAAATCAACCTGGTTCCAGTAATCGCTGATGGTTCGGTCGCAGAAGGTTTTGTCGTTATGCGGATCCATGTAGCGCAGGAAATACCAGCTGCTGCCGGCGTAACCGGGCATGGTATTGGTTTCCAGCACCCCTCCCCCCCTGGCCTCCTGAAGGGGGGACTGGGGGGTGGGGTTTGCGAATTGGCTGGTCCATTCGGGGATGTTTGCGAGTGGGCCTTCGCCTTCCGGGCCGGGACTGTATGATTCTACATCGGGTAATTCCAATGGTAATTGTGATTCTTCAAGCGGGTAGGCAATTCCATCTTTCCACACAATCGGAAAAGGCTCTCCCCAATAACGCTGGCGGCTGAATGCGGCATCACGCATTTTATAATTCACTTTGCGTTTGCCGATACCCATTTCTTCCAGTTTCGTAATCACTACTTCAATGGCATCGCGCATTTTAATTCCGTTCAGAAAACCACTATTACTGAGTATGGCATCTTTGGTAGGGTTGGCATCGGTTCCGTTAAAAGCTTCACCGATAATATTGGTAATGGGTATATTGAAATGTTGCGCAAATTTAAAATCACGTTCATCACCACAGGGTACGGCCATAATGGCGCCGGTTCCATAACCTGCCAATACATATTCCGATATCCATACCGGAATGGCTCTTCCATCAAAAGGATTGATGGCATATGCCCCCGTAAAACATCCTGTAATTTTTTTCTCCGCCTGTCGCTCCCTGTCGCTCCTGCTTTTTACATAGGTAATATAGGTTTCTACCGCTTCTTTCTGTTCGGGTGTTGTAATTTTTTCAATCAACTCATGCTCCGGTGCCACCACCATAAAGTCTACACCGAAGATGGTATCGGGGCGGGTTGTGTAGACAAGAAGCTGTGAGCTGTGAGCTGCGAGCTGCGAGTCGGTTTTCTCCTCATGGCTCATAGCTCGTAGCTCGAAGCTAATCTCCGCTCCTGATGATTTCCCGATCCAGTTGGTTTGCATTTCTTTCATGGCCTCACTGAACTCGATGGTGTCGAGACCGGTTAATAAACGATCAGCATATTCAGTAATACGCAGGTACCACTGGCGCAATTTCTTTTTTACCACCGGATGTCCACCACGCTCACTCACACCATTTACCACTTCATCATTTGCAAGCACGGTTCCCAATGCTTCACACCAGTTTACTTCACCATAACCACAGAAAGCAAGGCGATAGTTCATTAAAATATCCTGCTGCTCTTTTTCGGTATACGACTTCCATTCGGCAGCTGTAAAAT
Organism: Bacteroidota bacterium; assembly: GCA_049324295.1. Classification (GTDB taxonomy): domain Bacteria; phylum Bacteroidota; class Bacteroidia; order Chitinophagales; family Chitinophagaceae; genus Sediminibacterium. The sequence continues at coordinate 14,857 of JBMOKQ010000077.1, forward strand.
GAATACTGTTATCTCCCGGACAACTATGATCTGCATTGCCATTGGCTTCAAATGCTTTGACCAGTTCCGTAACAGGTGCCGCTTTTTGTTGTTGCCTGTTATAATAACTATTGAATAGCTGGAGAAAAATCCATTGTGTCCATTTGTAGTAAGATGGTTCACAGGTACGCACTTCCCGATCCCAGTCGTAACAAAAACCAATTTTGGTTAACTGTGCAATAAAATTACTGATATTGGTTTCCGTACTTTTCTTTGGATGAATACCATGTTCAATGGCATACTGTTCTGCAGGTAACCCGAAGGCATCAAAACCCATGGGGTGTAATACATTAAACTCTTTGAGTCTTTTAAAACGGCTCACAATATCTGAAGCGATATAACCCAATGGATGACCCACATGCAAACCTGCTCCACTTGGATAGGGGAACATATCCAACACATAATATTTCGGTTTTGCAGGATCGATGTTTACTTTATAAATACCATCATCCTTCCATTTATTCTGCCACTTAGGTTCAATTACCGTGAAATTGTATTCCATATTTGATCCTGTTCTATATAATTTTTGATACTGTTTAGCCGTTATTGAAGGGGCAGAAAAGGAGTACAGCAACTGTGGGTACAGTGCTTTTCGCCGGCTGCCTGCAATCCTAACATATTTTTAACCGGGATTGCTCTATTTTCAATGGCAAAATGATCGTTAGAGTGGTTGCAAATGTAAGTCTTTAGGCGTCAAAACCCTACATTTGCTACCTCATCCCCTGCCCTTCTCCATGGATGGAGAAGGGGGAGAGAAAAACTGGTAAGTATGGCAGACAGCGCAAAATCTTCTTTAAAACGTAGCAAACCCAATTATATCTACTCTATTATTGGTGTGGGTTTGGTTTTATTAATTATGGGTATCATGGGTTGGTTTTTTCTGAATATCAATTCGGTGGGTAATGCCTTCAAGGAAGATATCCGTATCAGCGCTTATCTGCGTACCCTTAATAAAGATACCATTGGCCAGATTCAACAATATATTGCCGGCAGACCTTATACCAAAACGGTAACTTATATTGACAAGAAAATGGCACAGGAGATCTGGAACCGTGAGAACAATGAAGACTGGGCCAAGATTCTTGACATGAACCCACTTCCGGAAAGTATTGATTTTTATGCCAAAGCCAGCTATGTAAACAAAGATAGTCTTGTTCGTATTTCTACTGAACTGCTGGGTAAATATGGTAACCAGATTACCGATATTCAATATCCCCAGACGCTGGTAGGCAACCTGAATGAACGTGCTGCGAAAATTGGTCTGATCTTCCTGGTAATTGCCATTATACTTTGCGTTATTGTAATTGTGAGTATCGACAATACCATTCGTTTAGCCATGTTCAGTAACCGTTTTCTCATTAAAACCATGCAGATGGTGGGTGCCACCCGCAATTTTATTGCGCGGCCGTTAAATGTAAGAGCGGTTATCAACGGACTCATCAGCGCCGGTATTGCCATTGTTCTGTTGTTCAGCATCATCAGCTGGGCCGAAAGCCAGTTCCCCCAACTGAAAGCAATCCGCGACTGGAAACTTACTTTTATTCTTTTTGGCGGACTCATTATACTGGGTGTTGGCATTTCTGTTTACAGTACCCATAGAAGTGTACTGAAGTATTTGAAGATGAAACTGGATGACTTATATTAGCGTGAATGGTGAATGAATATACTTTTCATCATTGACCATTCACCATTCACCAATAAAACAACTAAAACCAACTCAGATGAGTGAAACAAAAAATACGGCAGCTCCTCTTTTCACAAAAGAAAATTATAAGTGGATGCTCATAGGTGCTGTGATTATTGCCCTGGGCTTCTTCCTGATGAGCGGAGGCAAAAGCAGTGACCCCAATGTTTTTGATTATAAAGAAGTGTACAGCACTACCCGCATTACCATTGCTCCCATTCTGATTATCATCGGATTGGTAGTGGAGATATATGCTATCTTTAAAAAGAGCAAGTAGTAGTGAATAGTCAGTAGTGAGTAACCTATCTGTTCACTACCGACTACTCATTACTCACTACTCACTACTCATTACTCCCATGTCTATATTCGATGCCATTGTAATTGCCATTGTAGAGGGACTTACAGAATTTCTCCCTATCTCTTCTACCGGTCACATGATTATTGCCAGTTCTTTTCTGGGCATCGCTAAAGACGATTTTACGAAGTTGTTTGAAGTGGCCATTCAGTTGGGGGCTATTTTATCGGTAGTGGTATTGTACCGAAAGAAATTTTTTCCGCTTAACCGCTGGAGTTTTTATCTCAAGTTGCTGATTGCCGTTATTCCTGCACTGGCACTCGGCGCTTTATTCTCTGATAAAATTGATGACCTGTTGGAAAGTCCGCTCACTGTAGCCATTACTATGTTGGCGGGTGGTGTGGTTTTGTTGTTTATTGATAAACTGTTTCAGCAACCTGTTATTGATAAAGAAGAAGAAGTTGGTTTTGTTCGTGCTTTCATAATTGGCTTATGGCAATGTGTGGCCATGATTCCGGGTGTGAGCAGAAGTGCAGCCAGTATTATTGGTGGTATGCAGCAAAAATTAAACAGGGGGCTGGCCGCAGAATTTTCTTTTTTCCTTGCTGTACCCACCATGGCCGCAGCAACTGGTTATAAATTATTCAAAGCCTGGAAAGAAAACCCGGAGATGTTAACCAATACAGATAATCTCATTGCACTCGCCGTAGGTAATGTGGTTGCCTTTATTGTAGCCATGCTTGCTATTAAATTTTTTATCGGCTTTCTGCAGAAACACGGCTTTCGTTTGTTTGGCTGGTACAGGGTAATTGGAGGCGCTGTTTTGTTGGTGCTGGTGTTAACCGGGTACCTGAAATAGATTTGATGATGTCGGATGGCTGATGGCTGATTTGAAAAGAAGTGTACCTTACAAAGCCAAAAAACATCCGACATCCGACATCCGACATCCGACATCCGACATCCGACATCCGACATCCGACATCCGACATCCGACACCCGACATCCGACATCATCAAATCTTCTTCACTCTCCCCGGGTTTTTTGCAATAAAGTCGTCCCATCCTTTTAAACCTTTACCGGCCTGAGCCAATTGCGATGATGACTGGTAGTAATGGCACAGTGCCACTGCAAGCGCATCGGTTGCATCAAAATATTGGGGCTTTTCTTCTATCTGCAAAATACGTTGCAGCATTTTCCAGACCTGGTCCTTATCAGCATTACCATTTCCGGTGATGGATTGTTTTACTTTTTTAGGGGAATATTCGGTTACCGTTAAACCCGCCTGCATGGCGGCTGCAATGGCCACACCCTGTGCCCTCCCGAGTTTCAGCATACTCTGTACATTTTTTCCAAAGAAAGGGGCCTCAATAGCAAATGTGGATGGCTTATAGAGTTTAATCAACTCGCAAACACGGGCATGAATGATTTCCAGTCGGGCATAAATATCTCTCTGAGCCGTAAGTTTTAAAACATCCATCAGCAAAACCTGTGGTTGTCCTTTATGAATACGCAGTAAAGCATAACCCATGAGCTGGGTACCGGGGTCAATCCCTAATATTATTTCATCTTTTGCCATTCATGGGTGAAAATACGGAAGAAAGGAGGAAGAGTCCATGGTTTATAGCCGATAGTCCATAGTAAAACAAATTTGGTTCTGTCATGGGCTATGACTATCGACTACGGACTCTCCCTTTCCCCCTTTCTCCTTTATTTCCCCGTTCTTTGTAATGATTAAATGATACACTTCCTGAACAGACGTCTAAAAATATTCCTCAATTATTTCCTGGGCCCTGTACTTTTTATATGGCTGTGTTTTTCTATTTACAGGCAGCTACAGACACAAGACAATTTGCAACAGTCATGGAAAATGATCCTGGCTTCTGCCAGTGGCCCTCAATCCTGGAAATTTTTACTGGTGGTATTACTACTCGGGGCAAATTTTGGTGTTGAAGCATTTAAGTGGAAAGTGCTGGTAAGTTCGGTACAAAAAGTTTCGTTCTGGAAAGCTATGAAAGCAACGCTTTCGGGGCATGCACTGGTATTTAACAGCATCAATCGTTTTGGTGAATCGGCGGCAAGATCACTTTACCTCAATGAGGGTCATCGCTTAAAAGGCATGGCCATTTCAATGGTAGGCAGTATGAGCCTTATCATCATAAACCTTGTGATGGGATTGCTTGGTATGTTGTATATGCGGATTTTTATTCTTGATGCAACCCATCATATCGAAGAATTGTCTATGTTCTGGTTAACCGGTTTAATGAGTGTACTCAGTTTTGGCACGATTTTACTTGGTCTCATGTATTATAAGCTATCGTGGTTGATTCGGTTACTCGAAAAAATACCGTTGGTGGCACGATACAGGTTTGTGGTGGAGAATATGGAAAAACTCCATTGGAAGTTCTTAACAAAAATTTTACTTCTTTCTGCGCTCCGATACGTTGTATTTATAGTGCAATATGTACTAATGACGCAGGTATTTGAAGTAGAAATAAGTATGGCAGATACAGCAGCACTGGTGGCAGTTATGTTACTGGTTCTGTCCATTGTACCAAGCATTACACTGGCCGAACTGGGTATCAGGGGAGAAGTGAGTTTACTGTTATTTGGTTTGTTAAGCAGTAACCTGTTAGGCATCATTGCAACCACCGGAAGTATCTGGATCATAAACCTGATCATTCCGGCGATGGCAGGAAGTATTTTTTTACTGGGCATCAGGTTGTTCAGAAACAATAAATAGACAGGCAGGCATGAAGAAACTTCTTTTATTAACCGTATGGATCATCGGCTTTCAACCATTGTCGGCCGGAGACGAGTTTTGTGGTATCCGTAACAAAGCTTTTGAAGAAGGGGAGAGTATTTCTTACAATGTATTTTATTCTGTTATCGGTTTGTATGTAAATGCAGGTAATGCAAATTTTTCTGTTTCACTCAATAAAATGAACAACCGTGTCGCTTATCATGTGGTTGGCAAAGGTAGCTCTAATCCACGTTACGACTGGATCTTTAAAGTACGCGACCGGTACGAATCATATATTGATACGACTAATCTTCAGCCCCTGAAATTTATCCGTAATATTGAAGAAGGCGGATATAAAAAATTTGAAAACATTACTTTCAACCAGGAAACAAATACGGCTGTAACAACTGAGGGCGTGTACAAGGTACCGGGCTGTATTCAGGATGTACTGAGTTCTATTTATTATGCCCGTAATATAGATTTCAATAAATATAAACCGGAAGATAAAATTCCTTTTGCCATGTTTCTTGATAATGAAGTGTATAATCTTTATATTAAATACATGGGTAAGGAAACCATAAAAACCAAGTATGGAAAATTCCGTGCCATCAAGTTTAAACCTTTACTGGTAAAAGGCACTTTATTTGAAGGAGGTGAAAAAATGACGGTTTGGGTGAGCGACGATCCAAACCATATTCCGCTGCGTATTGAAAGTCCGATTGTGGTAGGGAGTGTAAAAGTAGATATGATGCAATACCGCAACCTGCGATATCCGTTAAGCTCCATGATCAGTTTTAACCGTTAAACAATTGCATTTTCTCTGTAATGAAGAGGTCTGCTATGCACACTTCTGTATAATTGTGAACGTTTGTACAACACCCTGCAAATGATCAGTACAAAAATGGTAGCAATAAAAACGCCAGCAGCAAGACCCAATAAAAATGAATTGAAATATTGCTTACCTGCATAAGCAGAAAAAACAACAGTAGCAGCTGAAATAAGTCCGGATACAGCTGCGATAACTGCATTGCCATTTCTATTGGATATTTCTATCCTGGCATTGCAGGTATCGCAGTTGATAGCGGAAAAATTGTTGAGCAGAATAAACTGCCTGAAGGATATCCGGCACCCGCAATTCGGACATCCCGTTACCTGGTTTTTGGACATTGGATTTTAAAATAGCGTGTTAAAGCTAGGATTTCAATGTAAACTTAATATGAAACAATGGTAATAAGTGTCTGAAAAACACTGATTTTACAACGTGTTTTCACGGTTTTTTTGTAGCCAAAAAATAGGTGAATTACTACAATTCAGTGAAATTTTATAAGGCAGAGAGAGGAAATGTTTCACGAACCCTAACTCCTTTTTCCGTCATCTGAAGGGTGCAGCATTCATTCAAATGGTCGTGCTCAAAGTATAGAATGTAGTTGTTTTCTACCGCTTCTTGTAGGAAATTCTTTTTTTCCTGTAGTGTTGTGAGTGGAAACATATCGTAGGCCATTACATATGGAATGGGCAGGTGGGCCACAGAAGGCAGCAAATCGGCCATATACACGAGCGTGTGCCCCTTGTATTTTATTTGCGGGAGCATCATTTTTTCGGTATGCCCGTTTACAAAACGGATGGAGAAATTACCAAATAATGAAGCCGTTTCAAGTCTCCCTTCAGTTGTAAAACCGGTTGAAGGAGCATCAACAAATTTAAGCTGTCTACTTTCCTGGATCGGTAAAATGTTTTCTTTCAGAAAAGAGGCTTTCTCTCTGTCGTTTGGTTGAACTGCCCAACTCCAATGCTTTTCATTGCTCCAGTAAGTAGCATTTTTAAATGCGGGTACTAAGGTATCTCCCTCCCGGATAATACTACCACCGCAATGATCGAAATGGAGATGCGTAAGAAATACATCTGTAATATCTGCTTTGGAAAAACCATATTGTGCCAGCGACTTTTCGAGTGTATCGTCTCCATGCAGGTAGTAATGACCAAAAAATTTGGCATCCTGTTTATCACCCATTCCATTATCAATCAATACCAGTCTGTTTTCGTCTTCTACCAGTAAACAACGCATGGCCCATGAACACATATTATTTTCATCAGCCGGGTTGAGTTTATTCCACATCGATTTGGGTACCACACCAAACATGGCACCACCATCCAGTTTAAAATTTCCGCTATTGATCGTGTACAATTTCATCTTTATGCTACTTTTCCCTGTTTATGTTTTGTGGCCGATGCAAATGTCAGTAATATCAACCCAAACACAAAGAAAACAACCAATGCCAAAACAGAATTTCTCTGTGAGCCGGTATATTCATTAATATAACCAAAACTGAACATACCGATTACAATGGCAATTTTTTCCGTTACATCATAAAAACTAAAAAATGAAGTTGTGTCTTTTGTTTCAGGCATGAGCTTGGCGTATGTACTTCGGCTGAGTGATTGAATTCCGCCCATTACAAAACCCACGAGTACAGCGAGTGCATAAAATTCATTCACCCCATCCCTGGGTAATAAATAGCCGATAATACATAAGATGATCCACAATGATACCGTTACCATCAGGGCCCTGAAATTGCCAAGTTTATCAGATAACCTGGCAATAGTATAAGCACCCGGTACAGCAACCAGTTGAATGATCAGGATAGAGATAATCAGGTTGGTGGTTGGAATATTCAATTCACTTTTCCCATACAATGTAGCAGCAAGCATCACGGTTTGAACACCCATATTAAAAAAGAAAAAAGCTGCAAGGTATCTTTTCAAAACAGGCAGGTGCCTGAGTTGTTTCCATACCTTATTCAGTTCTTTATATCCATTGGTAAAAATGCTGCTCTTGCTATTGGGGTTTCCTGCCGGTGTTGTTTTGGGTAAACGGCTAAGTGCCAGCTGACCAAAACCCCACCACCAGATTCCTACCAGTAAAAAAGAAATCTGTGAGGCTTTTCCCACTGTAATTCCGAAAGTATCAGGCATTAAAACAAATACAAAACAAATTACCTGGAGAATTACGCTACCTATATAACCCATTGCAAACCCCTTGGCACTCACACGATCCTGATCGGCCGGTGCAGCAATTTCAGGAAGAAAGGAATTATAGAATACAAGGCTGCTCCAGTAACCAATACAAGCTACAATCATACAGGCCAGACCATAAACAAGGTTTGTACTATTATAGAAAAACAAAGCGCTACAGCCGATACTACCCATGGTACAGAAAAAGAAAAGAAACTTCTTTTTATTGCCTTTATAATCGGCAATAGATGATAACATGGGCGACATCAATGCCACGACGATAAAAGCTACTGCTAAGGCATAATTGTATAAAGAAGTATTTACAAACTCCCGACCGAATAACCTGACCGTATCATTTGAAGTTACATTGTTCCCATCACCGGTTACCGATTCAAAATAGGCAGGAAAGATGGTAGAAGTAATAACAAGGTTGTAAACACTATTCGCCCAGTCGTACATAGCCCAGCCATTAATGACTTTCTTGGAAGCAGTTGTTTGCATGTGGAGGGGTTTGTTTGACTAAAGATAGGAGAAAAGTGAGTAGCGAGTAGTCAATACTGAGTGAAGTTTCCTACTCACTAATGACTACTTACCCTTTACAATGCTGCTAAAATTTTCTGCTGGGTTATTTTTAACTCCTCGGCGCTGAGCTTCAGTTTTCCTCTTGTAAAGTTGAGATCGTTGGCGCTGTTGATTGGAATAAGATGTACATGCGTATGTGGCACTTCCAGTCCTACTACACTAATACCACAGCGGTTACAGGGAAAGGCTTTTTCGATGGCCTTAGCAATAGGCTTTGAAAATAAAAGTATTTCAGAGAGGTATTCTTCTGAGAGATCAAATAAATTATCCGTTTCCGTTTTCGGCACCACCAGTACATGACCTTCTACCAGCGGAAAAATATCGAGGAAAGCAAAGAACCGTTCGTTCTCTGCAATTTTGTAAGATGGAATTTCACCGTTAATAATTTTCGAGAAAATGGTCATAGTTATGAATAATAAAAACCCGTTGTAATCATTGCTTATAATTTATTGCAACGGGTTATGTGATTAGACAGTAATGTCTTCGATCTTGAATTTAATTACACCAGTTGGCGCCTGTACTTCAGCTACCTCTCCTCTTGTTTTGCCCATCAGACCCTTACCAATGGGTGAACCCGCAGAAATTTTCCCTGCTTTGAGATCGGCTTCTTTTTCTCCCACAATCTGGTATGTAACCGTTTTTTTAGTGGCTATATTGGTGATGGTTACTTTGGTAAGTATGGTTACTTTGCTGGTATCAATATCGCTGGTGTCTACAATTTTGGCATTGGCAATGGCACCTTCCAATTGCTTTATTTTTGCTTCCAGCATTCCCTGTGCTTCTTTCGCAGCATCGTATTCAGCATTTTCTTTCAGATCACCTTTCTCTCTTGCTTCTGCAATAGCACGTGATGCCGCCGGACGCTCTACCGATTTCATCTTCTGGAGCTCTTCACGCATTTTTTCAAATGTCTCCTTGGTAACATACATGGTACTCTCACTCATATTCTTTCGGTTTAAAATGGGTAAAAAAAAATACAACGCCACATTTAATTGCAGCGTTGCATGACTGTAAAAATATAAAATTATTTATAGAATACCATAGCTATACGACTGATTTTATTTAAAAAATCTAGTACCTTTCTCTCGCATGCGATTAGTATAAAAAACTTAAAATCAGTAAGTTATGATCGGCATCCTGGCAGAGCTTCTTCTTTCCTACATTTTATTATTGCTGATTGAAAGAAAAAACCTCTCTATTCTTGGCTGGCAGCCTTCTACAAAACGATTAGTACAATTATCCGTGGGTCTGCTGTTATCCATAACACTTGCCATAATTTTTCACCTGGTTCGTTCATTATTTACAGGTGTTACCTGGAAAATAAATACTGCCTATCGCTTTACCGATTTTATTGCTGCATTGTGGTGGATGCTTAAATCGGTTATCTATGAGGAACTCATTTTTAGAGGAGCATTGTTCTATATTGCTTTGAAAAGATTAGGAGTTATTAAAGGCCTTTGGCTTTCCATAACTGCATTTGGCATCTATCATTGGTTCTCCTTCAGTACATTTGGCCAGCCTGTACAAATGCTTTTTATTTTTTTAATTACTGCGGCGGCCGGTTGGATGTATGCCTATGCTTTTCTCAAAACCAATTCACTCTATCTGCCCATTGGATTACATCTTGGATGGAACTGTGTTGGTAGCATTCTTTTTTCAGAAGGCTCCATTGGAAAACACATTTTATTACCCGTTAAAGACCCGGCTTTTCAACAAAACGATTTGATGGCTTTCTTATTCATGATGTTGTATCAATTATTAGTACCTGCTTTTTGTACCTGGCTCTATGTAAGAAAACTGGATGGGGAGAAAACATATGTACCCCCTCTGCGTAACCTCTGTGTACTCCTTTCTCTGCGGTGAAATAACAATTGCTCATCACCGCAGAGAAAGGAGTACACAGAGGTTACGCAGGGTTTAAGGGCCTGGTATTTCTAATTTATCCAATACTATTTTTGCCATCAGGTAGTAAGATTCGTGGCTGTAGCCGGCAATATGTGGGGTGATGAGAACATTGGGTTGTGATAATAACCAATCAATATCTGCTTTTTCCTCTTCTGTATAGGTTTCCAGTTTTTCATTCTCAAGCACATCAAGTGCAGCAGCTTTTATTTTACCATTTTGTAATGCACGTATCAATGCTTTGGTATCGGTTACCCTTCCGCGACAGGTGCTGAGAAAATAGGGTTGTTTTTCGAGCCCGTTAAAAAAATTATCATTCGCATAATACCGGGTTGATTCATTTAAAGGGAGATGAAGACTCACCACATCCGCATAACGCTGTATTTGTTCCATACCTGCTTCATGAACAGGCCCTTTTGCAAAATCTGTTTTATAGATATCATTTGCGAGTACGGTTACTTCAAAAGAACTTAGTTTTTTAGCAAATGCCTCACCCGTATTACCGAAACCTACAATACCAACCGTTTTTCCTGTAAGTTCATCAGCGCGATTAGCGTCCCTTATCCATTTTCCTTCTTTTATTTCCTGGTAACTGCTGTTGATTTTATGCATTATACCCAGCAACATCCCCAATGCCTGTTCTGCTACAGCATTCCGGTTTCCTTCAGGACTGCTCTCACACCGTATGCCTTTTGAACGGGCATACACTACATCAATTTTTTCCATGCCACTACCCAGTCTGCCGATCCATTTCAAAACGGGCGCCGCATTCAGTAACTCACGGTCAATATTCAACCTTGTAGTTACGAGTAATCCTGTGCAGTTCACGATCCTCTCTTTTAACTCTTCATAACCGATACCGGGCATATACATACACTCATATCCTTTTCCTTCGAGTCTTTCCAACAAATAAGGATGTACTTTCGCCGTTATAATCACCTTGTCTCTTGTCATCTTCATACTTATATCTTTCCCTTTATTTCATTCTAAAAGTTAGTGCTGCAAAATCCGTAACTGTTAACTGTTCCGCTCTTTTGGTAAAAATTTCTTCCTGCAATATTTCGGGGGTAAACATTCCTTTTAACGGATTGCGTAACATTTTTCTTCGCTGGTTAAAAGCAGCCTTTACCAGTACAAAAAATGCGCGTTCACTTTTCATTTCACAAACAGTTTCTCTTCGTTTTAGTTTAATAACACCGCTCATTACTTTGGGGGGTGGATTAAATGCCTGCTGGGGCACATCAAACAAATATTCTACTTCATAAAAAGCCTGTACCAGCACACTTAATATTCCGTATTCTTTATTACCCGACTTCGATGCCACACGCTCAGCCACTTCTTTTTGAAACATTCCAATCATCACAGGCACTTGTTGCTTCCATTCCAGTATGCGAAACAATATCTGTGATGAAATATTATAAGGAAAATTACCTACAACTGTAAACTGATCTTGAAATGGCACCGCTACTTCAAGAATACTTTCATGAATAATTTTTCCTTTAATAGCATGATAAGTATGTTCCAGATACGCCACTTTTTCATCATCAAGTTCTACCGCCTTAAAATCAATCCCCTCCAGCTTCAGCAGATATTTAGTCAACGCTCCTCCACCCGGACCTACTTCTACCAATTGCGAAAAAGGTTCCTGTTTCAACGCATCTACAATTTGAAGGCAGATATTTTCGTCTTTCAGAAAATGCTGACCCAACGATTTTTTGAGGGTATATTCCATTAGGGCAAAAATACAGGTATATGGCGGATGTAGGATGGCAGATATCGGATGTAATAGTTGATAGTCTATTGACCATGATCTATCAACTATTGACTACAAGCTAACGGGCTGATCCCTATCCCTAATTTATCCGTATTTTTACCTCCTAAAGCTTCCCAGATGAATGAAATGCAAAAACCGGTAATTGGTTTCTCCTGTGGCGATATAAATGGCATTGGTCTTGAACTGATTCTTAAAACCCTGGGCGATCATCGCCTGCTGGATATTTGTACCCCCGTTGTTTTTGCCAGTAATAAAAGCATCAATTTTTACCGGAAGAGCTTACCTGAAATTAATTTTAATTATGCCAGCGGCAAGGATTTTAGCAGGCTCAATACTAAACAGGTAAATATTTATCCATGCTGGGAAGAAGAAATTGTCATAACACCAGGTCAGTTAAATGAAACAGGTGGAAAATATGCACTCATTTCTTTGAAAGAAGCTGCGCAGGCTTTGAAGGCCGGACATATTCATGGTCTGGTTACCGCACCCATTCACAAAAAAAATATTCAGTCTGCAGAATTTAATTACAGTGGTCACACCCCTTACCTGAAAGATCTTTTTGGAGTGAATGATGTATTGATGTTTATGGTGGCCGAAAATATGCGTATTGGCCTCGTTACCGAACATGTTACCGTTGCCGATGTGGCAAAACATATTACCAAAGAAGGCATTCTCAGTAAGTTAAAAATTATGCATACCAGTCTGCAAAAAGATTTTGGTATCGACAAACCCAAAATTGCTGTACTGGGTCTTAATCCACATGCGGGTGATGAAGGTTTGATTGGCAGTGAAGAAGAAACCATCATTAAACCGGCGATCAAAGAAGCTAAACACAATATGCTGGTATTTGGACCATACAGTGCCGATGCATTTTTTGCGCGGGGTCAATACGAGCGTTTCGATGCTGTACTGGCCATGTACCACGACCAGGGTCTCATTCCATTTAAATCGCTGGCCATTGGTGAGGGGGTAAATTATACAGCAGGTTTAAATGCCGTACGTACCAGCCCCGATCATGGAACCGCATTCGATATTGCAGGTAAAGGAAAAGCAGATCACAACTCTTTCCTTGCGGCTACTTTCGAATGTATTGAAATCATTCGTTTCCGTTCAGGTTATGCAGAAATGCGTCAGAACCCGCTTCGTAAAATGAGTGCACGTATACTGGCCAATGCGGTTGATGAAAGGATTGAAGAAACAGAATAATACATGCAGTTATACCATCTTTCCAACGAATATTTATCGATAAGCATCAGCGATAAAGGCGCAGAACTGCAAAGCATTATAAACCACAATACCGGACTCGAATATATGTGGTCGGGTAATCCTGATTTCTGGGGCAAAAAAAGTCCGGTTTTATTTCCCATTGTTGGTGGATTAAAAAACAATAGCTATCAATTTAATGATACTATTTACCAGCTCGGCCGTCATGGTTTTGCACGTGACCGCAGGTTTACGGTAGCAGAGCAGTCAGAGAATTCCATTCTTTTTTCTTTATCGGATGATGCGGAAACTTTACTGGTATACCCTTTTCATTTTTCCTTTTATGTTGGTTACCATCTCAAAGAAAACAATATTCATATAAACTATAGGGTTGAAAATACAGATGAGCGGGGAATATTTTTTTCTGTTGGGGCACACCCTGCATTCGCAGTGCCTTTGGTTGACGGAACCGTATTTGAAGATTATTACCTGCAATTCAGTGAAAAAGAAGACAATGGTATCTGGCCATTATCTTCCGATGGATTGATTAAAGAGGAAGCCATACCATTTTTTACAAACAATGACCGGGTAGCTTTACGTAAGTCATTGTTTTATGGAGATGCACTGGTATTCAAATCGCTTCGGTCCTCTGCTATTTCTATTTTATGCAATAAGCATACGCATGGACTTAGAGTAACTTTCCCCGGCTTTCCATTTATGGGTATCTGGAGTACAAAAGATGCCGATTTTGTTTGTATTGAACCCTGGTGCGGTATAGCAGACAGCATAAATACAAGCGGCAGGCTTGAAGCCAAAGAAGGCATTCATCATTTATCTGTTGGAGAAAGTTTCCAGCGGAGCTGGTCGGTACAGGTATTCTGATTATTTAAAAACAGCATCAGCTATACCTTTATTAATGGCATAACTGGTATAAGTTATTTCAACCCTCCCTTTTTTGTTCCTGAGCTTTTGTTCTTCTGTTAATGGTTTTTCGTTGTCTTCAAATTCAAGTGTAAGACCTTTGGGGAGTTTGTAGTTTTTGGTATTGAAACTAAAAATCACCTTATCGGGCAATCCGAAAGAAGCAAATTTACCATAGCTCATTTCAACCTCATACGTACCATTTTCTTTTGTTGTAGATACTGCTTTTTTAATGAGCAGGTTGGCTTCATCAATATACATAGTGGTTAATGCCACTTCACTGTTTTCATTGGTAGGCAACATTTTTACCACAGTTGTTTTTACCCCTCCTACCACGGCTTCTCCTGCTGCAAGTGCAACGAACTCATCGGTCGTAACCAGTGAATTCATATTTACAGAAACTCCTCCTTTGGGAAGCAGAGATATACCACCGTCTTTTTTCAACCTGAACTTATTGGGCTTTTTATAAAAAATTTTCACCTTGCCAATCGGCGCCTTAATAAAGGCTACATTGGTTTTCATTTTTCCATCTGCTTCATAATCGCTTACCTGGTCAAGTTTGGCTTTTACTTTCATTACGAGAGCAGTAGCATCTTGTGCAGACACTGGGCTGGGTAGTGAGTAGTGAGTAGTAAGCAATAGTAGTATAATAATTTTTTGCATGACAGGTCAGTTCTTTTAACTTAAAATATCTTTCTTTTTAAACACTACAATTGCAGCCGATACAAATACGATGATATGTATGATCAGTACAATCGCTGAATTAAGTATTCTTTCTTTATTCTGTATGCTTCCTAGGATAGCTTCATTAGATTCTGTTACCTGTATATCGAAAAACTCTTTCCAGCTAATCATGTGTGTGGTAAAAAGGTATGGTTTTACGATATTAAAAACAGGAATATTCATGGTACTCAAAATCGTAAGGAAGATGATTACACTCATGGTGGCCACAATGGGGCCGATTGAATTTTCAGCAAATACAGACAGGAAAAAACCCAATGCCGCAACGGTTGTCATGGCCAGGGCAGCAAACATAAATGCCCCGATATATCGCCAGAACACATCATTCTCTTTTAGCAATACTACATAACTGCTTTTCATGAGGAACATATCATCGGTTCCAAAAACCCACATACTTACAAAGAGCGCCAGGAAGGCAAGCCATACCAGTAAGAGTAATGTGTAGATGGTTGAGGCTATGAATTTCGCCAACATAAAAGAGGTTCGGCTATAGGGTTTAGATAGCAATACCCTTAACGTTCCCATATTGGCCTCTCCTGAAATCATATCGGCTGCAATCAATGCAATGAGCAATGGCACATGCACCAGCAATAATTGCAACATGATATAACAAACCAGGTAGCCATTCAGGATATTACCATCTATTTCAAGTGTTGAGCCGATATCGTTCAACATAAAATCTACATAAGTCTGTCCGTCTATTTTCAAACCGAACTGAATCAGTACAATCAATGCTGTTATAGCAGCAAAAGCTATATAGGTTCTGGGTCTTCTGAATATTTTGTACAGTTCTATATTAATGAGTGTGCGCATGTTGTGCTGATGTTACCTGTAAAAAATAATCTTCGAGCGAATGACGGGGCTGCATGGAAAGTACCGGAATCTGCATACCTACCAGGTCTTTGTGCAATTCTGGTATCTGGTTCCTGTGCAGTTTGATCAGCAATGTACCTGTTCTTCTTGGCTGAAGATTTGCCGACCATTCGCTTTGTTGTAGCTGTACAAATGCAGCATCGTTGTTCAGGGTTTCCAGTTCTACCAGTGTTTGTGACGGATCAAACAAATCTGCAGCGGCACCTTCAACCAGTTTACTTCCTTTATCAATAATCAATAGTCTTGTTGCTATTTGCTCAATTTCATTGAGCAGGTGCGATGATACCAGGATGGTTTTATTAAGATCGCGGCTCAAATGACGTATGAGGTTACGGATATCTGCTATTCCCTGTGGGTCGAGTCCGTTTGTAGGCTCATCCAGGATAATTAGTCTGGGATCATGTATAAGTGCCACAGCAATACCCAGCCGCTGTTTCATCCCTTGTGAAAATGTTTTCACTATATCTTTTGCCCTTTCTGCCAGACCAACCATTTCCAGTTGCTGCATTAATTGTTGTTCAGTTGGTTTCAACCCACTCAAACGGGCAAAAATGCGAAGGTTATCAATTGCGCTCAGGTATTTGTACACATCGGGCTTTTCAATAACTGCACCTACCTGTTTTAATATTTGTGTTCTGTGTGTACGCAATGGCATCCCGAATAATTCGAGGGAACCGGAAGTTGGTTCAATCAGGGTAAGCAGCATCCTTATGGTAGTACTTTTTCCGGCTCCATTCTGACCCAGAAACCCATAAACATCTCCTTCCTGTACTGTAAAAGAAAGATCCTTTACTGCAGTAAGATTTTTGAATGATTTGGTTAATCCTTTTACCTGTATAATTGATTGCATGTGTAACTATAACACCAAAAGTACAGAGGAAGTTTGGGAGAAACACAGAAGAAAAGGTGAAAAGGTTGGGGAGTGGTAGAAGTTAGGGGTGAGGGGTTAGATGATAGGCTATACAACTATGTAAATTTTAAATCAGACATCCGAGATCTGACATCCGAAATTCTTCTCCTATCCTCCTACCTTGAGGTATTGCTGTAGCGCCTGTACATAGGCCTCAAATGCTTCAATACCTTTTGGTGTAATTTTACAGGTGGTTTGAGGGTAATTATCTTTGAATTGTTTGGTTACTTCAATATAACCGGCATCTTTTAATTTTTGTACCTGCACACTCAGGTTACCGGCTGTAGCATTGGTTTTTTCGCGGATAAAAGTAAATTCCGCTTCCTTTACACCAATGAGCAGGCTTATGACAGCAAGTCGCAGTTGTGAATGTAATATGGGATCCAGTTCTTTAAACATGCTTCTTTTGTCGGGCTAAATACTTTCTTCTTAAAATAATACCGGGAATAAACCAGCAGATAATTGCCGCTACACCACCCAGTAACCAATCGTATTCTGAGCGGGTATAACAGGACCAGATAAACAGACCATAAGTAATAATAGCTCCATATAACATTGGTTTGAATTTCTTCACGATGCCTGTTACGAGTGTCGGGAAGGCATAAAGCAGTATAAGCAGGGAGTAAAAACTGGGAGGAAAAGGAACCAATTTTTCATCTGGTTTGCTTCCATCGAAGTAATGTTTGGTCATTTGCCAGCCTTCTTCCTGTATAAATTTTGTGGTTACGCCGGGAACTATTATCTGGTAAAAGTTCAATGCGAAGATGGATAATCCAAACACCAGCCATACGCTATTTAATGCATCATCTTCATACTTTTTTACCAGGTTTGCCTTTTTTTCGCGGATGGAAAAAATTATTTGTGGAACGATGGCCGCTAAAACAATCAGCCATATGTTAAACCCGATACTAAAATCATAGGTACGTTCAAAGTAGGATACAAATGATGCAATAGCTACTACGGTTCCCCATAACAATGAACCGATACCAGTATCGTGGTAACTGCTTTTTGCTTTTTGTATCATGTTGGTAATGAGGTCGAGGCTCTCCTGTTCCGTCATTTTTTTTTCATCTGCCATGATTTACTGCTTTTTTAAGTGATGCCTGATACGTAATAAATGGCCAGGTATGATATAGCTGATCAGTATGGCCAATGCGCCTATCAGTAATTGGTTCGCGAAATTAAACTTAATAGATACTGCAGCAAGAAGAAAATTCGATATCCCACCAATTACCAGTGGCCGGAACCGGATGAGTTTACCGCTTACAAATGTGCCGATGGCATACATCAGTATATAATAAGTAAAAGCCGTTTTCCAGGCATCTGAAACAACATTGATAAATACCATAATAAAGAAAGACATACCAATAGCGATCCAGAGATAACCAAGTGCTTCCTCAATATAGGTAACAGATGTTCTTTTCTTAGCCTGTCTTGTACTATATACAGCAGATACAATTCCCCCTAAGGGCATGGTAAACCAGACAAAACTATGGTATTGGTATTTTAAAAAAATCATTAATACATATTCTACCACACAACAAGTGAATACCAGCCATCCCCAAAACAATAAGTAAAAACTGTCAACAGCAACAGCATCCTTGGTTTTTGTGATCATGGACTGGATTAGCTGAAGACTTTCTTCCGGCGAAAATTGTTTTTCCTGTTCAGTATCCTGCATTTGTTGAGACATGACAGTTATTTTTTGGTTGGTGCATATTTACGTATGAAAGCGCCAATAAAGATACTACCTATCACACTTGGTAATAACCATAATATCCATTGCATGTCTATCTGCACATTTACTACAAGGAATGCCGTATATGAGGCAATCATGGCTCCCATCATTCTTACAATATGACTGTACATCCATGTATTTTTAATCGTGGCACGTCCTGTCAGCAATCTCACGTCAAGTAGTACGTAACTCATACATATTAAGCCAAATGCTCCTGGTACAATACTAAAACTATTTCCACTCAGTAAACCCTTCACCGACTGCGTCAAAAGAAAAATAGCGAATGAAAGACCAAAAAAGGTAATCAGAAAATCTAACAAAGGGATATGTATCGGTGTTGATTTAAAACGCCTTTTTAGTATTACAATTCTATAACCTGTCAGAATCATGTATAATGTAAACCCTCCTACCGCAAAAAGAAACAGATTTTCATGCCCGGGCAACCAACTCAATACCAACGCACTAATTGATGCAATAAACATACCCCAGAAAAAAATAATGCCTGACCAAAGATGTGGTTTCGAGCCTTTTTTTACTGATGCGGCGATGGTGCCGGCTATTAACCCGGCACCACCTCCTATAATATGCAGTATCAACAAAATGGAAAATAATTGACCCATCGTTTAAAGTTATTGGAACAACTTTGTAGTTCCATTGGTTTATAAGTCAATTTACTGACAGGCAGCTAACAATTTTGCTGCTTCTTCTTTACCCCATGCAGGATGCATTGGCGAAGCTGGTTTAAAATTGCCATAAAGTTCCACTGCTTTTTCAAATAATTTTTTTGCCACAGCCTTGCCTCCACCGAATGCTTCAGGTGTATTCATGAGTGTTTGTCCACTTAACAAATATATCCTTGGGTTAGCGGCATCAATTTTTTTAGCTTCATCCAGTGCCTTGCTTGCTTCCGTTCCATAGGTCTGCCAGCGCGACATAGGATCAACGGTCATTTGCTGAATAGCAATCATCTGGCGCATGCAAAAAGTTTCTGCATTTCTTTCCAGTGTCTCTGCTTTACCTAACAGGTCCTTACTTTTTTCAGCTACTTTATCTTTATCTGCTTTAGGGTTCATCCAGCCTGTTAAATGATTGGCATAGGCTGCATAATAGTAGGGAAGCCATTTGTCTTTTTCTGCATCTGCAATTCTTTCAAAAAAAGCTGATGCTGCAGTCATGTCTTCTACAGATTTCACTGCAGCAAATTGCTCCAGCCCTTTTTGCATACCCGATTCATACTTTGTTTGCGCCAGTAACTGACCGGCAAATAACATGGCTAAAATGATGATGATTTGTTTCATAATAGTAATTTTTGATTTTTTGATTTTTGTCCGAAAGACTCTTTCGGAGATTTTTTGATTTCTCTCTTGTGGCTTGAAGCCTGTAGCTTGTAGCTTATTCTCTATTCTTTAGTTTTTCATACTCATCAGCCGCACTCAAAAATTTATTTCCGTGATAGGCGTGGAAATACTGAAAAGCCAGTCCTACACCCCATCCGAGAATAGGCCAGATGGGCCAGAAGTAGTGGCGGCTCCCCGGTGTAAAAAACCAGATTACCACCAGGAATGTATTCACTACAAAATAGCTGAATACTCCCCATTTAAAACCGGCCCTTGCTTTTGCAATCTGCCAGAGTTGTTCATCGCGTTGTTCGTTGTTCATAAAACAGTTTTAGAAGTTTGATTTTTTGATCTTTGATTTTTCGATTTTCTTGTAGCTTGAAGCCTGCGGCTTGCAGCTTTATAAATTATTATTTATCGCATCCTGTCTCCTGTCAACACCCCAACTCAAAAACACGCCCAGGAAAAAGAATTGTGGAGCCGGCGGTGTTATCGCTTCTTTTCTGGCACCATTGTATGAATAGTTATAACCAAATACCTGTTTACTGTTAAGCACATTGGTAACAGAACCTACAATTACCGCATATGCTTTCCCCAAAGAAGTGAGGTAGTTAAAACTAAAACCCAGATTATGGTAATCCATGGTTTTACCCTGATCGGCAATTACATACTGTGCCCCACGCTGTTGGAGGTTGTAATATGGACGACCTGTTGCATAGGAGTAAGTAAAATTGAAACCTGTATTAATCTTGCTGATAAAACATTTCATTACAAATGATGCTGTATGATTAGCGGCAAATGTGGGTTGCAGTTCTTTCGGATAATTCAGGAAATCGCGTTTGGTATCGAGATAAGAATAGCTTAGCCAGTAATCCAGTCCTTTAAATGTTTTTTTATCTCTCCAGAATAACTCAATTCCTTTTGCATCGCCCGCACCTGCATTGTTCATGACAGGATAGGTTTTAACCAGTGCATCGTATTTTTTATAGAACGCTTCTAAACGAAAGGTTTGCAAGCTGGTATTCTTGATATAGTTGGCAATAAAATGGGTGGCTTTTGAGTAACCGAAATTGGTGGTATTATAGAGGTATGTGTTTTCAGGTTTCTGGTAAAACGCTCCGTAAGCCACACTCATTTGCGCCACCTTCCCTGTTTTATAGGCCAGCGATAAGCGGGGTGCAATATTGGCTTTGTTGATAAGTGATGAATGTTCGAAACGGGCACCCAGTTTAGCGGCTAATTCATTGGTGATATACAGATCGGCCTCTGAAAACACAGCTTTAAAATGATCGAGCAACCATGCTTTGAAATTATTGTATGTGCTACTGTTATAGAAATACATATACTCTCCACCGAAACGTAATACGCTGATTCCACTTAAACGTTTATCAAAAACCGCTTTTATCTGCGATAAATCTGAACGGGTATTAATATTGAAATTGTTATTATCGATCCATGGCTGACCTGTTGTAATTTTCTGGTTCTGCTGGTTTTGTATTTGCTGATCAATTTTATTTACATCAATACTGTAACCCAGTCCCAGGTTCATTTTCCAGCCACTACCAAGATTATCTCTCCAACTTAAGTTATGGTACCAGTTGGTGTTGTTTAAACCAAAAGCATTTTTTAAAGCGGGGTCATCAATATTGGGTCTGCGTAAACCCAGATCACTTGCACCAAAAGTGCTGTAGTATTTAATGATACCACCTGTTTTGGTTTTAGCACGAAAGTTCAGATCGGCCGTATGAAATTCCGGCATACCGAAATAATCGGGTTTCTGTTTTACGATGCTGAAATAAGGCAAGAGATTGGTGTATCCATAATTACCACCCCATGAAGATTTTTTATCTTTTGTTATTTTCTGCATACCTACTCCTATGAAAACAGAAGAAACCGAAGCCGATACTTCTGAGCGCTCAGGAATGTCAATGCTCTCCATAATGAGTGCAGATGAAAGTGCCTGTCCGTACAGTGCCGAATAACCACCTGTACTGAAAATAGTTCCTTTAAACAAAGCCGGTGCAAAACGACCTCTTGATGCGATATCGGGAACGCTTGCCATAAAAGGATTGTTTACCAGTGTACCATCAATAAATTGTTTGGCTTCATAACCAGCGCCACCACGTACAAACAAACCTTCCTGCTCACCTACCTGCTGCGCACCGGGTAATGTTTTTACCACGGCAGAAATATCGGCGTTGGCACCACCGGTTGTATATACATCTAATGAACTTAAAACAGTGGCTGCCTTTTTTTTGTCGCCCGCTTCAAAACTTCCTGCGGTTACGGTTACTGCTTTTAATTCGCTTATTTCTTCTTTCAGGATAAAATCAATGTTTATTAACGTTGTATCAATTGTTACTTCCTGCTCCACAGTTTTGTTGCCCATATTGGTAGCAACGATGAATTGTTTACCCTTCTCATATGTTTTGAATGAGAAATGACCGATTGAGTCAGATACCCCACCGTCATAAGATCCCTTTACTACAATATTGGCACCTGCCAGAATTCTTCCTTTATGGTCTTTAACTGAACCGGTAATTTTCACCTGCGCCCCTGCCAGAAAGGGAACTGCTATCAGTAGAGAAATCATCCGGTTTTTCATTGCTCGTTGTTTTGATAGAACAAACATAGAATAGTTTATTTTATAAACAAAATTATTTTAGAAACTATTTTTGCTAGATGGACTAAGAACTATAACAAATTGATTATTAATTACTTAATAGATAAAACATAAAAAAGCCCCAGATTAAAATCCGGGGCTTTGTATGATTTGCTGTAAAAAGTTTCTTATTTATACTGTGGCATCAAACTCTTCGCGAGTTCTGTCATCTTATTGATACCATCTTCCGGCAGGTTACCTTTTTTAAATTCAGCCAGTACATCAGGCAGTTTGTTTTCCATTTCCATCAGGAAATGTGCTTCAAACTCTTTTACTTTTTTCACCGCTACTTCACGCAACAAACCTTGTGTACCCAGGTAAATAATAGCTACCTGTTTTTCTACAGAGAATGGTGTGTATTGAGCCTGCTTCAGGATTTCCACGTTACGGGCGCCTTTATCAAGTACCAGTTTGGTAGCAGCATCAAGGTCACCACCGAATTTAGAGAAAGCTTCCATCTCACGGTAAAGGGCCTGGTCGAGTTTCAGGGTACCTGCTACTTTCTTCATCGATTTAATCTGCGCATTACCACCCACACGGCTTACAGAGATACCTACGTTGATGGCAGGACGGATACCTGCGTTAAACAGGTTGCCTTCCAGGAATATCTGACCATCGGTAATAGAGATTACGTTCGTTGGGATATAAGCAGATACATCACCCGCCTGTGTTTCAATAATTGGTAATGCTGTAAGAGAACCACCACCTTTTACGAGATGTTTGATTGATTCTGGCAGGTCGTTCATATTCTTAGCCACATCGTCATTGGCAATTACTTTCGCTGCACGCTCCAGCAAACGGCTGTGCAGATAGAATACGTCACCAGGATATGCTTCACGTCCGGGAGGTCTTCTCAACAACAGAGAAACTTCACGGTAAGCCACCGCCTGTTTCGACAGATCATCATAAATGATCAGTGCCGGGCGACCGGTATCACGGAAAAACTCCCCGATAGCGGCACCGGCAAATGGTGCGTAGAACTGCTGTGGAGCAGGATCAGATGCAGAAGCCGATACGATAGTGGTATAAGCCATTGCACCATTATCAGCCAGGGTTTTCATCACACCGGCAACGGTAGATGCTTTTTGCCCGATGGCAACATATATACAGTATACAGGTTTTCCTGCGTCATAAAATTCTTTCTGGTTGATGATGGTATCAATACAGATAGCGGTTTTACCGGTCTGACGGTCACCGATTACCAGCTCACGCTGACCACGACCAACAGGAATCATCGCATCAATGGCTTTGATACCGGTTTGTAATGGTTCTTTTACCGGCTCACGATAAATTACACCTGGTGCTTTACGCTCCAATGGCATTTCGTACAGGTTGCCGGTGATAGGTCCTTTACCATCGATGGCTTCACCCAAAGTATTGATAACACGACCTACAACGCCATCACCAACTTTAATAGAGGCAATTTTACCGGTTCTTTTTACTTTGGCACCTTCTTTAATATCTCCGCTTTCGCCCATCAATACCACACCCACATTATCTTCTTCCAGGTTAAGGGCAATGGCTTTTACGCCGCTTTCAAATTCTACCAGTTCACCACTGCGTACGCCGTTAAGGCCATATACACGGGCAATACCGTCACCTACCTGTAATACGGTTCCCACTTCTTCCAGATCGGCCGATACGTTGAAATTGCTGAGCTGCTGACGCAGTATCGCTGATATTTCATCGGGTTTAATGTCCACCATGATGTGTTCTATTTAATGATGATTTGTGTTTGTAATTATCGTAACTGCTGAACATATAAATTCTGCAGGAACTGTTTTTTAATATCTTTCAGGTCGCGCAAAATGCTTGCATCAACCAGGTTATTATTGAATTCCAATACGAACCCACCAATCAGGCTTTCGTCTGTCTTGGTTTCCAATTCAATATTGGCAAAGTTTTTTTCTGCTTTCACTTTCTGCTCAATCGATTTTTTCAGCTCTTCACTCACAGGAACAGCAGTAGTAAGCAACACTTTATGAATACCTTTCAGTGTATTGTATTGATCAATAAATGCTTCAGCTATTTCGGGCAGATCGCTTTCACGTCCTTTCTTTACCAGCAGGTTATTAAAGGCAGCAGTTAATTCGCTTACTTTGCCTGAAGTAACAGAAGTAATAATGCTGTTTTTCTGATCGGCTTTAATCACCGGGCTCTTCAACAGGTTTACAAAATCTCTGCTGCTTTTGCAAACAGCCCGCAGGTATTTCATATCAGCATATACCGCTTCCAGTTGTCCTTTCTCAGTGGCAAGGTCAACCAGGCTCTTCGCATATCTTCCTGCTAAACGTGGATTCTGCATTTATTATCAATTTGAAAATTTGGAAATTTGAAAATTTGAAAATGTTTTTAGGGCTTGGTTTATTTGAAACTTTGAGTTTGAATGATTTTCATTTTCAAATTTTCAAATTGCCACATTTTCAAATTAGTTCAGCTTCACTCCATCAGCCAGTTGCTTAATATAGCTTTCCTGTTCTGATTTATTGGCTAGTTCTTTGCGTAATACTTTTTCTGCTACTTCAACTACTAATGAACCCACCTGGTTTTTAACATCGGTAAGTGCCGCACTTTTCTGTTGGTTAATAGCTACCTGTGCATCTGCCACAATTCTGTCGTATTCACTTTTGGCTTTATTTTTTGCGTCAGCCACCATTTTATCGGCGGTTTCTTTTGCTTCTTTAATCATCTGAGCTCTTTCTTCACGGGCTTTTGTCAGCAGTGCTTCATTCTCACTCTGCATGGCGGCAATATCAGCCTTCATTTTATCGGCTTTGCTCAGCGCATCTTCAATACCCTGTTCACGATCGTGAATGGCTTTCAGCATGGGTTTCCAGGCGAAGGCACGTAACACAAAAAAGAGTACGATAAATGCAATGGTATTCCAGAATACAAGTCCTATATCGGGTAATACCAGCGGGTTTATTTCTAATAACATAAACTTAGTTTATAACTGCGTTTCAAATTTCTTTTGAAAATTATACGAACCCTTCCGCCCTTTGCATGGGGTCCGTATAAAAAGTTGAACGGATTATCCGTTACCCAACAGGGCAACAACCACCGCAAACAGGGCAACCGCCTCTACGAAAGCCGCAGCAACGATCATGTTTGCACGGATGTCGTTAGCAGCTTCCGGCTGACGTGCAATACCTTCTACTGCACCTTTACCAATCTGACCGATACCGATACCGGCACCGATAGCAGCTAAACCAGCGCCGATTGCGGCAACACTTCCTACTACCATTGTTTTATGTTTTAATTGTGAGTGAAAAAAGTTTTATTAATGATGCACTGCTTCATGGTGATGCTCTTCTGTGGCCATACCAATATACATGGCGCTCAGCATGGTAAAGATGTATGCCTGCAGGAAAGCCACAAGCAATTCAATCAGTCCAATAAACACCGCAAAAGGCACAGCTATAGCAGATGCAAACACTGTTTTAAATATAAAGATCAGGCAAATTAAGCTCAGTACCAGAATGTGACCCGCTGTAATGTTCGCAAACAATCGGATCATCAGTGAAATAGGTTTGGTAAACACACCAATCAGTTCAATAGGTGCCAGAAACACTTTCATACTCCAGTGCATACCAGGCATCCAGAAAATGTGCTGCCAGTAACTTTTGTTACCGTTCAGGTTTACCACAATAAATACAAATACAGCCAGGGTCATGGTAAATGCGATATTACCACTTACATTGGCACCACCCGGGAAGAATGGAATCAGGCCCAGGAAATTATTGATCAGGATCAGGAAGAAAATAGTCAGTAAGAAAGGCATGTACTTTGCATACTTGTGACCAATATTTGGTTTTGCCACTTCATCACGCACAAATAATACGATGGGTTCCATAAAAGACTGCAAACCTTTTGGTGCAGACTTCACGCCTCTTTTACGATAAGCGCCTCCAACGGTAAGGAATACCAATAAAAGAAGCGCAATGGAAACAAAAAGAGAAGCTACGTTTTTGGTAATAGAGAAATCCCACACTTTAGCAGACAAGGTTTCATCGATGCTGCCATCAGCATTCACTACTTTTATTTTGCCTTCAATGGTTTTGTAGTTGTAGTTGCCTGCATAAACTGCTGGTTCATGATGCTCATCCATCAGTTTGGCAGAAGAAAACACTTCTATACCCTTATCAGAATAAAGAATCACAGGCAAAGGCAGGGTGGTATGCCCCCATAAATGCCAGCTATGATCGTCTTTAATGTGTTCGAGAATGGTTTCAGTTACATCAAACTCCTTGGCTTCATGACTTTCCGCAGCGGCAGTACCATGCTGGGGATTGTCATTAGCATAGGAAACAGTAGAAAACAGCAATATAAAAAGGCTGAAAGTCGCTACCAGTAAAGATTTTACGCTCATGCGGGCCATACCTGTCTCGAAATTTGCGGCAAAGATAGGGGTAAAGGGGGTGAAAATGGTAAATGATTCAAGAGAAAATCAGGAAAAAATCAGTTGTCGGGTTTGACTTCTTTTTCTTTGAGTTTTTTGATTTCTTCCAACTGTATAACATCCATTTGATCCTTCGGACGGTTTACTGCTTTCTTATTGGCAATCAAGTGATTAATATGTAAAAAAGGTACTTTAACCCCTTCCAGCGTAACAAAAGCAGCCATTTGATAACAGTCTGCAAAAGACTCCTCTTCAAGCCCTTTCATAGAAGTCATAATATCGAGTTCCACACCTGCCGCATAAAAAGTGGTCCAGCCAGGCACAAATTCAATGGTTTCGAGCGATTCCATATCGCCATAACCCAAATCTTTAAAGGCATATCTCAACCTTTTGCGATTATCCAGGTTATCCTCAATCCACATATCAACATCTTCTGTAACCCTGTTATATCCATGAAAAAAAGTAGCTAACCCTCCTACCATAATATATTTTACCTGATGTTCATTCAAGCTGCGCCAAAAGGCAATGAACTCCTCATCAAGCATATCCATAAAAACTTATTTGGATTATGATTTATCAGTGGGATGGCTAACAACTCCCCTTTTTAACGTAGCGTTCCTGCGCAACATTTTTGTAAATGCCTGTAATTTTTCAATATCAGGTCTGAAAACCAGGTCTGCCAGTTTTTCTTCAGGCGACTTTGAAACAAAACCATACAAAGGCTGAGGTTCCTGAACGGAATCTTTACCTTGCATTACATCATTGTTTGTTTGTTTCTTGCTGCTCATAACGGCTGAATTTACACCCATACAGTTTTCTTTTTCTCAAACTGCATCTCATGCAATTTAGCATAAAATCCGCCCATGAGCAAGAGTTCTTCATGGCTACCCATTTCTTTTATTTCACCTTTATCTAACACTATAATCTTATCCGCTTTGCGTATGGTGGATAGTCTGTGAGCGATTACTATAGATGTTCTGCCTGAAATGAGTTGATCAATCGCTTTTTCAATCAGCAGCTCACTTTCCGTATCAATAGAAGATGTAGCCTCATCCAAAATAAGAACAGAAGGATTATATAATAATGCACGTATAAACGACAATAACTGTCGCTGTCCAAGACTTAATGTACTTCCTCTCTCCATTACATTATAATCGTAACCACCGGGTAGCTGCATAATGAAATCGTGTACACCAATCATTTTCGCTGCTTCTACCACCTGTTCTTTTGTAATGGCCGGATTGCGTAAGGTAATATTATCCATTACCGAACCTGAAAAAAGAAACACATCCTGCAATACCACTCCAATACTTTTTCGTAACCTGTCAATATTGTAATTATTTATATCCACACCGTCAATCCTGATCTCTCCTTTCTGAACCTGGTACAGCCTGTTCAATAAACTAATGATAGATGTTTTACCACTACCTGTATGCCCTACCAATGCCACCGTTTCACCTGCTTTTACCTGGAAGTTGATATTTCTTAAAACATATTGCTCATCAGTATAGGCAAACGAAACATTATCGAGTTCAATATTCCCATTAATATGTTCGGGTTCATGGGTACCATAATCTGCAGCGGTAATTTCATCTTTGTTATCCATCACTTTAAAAACCCTTTCAGCTGCTACCATACCCATTTGTAATACATTGAACTTATCAGCAATTACACGGAGCGGACGAAATATCTGGTTGAGATAAAGAATAAATGCCATCAATAATCCCGGGCTCGTTGCATCGGGTTTACCGGCTATCCACCACACCAGTAAACCTGTACTCAGCGCCAATACTACTTCCACTACCGGAAAGAAAACGGAATACGCGAAAATGGCTTTAATGTTGGCATTACGGTGTTCGGCATTGATCTTTTTAAATTTATTCATCTCCCTATCTTCTGCCGCAAATGCTTGTACCACCTGCATACCGGTAATATGTTCCTGTACAAAAGCATTCAGACTGGCCACCGCATTTCTTACACTGATAAAACTTTTATTTACACTTTCCTTGAAATAATAAGTAGCGATGATCATGATGGGAAAAGGGGCAAGACAAATAAGCGTCAACTGCCAGTTTTCCCAGAACATTACACCCAGTGTTACCACTATTACCAGTATATCGGCAATAATTGGAATCAGTCCGTCCGAAAAAATATCATTGATTCTTTCTATATCATCAATGGTTCTCGTAGTTAAGGTACCGATGGGTGTTTTATCGAACTGACGCAGGTTTAAGCCCAGTATTTTCCGGTAAGTGGCTATCCGCATATCTTTCACCACATGCTGCCCCATTGATGCTGTAATAAAACTAAATATGAAACGAATACCCGTTTCTATAAAAAGAAATACAATTTGAAATAAGGTAACGGCAATAATAAAACGACTGGCATCCGATAAATCGGTATTAAATAACAAAGCTTCCAGCCAGTCGGGCACCAATACAGTTTTTCCTGTGGCCTTATCAACCGTTAACTGAATCAGGTAAGGTCTTATGGGTGCAAATACGGCCATCAGTACCGCCAGTAATAAACTGAGGTAGAAACTGGTACGGTAGGGCCTTACAAATTGAAATACCCTGGCCAATAAGGAAAAATCGAAAACTTTCTTTTTACTCGTTTCGGTCATGACAGGTGCCAAAGTTAACAACTAACCCGGGGCGGTTGTTACCGGTGCTGTAAAATTTAGTTAAGAAAGTGAGTCGTCAATGGGGAATCGTGAATACAAGAATTCACTCATGCACGATTCCCCATTGACCATTGAAGATTGACCATTCACGATTTCGTATATTCGTACACAGATATGGAGCAAGCGCAAGAAATACCGGTTGAAGCGGCATTACCTAAGTATAATCTGAATCCCGAGCAGGAAAAAAATGAGATCATCAGGCATTACCGTGCATTATTACGAAGCCTGAAATCGAAACTCAAAAAAGGCGATAAAGAACTGGTACGTCATGCCTTCGAAATGGCCGCCGATGCTCACAAGACCATGCGTCGCAAAAGTGGTGAGCCTTATATTTTACATCCCATTGCTGTGGCCATGATTTGTGTAGAAGAAATTGGCCTCGGTGTGCGAAGTACCATTTGCGCATTGCTGCATGATACAGTAGAAGACACCGATATTTCACTTGAAGACGTAGAAAGGGAATTTGGTACTGAAATTGCCCGCATTGTTGACGGGCTCACCAAAATTTCCACGGTGATGGACACCAACACTTCCCAGCAGGCAGAGAATTTCAAAAAAATTCTGCTTACCCTTACCGACGACCCGCGCGTGATTCTGATTAAACTGGCCGACCGTTTGCACAATATGCGTACACTCGACCATATGAAACGGGAGAAACAGTTGAAAATTGCTTCCGAAACAGTTTGGGTATATGCACCGCTGGCCCACCGTATGGGTTTATACAATATAAAAACAGAACTGGAAGACCTTTCCATGAAATACATGGAACCGGAAGCTTACAGGGATATCGCTAAAAAACTGGCGGAAACCAAACGCGAAAGAACCAGGTATATCAATGAGTTTATACGTCCCTTAAAAGACAAAATGCAGGCGGCCAATTTCAACTTCGAAATTTATGGCCGGCCCAAGAGTATTCATTCCATCTGGAATAAAATAAAAAAGAAAGGAGTGGCTTTTGAAGAAGTGTATGATCTTTTTGCCATTCGTGTTATTCTCGACTCACCACCCGAAAAAGAAAAAGAAGATTGCTGGAAAGTGTATTCCATGATTACTGATGAATACAACCCATCTCCCGAACGTTTACGCGACTGGCTCAGTAATCCCAAAAGCAACGGTTACGAGGCCCTGCACACAACTGTAATGGGACCACAGGGTAAATGGGTGGAAGTACAGATTCGTACCAAGCGTATGAATGAAATTGCCGAGAAAGGTCTGGCCGCCCATTACAAATACAAGGAAGGTAGTAATGATGAGGATCGCTTCGACAAATGGTTTGGCCAGATACGTGAAGTATTAAGCACACAGGATACTGAAGGGGTTGATTTTCTTCAAGACTTTAAAACCTCTTTCCTGGCAGAAGAAATTTATGTGTATACACCAAAGGGTGAGGTGAAAATGTTGCCCACGGGTAGCACTGCACTTGATTTTGCCTTTTCCATTCACTCAGCAATTGGCTCAAAATGTATTGGCGCAAAAGTGCATCATAAACTGGTACCTATCAGTCACAAACTGCGCAGTGGCGACCAGATAGAAATCATCACCAGTAATAAACAGAAACCTTCTGAAGACTGGCTGGGTTTTGTGGTAACAGCAAAGGCTCGCAATAAGATTAAAGATGCACTGAGAGAAGAAAAAAGAAAAGTAGCAGAAGATGGCAAATATGTATTGCAACGCAAACTGGAAAGCATGGGCGCCGCATACAGCCAACACAATATAGAAGAACTCGTACAGTTTTATAAACTCCCTTCTTCACTCGACCTGCATTTTAAGATTGCAACGAAAGTAATTGACCTGAAAGAACTCAAAGACTTCCAGGTATTGGGTGATAAAATAGAGGTTCCAAAACCAAAACCGGTTATACAGGAAACATCTATTGATGCAACCAAGAAAACCTATACAAAAAAAGACTCGGAACTGATCATTTTTGGCGAGAGCAGCGATAAAATCATGTATTCACTTGCCAAATGCTGCAACCCCATTCCGGGAGATGATGTGTTCGGTTTTGTAAGTACAGGTAAAGGATTAATCATACACAGAACAGGTTGCCCCAATGCCACTCAACTATTAGCCAATTACGGACACCGGGTAGTAAAAACAAAGTGGGCGAAAAACAAGGAAATATCTTTCCTCACCGGTTTAAAGATTGTAGGGCTTGATGATGTGGGAGTTATCAATAAAATAACAAATGTAATCAGCGGCGATCTCAGGATTAATATTGCAGGTTTAACCATTGAATCAAGAGAAGGATTGTTTGAAGGCACCATAAAAGTCTTCGTTCATGATAAAGAAGAGTTGGAAGAACTGGTAACGCGACTCAAATCGCTTAATGGAATACAAACAGTTGATCGTTTTGATACGGAAACGGAGGGAAAATAAGTCGAAATTAAAAAGTCAAAAGTCAAAAAAATACGATACGTTTTGGACTTTTGACTTTTAAATTTCGACTTTTAAATTTTGATGCTGTTTCTCCCGAAAAATAATCCCAACCAAACACAACAAACCCCAAACTATCTCCTATTTTTGCCGCGATTCAAAGCAATATTATGGTTGACGTTATACTTGGGTTACAGTGGGGTGATGAAGGCAAGGGAAAGATCGTAGATTACTTCGCACCGGAATACGATATCATTGCCCGTTTCCAGGGTGGTCCGAATGCAGGACATACTTTATATGTAGACGGTAAGAAAATGGTACTTCACCAGATTCCTTCCGGCATTTTTCACCAGAATACCATCAATATTATCGGAAACGGAGTGGTACTTGATCCGGTAACCCTGAAAAGAGAATGCGACGCGGTAGCAGCTTATGGTGTTGATGTACGCAAAAATCTTTTCATCTCACAGAGAACCAATATTATAGTTCCTACACACCGTGCACTGGATAAAGCTTCTGAATTACAAAAAGGCGAATCTAAAATTGGCTCTACTTTAAAAGGTATCGGACCAGCCTATATGGATAAAACAGGCAGAAATGCGCTCCGTGTTGGAGATATTTTACACCCGAATTTTTCCAAACAATACAACGACCTGCGAAACAAACACCAGGTTTTACTCGATAACTTCAATTTTTCAGAAGATATTTCAGCAGCCGAACAGGAGTTTTTTGAGGCATTGGAGTTCCTGAAGACACTGAATGTGATTAATTGCGAATATTTTATCAATGATAATATCAGCAAAGGCAAAAAAGTGTTGGCAGAAGGTGCGCAGGGAAGTATGCTGGATATTGATTTTGGAACTTTCCCGTTTGTAACATCATCCAATACCACTTCAGCAGGTGTTTGTACCGGCTTGGGGGTGTCGCCCAGACAAATCAATGACGTATTAGGTGTAACCAAGGCCTATTGTACCCGCGTGGGTGGCGGGCCTTTCCCAACCGAATTACACGATGCAACCGGTGAGGAGCTACGTCGTATTGGAAGTGAGTTTGGCGCCACTACAGGTCGCCCACGCCGCTGTGGCTGGATTGATTTGGTTGCGCTGAAGTTTGCCTGTATGATCAATGGTGTTTCTAAAATCATTATGACCAAAGCAGATGTATTAGATAGTTTTAATGAATTGAATGTTTGTACCGCTTATAACCTGGGTGGCACACAAACAACAGAAGTACCCTTCCAGATGTCTGGAATTGATATTGACCCCGTTTGGAAAAGTTTTAAAGGCTGGAACACCGATACAACCGGTATTAAAAAAGCAGCAGCTTTGCCTGAAACGATGTCAACTTATATTGATTTTATTAATAATTATGTAGGCGCACCCGTTAAATTTGTTTCCAATGGCCCTGGCCGGGAACAGATTGTAAGATTGTAGTTTGTGGCACCGCATTTGTAACAGAAAAATTTTTTTGGTTAATAAGAATTTGCGTTGAAATTTTACGCAGTTAATCTTATTGGAATATGGCAGCAAGATCTGATAAGGATAAAAAATCCTCCGCACCTAAAAAAGCAGCACCTAAAAATGCTGAAGAGAACCCGTCTCCAAAAAGCAAGAAGCAAATGGAAGATGATGATGATGATTTAGATGAAGATGATGATGAAATGGATGTGAAACCCTCCGGTAAAAAAACAGCATCGAAGTCTGCATCAAAAAAGTCAAAAGACGATGATGACGATGATGATGACGATATAGACGAGGAAGGAAGTGATGATTGGGATAAAGCAGAAGAAGACGATGACTGGGATCCAGACTTCGACGAATTTGATATTCCAAAAAGTAAAGGTAAAAAAGCCGGTGGCGGCAAGAAAAAAGGCGACGATGAAGATGACGACTTTAAACTGGATGAAGACTTTAAAGAATTTGATCTCTTCAACGATAAAAGCGGCGGATTCGATGATGATGATGACGATGATTTCTAGATCATCTTAAACCAACTGTATATCAGCCATTCTTTTCCAATAACAGATATCAAAGAATGTAAAGAACAAATGTTGAACTGGGCCAACCGGTTCAACATTTGTTCTTTTCTGGATAACCATCAATACCAGTTAACCAATTCCACGGTAGAATGCCTTGTGGCCTGTGGCAAGATTGCCCAAATTGCCACAGAAGCAAAATTCTCCGACCTGGATACATTTCTGCAACAACATAAAGGACAGTGGATCTTCGGTCATATTGCTTACGATAATAAAAACCAGGTAGAGGAACTCAGTTCCACTCACCCGGATGCCATCCTGTTTCCTGATCTTTTCTTTTTTGTTCCGGCCATTGTATTAAAACTTCAGCATGACCAGCTGGAGATTATCTGTTATGACAACAGCGATCCCGCAGATATTTACAAGGAAATAATAGCAGTAACAGCAACAGAATCATTAACAAAAGCTGCTTTAAAAATACAGTCGCGCCTCAGCAAAGAAGAATACATACATATCATTCAACAGCTCAGACAGCATATACTACGTGGCGATTGTTATGAAATAAATTATTGCCAGGAATTTTATGCTACGGAGGTTCAGATAGACCCTTTATCACTCTATCGGCATTTAACAACTGTTTCACCAAACCCCTTTGCCTGTTATTATAAACATCAGAGCCAATACCTGCTTTGCGCCAGCCCGGAAAGATTTTTACAAAAGAAGGGAAACAAATTAATTTCTCAACCTATAAAAGGAACCATTCAACGGAATCTGCAAAACAAAGAAACAGATATTCAACTGGTTGAAACATTGAAGGAAAGTGAAAAAGATAAAAGTGAAAATGTAATGGTGGTAGATCTTGTACGTAACGATCTAAGCAAAGTTTGCAAAGAAGGCTCTGTTCATGTAAGCGAGTTGTTTGGCATTTATAGCTTTCCACAGGTACACCAGATGATCTCAACTATTGAAGGTGAGTTGGAAGAAGTTGTATCATTCTCTTCCATACTCAAAGCCTGTTTCCCGATGGGCAGTATGACGGGCGCACCTAAGAAAAGAGTAATGGAACTGATTGAACAATATGAAAAAACAAAACGGGGACTGTACTCCGGTGCCGTGGGTTATTTTGATCCCACCGGAGATTTTGATTTTAATGTTGTTATCAGGAGTATACTTTACAATGCAGCTAATGGGTACCTCGGTTACCAGGTAGGCGGAGGTATTACTTTTTACAGCAATCCGGAAAAGGAATATGAAGAGTGTTTGTTAAAAGCAGCCGCTATCAGGAAAGTGCTGCAGTATTATACTTGAATAACTAGCATCTCCTGGTATTTTTAAATAATTATTTTAACCCGACACTCAACCACATTTATTGCCAAGTCTATTATACTATATTATGCTGCTGCAATGAAAGATATAAGATAACGCATGCCACAAAAAAATATTATCGATAATATTTTACGCGCGACAACTTGTAAATATGGCAGTTTGGTATTCATAACTTCAATAGGTGGTGCCTCATTTAGGCACCTATTGAAGTTATATAGTTAATGCTTGTTTTTGGGCACAATCTTATCAAAGTCGATGGGATCAAAATAAAATTCGAAAGATTTGGCTTCACAATAGTTCACAATCATAGGGTAATTATTTAGATGAGAAGCTGCAATCATCAATTTTTTAAGTTTTCCCCTTTTACCATCGCTTATTTCAAGAATTGCCATTCCTCTTTTTCTATCAATCTCATTAAATAAATACAATTCTTTATTCCCGGAGATATCTACCAAATTAAGTTGAAAATAATTTTTCACCTTTTTATTTGAAACAACTCGATAATCATCTATTTCCATACCGTATTTTCTCAAGGTACTTTTAGAAATTTCTATCTTGGAAATATAACCAAGGTCACAGGGATAGTATAAATAAATCTTATTTTGGTATTGGTAAGCTTCTATCCAAGTCCCATATGGGAACTTATTTTTTGTTTTGGAACTAACTTGAAGACTTGTAGATTTTAAAGAATCATAATGCCAGTCGTTATTAGAAGGATTAATGTATGTAATGAATTTTGAGGCTTCGTTATTAGTAGATGATCGTTTGATAATTGTAGTATCCAGACCGGATGCATCACAAACTATAAATAAACTAAAAATCAATACAGAAGTCAGCAAACACCTAAAGTAATTTTTCATAGTTCTAACTTTTAAGGTTTTAAAGTCTTGCGCACTTGAGTTACCTTGTAATACGGCCTGAATCCACCTCCGTAAGTAGCATTTGTTTGTCCTTCGAGCGTTCCATTAGTTGGGTTCCAAATTAATTTATTATCGGGGTGACTTCCGCCTCCTCTGTCATTGAAGTGGCTTGCGGCATTATCAAAATATTGTAAATACATAGACCCATCCGGATTAGTTCCTGAGCCCACAATAACAATAAAATGGTCTGTAGCTTTATCTGCGTTAGGATGACCGCTAGAATGATACTGCACGCCAACGATTACTGGTTTATTTTGTGCTAATTGAGCAAGAATTGATGTAACTGCTTTTTTTGCTTCCCTAATATGTTGAACACCAAGACTATCTAGCAACTGCCAGTATTGACCTGTTGTATTTCTTGGCGCTGGTTTCATACCTTTTAATAAAAGTTGTTTTTTTGCATACGAAAAGCAATTTTCACCTAATCCAGGAAAGCCCCAGCCAATAAATTCTCCAGGCATCAAAATAGGAGAAATCGATGGCCAAGTCTGTCCTGTTTGATATTCACCATAATCATTGTAGTCAGCTCCTGTCATATCAGTTTCATTATCTTCTACGTAATCATAAGTCCAAATATCCTTACTAGAATAAATAATAGGAGTTTCCCATCCTGGAAATTGATTCCAAAGTGGATCATTAATGCTTACTGGATTACCAAAAGGATCAATAACAGTATAACTACCTCCACCTGTACTTCCGCCGCTCCCAGAACCACCTCCGCCTGTACCATTACCCGGATCAATATAGCCACCCCCCGAACCCCCTCCTCCTGAACCCCAGCCTCCATAATAACCGCCTGTATATCCTCCACCTGTACTTCCTCCTGAAGACCCACTACCGCCACTAGATCCACCGCCGATGAAGAACAAACCAATTATTTGAACTTGGCCTGTGCAAATATTCTTCTGCCACGCAAGCTCAAACGGGATTATAAGTCCTCCGATAAAAAACTCAATTGTTTGAGAGTGAAAAACCCAACAGTCTGAACTACTTTTTGTTTTTATTGAATTATTTTTTGTAGCTATGGTTTTGTTAGTTGTTGTACTAGATTTTGATGAAAATTTTACAGAAGAATTATGAAACACTTCTTTATATCTACCACCAAAAATTACATCATTATGGCTATATATAGATTTTTCAAAGGTTGCAAAGCAAGCGAGAATTACTGTTGCATTGGTTGTAGCATCGTTAACTTTAGGAATTTCATTAATCACAGCATTCCTGTCATATAGTTTGTACCGATAAGAAGAATCACCAGTTTGAGTGCAGTAAATAAACGCTTTGACTTGTTGTGCATTAGTATCCACTATAGGAATAAAAAAAATTGGTGCTGCAATATCTGATTCTTCTTGTGAAGCAGAATTCGCTAAAGCGACATCAAATAACATTCTTGGCGAAATGGTATACT
Organism: Bacteroidota bacterium; assembly: GCA_049324295.1. GTDB lineage: Bacteria > Bacteroidota > Bacteroidia > Chitinophagales > Chitinophagaceae > Sediminibacterium. The sequence goes on from JBMOKQ010000077.1 coordinate 52,354, forward strand.
CCCATTTTGGCACTCCATATTTTATAATATATGCGAATCAGGGGTTAAAAATTAGTCAATAACATTAAAGCTACAGTCAGTTTTCCGTATAAATGCAGTTTAAGTCCATTAGTAGATCTGACCTTTGAAGCATTTTGAATTTGTGTTTTT
>JBMOKQ010000078.1:0-51354 GCA_049324295.1 Bacteroidota bacterium
AGGGTGGCGGCCTTCGGGGCGGCTTCGGGAAACAGCTCCATTCCTTCGGGTTTTTCCATCGTTTCTTCGGGATTCCTTCGGGTTTTCCAGTGGTTTTCTTCGGTAATGCCCGAAGAAAACCCGAAGCCGCTTCGGGAATTGCCGAAGAAAACCGCTTTGTGGTACGGCAATGATAGAGAGAGGAACAGAGGAATAAGGAATATGAAATAAGAAATAGGAAATAAGAAATAGGAAATAAGGAAATAAGGAATGAAAAAGCGGGGGTAGCGTTGGTTCAAAAACTTCTCTGTGCTGGGATGTGCTACTGTTCTATGAAAAAGTAATCAATTCCAAAATGACACTTTCTCATTCCTTATTTCCTATTCCTTATTTCATATTTCTCTCAGCCTGCTTTGTCGAGTAAGGTCTTCAGTACGCTTCGCATGCGGCTGTTGTATTCCATCATAATTTGTAGAGAAGCTCGGTCTGGCTGGTGGTAGTTGTTGTATAAACTTTTGGCACCTATAGCGTCTGCCCTGCTGGTAACAGCATGAGCGGCGAGGTAGCGCAGCATTTCTGTTATGTTGCCGGTTTGCAGTATACCGGTATCTGTCTGCAACCTGAACAATATGGCCAGTTGTGCAACGGTGAGGTTGTACTGGTAGGGTAAATTTTGCTGCAACATGTTTTCGGCTTCTTTCGAAAAAACATCAGCATTCATTTCATTGCGAATCATTTTCAGTAAAGTTCTTTTGCAGTCTTCCTCATCGTGCAACAACACCAAACCCGTTTCAGGTATTACCCGGTTTATGTGCTGCAAGGCCTGTTGCCAATGCATTTTGGCGGTTTCAGCTATACCTATAGCCTGCACATAACAGCTGAAAACATATTGCACAAAGAGACTGTGGTTAAAATTAAAACGTAACAGTGTGTACACGCATTTGGTATGTTCGTTATCGGGGTGCGTATTATTCAGCACCAATATTTCTGTAAGTTTTTGCCAGTAAACAGCCTGCCGGTAACTGGGTGTGGGTTGGGTGGTTGTACTGTTGTACACGGTTTGAATGATGCTCACCAGTTCCTGCTCGGTTTGTTCCAGCACGAATTTTTTCCCTTTCTGTAACAATGGTGCTAGTTCCTGGTGAACAGGCATCCACAGGTAACGGGGCATGGGAGCATCAACATTAAATAAACCTGCACTCTGCTTTTGCAGAAACCGTAAAAAAGCAGCAAGCTGTGTGGCAATTTTTTCGCGGAAATGATTGCGGTCACGTTGCTGTTTCTCGTAAATTTTCTCCAGCAGCCAGAATAGCAGGTACTGTACTCCATGTACCAACTGTGTTACTGAACGGCGGGCTGCATGTTTGCACAGATCTCTTACATAACTGATGCTGAGTTTGCCGGTTTCGGCCACCAATGCCTGTTCCTGTTCTTTCGTCAGTTTGGGGGAGTCTTCTATTACCTGAAGCAACTGATCGTTTACGGAAAAAAATCCCTTGCTTTCCATATAACGCTGTTTGATTGGCGATAAGTTAGTTGTTAACTACGCCTTAGGCGAAGCGTTTACTAAGTGTTTTTCTTTTCTGCAAAAAAAGCGTAGTTACCCCCAAAAAATTACGTAGTTCTACGCTTGTACAGCAATAGAAAAAACTCTATAATAGTGTTCTATGGAGCCACACCTTTCACCCTTTCTGTTTTACCGTTTGGCAGGTCAGCTGCTGGCACTTTTTGTGCTGTACTTTGCATTAGCCTGGTTGCTGCCCATTGTGGGTGCTTCGCTTTTTAATGGCATGCTGTTGTGGAGCAATATGTATATTCTGTATTGCTGGTTTATACAATACGCTTTTATAGCAGTTACGGTTGAACTGAGAGAAACACTTACCAAAAAAGCAGTGTACTGGTTTACACTATTACCCCGCCATTATATTCGCTTTGTTTTGGTAATGGCCAATATACTGGCAGTATCGGTTATGCCCGCCGCATTTTTAATGCTGGTACATACCATACCTGCTTTTTCTATTGCCGTTGCCATTGAGTTGCTTCTTTTACTGGTGCAGGTTTGGTGTTTATGCGGTGCGGCAGTACCCATGAGTGCAAAAAGATTTTATGTGTTCTTTTTTCATTTGCCAAAATCCAGCCATGAAAACACAGAATGGCAATACCATCACTGATGTAAACATCACTTTACTCTCATGAACAACCCTGAATTTCTGGTTCGCCTTCTCCACAGGTTATTTTTCTTTGAATATGCTTAGCAGTTCCCCGTTCTCAACGTCTGCAATGATTTTTTAGACTACATATTCATTGCGAAAAAACACTTGTAGTTGCCCGACCAAAAATAACAGGAGCCTGACGCAGCAATTACATCAGGCCCTTTACACCGCCAATAATTTCTCTGTCATCGGGAACAAATGATTGTTCTCGAGGTGCACATGTTTATGCAAATTGGCCTCAAAATCTTTTAACATGGTGAGTGTTAGCTGAAAAGTAGTACAGGTATTTTCAGGAGCTGCATAATCCAACGTAAGTATTCTTATCTGCTCCATCAGGTCGCCTGCCTCGTTGTGCTCAGCCAGCATTTGTTCAATTACAGGTGTAAACGGAATCGCTGCTTCCTTTTTTGTTTCAAGAACAACCATCGCCGGAAACAATATTTTTTCTTCTTTCTCCATATGCGATAAAAGTTCAAATGACAGGTTCCGGAATAAAGTCTGCACCCGGCTCATTTGCGGGAACCTGTCGCCGTGTTTGGCATTAATTTTTTCCAGGTATCCCAATATTTGTGGTACCGTTTGTTTAATGAAAAAATGATGATATATCAGGATGTATTGAATAAGCTGCTCCGCTTTCATATCACTAAAAACAACATTCTTTTTATACGCTCCGTTAATAAGTTCTTCCAGTTCCTGTTCTACTTCATGCAGGTTGAGCCCCTTCTGTTCGCAGGCTATTGCCAGTGTTTGTTTTCCTTTGCAGCAGAAATCGAGGTGAAATTTTTCAAATAAGGAAGCCGCCTGGTAATGGTTACTCACAATAGATGCAAGTGTTTGAGATGCAAAATTCATATCAGCTATTTTGATACAAAATTCCTGCACCGTTTAAAAAGAAATTATGCGTTTACGCATAAACAGGTTTTCGATAACCGAAAAAAATCATTGCAGCGCCTGTAAGTAACCCCAATGCTACCAACAACAATAGTTCCTGCATACCCGGTACCAATATATAAGCCATTGCACAAACACCCTGCAGCATCAGTAAAATTTCATTCAGTACAATACTGCTTACAAAAACGGCTATGCCTTTTCGCATCAATGGTAATTGCTGCTGCTTTGTAAATACCAGTAATGCTGTGAGTAAAAACAAACTGATGATACCCAGTAATACCAGGTGCAGGTAACCAATTACAACAGGCCTGAAACCAAAAGCCAGATCGCTGAGTGATGGAACCGTTGAAAAAAGTTGCAGCAATAATTTTATAGCCAGCGCCAAAAACACCAGCAAGCCTGTTCGCTGTGCCATTATGGGCCACGCTGTTTTAAATTGATGTTTATGCATTACCATTGCTTTCCACAAATAAAAACAGCCCAGCACCTGTGCCATAGCTGCTATGGCCACTGCTATATACACCCATAATGGCAACGGCAGCCAGAGTACAGATAAGCAATAAGCCGGTAAACAGGCTAATACAAAAAGCCTGAAAATGCGTTGTTCATATTTCAGCAATGGTATATACCGGTGAAGCATGGTAAACAACAACCCCATACAGGCAAAAAAGAACCAGCCGTTGTATTGAAAATGAAGAAAAAAATACACTGCTGCCAGGTACCATTGCTGGTTCATCCACTGATTGGTCATCATTACCGATAACCCAAATGCGCCAAAAGATGATATAACCAGGAAAAACAGTGCCGCTTTAAACCAGTTGGCTGTGGGCAGCAACTGTTTGTTTATATCTTTCCAGAATAGCCAGGCAAACCAATAAGATACAAGTATGGAAGCAGTAGAAAAACTGATCGACACCAACCCATATCCCTGAAAAGGAAAACTCAGTAACATACCATAAGCAGTAAACAGGTTGGCTTTCAGTATTGGTTCATACCGCTGTAATGCCCTGTCCTTTTCCTGCAGGCACCACACAAGGAATATCATGAGCAACTGTGTGATCCATCCTGAAAAAGCAAAATGAGAATGTGCATGTAATACATGTTTCTGATGTACCCAGGGTAGTGGATACATAATTTTGTAGCGCATGATAAAACCGAGCAGCGCCACCAGGATAAGATTAAAAATGGCGATCCGCACCCATTTGTGGTAAGCATTATCCATCCGCCTGATTTTGAGTGCAAATTAACCGGGTAACAAAATGATTCTTATGATTCAGATCATATTAGCAGTAAACCTTACCCTTATCAATCATTAACTGTCCTTTTTTGTGGAGGTTACGAATGGTTCTGATAACCGTTTCTACCCGCATACCCGTCATATCTGCAATTTGTTGCCGCGTAAGTTTGATGCGGTTACAGTCTGGACAAATATTTTTCTTGCATTGTTTCATATATGCAAACAGTTTCGATATACAGTTTTCCGGATCATGCTGTGCCAGTTCCTTAATAATATAAAACTTAAACCGGACACGCTCTATCATCAGTTTGGTAAAAGCAAAATGTGCTTCAGTATTTTCCTTTAACAAGGAAAGAAATACTTCTTTCTGTAATCGTATGATAACACTGTCTTCATTGGCTATGGCACTTGCTGCATAAGGCTGCCCGTCGAACAAAGTCAATTCGCCGAATGATTCGCCGGGTTCTATCATCACCTGCAGAAACTCTCTCCCTTCATCATTGATATTCACCCAACGTACACTGCCACTTACCAACTGGTGATAAAAAACAGCAGCACCACCTTCGTGAAAAATGAAATCGCCTGCATTTACTTTTTTATAAACTGCCCCCCAGGCCAGCAGTGTATTAATATCAATAACCATTAGCCATTTGTTTCAGTAAAACTATACAGCAAAAACAGCCTGTTATATGATTTTGAACAGGGTGGAATATGATATATATCATATTTCATTTAAAAACAAACTGGAAATGAATGAATTAGAAATTGGCTCCGCAAAGTCATACAGACAATATGATTGAACGCATAAAAATTGAAAAGATTCACAGGTAATCTTGTGTTCAATTATTGACTCAATGCTTAAAACATCAACTATGAAAAAACTCATCGCTATGCTAACCATGGCTTCAATTGTTGCAGCCTGTGGGGGTGGTAATTCTCGCGCTCCTGCTGCAACAACTGCAAGTACAGAAAGCAGTACCACAGCAAGTGGTAACCCTTCATATGATCCTAACAGGGGTGAAGGCAAATTCAAAGATGTACAGGTAAACCCTAAACTCAATATGGCCCTTGCCAATTCAGGTGAGAAAGTGTACAATGTAAAATGCAGCAGTTGTCATAAACTCTCTGAAGAAAGGCTGGTTGGGCCCGGATGGAAGGGCGTTACTTCCCGTAACCAGGCAGCCTGGATCCTAAACTTTATTACCAACACAGATGCCATGTTAAATATTGATCCAAAGGCACAGGCTCAACTGGAAATATGCCTCGTGAGAATGCCCAATCAAAGTCTGACTGATGATGAAGCATACTCACTGTATGAATTTATGCGCAAAAATGATGGTGTTAAATAATTGATCTCTCACAAACTAAACTGATATATAATGACACAGTTTTCATGTAAACAATGGGCATTACTGATAGGTTGTTTCAGCCTCAGCATGTTCGCCTGTAAACCAAAAAATACAGGTAGTGCCGTGGGTGCAGATGCTGCAGCAAAAGCATATGTTGCACCCGGACAATATGACCAGTTCTACAATTTTGTATCTGGTGGCTTCAGTGGCCAGATGAGTGTTTATGGTTTGCCCTCCGGGCGTTTACTCCGTGTAATTCCCGTTTTTTCTGTTGATCCGGAGAAAGGATGGGGCTATAGCGAAGAAACCAAAGCCATGTTAAATACATCACATGGTACGGTGCCCTGGGATGATCTTCACCATACCGAACTCTCGCAAACCAATGGAGAAATTGATGGTCGCTGGGTATTTGGTAATGCCAATAATACCCCAAGGGTTGCACGTATTGATCTTACCACATTCCGTACTGCCGAAATCATTGAACTGCCTAACAGTGCGGGTAACCACAGTTCCCCCTTTATCACCGAGAATACTGAATATGTAGTAGCAGGCACCCGTTTTAGTGTACCACCAGATGATGCCAATGGTGATGTGGCTATTGACACTTACAAAGATAATTTTAAAGGCACCATCAGTTTTATCAGCGTAGATAAAAACGATGGTAAAATGGATATTGCTTTCCAGTTGCAATGTCCTGGTGTAAACTTCGACCTCAGCCATGCCGGTAAAGGAAAATCGAACGGATGGTTTTTCTTCTCCTGTTACAACACAGAAAAAGCCAGTACCCTGCTCGAAGTAAATGCTTCGCAGCGCGATAAAGATTTTATCATGGCCGTTAACTGGAAAAAAGCAGAAGAATACATTAAAGCCGGTAAAGGCAGAAAACAGTCGGTGAAATATGCCAGCAACCGCTATGATGAAAAAACACATACTGCCACTTCACAAATAAAAACAGAAGTATTGGTATTGGATGTTAAAGACTTTAAAGACATCTGCTATTTTATTCCCTGTCCAAAATCGCCACATGGGTGCGATGTGGACCCTACCGGTGAATACATAGTAGGTAGTGGTAAACTGGCAGCACTGGTTCCTGTTTTTAGTTTCGATAAAATACAGAAAGCCATTGCCGCAAAAGATTTTATTGGTGAGTTTGATGGCTTACCTGTAATCAAATACGAATCTGCCTTACACGGTGAATTACAAAAACCAGGTCTCGGACCATTGCACACTGAATTTGATGGTAAAGGCAATGCTTATACTTCTTTCTTTGTTTCTTCTGAAGTAGTAAAGTGGAACATCAAAGACCTGAAAGTGCTGGATCGTGCAGCTACTTACTATTCAATTGGTCACCTCACCATTCCTGGTGGCGACAGCAAAAAACCCGATCCTAAATACCTGATTGCTTATAATAAAATTACCAAAGACAGGTACCTGCCTACCGGTCCGGAACTCTCTCAGAGTGCGCAGCTATTTGATATCAGTGGCGATAAAATGCAGCTTATTCTCGACTTCCCCACAATCGGAGAACCTCACTATGCACAGGCAGTAAGAGCGGATCTGATAAAAGATAAATCATTGAAGATTTTTAAAATTGATGATAATCAGCATCCATATGTAGCCAAAGGCGAAGGTGCCACCAAAGTGGTAAGAGAAGCTGGTAAGGTGCATGTATATATGACCACCATCCGTTCTCACCTGGCTCCTGACAATATAGAAGGTATTCAGCAGGGCGATGAAGTGTATTTCCATATCACCAACCTCGAACAGGACTGGGATGTACCACATGGTTTTGCCATTAAAGGTGCCACTAATGCAGAGTTGCTGATTATGCCCGGTGAAACACAGACTTTGAAATGGGTGGCCGACAGGGTTGGTATTTATCCTTTCTATTGTACCGACTTCTGTAGTGCATTGCACCAGGAAATGTCGGGCTATGTAAGGGTTTCACCCAAAGGTTCAAAAGTTCCGTTGCAATTCAGTACCGGAAAAACTGCACCTGTAAGCAAGTAAGTTGTATGAGTTGGTTTTATAGTGTAGGGAGCAGGATTGCAGCCTGCTCCCTTTTTGTTCCGTGTAAAATATTACCATGAAAAAAGTAGGCCTACAAAAAATTTCCAGAATTACACTGGGCATTTGCGCCTTGTTGTTAATTGCTGTTCTCTTTTTTCCGCTCTGGCGCATCGATCTTGTGGCGCCACAATATCCTGAAGGATTAAGATTGCTCATCTATACTCATCAACTGGCAGGTGATGTTGACATCATTAATGGTCTTAACCATTATATTGGAATGAAAACACTGCACACAAAAGACTTTGTGGAGTTTAGTCTGCTACCCTATCTTGTTGGTTTTTTTGCACTTGCTTTTATGGTTACGGCTCTGCTGAACCAGAGAGAATATCTCTACCTGCTTTTCCTGCTGTTTATCTGTTTTGGTGTTGTATCGATGTATGATTTCTGGAGATGGGAATACAATTACGGCCATAACCTGCAACCAGATGCTGCCATTGTTATACCAGGCATGTCGTATCAACCTCCATTAATCGGGTTCAAACAATTACTCAATTTCGGCGCCTATTCTTTTCCGGATATAGGCGGATGGATATTTATACTGGTTGGGCTGATTACATTTTTATTGGTTCTTATTGAATGGAAAAAGAAAATAAACCTTTCCTTAAAATCCCTTATGCTGGTATTATTTTTATCGGGCCTGATATCCTGTAACAGCGGCCCGGAAGAAATTGTAATCGGAACAGATCATTGCAGCGCCTGCAAGATGCGTGTTACTGACCCACATTTTGGGGCTGAGCTGGTTACCGGCAAAGGAAAAGTGTACAAATTTGATGATGTCATCTGTCTGAAAAATTACCTGGAACAGGAGAAAAATATCGCGGTGAAAAATCTTTATTTAAGCCGGTATACAAGTCCCCATCAACTGATTGAAGCAGATAAAGCCGTTATTGTTCAGGATAAATCTATCAGGGGACCAATGGGTGGCAATATTGCAGTATTCACTCGCGCTGACAGTATAATACCTGCTTTAAAAAACAATGGAAAAACTATCACCTGGAACCAATTCATGAGGCAATGAAAAATGCACTGCTCCTTATCGTGGTATTGCTGCTGACCAGTTCAATGTTTGCCAAAACTATTACCGTTGGTAAGTTATCAGGTATTAAGACCATACGGAAAGCGCTCGGGCTTGTTAACGATGGAGATACCATCAGGATAACAGAAGGTATTTACAGGGAAAAGGGGCTGGTAATAAAAAAACAGATTGTATTAACAGGCATCAACTATCCTGTAATTGATGGTGAACATCAATATGAAGTAATTGCCATCAGAGCAGATGCGGTTGTGGTGGAAGGTTTGAAAGTGGTTAATTCGGGCATATCCAGCATGGATGATTTTGCGGGTATTAAAATTTATAACAGTAAAAAAGTAATCATCCGCAATAACATACTGGCTAATACCTTCTTTGGTATTTATGCCCAGTTTGGTAAGTATTGCATCATTGAAAACAACCGGCTTATCGGCTCTTCCAAAAATGAACAACAGAGTGGCAACGGTATTCATTGTTGGAAAAGCGACAGCATGCAGATAAAGAATAACCAGATCAGGGGGCATAGAGATGGTATTTATTTTGAGTTTGTAACCAACTCCATCATTCACAAAAACATATCTGAGAAAAACCTCCGTTATGGTTTGCATTTTATGTTTTCGAACAACGACAGCTATATCGATAACCAGTTCCGCAACAATGGCGCCGGCGTTGCCGTTATGTTCTCGCACCACGTAACCATGCTAAACAACCTGTTTACTCAAAACTGGGGAGATGCTGCCTATGGTATATTGTTAAAAGAAATAAGCGACAGCAGGATTGAAAAAAATCAGTTTATTGAAAACACGGTAGCACTTTTCCTCGAAGGAGCCAACAGGATTGACGTACAAAAAAACAGTTTTAAAAGTAATGGCTGGGCCATGAAAATACAGGCTAGCTGTATGGATATTACTGTGAGTGCCAATAATTTTCTGTCGAACACTTTCGATGTGGGCACCAATGGCAGTCTCGTACTGAATAAATTCCGTCAGAATTACTGGGACAAATATGAAGGTTATGATCTCGACAAAAACAATAAAGGAGATATTCCTTACCGGCCCGTAAGTATGTATGCAGTTATTGTAGAGCGAAACCCTACTGCCATGATCCTGTTCCGCAGTTTTATAACCGCACTGTTTGATAAGACAGAGAAGCTGATACCGTCGCTAACACCGGAAAATTTAAAAGATGATTTTCCTTTAATGAAACCTTTGAAACTATGATTATCGCCACCAATGTATCGAAACAGTTTGGCAAATTAAAAGTGCTCAATAACCTTTCAGTTACCTGTAACAAGGGAGAATGTATTGCGCTGATAGGCCCCAATGGAAGTGGTAAAACTACGTTGATCAAGGCCATTCTCGGTATGGTAATCTGCGACAGCGGCTTCATTACATTCAACGGACATAATATTAAGAATAACTGGCAGTACCGGAAGCAGATCGGTTATATGCCTCAGATTGGCAGGTATCCGGACAACATGAGTATTGGTCAGTTATTTACCATGATGAAAGATATACGCACCGGCAACGATAATGGTATTGATGAAGAACTGCTGTATGCTTTTGGCCTGGATAAAGTACTTGATAAACGAATGTGTACACTCTCAGGCGGCACCCGGCAAAAAGTAAGTGCTGTGCTCGCTTTCCTTTTCAATCCACAGGTAATTATACTTGATGAACCCACGGCAGGGCTTGATCCTGTTGCAGCAGAAATACTGAAAGAAAAAATTACGAGGGAAAAAGAAAAAGGCAAACTCATTCTTATTACTTCCCATATCCTGAGCGAATTAGATGACATGGTTACGCAAATTATTTACATACAGGATGGAAAACTTTGTTTTCAACAGTCAGTAGGTGAGTTACAGAAAACAACCGGACAGATCAGGTTAAGTAAAGTAATTGCCACTATCATGATCCAAAACCAGCTGGCACCATGAGAAAAATCATCAAATACGTTATCATAGATATTCTTCGGAATAAAATTATTCTTGCCTATACATTATTCCTGTTCCTGTTATCTTTTATGTTATTTGGTCTTGAAGACAATACCACAAAAGGATTATTGGGTTTACTTAATGTATTGCTCATTATTGTTCCGATGGTGAGTATTGTTTTTTCCACTATTTACATGTATAATAGTAGCGAGTTTATAGAATTACTGGTGAGTCAGCCACTCAAACGTATCAGCATCTGGTTGAGTTTGTTTACAGGTATTGCAGTTTCCCTGTCGCTTGCGTTTCTTATTGGTATTGGAATACCTGTATTATTATTTGTACCCGACGGAACTGGTTTAATGATGGTGATGATTGGCTTATTACTTTCCATCATTTTTATTGCCATTGCCATGCTGGCTTCGGTTAAAACACGCGATAAAGCCAGGGGTATTGGTGTTGCCATTTTATTGTGGTTGTATTTTTCTTTGTTATTTGATGGAATTGTACTCTTCCTCCTGTTTCAGTTTGCGGATTATCCGATGGAGAAACCCATGATTTTTATCAGCTCCCTCAACCCCATTGACCTCGGCAGAATTATGATTCTTTTAAAAATGGATATCTCTGCCCTGATGGGTTATACAGGTGCTGTATTTCAAAAGTTTTTTGGAACTGCCTGGGGTCAGTCGATTTCTCTTTCTGTTCTGTTACTTTGGATATTTATACCCGTATGGCTTTCTATCCGAAGGTTTAACCGTAAAGATCTTTAATCATGAAAAGACATATATCATTACAACCACTCTCCAGAGAACATCATAGCGCCCTGTTGCTGGCCCAGCTACTCCGCAATGATGCACCTGACTATCCGGGTTTACCTGCAGATACTGATGGCAAAGCACGTTATGCAACAAACTTTTTCAATGAAACCTTACAACTTCATTTCGAAAAAGAAGAAACCATTTTTAATCAGTGTAAGGGGCTGATGCTTGATTTAGATACAATGATTGATGAAACCATTGCTGAGCATCATTTATTAAAACAGTTATTCAATGAATTGAATACTCCATATGCCAATAGCAACCAGCTAAACTCGCTCGGTTTATTATTAAACAGACATATACGAAAAGAAGAAAGAGTTTTGTTTCCCTTACTGGAACAAAATTGTCCTGCTGCATTGTTGGAACAATTCAGGTTGTTGTTTTAAAAGTAGCTGTATGAAAAAAGATATTACTACGAGAGCCGACATAGAAAAAATGGTAATACTCTTTTATGAAAAAGTGGTGTCCGACCCCATACTGGGGCCTGTTTTTAATGGCCCAAAAAAGATCAACTGGGAAACCCATATTCCTGTGATGTGTGATTTCTGGGAGAATGTACTTTTTTTCAGTGGTAGCTATACCGGAAACCCCATTAATCTTCATCAGTATTTACATAAGGTGATGCCCTTAAGTCCGCAACATTTTCAGCAGTGGAATATTTTATTTGTAGAGACCGTAGATACCCTTTTTAGTGGTCATTATGCATTACTGGCAAAGCAGCGGGCACTGAATATTTCACAGATCATTCAACAGCAACTTTTTACTGGCGGGCAAGCTCATTAACTGTTGGGCATTTTATCTTTCTTCCTGAAAGGAACCGCCTTTCAATCTTACATACCTGATACTGTTTCTCTTTGCCGTATACACAATATGAATAGTATCACTTTTATCAACTATAATAGCCAGATAACTGTATTCCTCTTCCTTATGGTCTTCCAGTGTATACACATCTTTCCAGTTTACGCCATCGGTTGATGAAGCTATTTTTAATACACTTCTACCCTCCCACCAGTTGGCACCCGATTTGAGTGGATTATATACAAGCAACTGTGTTCCATTATGCAAACTCACTGCATCGATACCTGAATTAGGGTTGGGTAAACGCATTGCTTCGGCTACGGTCCAATGCTCTCCTCCATCGGTTGACCAGCTTTGCACAATCATATTCTGCCGGCTGCGAAAAAGTGCCTGTATACAATTGTCTTTATAACGCAATAGTGTTGGCTGAATAATTCCAAATGCTGTTGATGGTATTGAATACGTTCTCCAGTTATTGGAATATGCATCTGATTTTCAAAATGTGCCGTCCAGCTTTTCTCATCTTCACTTTCACGGCTGGAGGGATAGAGCATATCGCCATTCGATAGTTTCAATGGTTTGTTTTTAATGGGTCCGAGTACGCTATCGGGTAACTGTATGGCTTCCGACCAGCTATTACCATTATCAGTGGAGGTTTTATAAAAAGCCTGCCAGTTACGTGGGTCGGGGCCTACTTTATAATGCAGGTAGTATATTCCTTTGTTGCCTGCAAACAATACCGGGTTCCAGCAGGCATAGGGTTTGCCGTTCAGTGTACCTGTTGCAATTTTCTTTGGTGCTGTCCAGCCATTTTTATTCCGAATAGCTGCCCAGATAGCAACTGTTTTATCGCCTTCAAAATCGCCGGCAAATCATGCTGCCATGAGTTTGCTGCTATCGAGCAAACAGATGGTAGCTGCATGACACGATTTAAAGGGTGCGTTTACAAAAATATCTTCCTCATATACTCAACCCTAATCCGTTTTGTGCATGTAGAGTACTAAGCCCCAGGGAAAACAGTAAAACGGTAATTATTTTTATCATATGTTGTCCTGCTTTTTTATATTGTATACATCACTGCCAGTAACTTTCGCTGTACTGCAAGTACAGCCTTCATTTTTATGCCTTGCTTTTGAACTATTCTTTTAAATTGTAATAGTTAAGTACCCCATAAGAATTAAATTATACTTTCTTTTTCGGAAAATATAGTACGAGCTATCCGTACCTGTTGTGCTGTTGTTTACATTTAATTCTGACTGGGTACTTAACAGGTTAACGAACTAATAAACAACAACATCATTAAACCACCCCTAACCCCGGAGGGGTTACACAATGTAGCCCGATGCCCAGAGAAATGTATTACCCCGGAGGGGTTACATACACACGTATAAAACACATTTCAATTATTACCGGTTTACAAAATAATTCATCCTTTATGCGAAGGTTTGTGACCCACACGGGGTCATAAAAAATCAGCTCCCATACATTGGGTTACATATTGTAGCCCCCCGATGCCCGGAGAAATGTATTATCCCGGAGGGGTTACATACACAAGCATAAAACACATTTCAATTAATAACGGTTTACAAAATAATTCATCCTTTATGCGAAAGTTTGTGACCCACACGGGGTCATAAAAAATCAGCTCCCATTCATTGAGTTACATTGTGTAACCCCTCCGGGGTGAGAAGATTGTTATAAATAACAGGTCAACGAACCCAATAAACAACATCGTCATTAAACCACCCCTAACCCCGGAGGGGTTACACAATGTAGCCCAATGCCCGGAGAAATGTATTACCCCTGAGGGGTAACATACGCAAGCATAAAACGCATTTCAATTAATAACGGTTTACAAAAATGATTCATCCGTCATGCGAAGGTTTGTGACCCACACGGGGTCATAAAAAATCAGCTCCCATACATTGAGCCACATTGTGTAACCCCTCCGGGGTGAGAAGATTGCTTTCTTCAACGCAGGGTCTTCTTTATTTGAACTCTCTACGCTTGTCTCTCACTAGCGGACCTGCAACAAAGTTCTTGTGTTTTAAACACCTCATGGAGAAACATATTATTAGTTGCCAAAACTGCCATTTTTTAGCTGGCTTTGGCAACTAATAATAACGCTGTGATACCAACCAATCATAAGCAGGAAAAACAAATACAAGTCAAAAAACTCATTTTTTGACTTGTATTCTAACAAATGGGTTCAAAGAACCTGATTTCTGCATCATGTTTAGTTATCGCAATTACCCTATGAAACAAAGAACATGCAACAAAAGAGGGCTTTACATACCAAAAATAATATCATCTTAAAGTACCCGCATGAAAAGTCCTCCATGAATGCCAGTATTCCTGGTAGGCTCTTACCGGTAATAACTGTTTACCCGCCAATATACCTTCAACACAGGCACCATCCATGTTCCAGCTGGAGCCGGTTTGGGTATCTTTCAGCAGATCGGTTCCATCAACTTTGGTAAACTGTAATGACCTGCCATCTACCAACCTGTTCCAGGTATGAAAAGAGGCGCTGTCTTTTTCCAGTACAATGAGTAATGATAAACCGGGTATGGAATCTTCAATCAGTTGTTGTTTTACCAACCTGTTCCAGTCATATGCTTTAGCTGTTGTTTCATGCGTAACACCTACCACCCATGATTTTTCCTGCCAGGAAGCACTATCGCGTTTGGTAAGATCGCCTTTCGATTTTCCTTTTTCATAGTTGGTCATTTTCTCATACACTTCTTTAAAACTACTATCGGGCTGCATTACCCATGTGGCCGGGTATTTACGCTGCCAGGCCGATAGTAACATTTGCTCCGAGGGCAGTTCCTGCAAAGAAGCACCTTTAAGCGGCCCTGCAATGGCTTCGCCCGAAACCTGGCGCCACCAGCTTTTAGTACCCGCATCTTCAAACATGGCATTGAAATGATCCATACCCACCAGCCTGAAGGTTTCTGCTTTTCCATTTACCTTCGGGCTAAATACACGACCCGTTCTGCATACGGTACAATAAGTTACCATTACCGGTACGCCACCCACCGTATCTACCACCTGGTGATGGTAACCAATATACTGAATAGGGTATGCTTTCGCCTCTCCATTTATAACAATACCCAATACCAGTTTATCGGCGGCCACAGTATTAGCCTCACCTTGTGCAAACTGTTTGTTCTTTGGCTGATAGAACATTACATCTGCTTCCATCTTAAAATTGATCATATAAAACACCACGGCATACAGCAGAACAAAAAAAACAAGAGCGGCTTTTTTCCATTGCTTACCCTGCTGTTTAAACAATAGCCAGGCGGGGTATGCAATAAGCATAAATGCCACAATACGCAACCAGAGCATATTATTGGCGAGCCAGTAAGCTATATTAATGGTATTGGCCTGTTGACTGCCCGGCAATGGCATGATAAGGTATACACGTAGTATTTCTACCGCAAACAATAAAAGGAGTCCGGTAATCAATAAAAGTGTTCTCATAGCAATGGGTTAGTACTGTTAAGATAAGAAAGATCTATCTCCTCATTCACTAATCTCCACCACTTTCTTATTCCTCAACTGCTGCATGGCTTTTGGCACCATTGATACTACTTCGCTTTTGAGTGTTTGAATCAGCTTTGTTTTGATATGATCGCGATGTGTTACCAGGCTCACTTCACGGGCCGGACTGGGGTCTTTCAGCCTTTTCACCAGTTTCATCTGTGTTTTGTTGAATTCCATTATAGCCAGTTCGGGAAGAATGGTAAGGCCATTGCTTTTATCAACCATTCGCTTCAGGGTTTCAATATTGCCTGTTGCATATTTAAAATGCAGGTCGCCGCTTTTGCGCAGTTCGCATAAATTCAATACCTGCGAACGAAAGCAATGCCCCTCTTCCAGTAACCATAACTGGTTAGGGTCTATATCATCTGCCAGCACATATTTTTTATCGTACAAAGCATTTTTTCTCGATACATACACAAACAACTCTTCATAAAACAATACATCTTCACGAATAGACGGGTCATTCAGGGGTGTAACCACCAACCCGCAATCGAGCCGGTTGTTTTTTAATTCATGTATCACTTCTTCCGTAATCGTTTCCCTGATCACCAGTTCCAGTTGCGGGTATTTTGAACGCACCTGTTTAAACAGTGTTGGCAACAGGTAAGGCGCCAATGTAGGAATGATACCGATTCGAAGCTCGCCCGTCATCACATCTTTTTCATCATTAATGAGCTGCCTGATTGTTTCCGACTCACGTAATACTACCCTTGCCTGTGCAATAATTCTTGCGCCTATTTCGGTAGGTATAACAGGCTGTTTGGTACGGTCAAAAATTTTAACCCCCAGTTCCTCTTCCAGTTTTTGCAACTGCATACTCAGGGTAGGCTGGGTTACAAAACATTTCTCTGCGGCCAGTACAAAATGGCGGTAGGTATCTACCGCTATCATATATTCTAATTGTGTCAGCGTCATAGATTAAATCTATATTATCATAAAGATAATCAATTTGAACTATCGATTATTTAAGTGTAATCTTGCTGCTCAATCTTCAGTACATAAAATGTCCTGGTTAACCTTTTAAAATAAAATCAATATGGAAAATAATGCTAATGGCGACATCAGTAAATGTCCCTTTCACAATGGCAGCCTGAAACAATCGGCCGGTGGCGGTACACGCAACCGCGACTGGTGGCCCAACCAGTTAAACCTGAATGTACTCAGGCAACATTCTAGTTTATCTGACCCAATGGATCCCGGTTTTGATTATGCCAAAGAGTTCCAATCGATCAACCTCGATGCAGTTAAAAAAGATATCACCGATCTGATGACCACTTCGCAGGACTGGTGGCCGGCCGATTATGGTCATTATGGCCCATTCTTTATACGTATGGCCTGGCACAGTGCCGGTACCTACCGTACCCACGATGGTCGTGGTGGTGCAGGTGCAGGCATGCAACGTTTTGCACCTCTGAACAGCTGGCCCGATAATACCAACCTCGATAAAGCCCGTTTATTATTATGGCCCATTAAACAGAAATACGGAAGAAAACTTTCCTGGGCCGATCTCATGATCCTCGCCGGTAATGTGGCGCTTGAATCAATGGGTTTTAAAACTTTTGGATTTGCAGGTGGCCGCGCCGATGTATGGGAACCCGATGAAGATGTGTATTGGGGCAGTGAAAAAGAATGGGTGGCACAACACAGAAACCCTGAGAGCCTGGAAGCGCCGCTCGGTGCCACTGAAATGGGATTGATTTATGTTAACCCTGAAGGACCAGACCGCAACCCCGACCCCATTCTCGCAGCAAAAGCCATCCGCGAAACTTTTGGTCGCATGGCCATGAATGATGAAGAAACTGTTGCATTGATTGCAGGCGGACACAGTTTTGGTAAAACACATGGTGCCGCCGACCCGGGTAAATACGTAGGCAAAGAACCGGCCGCAGCAGGTATTGAAGAACAAGGTATGGGATGGAGCAACAGTTATGGTTCAGGTAAAGGCGCCGATACCATTACCAGTGGACTGGAAGGTGCATGGACAATTACGCCCACACAATGGAGCAATAACTATTTCGAAAACTTATTCGGTTATGAGTGGGAATTAACCAAGAGTCCCGCAGGTGCCCACCAGTGGCAGCCTAAGAATGGCGCAGGTGCAGGACTGGTTCCTGATGCACATGACGCAGGTAAACGTCATGCACCTTTTATGCTTACAACCGATTTATCGATGCGTTTTGATCCGGCTTATGAAAAAATATCAAGACGTTTTTATGAAAATCCTGATCAGTTTGCAGATGCATTTGCACGTGCATGGTTTAAACTTACACACAGAGATATGGGGCCACGTGCCCGTTACCTGGGTAAAGAAGTTCCTGCAGAAGAACTGTTATGGCAAGATCCTATTCCGGCTGTAACACATGAGTTGATTAACGATTCGGATATTGCTAACCTGAAAGCTACTATTCTGTCTTCAGGATTATCGGTTTCGCAACTGGTATCAACTGCATGGGCTTCTGCTTCTACTTTCCGTGGGTCTGATAAACGTGGTGGTGCCAATGGCGCACGTATACGCCTTGCTCCACAGAAATTCTGGGAAGTAAACAATCCGCAGCAATTGTTTAAAGTATTGGATACGCTGGAAAACATTCAAAAAACATTCAACGCAGGTGCCGGTAAAAAACAAGTATCACTTGCCGATCTGATTGTGCTGGGTGGTTGTGCCGCTGTTGAAAAAGCTGCAAAAGATGCCGGACATACCATTACAGTTCCTTTTACTGCCGGTCGTGCCGATGCTTCACAGGAGCAGACTGATGTTGAATCGTTTGCCGTGCTTGAGCCTAAAGCTGATGGTTTCCGCAATTATATGAAAGGAAAACAAATGGCCACTGCTGAAGCATTACTGATCGATAAAGCGCAATTACTCACACTTACCGCTCCTGAATTAACAGCACTGGTTGGTGGTATGCGTGTATTGGATACCAATTACAATCAATCAAAACATGGTGTATTCACCAGCAAACCGGGTGTGCTCAGCAACGATTTCTTTGTAAACCTGCTCGATTTTAGCACCACATGGTCCGCTACTGCCGACAGTCACCAACAGGAATTTGAAGGTCGCAACCGTAGTAACGGAGAGGTTAAATGGATGGCTTCACGTGTTGATCTTGTTTTTGGTTCTAATTCCGAACTCCGTGCCATTGCTGAAGTATATGCCTGTGAAGATGGTAAAGAAAAGTTTGTAAAAGACTTTGTAGCAGCTTGGACTAAAGTGATGAATCTCGATCGTTTTGATCTGATGTAAGATTTTCAGGTTATTATTATATTGTAAGTGGCCCAAATTTGGGCCACTTTTTTTGGATTTTGTTTATAGGATATCATGCTGAGACCATACAAATATCAGTTGTGATTATAGCATTGTAATTTTGAAAAAAAATAGCATGGAACTCGGTATTGGTATGTTTGGCGATTTACACGTAAATGAACGGGGAATTACTGTTCCAACCAGTCAACGCCTGCAGGAAATGATGGAAGAAATTAAGCTGATGGATCAACTAGGGCTTGACTTTTTTGGTATTGGTGAGCATCATCGTAATGAATATGCTGTATCTGCACCAGAAATTATACTGGCAGCTGCTTCTACTATTACAAAAAATATCAGGCTGGGAAGTGCGGTTGCGGTATTAAGTTCTGCCGATCCTGTTCGGCTATACCAGCAATATTCAAGTATTGATCTATTATCAAATGGCAGGGCCGAGCTGGTAGTTGGACGGGGTAGTTTTACAGAATCCTTTCCTTTATTCGGTTATGATCTTGCAGATTATGATATATTATTTGAAGAGAAACTCGATCTTCTGCTCCAGGTAAACCAACAACAACCCCTAAGCTGGAAGGGACAATTCAGATCAGCACTGGTAAAACAAGATGTGTTTCCCCGCGCTTATAATGAGTTGCTTGATATGTGGATCGCTGTTGGTGGCACACCTGAATCGGTATTAAGAGCAGGCAGGTATGGGTTGCCGGTTATTTTTGCTATTATTGGTGGAAGTCCTTCACAATTCAAACCACTCTTTGATTACTACCAGAAAGTATATGAACATTTTAAACACCCTGTTGACCAATTAAAAACAGGTGTACATATGCATGCTTTTTTTGGCGATGACAGTAAAACAATGGCCGATCAGTATTTTCCACAATATGCTGCACAAATGAACCGTATTGGCAGAGAACGTGGCTGGTCTTCCTATACACGTGACCAGTTTGAATTTGGAAGAGGAAAAGATGGCGCCCTGATTATTGGTGAAGCCAATGAAGCCATCGACAAAATTTTACAATTACACGAAACACTCGGTTTTACCCGTTTTGCGGCACATATGGATGTTGGCGGGCCATCGCATAAAGCTTTGATGAAATCGATAGAAATTTTTGGAACAAAGATCGCTCCTGCTATCAGGAAAGTATTACCAAACTAATCCCCTGCGCAAACTCAGCGATTCTCTGCGGCTCTGCGGTGAAATAAATAATATATTCACTGCAGAGCCGCAGAGGAAATAAAGTTTACGCAGAGAAATAGTTTATCAAACGTCGGCTTCGTTGAATGATAACAGTAACTCGCTGATACCTGCTTTTACTCTTCTATAGCTTACACCAGCCCTGTTTAACATTAATTTAGATGCTTTGGAAGGATCGGTTCCGTCATATTTATCAGAGAGATACACTACTTCGTTAATACCAGCCTGTATAATGGCTTTGGCACATTCGTTACAGGGAAATAATGCAGTATATATTTTACAACCTTTCAAGTCCATCCCGATATTATTGAGAATAGCATTCAGTTCGGCATGACATACATAAGGATATTTTGTTTCCAGAAAATCGCCCTGCTTGCTCCATGGAAATTCATCATCATTACAACCTATTGGCAATCCATTATAACCCGCTCCTACTATTTTATTTTTCTCATTTACAATACAGGCGCCTACCTGTGTATTGGGGTCTTTGCTACGTTTGGCCGATAACAATGCAACACCCATAAAATATTCATCCCAGGAAATATAGTTTTGTCTTTTGTTCATGCTGAAAGAGATTATCGCTTTCCCTCGAAAAAGCCCTGTTCTTTTAAAATAGCTTTCAGGATATTCATACGCGCTTCTATCATTTTTGCATCTTTAGGTCCTTCCGTATTCAATACAAAAAAATAAGGGTGTTTATTTTCTTCGATCCAGCCAACAACCCAGCCTACCAGGTTCCCGTTTTCTTTGAACCCAAGACCGGTTTTATATGCAAGCTGATAATTAGCATTGTTTTCCCTGATCATCATTTTCTTTACAATCTCCTGCGTTCTTTTCTGGAAGGGCAGTTGCGCGAAATATAATCGTTTTACGAGTCCCAACTGTTCATCAGGAGTAACTTTTAAAGTATTGTTGATCCAGAAAGAATCTATTGCTGTACCAATTTGCTTATTACCATACTGCAGGCTGTCGATCCATCTTTGCATGGTATCTTTACCAATTCTTCTCGCCACTTCCTGGTAATAAGGCAATGCTGAAACAGCAAAAGCTTCTTCCATCGTAAGATCACGGTTCCAGTCGCGTGCCGTATCGCCATCAGGAAAAATATTCACTTTCCCATTCCATTTAATCAGCATTTTTTCATTGGTCACCCGCCCGGTCTCAATACCAATCAATGAGTTTATAATTTTAAATGTTGACGCAGGCAGGTAAGAAGAATCTTTAAAGCGGGAAAGATTATAGATGGTGAATTGTCCTGCTCCATTATCAAAGAGACCAAATGTGCCCGTCACTTTATTTTCATCAAAATATTTTTTGAAGCCTTCTTCCACTTTTACATTATTGGGTGAGCAGGCTATTGATAATACACTGAGTATACAACCAAGTGTAAGGATATTTTTTACTGACGACATCTTTTTTGTTTTAATGACCTGATAAGAATTGTTCACTATGCCTTTAACACACCAAGTTCCTTACCTACTTTTGTAAATGCTGTAATGGCTTTATCTAAATGATGTTGTTCATGTGCGGCACTCAGCTGTACACGTATACGTGCCAGACCTTTGGCCACAACCGGGTAGAAGAAGCCAATTACATATACAGCTTCATCTAACAGCCTGGCCGCAAAATTCTGAGCCACTACTGCATCATATAACATAATAGGAACAATAGGATGGTCGCCGGGTTTAATATCGAATCCGGCTTCGGTCATTTTGGTGCGGAAATATTTTGTGTTGTGTTCCAGCTTATCTCGTAATTGTGTGGTTTCTGTAAGCATATCCAGCACTGCAATAGAAGCGCCTACAATAGATGGCGCCACCGTATTGGAAAAAAGATATGGACGGCTTCGCTGACGCAGCATTTCAATAATTTCTTTTTTACCCGATGTGAAACCACCACTTGCACCTCCCAACGCCTTTCCGAGTGTTCCTGTTATAATATCTATTCTGCCCATTACACCTCGGTATTCATGTGTGCCACGTCCTGTTTTACCAAGGAAACCTGATGAATGACATTCATCAATCATCACAATGGCATCGTATTGGTTTGCGAGGTCACAAATTTTATCCAGTTGGGCAATGGTTCCATCCATACTAAAAGAACCATCTGTAACAATGATCCTGCTTCTACAACCTGCACTTTCTTTCAGCTTCACTTCCAGATCGGCTATATTATTATGTTCGTAACGATAACGTTGCGCCTTACACAAACGAACACCATCGATAATAGATGCATGATTCAGGGCGTCGCTGATAATAGCATCCTGTTCATTGAATAAGGGTTCAAAAACACCACCATTGGCATCAAAAGCCGCAGCGTATAAAATAGTATCTTCTGTACCCAGGAAATCGGCTATCTTTTTTTCCAGTTCTTTATGAATATCCTGTGTGCCACAAATAAAACGAACACTACTCATACCATATCCATGTGTGTCGATGGCTTTATGTGCAGCTTCAATCACTTTGGGATGCGATGAAAGACCCAGGTAGTTATTGGCACAAAAATTAAGTACTTTTTTCCCGTTCACAACAATTTCAGGTCCTTGTTCACTGGTAATTACACGTTCTTTCTTAAAGAGTCCTGCTGCTGCTATCTCCCGCAGCTCCTCCCCGATCCGGGTAACAAATTTTTCATTCATGGCTTGGCGATTATGGACAGCAAAGATAGGAGAATAAGAAACAGAGGAATAGGAAATAAGGAATGAGAAAGTGTTCTTTAGCCATTGTTAGACTACTTTCTCATTCCTTATTTCCTATTTCGTATTTCTCTGTTTCCTAGACTACAAACCGATACCCCACGCCTTTTATGGTAATAATTTCCAGGATGGGATCGTCTTTAAGGTAGCCGCGGATTTTAGTGATATAAACATCGAGGTTTCGGCTGTTAAAAAAGGAGTCATTACCCCAGATATGATTCAGCAACTCGCGTCGGTCAATTACTGCATTTCTGTTTTGATAGAGGTATTTAATCAGTTCTGCTTCACGGTAAGATAGTTTTCGTTCGCCCGAGCCATTGCTTAGCAATTGTTTATTCAGGTAAAAATTGTATTTACCCATTACAATACTATCACCGATATCGGCCGGTAAGTCTTCTTTACGCACCCTAAGTACATTTTCAATACGAACAATCAGTTCTTCTATGCTAAAGGGTTTACGTATATAATCGTTACCTCCAATTTTAAAACCCTGAACCACATCTTCGGTTTGTGTTTTGGCTGTCAGGAAAATAACAGGTACATCATCATTAAGTTTTCGGATATCTTCAGCCAGTTCAAAACCACTGCGGTTGGGTAACATAACATCTAGAATACAGATATCCGGTTGTTCATCTTCGAATGAACGGATTACATCGGCTCCGTCAGATTCCATGATCACCTCAAAGCCCCTTGTTTCAAGTGTTTCTTTTACAATTTTTCCAAGAAATAATTCATCCTCTACATATAAAACTTTGATGGGCATAGATTAATTCGTTTTAATGATCTCTAACCGGGAGTTCTACAATAAATGTACTGCCTTTCCCAGGCTCACTCTCTAGCCTGATACTTCCTTTATGGCCCTTCACCACTTCTGCCACATAACTGAGTCCAAGGCCATAACCTTTTACATTATGTTTGTTACCAGTTGGCACCCGGTAGAATTTTTCAAAAATTTTTACCTGATGCTGTGCTGCAATACCAATACCGTTATCTGCAATTTTTAATACAATTCTTTCTGCATCAGGCATATTCATTGTAATCTGTATAATTGGTTTGTTACCACCGTATTTGAGTGCATTATCAAGAAGGTTATAGATTACACTTGTCATATGTAATTTGTCTGCTTCAATCATATAGCTATTATCTGAGGCAGTAAACTCAACAGTTGCTTTGTGTTTATCGAACTGCAGTTTCATAATCCGCAGGTTTTCATCTATTAACTCCTTCAGATCGAAAGGTTCTTTATTCAGTTCTATCTGTTGTTTCTCAAACATAGATAGTTTCAGGACTTTGTCGACCAGCAAGCAAAGTCTTTGCAATTCAGCGGCAGAAATATCAAGGTATTCTTTGGTTCTTTCAGGACTTTGTATGGCATTAAAATTTCTCAGTGCTTCAATAGCTACACCAACTGTTGCAATAGGTGTTTTTAATTCGTGAGTTATATTGCTGATAAAATCATTTTTTATTTCAGCTAGCCTCTGCTGTGCAAGGAGATTACGATAGAGTATGATAAAATATCCTGCCACCAGCAAAAGCAATAGTATAGAGCCACCTATCTGCATCTGCATTTTACGCAATACGTACATACCTGTTCCTTCAAATTTTGCCTGGTAAGCATAGGGAGTATTGTATCCTACAAATACTTTATCGGTAATTACCTGGTCTGAACTGTCTCTTCTGAAATGCCATTTACCGGGAACACTGTCTTTAAATGATTCAAAAAGAATAGCAAACTGTAATTTTTTATTGGCCTTCCCCAGTTCGGCCCTGTATGCTGAGTCTACTTCTTTTACCGGGATGGAATCGTTGATGGTTTTATTGTTCGACAGAAAACGGATGATTGGAGAAGCTGTTCCACCCGATGCAGGTATATTTTGCGTAAAAACAATATTATCAGCCGGTTGAACAGTAACTTTCTTAAGACTATCAGTTCTCTTCATGTTCGCCTGTAAGTTCCTTATCGCCTGCAGCATTGGATGTTCCCTTACGCGTATCACTTCTTTTCTGAGGCTATCATTGCCAGATACCTGATGTCCGCTATCTTTTTTTGTATTGACGGTAATGGTAAAACCTGATGAACGTCCATTAATTCTATGGCCTATCTGTTCTTTGAAATTTGAATCCATGCTGAATATAATTCTGCTGGCTGAATCTATTTTGCCCTTTGCCTGTTTCATGATCAGTTCAATCAAAACGGGGTTAGGCGCCCCTTTAAAACTAAATCCTGATTTGAACACTGAAACAGATTGAATTGAATCTGCCGGAATATTTGTGATGGCTACCGGTCTGCCGATGGTTCCGTAAACAACATTCGATGGTTTGGTTTTTTTGCCCGTATCCAGGGTCAGGCTTTGTGTAAATGTTGTTTTTTCAACCCCTTTCGGGCCGGGCAATACTACAGTTTGTGTAATAAGTGATATATCTTTTTCAAAACGCGATAACTGAAGTTTATTCATGGTTTCCCGAAAACTCACATCCACTTCTTTTTTTAGCCCTGCATGTTCATCTTTGTACAGCTTACGCAACCAATAACCCTCAAATGCTGCGAGAAGGAGCACAGTGGATATCATTAACACCAGTGAAAACTGTAATTTTTTCATGTTGTATAATCTCAGGGCAAAGGTAAAGCCTATTAAAGGCTGTATGGTCTTTTCATTAACCTAAATTAACCTTTGAGCAAGAATGCTTAACACAGGCTGCCATTAGCTTTGAGTCATTAATAAAAGCGGCTGTGTGGCCCTTTACAAGTTATCTAAAATAAACCTTAATCAACATGAAGAAATTAGTCTTCCTGGTTGCTGTTGCCATTTGCTCTGGCAGTTTGCAGGCACAGGTAAAACAAGGCACCATTGTGTATGAGCGTAAGATCAATTCGCACCGTACCATTACCAATGAACAAATGAGGGCCATGGTGCCTGAGTTCCGCATCAGTAAACACCTGCTGATTTTCAGCGACAGCATCTCTATATATAAATTAATTCCCGAAAATGAAGCACCAGACCCATTTGCAGGAGGAGGTGGTGGTGGTGGAATCAGGATGAGTTTTTCTATTGGTGGTTCTGATGCTGGTGAACTCTTTAAAAATTTTACCCAGTCAAAATCAATCCTGAGTTCAGAACTGGCTGGAAAAAACTACCTGATTGTTGATTCTATTACCCAGCAACCCTGGAAGCTAACCGGTGAAACCAAACAGATACTGGGTTATACCTGTTTAAAAGCCACACGAAAACTAACTGTTCAGATGGCTCAACCAAGAATAATGGTGATTGGTGGTGCGGGTGCCGCTCCCACAAGAGATACTGTTCGCCCCCAACCCCGTGAAATTGAAGTGGTTGCCTGGTATGCACAGGACATCATCAGTCCTGTTGGGCCCGACAGTTATGGCCAGTTACCAGGTGTAATTCTGCAGCTCGACAGCGACAATGGCGCTACTGTTTTTACTGCACTGGAGATTAAAAAAGAAATAAATCAGAAATTACTAAAAGAACCTAAAAAAGGAAAATCTGTTACCGCCTCAGAATTCAATAAAATGAGAATGGATATGATGCAGCAGCAAATACAAGGTGGCGGCCGAGGTTTCCGTATTGGTGGTTAATCCATTCATCTTCTCCGGATTAAAATCCGGAGCAAGGATTAGTTAGCAAAAAATATTGATACCCTTATTTTATTTACAGCTCCGGATTTACTCCGGAGTTTTTTTTAAGATACTTGTTGCCACCACTTTGAAAAGCCTTTTGAATTAAGTAAATCCAGTTTTTGTCCGATCATGGGCGTCAGTATTTCAGGATCATTTTCTTTTGCCGATTTAAACAATTCAGTTACAGGTTCATCCCATGCATGATTGGCCAATGTAAATTTAGACCAGTGTACAGGTAATATTTGTTTTGCCTGCAACTCACGTGCAGCAGGCATTATTTGTTGTGGTAGCATATGAATATATCGCCAGTTGTTATCATATTGTCCGCATTCGAGCACAGCCAAATCAAAAGGTCCGTATACCTCACCTATTTTTTCGAAATGATCATCATAGCCGCTGTCGCCCCCCAGGTATAATCTCATGGAAGACATTTGCAGGGCAAATGAAACCCATAAACTCTGGTTTCGTTTAAATACCCTACCTGAAAAATGCCTTGCCGGTAATGCGGTTACTTCCATACTTTCTGCTAAAACGATTTTTTCATACCAGTCCAGCTCTACGATTTGCTTTTCCGTATATCCCCATCTTTCAAAATGCGCACCGGTTCCCAGGCCTGTAATTACTTTGCCCACTTTGTTTCTCAATAAACGTATGGTTGTATAGTCCAGATGATCCCAGTGGTCATGTGAAATAAAGAGGTAATCAATTTCGGGAAGGTCTTCCACTTTATAAATATCAGATCCTTTAAAGGCTTTTGTGGTAAAGGATAGAGGTGATGCCGCCCCACTCAATACAGGATCAACCAATATCTTTTTCCCATCTGCCTGAATAAAATAAGATGAATGCCCCATCCAGATCAATACCTGTTCATCGGGATCAAGTTGGCTGAGAGAAGTTTTAAGAGATGGGAGTATACCCAGTGGTTGGGGTCTTTCTTTTTTGCGAAAGAAAAACTCCATCAATACACTATAGTAACTGGCATCTTCTGCCAGGTCGGGTGTATGATGAAGGTTCTGAAAGCGTCCCTCTCTGTAATTAGGCGATTTTATAATACGCTCTTTCCGCTTCCCATATGAAAGGCTGCCAAAAGGTTCGGTTCTAACAAAAACATAAACAATCAATACAATAAATATAACTATACCCGCAAATAGGATCATAAGTGTAGAATTTCTATTCTTAAGACGTATCAGCAGGCCGGATATTGCATAAAATAAAATAAATCCCCTTCTGAAAAGAAGGGGATGACTGATAAATATGAGAAAGAGAAAATACTGTTTAAAAAGTTCTGGTAATAATACGTGCCCCACCCCCGGTAGCCACTTTATTCAACCTATATGTAAAACTTAGCAGGAAATAACGCTGCAATACATTATAACGGGTATCTTCTATATAGTTCTGGTTGGCCGATCTGTTAATACCAATATTTTTATTCAGCATATCGAATACGCTCAGCTTTAATTCAGCTCTTTTATTTTTCATAAAACCTTTGGCCAATGAGGCGTTCCAATAAGGTATTTTGGTGTTAAAGCCATCGGCACGACCTGAGTTCACCGTATAGTTGAAACTGTTGTTCATTACTAAACCCAATGGCAGGTAGTTATTCATTTCAACATTATATGTCTGTTGCAGGTAATTGGTATTGAGCATGGGCTGTAATGAATAAGTTGCTTTACTAATATTCAGTCTTGCTGTAGCATTGATGTCCATTAAGCCATCCTGTGCAAAGCTGTAAGTAAGCGATGGCCCCACACCGAGGTTAGCTATATTATTTCTGGCACCATTAAGGAATGCAATATTACGCATGTAGTTGGTGCTGATACCAATATCTATTCTCGATTTAATTTTCTTGATGGGGAACCCCGCATTCACACTTCCAAAAACAAAATACTGTCCATCTGCATTTACAGGCATTGACAAACGTGAACCATTAGGTTGTATTACATCAGAATTAACAATGGCATTATTGGTTTTGGTTGCTGAGATAAATGCAAACAGGTTTCTTTGTGTATAAATATTTGTGGAAAAGAAGCTCAGGTTTAATGACTGTACATAACTACGTTTAAGGTTAGGGTTACCTGTTGATGTATTCAAAGGATCACTTACATCTGCTATTGGCTGCAACTGTGCAGTTGATGGTTGTGTGGTTGAAGTATTCAGGTTCATCGATAATGTTTTGCTCGATGTAAACCTGTATTGAATATTTGCACTGGGCAGCATATCCGAAAAGCGTTGTTCAATTATATTTCCATTACTGTTATTGGCACTTCTTAATGTTGCTGCCTGGAATGACGAACCAACCGTCAATACCACTTTATTCATATTAGACCTGAAATTCAGGGTACCACCACCGTAATGATAACTGCTGGTAAAGTCATTACTCAGTATGGTATTATACTGATCATACTTACCCGATCCACTGTTATAATCATAAGTCTTACGATCACTTTGTCCGCTATTGGTATTATAGAAAGAGGATATTTCCAATAATGACCTGCGGCCTATTGGTTCAGTATAGGTGACTGTTCCACCAAAATTCCTGGTAATGGAATTACGTATATTTTTCTGATTGGTAATAGAATCTTTCAATGGCACGCCTGCGGCATAAAAAGTGTTACGGGTATAAAGGTCACCTGTTTGTTTACTGTCGTTATAATTCAGTGTGAAATTACCTGATATGGTTCTTCCTTTTTTCTTTAACCGTTGACGGTATAATGCAGTGGTAGAAAGATTCAATGCATCTGATTGTGTTTTACTGTCGCTGAAACCATCATTTATTTTTACACCGTTTTTATTGGTTGAGCTATAGCTGCTATAGGTATTACTATTATTCTGTTGTGCAGATACCTGCGGGGTAACTTTTAATGAAATCATACTATCGAACTTGTGATCGATACTTCCGTTCCATCTTTGCTGTTGTACTTTCCTTGCCGAAGTACTATTACTTACATAATCAAATGCATTTCCCGGTAACAGGTTCTGCCGATTCGTTGTTCTATTGGTCAACAGGTCGATATCGCTGAACATACCACTGGTATTTACATTTGATTTTTTGTTCCATAGATCATTATAGTTTACCCCTCCTGCGTAAGTAGTGGCAACACCCTGCTGGTTTTGTCCAAGTCCTGTAACAGGCAATCCATTGTCTCCTCCCGGCCCTCCAATGCTAATACTTACACCTCCGCCTCCATTGCGCATGCCTCTTGCCAGGTCGCCCGAAAAATTCATGATATCACTCAGGCTAAACCCTTGCTTGTTTACATTATTTGCCATACCCAGGAGCGATAATTGCTGATCTCCATTAAAACGGTTGATATTGGTCTGTGCATCATAGCGCCCGTCGTCGCCACCTACCCCTCCCGCAATTCTTCCAAAAGTTGATTTATTCCTGTCTTTTTTCAGTTTGAGATTAATTGCTTTCTCTGAATTACCATCATCGATACCCGTAAATTCAGCACGGTCAGTTTTTTTGTCAAATACCTGTACTTTGTCTACTGCATCTGCATCGAGGTTCTTAGTTGCAATTTTAGGATCTCCGGTAAAAAATTCTTTTCCATTCACCAAAACACGATTTACACGCTGTCCGTTTACCCTTATGGTTCCATCATTATCAACAGTTACACCGGGTAATCTCTTTAAAAGATCTTCCACCACGGCATTGGGCTGTGTTTTAAAATTTTCAGTATTGAATTCTACTGTATCGCCGTTAATAGTAACCGGTGCCCTGCGTGTGGTAACCGTTACATCGCCACTCTTTAACACATCTGTGAGAATCAGCTGACCAAGATCAAGTTCCTGTCCAACTTTTATATCAATCGATTTCCATACCGGTACATAACCTACATAAGAAGCAGAAATAAGGTAGCTCCCTTTTTCGAGTAACTTAATATTGAACTTGCCTGTTGAGTCGGCACGGGTAAATGTTACAAGTGTTGAGTCTTTTGTATTTACAACAGAAACTGTTGCGTAAGATAGTCCACGGTTGGTAGCCGTATCAAATACATGTCCTTTAACAGTACCTGTATTTTGTGCCTGAACAAAAGCAGGAAGCAGAACAATAATGAGCAGTGTAGCGATGTATTTCAACATTACTTTTGGTTTTAATACATCAAAAGTAGTGTTGCGCTTATCCAAAAGCAGTTAATGAACTTTGGGAAAAGGTTAATGAAGGTTAATAGAATAAAAAAACTCTGTGAAATCACAGAGGGTCTGGTTATCGAAATTTTTACTCCTTTTCTATTGAAATAAGCTCTATTTCAAAAATCAGGGTAGAACCCGGACCGATTTTGGGGCCGGCCTGTGCATCGCCATATGCAAGATCTGCAGGTACATAAAGTTTCCATTTGCTGCCCACGGTCATTAATTGTAATGCTTCCTGCCAGCCACGAATTACACCTCCTACACCAATTACAATTGGTTCTCCGCGCTCAACAGAACTGTCGAAAACCGTTCCGTCGATCAGTGTTCCATGATAATGACATTTTACCCGGTCTGTTGCAACAGGTTTTACGCCATCAGGATTATTCTTTACCACTTCATATTGTAATCCGCTTGGAAGGGTTATTACACCCGGACGTTTCCCATTGGCATCCAGAAATATTTTTGCCTGTTTTTTTGTTTGCTCAGCCGCTAGTTTTGCCTGCGCTATTTTTTCCTGGCTGGCTTCTGCTACAAAATCTTCTATACAGGCATTCAGAGAGGCTTCCGGGATAATTATTTTCTTTTTGCCCAGCTGATCTGCAAGTGCTCTTTGAAGAATGGCCACATTTAATTTTCCTAATCCCTGGCTTTCCAGGTTTTGTGCTATTCGTATACCTAATGCATAACTGGCAGAGTCTTTTCCGTTTTTAAGTGGATTAGGCATTGCTTTCACAGCACCTGCTTTTGCAGCTTTAGGAGCTGCCGGTTTTGTTGTTTTAGTCTGGCTATAACCGGTACCGGCAATAAGTAAACCGATTGTACAAGAAAAAATTAATCGCATCATTTCTGGTTTAGTAGCATCAAAACAACAATATTTTAGGGACTACACCAAGAAAGAAAAGGTATACATCGCAACTTTAATCTTCTAACAACATTTGAATTGCTTTTTCCGCTTTTCCGAATCCAAATCCTGTAAGGATTTGTTGCATCATGGCATTAATCTGCTCATTACAGAGATTCCCTATACTGCCTTCATGCGTATGTTGTAGCTGACCGGCATTCGCTTTAAATTTCCCTTCCTCTATCTGCATACCCACTTGTTTATAAGCGTCTCTGAACGGAATACCCTGCAATACGAGTTTGTTTACCTCTTCCACGCTGAATGCATATAGATATTTGGTATCCTGCATAATACCTGTTTTTATCTCGATTGAAGACAACATTAGTTGTGCCATCTGCAAGCACTGTCTGAGTGTGGCAAATGCAGGAAATAAATGCTCTTTCAGTAACTGAAGATCGCGATGATAACCCGATGGCAGGTTGGTTGTCATCATCATAATTTCATTGGGCAATGCTTTTATACGATTAGCATGTGAACGTATGAGTTCAAATACATCAGGATTTTTTTTATGGGGCATGATGCTTGAACCGGTGGTTAGTTCCGCCGGAAAACTCACAAAATCAAAATTCTGGTTCAGGTACAAACACATATCCATACTCATGCGACTCAGTGTATCTGCAATATTGGCCATGGCCATAGCAGTTACTCTTTCTGCTTTGCCACGTCCCATTTGGGCATATACTACATTATAGTTGAGATCATCGAATCCTAATAATTGAGTTGTTAATGTTCTGTTGATGGGAAATGATGAGCCATAACCTGCTGCTGACCCAAGTGGATTCTTGTTTACGATTTTATATGCCGCCTGCAATGAAATCATATCATCTGTAAGGCTCTCGGCATAAGCACCAAACCATAAACCAAATGAAGATGGCATGGCCAGTTGTAAATGTGTATAGCCGGGTAAAAGATGTGTTTTATATTTCTCGCTTTGTTCCTGTAATAATCGAAATAATTTTTCCGTTTCTTCTGCCAGCAACCTGATCTCATTTCTCAGAAAAAGTTTAATATCCACCAATACCTGGTCGTTCCTGCTCCTGGCGCTATGAATTTTTTTTCCTGCTTCTCCTATTTTTTCAGTGAGCATGAATTCTATCTGGGAGTGGATGTCTTCGACACCTTCGTGAATGGTGAATGTTCCTGGAACTCCTTCGTGAAGTGAATCGTGAATACTACGATAAATGTTTCGAAGTTCTTTGTTTATCAATACAGCTTCTTCTTGTGTGAGCAGACCCACTTCTGCAAGCATGGTTACATGGGCAATAGAACCTAATACATCAAATGGCGCCAGGAGCAGATCCATTTCACGATCTTTTCCTACCGTAAATGTTTCTACGGAACCTGATACCTTAGTATTTTTTTGCCAGAGTTTCATGCGTTAATTTTTATTGATTTTGGTTACATGGAATGGCCAAAAGATCATATTGTAAAATCCAGTGCATTGTAATAGCCATTTCATATCTATTGCTTTAAGATGAGCTGATCCAGTATTTCGATATATAACTTAATCCCTTCTTCAATTTCAGTGAGATAAATAAACTCATCGGCACTATGGCTTCTTGCCGAATCTCCCGGACCCATTTTCAACGTAAGAAAGGGCATCAATGCTTTATCGGAAGTTGTAGGTGAGCCATACCAGCTTCTCCCTAATTTCTTCCCTGCCTGTACAAGCGGATGATCTAATGGAATAGCGCTCGATTTCATCCGCAGGCTTCTTGGCTGCACTGCAGACTGTAGATTCGATTGTATGGTATTAATTACTTCTTCAAAAGAATAACACTCATTCACCCGTACATCAATTACAAAATTACAGGATGACGGCACCACATTATGCGCTTTATTTTCTGTTTCTATAACAGTTACAGTCATCTTTACAGATCCGAGTAATTCAGATACTTTATCAAACCGGTAATTTTCAATCCACTGAATATCTTTTATAGCTTTGTACAATGCATTGTCACCTTCATTACGTGCCGCATGCCCGGGTTTACCTGTTGCCACGGCATCGAGTACGAGTAGTCCTCGTTCGGCCACTGCCATCTGCATTTGTGTAGGTTCTCCCACAATACCAAATTCAATGGCAGGCAATTGAGGCAAGAGTATTTCTATACCATTATTTCCCGATATCTCCTCTTCTGCTGTTGCGGCATATACAATATTGTATGCAAGATTTTCCTGCGCATAATAATGTAGAAACACTGAAAGTAATGATACCAGTGAACCACCTGCATCATTACTACCCAATCCAAAAAGTTTTCCTTCTTTTTCAATTGGCAAAAACGGATTGAGTGTATATGCTTTATTGGGTTTTACGGTATCGTGGTGTGAGTTCAGTAACAGGGTTGGTTTGTTTTCATCAAAATGTAAATTAGTAGACCATACATTATTGAGGTACCTGTTTGACTCTACATTCCTTTCGCTGAAAAACACCTCTATACAATCAGCCGTTGCCGACTCTTCCTTACTGAATGAAGGAATGGTTATCAGTTTTTTGAGCAAACTGATGCTGTCCTGGTATAATATGTGGATCGACTGATTCATTTTACTCTATTGTTGTTCCGCTAGCTGTATTTATGAGCAGTACCAATTCTTCAGCCTGTCCTATTATTACTTTACCTACCCCTGCGTCAATGGCAGCGAATGCATTGTCGAGTTTAGGTATCATTCCTGCAAATATTTTTCCTTCTGCTTTCAGTAAAAGATATTGTTCTTTATTCATGTTGGCAATAACCGATGACTCATCATTCACATCAAGCAACACTCCTTTCTTCTCAAAAGAATAAATTAATATGGTCTGGTATAAGCTACTCAAGGCTTTTGCAATTTCTTGTGCAATAGTATCTGCATTGGTGTTGAGCAGTTGCCCCTTTCCATCGTGTGTAATAGGCGCCACTACTATCGCAGTGTTTTGTTCCAGTACCTGATGTAAAAATGTAGCATTTACTACATCAATATCACCCACATATCCATAATCAATATTCGCATGTTGTCTTTTATGCGCCAGTATACAATTACCATCGGCACCCGTTACACCCATTGCCGATATACCTTTTGCATACAAACCGGCTACAATATTTTTATTGATATAACCTGCATATACCATGGTTACAATACGCAGTGTATCTGCATCTGTAACTCTCCTTCCTTCTATCATCTGTTGCGGAATATTTAACTGATCTGCCATTTTGGTAGCCAGCTTTCCGCCACCATGTACCAGTATTTTTTTTCCGCTCAACGATGAAAACTGCTGCAGGAAAGCATCCAGCCGCTGTTCATCGTCGATGATATTTCCACTGATTTTTATGATATAGAGCGATTCAGACATATATTATTTTGTGGTAAGGATTTCATGTAATACTGCCTGTGCTGCCCATACACGGTTACCAGCCTGTTTTGTTACGAGACTGTGTGCACCATCCAATATTTCATCACTCAGTTCTACATTTCTTCTTACAGGTAAACAATGCATCACTTTCGCCTGGTTGGTGCTGTTCATTTTTTCTTCTGTTAACATCCAGGCCGGGTCATTCTCATATACTTTACCATAATCGGTAAAAGTGCCCCAGTTTTTTACGTACACAAAATCGGCGCCGGCTAATGCTGCATCCTGGTCGTGTGTAATAATGGCTCCTTTTGTAAACTGCTCCGACAATTCATAATCCTGTGGATGGGTAATCACAAAATCCGCTTCGCCCCATGCATTTACCCATTGCGCAAAACTATTGGCCACGCATTGTGGTAAAGGCTTTATATGTGGCGCCCATGTTAAAACAATTTTGGGTTTTCTGTTCAGTGGCTTTGCTTTGAGTTCTTCTGAAATAGTTACCAGATCAGTTAAAGATTGCAGCGGGTGCAATGTGGCACTTTCAAGACTTACTACAGGTACGCCGGCATATTTAATAAACTGGTGGATGAACATTTCGCTATAATCGTCCTCCCTGTTTTTTAGTGACGGGAAAGTGCGTATGCATAAGATATCAAAGTATTGTCCCAATACCGGAGCAGCATCTTTCACATGTTCAACAGTATTGCCACTCATGATGGCCCCTTCTTCAAACTCCAATGCCCAACCTTCTTTATCTACATTGAATACAATGGCTTCCATTCCGAGGTTACGGGCCGCTACCTGTGTACTGAGTCTTGTTCGCAAACTTGGATTAAGAAACAATAAGCCAATACGTTTTCCGGCACCTAACTGCTGATATTTTAGTGGTTCAGCTTTGCACGCTATTGCTTTTTTGATGAGTGCATTGATATCGGTCACATCGGTTACGGATATAAATTGTTTCATGGTTGATTTGTAGGTTGAAGTTTTATATACTCTCTCTGCGATCACCGCTGTGTTCTCTCGTTCTCTGCGGTGAGGTTACTCGAATATTCACCGCAGAACGAGAGAACACAGAGATTGCGCAGGGGTTTATTTATGTTGCATAGTTGTTATTGCCTGTTTTAAAGATTGCACGAATACGTCGATTTGCTTTCTTTCCAATGCCAGCGAGGGCAATAACCTGATTACATTGGGTTTTGCTTCCCCGGTAAACACTTTATATTCCTGTAACAACACTTTTTTCAGGTCCTTGATATTCCCAGGCACGTCAAAACCAATCATTAATCCCCGGCCTCTCACATTTTGCAGTTCAGGAATTGCTTTTAGCTGTTCAATCAGGTAGGTACCATTTTCAGCAGTAAGCTGCATTAGTTTTTCACTCTCCATTACTTCTAATACTGCCAGTGCAGCAGCACATGCTAAATGATTACCACCAAATGTAGTACCCAGCATGCCATGTTTGGGTTGAATATGAGGTGCAATTAAAATACCTCCTATCGGGAAACCATTACCCATACCTTTTGCCATGGAATAAATATCGGCATCCACACCTGCGTGGTCATGCGCAAAGAATTTGCCTGTACGCCCATACCCACACTGTACACTATCTGCAATAAATACAGCTCCATACTGGTTACACAATGCACGTATGGTTTGCAGGAATAAATCAGACGCTACATTAATACCCCCCACCCCCTGGATACCTTCGGTGATCACCGCCGCAATACTGTCTCCTTCTTCCACAAAACATTCGTGCAAAGCATTTACATCATTAAAAGGCAGGAATATAATATTGTCTGTTTCATTCACCGGTGCTACAATAGCTGGATTGTCGGTTGCTGCTACAGCCAGTGAAGTACGTCCATGAAATGATTTTTTAAACGCGATGATCTTTTTTCTTCCCGTGTGAAAAGATGCAAGCTTCAATGCATTTTCATTGGCTTCAGCACCGCTGTTACAAAGAAAAAGCTGGTAATCCTGTTTACCGCTCACTGTTGCCAGCTTATCGGCCAGTTGCTGTTGCAGAGGGATAATTACAGAATTGGAATAAAAAGCAATCTTATTCAACTGCTCTTCTATTTTTTTTACCCAGTGCGGATGTGTATGTCCAATGCTGATGACCGCATGACCACCATACATATCCAGGTAACGTATCCCCTGGTCATCCCATACATATGAACCTTCGGCTTTTTCGATGGTGATATTGTTCAGCGGATATACATCAAATAGTTTCATAGCTTTTTAGTATTTACCAGTTAAGCTGGTTTAAAAATAATTGGCCTTTAACTGGAGGCCTGTTTTTTCATCGAGTCCAAACAGGAGGTTCATGTTTTGCACCGCCTGCCCGCTGGCGCCTTTCAGCAGGTTATCAATAGCACTATGCACTACCATCTTATTTCCCTGTTTCTCTACATGTACCAGGCATTTGTTGGTATTCACCACCTGCTTAAGATCAATCATCTCTTCACTATAATGTGTGAACACAGCATCAGCATAAAATTTCCGGTAAATGGCTTTCACTTCTTCAAGCGGAAGGCTACAGTCAATTACAGAGCTGGTATAAATACCCCTGGTAAAATCGCCACGCCAGGGAACAAAATGTACGCCCGGTCCTTCCCCGCTTACTGAGAGTGGTGAATCGGTTTGTAATTGGTTGAGCGAAGTGGTGATCTCTTTAATATGCTGGTGATTCAATGATTTATACGCCTGTACATTATTGGCTCTCCAGCTAAAATGTGATGTATTGCTAAGCGATTGTCCGGCTCCGGTTGATCCGGTTATACCTGTTGTATGCACATCGCTTAATATACCTGCTTTTGCCAATGGCAATAAAGCGAGTTGAATAGCAGTTGCAAAACAGCCGGGGTTGGCAATATTTTGGGCAGCTACAATTACTTCTTTATTTAACTCCGGCAACCCGTATATAAAAGTTCTTTCCCCATGTACTGCCGTTGCAGTTAAACGAAAATCCTGCGAGAGATCAATAATTTTTGTTGTGGTTGGAATACTATGTTGATCGAGAAATTTTTTGGCATCGCCATGTCCTACACAAAGAAACAAAACATCGGCAGGAGTAAATGGTTCATGGTTAAACAGCAGGTTGGTTTCACCTAACAGGTCGGCATGAACAGTGTGTATGGATTTACCTGCATTACTGGTGCTGTGTATATTCACCAGTTCTGTTTGTGGATGATTCAACAAAAGTCTGATCAACTCTCCGCCGGTATAACCCGCAGCACCTGTAATAGCTACTTTTATTTTTTTCATCTGTTACTATTATTGATTTTGGCCAGATGGAATTCGCCATAAAATTTTCTTCATAACTGTTATAATAATCCAAAAATTTTATGGCTCATTTCATGACTGATCGGCTTTAATGCTATGGTAAATAGCAGTCTGGTTACCAAATATTTTTGAGAATCCTCTTACGTCTTCACCTGTCCATCCGCTGTTTATCTCACCATATTTTCCAAACTTACTGCTCATCAAATCATTCGGTGATTCTATACCAATCACCGTAAAACGATAAGGCATCAGTTGCACAAATACATCACCCGTTACCTGTTGTTGTGAGTTTTGCAGGAAGGCTTCTATATCTCGCATTACGGGGTCAAGTATTTGTCCTTCATGTAACCAGTTACCATAAAATTGTGCCAGTTGATCTTTCCAGCTTAACTGCCATTT
This sequence comes from Bacteroidota bacterium, assembly GCA_049324295.1. Lineage (GTDB taxonomy): Bacteria > Bacteroidota > Bacteroidia > Chitinophagales > Chitinophagaceae > Sediminibacterium. The sequence continues at coordinate 38,701 of JBMOKQ010000078.1, forward strand.
GGTGAGTACATGTTTTTCCAGTGCATGATGTGCTTTCAATATTACCATGGGTGCCGCTGCTTCAAAACCTACACGGCCCTTGATGCCGATAATGGTATCGCCCACATGTATATCTCGTCCTATACCAAAGGGGCCGGCTATTGACTGTACATATTGTATTGCTTCAGCAGGATGAGCGAAATACTGATCATTCACTTTTTTAAGCTCTCCTTTTTCAAAACCCAGTTTTATTTCTTCTGCTGCCGATTTGGTTACCTGTGTTGGCCATGCTTCTTCAGGCAACATGCCTTTTGAATGCAATGTTTCTTTTCCGCCAACGCTTGTTCCCCATAACCCTTTATTGATGGAATAAGCGGCTTTTTCAAAATTCATATCCACCCCTTTCGATTTCAGGTAACTGATCTCTTCTTCACGGCTCAGTTTCATATCGCGAATGGGCGTAATGATTTCCACACCCGGTATCATGATATGAAATACCATATCGAAACGTACCTGGTCATTACCTGCGCCTGTACTTCCATGTACTACTGCTTTTGCACCTAATTTTTTTGTGTGTTCGGCAATATGTAATGCCTGACTTAGTCTTTCCGCACTTACGCTTAATGGATAAGTATTGTTCTTCAGTACATTTCCATAAATCAGGAAACGAATGATGCTATCGTAATAAGTTTTTACCGCATCAACAGTGGTATGCGATTTTACACCCAGTTTATAGGCATGTGCTTCTACCTGCTCTAATTCTGTTGCAGTGAAACCTCCGGTGTTTACAATTACACTATGTACTTCATAACCCTTTTCATCGGTCAGGTATTTTACACAATAAGAAGTATCTAATCCACCGCTAAAGCCCAATACTATTTTGGTGCCTGCAGGAAGTGATGTGGGTAGGTTGCTCATACGATTCTTTGCTTTGCTTATACATTAACCCTGAGAAATCAGAGATTAAACAGGTGATGAAAAAATGATTTTGGTTTGATGCCGGTTCCGCCATTTTCTTTTTTACGAAACATCCGCAACAGCTTATGCTGCTTGAGTTTCATAAAGCGCTCATATATTTTCGATTTCCTTTTAAACTCCGATGATGTTTCTTCCGGTTCATAATGATCGGTCGGATCATATAACATGGCCGTGCAAAAACAATTTTTCCTGTCTTTACTCATCAGCACTTCGTAGTTCACGCAACTTTTGCATCCTGCCCAGAACTCTTCATCATCGGTAAGTTCACTATAGGTTACCGGCTCATAACCGAGGTCGCTGTTAATTTTCATGACAGCCAGCCCTGTTGTAAGACCAAATATTTTTGCTTTAGGATATTTTTCTCTCGACAGGTTGAAGATGGTTCTTTTGATGAGCTTGGCCACACCACTCTTTCTGAATGGGGGCGATACTACCAATCCACTATTGGCCACAAATGAATCGTGGCCCCAGGCTTCAATATAACAGAAGCCCACCCATGTTCCATCGGGCAATAAAGCAATTACGGCTTTACCTTCTTCCATTTTTTGGGCTACATAGTCGGGACTGCGTTTCGCAATACCTGTACCACGCGCTTTTGCTGATGATTCCATTTCATCAGTAATGATTTGTGCATATTCTGTGTCGCCACTATTGGCTACACGAACAATAATATTTTGTTCCAACTTGAATAAATTAAATAACGTAAAGGGAACGACAGCTATCTGTCAGAAAAACAATTCCGGGGATTTTTCCACTGATAGGGGCAAGTGCCAGTTGCTCGTCCTATCAGCAACCACGTCGAGGTCGCGGGAGAAAGTTAAAAGCAGCTTCTAATGAAAACACCGGGCGGGATGTATTCAGTAAAAGGGATAAGATATTAATCAACTGCTGCTTCACTTTATTGATAATTGTGCTTTGAGGATGTAAAAGTATAATAGTTTGGGTTATAGCGGTCAATTTTTTTTATGAAAGGATTATTAAATCTGGCTCATATGCTTACAGCTGTTAGCACAAGAAGCCATCCCGCCTAAGGCGTGATGGCTTCTTGTATCGTTTTTAGTATTCTCTTAATACATTCCTCCACCCCTCATCATCCTCATCTGCTGCATATTTCTACCCGGCATCATCATATTCATGGGTCCACGCTGTTGTTGCTGGTTGGCACCAAAACGACGCAGGTTATACGTAAAGCTTACCATAAAATAGCGAGTCAACACTCTTGTCTGAACGTCCTGAATGGTGTTGCCAGTAATATTTCTGGTAATACTTACGTTCTGATTTAATAAGTCGAACATATAGAACTTCAGTTCACCGGCTTTATTTTTCAGCATCTGTTTTGAAATACTTGCATTCAGCAGTGGAATACTGGTATTGTAACCGCTGCTTCTTCCTCCGTTATAGATATAATCGAAATCGAGTGAGAACACCCAGCCGCTTTTTGAATAAGCCGTTGCTTCTGTTGACATTGTTTGTGTAAAGAAGTCGCCATTCTGTTGTGGCTGCAAAGTATAACGGGCCATACTGAAGGAGGAGTTGGATGAGAAATTCATATCAAACCCTTCTTTCAGGTTGGTGGTCCAGGCAACTTCACTTCCTAAAGTTGTATTCCTTGTATAGTTACTGGCATTATTAATAAGCGTTTGCGACTGATCCCTGGCTATAGTAGTTCGGAAGCTCAGTGTACTTTTTGGTTTCTTAAGGGGAAAACTATAGTTGAACATACCATTAATTCTGTAAGTACCACTCAGGTTCACCGGCATGGTTAATTGTGCGCCATTAGGCTGGAACGTGGTTGCATTCTGAATATCGTTCTGTATAAAGTTGGCATTGATAGTGGCAAAGATCAGTTTCTGCGTAAACACATCAAATGAATTATACAGGAAACGAACGCTGTGCGTAAACTGCTGTTTCAAATTAGGGTTACCTGTTCTGATATTCAACGGATTGCTGTTATCTGCTACAGGCTGTAACTGTTCTGCACTTGGTTGTGAGGTACGACCATTGTAAAATATACGCAGGCTCTTTGTCTTTGTAAATTCATACCTGAAATTAGCCGCAGGAAACAGGTTAACAAAATGCTGTTTTATGACGGTGTTTTTAGTGATATTGTTACTGGTAAGATCACCCACTTGTACACCCGATCCGATACTGAAATTGTATTTCGGATTTTGCAAACGATAGCTTACTGTAACACGGTTGGAGTTGAATGTATTTTCAAATGTATTGGTGAGGTTTACAACAGGCATATCATATTTTCCAGAACCTGAATTAAACTCCATGGTTTCTCTTCCTGAATTATTTAGGTTATACGAGTAATTATAATTGAACTCTAACTGCTGATTTCTTGCAATAGGTTCAGTATAAGAAAGGGTGGTACTGATATTCCTTGTATCACGATTGGTGGTATACACCTGATCGATAGTATCGCTGTATGAAGGTCTGCCGGGTGGATTGTATTGATTCCTTGAATAGTTGGTTCCCATTCCGTCATTGGCACTTCCACCAGAGTTGATATTGATGGAATAGGTACGTCCTCTTTTAGGGAAACGGTGACGGAATATTGCGTTGATACTGCCGTTAAAACCGTTGTTTTTGCGAATAGACTCCGCTTCGGAACTGTTTAGTGCAATAACTTTTCCTCTTGTGGAAGCTGTTTGCTGTACCGACTGCGACCAGGTATCCTGAAAACTGATATTTGGGCGAATAATCAGCGAATTCATTGAATCAAACTGGTGTTCGATATTAAAATTGATCCGATGGTTTTTGTTGTATGTTTTTGATGACTGTGTTTGGTCATTGAAAATAGATGAGTCAGGTGCTCCAGGAATCAGGTTTTGTACAAAGTTTTTCTGATCACGGTAAGTTTTCTGGTCGTTGTAAAAATAACTCCCCGAAAACTGTGTTTTAGGACTCCAGGTATCGCGATAGTTGATACCACCTGCCCATGTATTTACCAGTCCACCGCCGCTTCCACTACCTACCAGACCCTGAAATGCAATACCACCTCTGTTTCCACCGCCGAGTGAACCTAACATATCCTGAACAGAGAAATTCTGTTTGTTTACATTATTTGCCTGACCGATAAATGTAATTTGCCTATCGCCGTTAAAGCGACTCAAACTAAAACTGTTATCGTACAAACCTTCATTCGTATTGGCACCAAAACCCAATGATCCACGGCCAAAATACCCTTTACGTCTGTCTTTTTTTGTAGTGATATTGATAGCCCGTATCCTGTTACCATCATCGAAGCCGGTAAATGCACTCTGATCACTGGCCTGATCAAATATCTGTATTTTGTCAATTATATCCGGAGGCAGGTTTCTCGTCGCCATACGTGGATCATCACCAAAAAATCTTTTTCCATCTACCAATATTCTCTGTACCTGTTCACCCTGTGCCGTAACGTTACCATCTTTATCCACTTGTATGCCTGGTACTTTTTTTAATAAATCTTCTGCCACTGCATTAGGCTTTGTTTTAAATGCAGAAGCCGATACTTCCATTGTATCATTTTTCATCTTGATTACTGATTGTGTTACAGTTACATTACCCAGATCATTGGCAGCAATTTTCAGATAAATATTTCCAAGGTCAACTGCATTGTTTGTTTTAGAAAAGACTATTTTTTTTGAAAAAGGTTCGTACCCCTGAAACTTAATGTCAACAAGCATTTCTCCGAATGTTATATTACTGATAATAAAACTTCCATCCGCTTTGGTCATTCCAAATACATCCAAAGTAGAGTCTTTGGCATCCAAAATGGTAACGGAAGCGTCTTTTAATGATTGTTTACCGACTGTATCCACCAGTCTACCCTTAAGTGTAGCACTGGTTTGTGCTTTTGACATTAAGGCAAATAAAAGGAATACAAAAGCGGTTAGAATTTTGGTCATGCCCATTGATTATGAATTACGAATCTATTGTGTGTGTTTGACTATCACTAACACAAAAAGATTAAGGGAAAGCTATGAGTATGATTGGAAAGTCTACTGTTAAAATCGGTGAAGCATAAGACTGTATAGGTCGCTCGGCCAATACTATTGAGCAATCTGCACATATGAAAACCGGGTCAATTAAAGCTAGCTGAAAAGATACTCTACATCTTCTCTTGTCAGGTTCTTCACAAAACCCTCATCATCTGTAATCAATTCTCGGGCGAGGCTTCTTTTGCGATCCTGTAATTTGAGTATTTTATCTTCTACAGTATCGGTACAAATCATCCGGTAAGCGAAAATGTTTTTGGTCTGACCAATGCGATGGGTTCTGTCGATGGCCTGTTGTTCCACTGCAGGGTTCCACCAGGGATCTACGATGTATACATAGTCTGCCGCAGTAAGATTTAAACCCACACCACCGGCTTTTAATGAAATAAGAAATACACGGCAGCTATCATCATTCTGAAAACGCTGAATGGCCCTTTCTCTTTCTGTAACTGTACTGCTGCCGTCAAAATATTCATATTCAACATCCAGTTCTTTCATTTTATCTTTTATCAATGCCAGCATGCCTAAAAACTGTGAGAAGATAAGTGCCTTATGATTGCTGATATTTTCCGTTATCTCTCTTCCAATCTCCTCCAGTTTTACCGATACATTCGGAAATTTTTCTTCGTCTTTAATGATGGCCGGGCTGTCACATATCTGCCTGAGTTTCATTAAACCCTGTAAGATGGTGAGCTGCGATTTTTGAATGCCCTGGTTATCTACTACACCAAGAATTTTGTCGCGGTAATCATTTCTGAATGCATCATAAATACGGCGCTGTTCATCACCCATTTCACAGAATAATACCATTTCCTGTTTTTCGGGAAGATCTTTGGCCACCTGTTCTTTTGTTCTGCGGAGAATAAAAGGAAATAATAACTTTCTCAGGTGTTCTTTCTGTTCCTTCTCTCCAAATTTATCGATAGGAATAGAGAATTCCTGTTTAAAGAATTCCACGCTGCCCAACATTCCCGGGTTCAGGAAATTCATCTGTGCGTATATATCGAATGTATTGTTCTGTAATGGCGTACCACTTAAACAAAGCCTGTTTTTTGCTTTAATCAAACCAGCAGCCTTGGTTACTTTACTGGAAGGATTTTTAATAGCCTGGCTTTCATCAAGTACTACATAATCAAAAGCCACTTCCACAAATTGCTTGATATCACTTCTTAATGTACCATAAGTAGTAATAATCACATCAGCATCCGTTGCCGCAAGGCTTTCACGTGTTCTTTGTCCGCCATGATGCACATAAAAACTTACTTCAGGCGTAAATTTTTTGATTTCATTCTGCCAGTTGAACATGAGGGTTGTAGGACAAACCACCAATGCTTTTAATAAACCATTTTCCTGTTTGAGATGATACAGAAAACTCAATGCCTGTATGGTTTTACCCAAACCCATATCATCGGCCAGAATACCACCCCATTGCACTTCCCTTAAATAATTGAGCCACTGAAAACCGCTTTCCTGGTAAGGACGGAGAATAGATTTCAAATGTTCCGGTGCCGCTATTTCTTTGATAGAATGGTTTTCTTTAAGGCGGTCGTATTTTTCTTCGAGTTGAAAAAACAGTTCTTCTTCATCACGCTGCATGTACAACTCTTCTACCACACTGAAATGGTATTTACTGAGTTTCATGGAACCCGACTTCCCTTCTCCCACCCTGAACAGCAATGAGTATTTCTTGATCCACTCTTCGGGTAAAATACCCAGAGTCCCATCACCCAGTTGCACAAACTGCTGTTTGTTACTCAATGCTTTTTTTACTTCATCCACCGTTACTTTCAGTTCACCAAAATGAATCTCTACTTTGGCATCGAACCAGTCTGTATTACTACTGATATATATTTTGGTAGATGGTTTCGCTGTATTGAAACGGAAATTCTTCAGTGCCTCAAAACCATATACCGGGATGTTCATTTCTTTTACAGCGTCCACAAATAAAAAGAACCAGTTATTACGTAATACTTCCGTTCCTTTTAAAGCAAGTACATCACCTTCCGCAGGTCTCACAAACTGTGAATGAAGCGACTCTATTTTTTGTACAAATTCTTTCTCTGCGTCGAGGTTTCGCAGAATCACTAATAATTTGTCCTCTACAGGGATAATGATTTTATCCTTATCGATTGAGCGTACATCATAACCTTTATAATTGAACACCGGTTGAAATAAAAGGTACTCTCCTTTTTCTTTCAACAACACTTTTACTTCCGGTTTTATGTCTTTTACCTCTTCTTTCTGAACATTACCAAAATGAACATTAAACTCCTTCGATAATGGCAGTATGAATTGCTGCAACTGCGTAGACCAGTCTTCTGCGCCAATAATAATTTTCCCGGTCGGGAGAAATTTTTCCAACACGAGAATATCTTCTGTACGCTGCCAGGTAAAGAATTGGTTATGGTATTTAAAAAACAGGGATGAACTGCTTTCATTCTCGGCTATATTGAGATCGGCCAGTGGAATTTTTACACGGCAATTGATCTCGTATTGACCTTTCTGGTAAGTTACTTCAAACTCAGGGCTGATAAAATTTGTAACGAGTTCTACAGGCTGAAGATTAGCTGTTGTAAAAGGCTTACGTTCGGGTAAGCTGAATACAAACCTGCTTTCTGCCAGATCAGTAAATAATTTTTTGATCTTGGGATGCAGGTATTCATTCATCAAGTGCCTGGTTTCTTCGGGCAACTCATCGTTATGCTGTTGAATAATATTTTCCCAGATACCGCTGAATGGTGAATTGCGATCAAGATAACGGCTCACTTCCGATGGCATCAATTTTCTTAACTGCTGCAAGGCGCCTTTATCATCTTCATCAAACACTTCCGTGTTTACAAATCTCGACAAATCGAGTTTGGTTACTTTTCCGATGTATGTGGAACGAATCTCATCTGTTTCGCCCTGTACCGCCTCCAGTTGAACATAAGGATATTGTTGTTCATTGAATGTAACTACAACGCCCAGCTTTAGTATTTCTTTCTCACGCTCTTCCAGCTCTTCTACAAGCGTTACGGGTTTTACTTCTTCTGGTTTGGGTATAATATCCGTTGAAGGGTTTAAAGAAACCCTTTTAATACTCGTATCGAGTACTCTTAAAAAAGGTTTACCATCTGTATAAGTAAACTCAAATTTTCCTTTTAGGTCGTCGCTTAAAGAATAGCCGTATAAAGCAAGTAGTTTGTTTTTTTCTTTATCCCAGTTGCGGATGCTGTCGAAATAAACAGGTCCATAATTATGCAGTAACTGCAGCAATACAATATCCTTGTGTATGCATAAAGGATGTTCCGTATCGGATGAACAGGTACAGCTGGTATCGAAATTTCTTTCTTCATTTTTCTGAAGCAATACCCTGAATAATTCACTTTCATATTCCAGTTCAGCCAGTACCCGTTCATCTTTTGCTTCCAGGATATTCGATCTGCTACTTCTTAAAAAATCTTCCGCTTTTTCTACACTTTGTTGTGCAGATAACATTTTAATCAGCTTCAGATCGAGTTGTTTCATTTTAACGACTGTATGTTTCTGATTGTAACTGGTCTCTTTTTCACCTAACTGGTTTCGGTCGAGCAAATCCTGCAGATGAAAGAGTGCGCCTGCTTTGTGGCGACAGATTTCTGAAAGATTATAGGGACAGGAACAACGGAGCGATAATGTTTTAGGATCCTTAAACTGGTTAATATGTACTTTATAAAAAGTAGAGTAACCGTCATCTTTCACACGGAACACAACATTGGCCATCAATTCATCATATTCCACCAGTTCAACATTGCCCAGTGCATGAATTTTTTTACCTCTGCGAATCACTTCTTCGGTGCCGCTGTTATAAATATGTTTAACCAGATACGGAAGCGCCATACATCAATCGGTTATTAGCAGTAAACAGAAGAGCTGGCAACTGACCATACTATACCCTGTTCACTCTTGAAAAACAATATTACCGCTTCAAAAAGGGCAATTTGCAAAAGTAAAGGAAAGCAACTGAGTTTAAGAAGAGAAATGAGAAGAATGTGGATGAAATGTTTGTTAAGAACGCTAATGGCTGATAGCATATGGCTTATGATGGATAGCAATCTCCTATACGCTATGAACCGTAAGCCATAAGCCAATCATTCACAAACCAAATCACCATTCTTGTAAATGGGCAATATATTAGCCAGATCTGGTGTTACGCAGTATTCAAGGTCCGATTCCAGGCCATAAGATGCAAGCCTGTGCCAATGGGTAGTTCTGCGGATAAACTGATGCATGTCATTCTGGTGAAGCCCGTACATATCGGCTGCCATCAGGCTGCTGTCGCAATGAATGGTAAAATGTTCTTTTACCCGATGAATAACAGCACCTGCAAACATGGCATCTTCCAGGTTGAACCTGTCCTTCCAGGCTGAGCAACCCAGTATTACATTTTTATTTTGTTTCAGGAGGTATTCACAAACAGCCGATATATTTGGAAAAGAGCCCGTTATTACTTCTGCTGCTCCCTTATTCAGTGCCATATGCAGCAGTTTGGTGCCGTTGGTTGTAGTAAGTACCAGTGTTTTTCCTTCTATAAATGAACGTGGATATTCAGCCGGAGAATTCCCGTGTTCCAATCCCGGAATAATTTTGCCATCTCTTTCACCCGCTGTTATGCCACCTGTCTGTAAACCAATCTCTATACATTTATCTACTGCATCAACAGGAATAACTCTTTTGGCGCCATTGTATAATGCGGTTGCAATGGTTGATGTTGCCCTGAAAACATCGATGATCACTACGATACTGTCCGACACATCATAAATATCGAGCAGCCTCGGAGAAAGAATGGTATATAAGGTAGGGTTTGCACTCATGGGTTGCAAATATACAGCAATCCGGAAGCTGTATTACAGTAAAGGAAAGGCCAGCCTCGACAAGCCGGCCGTATTTTGAAAGAAAGGCTACTATTTATTTTTAGGGGTAATAATCAGCATCTCGTGTACGTGTATTTCGGTAACATTTCTTTTTACACCTGCCTTATCGATATAAGTTCGGTTCACCAATTTTCCGTCTACTGCCACCTGTATACCTTTAGCGAGGTATTTTTCGGCGAAGTCCGCCATTTTACCCCAGGCTATCAATGTGTGCCATTGGGTTTCACTTACTTTGGTACCGTTGGCATCCTTATAATCCTCATTGGTGGCAAGGCTCATATTGGCCTTCTTTGTACCCGCTTCAAATATTTTTATTTCGGGTGATTGTCCGAGGTGGCCAATCAACTGGACTTTATTTTTCATCATATTCATATTGCATGATTTAGACATGATTAATCTGCTACGAATATCTGATCGCCTGTTTCCATTAGCCGGAACTTATCCGTTTATTTCCGATTAAAATCGTTTAGCACAAACTCTGTCTCAAACGATACAAACAGTGCGGGTTTTGAAACGAATCAGGTATAAATACTAGAGAATAAATGATACAATTACTTATTTTTTTAAAAAGCAGATGACATATGTATACAATAACCCATAATTCCGGCTACTTTCATAAGGAAGAAATTCTTTATCATGCTGAATCAACAAAGAAAATGTCTGACCTGTGAACGTATCATACATGGACGCGTTGATAAGAAATTTTGTGATGATTACTGTAGGAGCGCTTTTAACAATAAAAAATATATATCGGACAGAGGATTGATTCGCCGCGTTAATTATTTATTGATGAAGAACAGACGGATACTTGAATATTTTTTGAAAGGCACTCATGCTACTGTTACCATTATGCGTAAAACCTTATCTGCAAAAGGTTATCAGTTCGATTTTTTCACACATACGTATCATACCGTTGATGGCAAAATATTTTTCTGCTGTTACGATCATGCTTACAGTGAATTATTTAATGAAGAACTACTGATTACCCGGATGACCGATAAATCAGAAAATCAGCTTATTCCTTATACCGAATACGAACGGGTATGAGGGTATTGGCGCTTGTATCTAATTTTTTCATCGCCGCTTTACTCAGTCCTATTACATGTCCTACACCAATAGGACCCCGATCTATAATTTTTACGGTAACCGTGGCTCCGGTTAAAGTATTTGTTACCACCACTTTGGCTCCAAATTTCACTTTTTTATGTGCACCTGTAAATTTGGAGCTATCGTACTTATCGCCATTGGCGGTAGGGAAACCCTGTAACTGATCTGAAATCATAATTGCCTGTCCCACTTCGGTGCCGATGGAACCTATATCGTGTATGCCCGGTGCTGTATGCTGTGCAGGTTTGCAAGCAACAACAAGCAGTATGAACAACATAATACCATATCGGGGAGTAGTTAACATTGGATTTTAAAAATACGGTTTAGTCTGCAATCTACCTCTGGAGAAGACTTTGCGCAGTGGATAGGCAAAAAAAAGCCGTCGTGCCTAAGGCACGACGGCTTTACAAAATAGGTTTTAGTGATTAGGCAAAAGGAAATTTTGACACTTTTGCTTTTACCGGTGTATTTCTGATATCAATATAAATATTTGTGTCTACTGCTGTGAAAGCTGTGTTTACATAACCCAGTCCAACAGCTTTATTGAGTGATGGCACCTGCGTTCCTGAAGTAACTTTTCCGATTGTATTACCCACCGCATCTTTAATAAGGTAATCGTGCCTGGGAATACCACGATCTATCATTTCAAAACCCACCAGTTTTCGGGTTACACCTTCTGCTTTTTGTTTTTCCAAAATAGCTTTCGCTGTAAAGTCTTTGGTAAACTTAGTAATCCAGCCTAATCCGCCTTCGAGTGGTGATGTGGTATCATCAATATCATTACCATATAAACAGTAGCCCATTTCCAAACGCAGCGTATCTCTTGCCCCAAGACCAATTGGTTTCAATCCTTGTGGCCCGCCAATTTCAAAAATAGCTTTCCATATTTTATCTGCAGCGTCGTTGCTGTCTTCAAAATAAATTTCTACTCCCCCTGCTCCAGTATAACCTGTGGCACTCACCAATACATTCTCAACTCCTGCAAAAGTTCCTTTGGCAAATGTGTAATATTTAAGGTTCATGATATCCATATCAGTAAGCGGCTGCAATATCTTGGTAGCGTTTGGACCCTGAATGGCGAGCAGACAGGTCTTATCACTGATATTGTGCATCTCCACATTTTCGGTATTAAAATGACTAATCCAATTCCAGTCTTTTTCAATATTGGATGCATTCACTACCAGCATGTACACTTTGTTTTCTTCAATACAATACACGATAAGGTCATCTACAATGCCTCCCTGCTCATTGGGTAAACAGCTATACTGTGCCTTGCCATTGGTTAGTTTGGATGCATCGTTGGAGGTTATGCGCTGAATAAGATCAAGGGCTTTATCTCCTTTGAGCATAAATTCTCCCATATGACTCACATCAAATACACCTGCATTTTTTCGAACAGCGGCATGTTCATCATTGATACCTGAATAACTGATGGGCATATTGTAACCGGCAAACTCTGCCATTTTAGCACCTAATGCAATATGTTTTTCTGTAAAGGGTGTATTTTTCATATGCGTCATTTATCGTGGCGCAAAAATAAGCGAAAACGTTTCTAAATCTCATTTTGAGTATAAATCTCTAAACGGAATCATTACTGTCCGAGACAATCCTGAGAAATAAAAAAATGAGCCATATTTTTTAGAATACGGCCCAAATTATATAGGTTGCTTTTACCACAAAGTAACTATATGAACAATAGTACAAATTTTTCT
>JBMOKQ010000079.1:0-2714 GCA_049324295.1 Bacteroidota bacterium
GATGTAACATAAGAGAATTGTTTCATTGGTTTGTTGAGATTAGGTAGAGGGGAATGTTGCTAAATTGATGAATACTTCTCCGATGAACTTTTGGAAAGTTTCGGAACTTTCCAAAAGTTATCCTGCCATACCCGGTCCGCAGGTACATTCTTTTTCGGGGTGGTTGTAGTAGCCGCAGGGACAGTGATGCGTTCCCTTTTCCCCGAAATGGTGGCAGAACGCAAAAGCCTCATTCTCAGGGGTATCCGACAGAGCCGAAAACCACCGGGGAACATATCAGGAAGCTGCGGATGGACTTGGGGCTAACGCAAGAAGAAGCGGCGAAGCAGATCGGTGTATCAGAAGACTGCCTCTGCTACTGGGAAAAAGGCAGAAACGTTCCCCAACTCCGTCACTATCCCGCCATCATTTCCTTCCTCGACTACTACCCGTTCAACCATGAGACGGAGACGTTCGGGGGCAAGATCAAGAGGTACAAGTATGAGCATGGATTGAACAACAAGGAGATGGCGAGGCTCTTGGGAGCAGATGCAGGGACGATATCAAATTGGGAGCGGAACAGAAGTTTTCCGACAAAGAAACGAGTGAAATATTTTTTTTCGGTTATCATAAACACCTTTCAGAAATGAGGGGTGTTTTTATTCAGCCGTTAGGTCGGAATCACCACCGAGGGAAACAACGGAAAATATTTTTAAAAATCGGTGTTTCCCATATTATTAATTTCATAATATTATCCTATGTTTGTATTGAAATACAATAATGCATTATTGGTTCGTCTATCCCCCCTTGATGAATCGTATTTCAACCAAATACTCACGGAAAGTAATGTTACTGACGTTGATTTCTTCTGTATTAGCGGGTGCAATGAATAATTAATGTTTTTACTTTTATTATTCTGCTTGCATTAGACGCGAATACTTGGATTTGTCGTTCTATATAGCTGATTTCCATAAGTATGAGAATACTACTTGTCAAGCAACTTTGTAAACATTAAATATGAAAAAGTGTATGAAAAACTCCTTATTAGTATTGTTATTTTTTATGATTTCTTCGGTTGCAGTTTGTCAATTGAATCAAGGTAATTGGCTTGTTGGCGGTACAGGAAAATTTTATTCGTATACCAACAATAATAGCTCAATATCTGGTGGATATAACAATACAGGTAAATTTACAGAAATCGACCTCTCACCGAATATTGGTTATTTTATCAGCGATAAGCTAGCAGTAGGAATCAAACCTACATTTTCTTCCCTGAAAGGAAAAGTAACTTCTACAGGTGGTCTCTCTACGAGTGTAACCAGATTTATGGTAGGTCCTTTTGGAAGATACTATTTACTTGATCAGGAAAAACCTCATAACATTTTAGTTGAATCTAGTTATCAACTTGGCACATTTAATAGTTCTTTTGGACAAAAGGGTAATCTCAGGGCATTTTCCGTACTGGCTGGACCAGTTCTCTATTTTAATTCTTCAGTTGGTATAGAGTTTCTACTTGGCTATTCCTACAAATTAGAAGACGTAGAAAATGCTGTAAAAGATATTAAAAAAGGATTTCAACTTGGAGTTGGAATGCAAATTCATCTAACAAAATAAAAAAACATGAAAAAAATAATTTCACTTTTACTTTTATTCTTTATTGTAAACACACTGTATAGTCAAAGTATTTTGCCATTGCCAAATAGTGAGCAATGCCCATATACATTGACCACTTTTACAGTAACATTACCTCGGATTAAGGACAATACAACTCCGGTTGTTACAGGGCTAAGTGGGGCAATTGTAAATACTGGGATTAATTCAAGCTCATTAATTCATACCTCTACTACTACTTATGCATCATTTATAGGAATGTTTGGGGATGAAAATAGAACCCAAACTTTTAGAATTACGTACTAAACTAATTCCAATCCAAATGAAGTCTATAATGCGAATTATAAGAAAATTAAATCACTTCTACTACCAAGTATTTATTCCATAATTAGCCCAAACATCAGTTCAATTACGTCAGAGATATGTCAAATAACTACTCACAATATTAGTTTTTCTAACATTCAATTCGGCAACTATGATGATGCGGGAGTTGGTGGCTATGGAAGCGTAACTTCATATGAATACTTACTTCCTGTTGGATGGAAACTCGGTTCTACTACATCAGATGGGAGCACTTGGATTGCAGGTAGTAATACCGAAACAGTTACATCTGATTTAACGAGTGGAAATGGGCTAAGTGTGAAAATTAGAGGAATTAATACTTCTTGTGGTAGTGGTATGGTTAAAGGGATCACAAAAGAAATTCCGATTACACGACCTGATCCACAATTAAGTATTTCTGGAGCTACTCAATTGTGCTATCCAAATTCATATACCTACACCGTAAATGGAGTTCCTTCAGGTGCAGTAGTTACATGGAATTCTAATAGTTACTATACTGTATCAGGTAGCGGAAATTCAGTAAGTATTACCCCTACATCTGCCGCAAATGGTGGTACAAACATAGGAGTTACAGTAAGTCTTCCAGTATGCGGTAGAAGTTATTCAACTTCACTTTATGTGAGCATAGGCGTGCCAACTGCAACATTTAGCATTACTAGTGTATTGACAAATTAATTATGAAACATAGTGTTTTGCGAGTTTTTTATCCGCATCCTGCCGTGTAAATTTCCATTCTATTACACACTTTTCTTTGTTTCGTTCCCTTGACCATTTTTGCACTT
>JBMOKQ010000080.1:0-2671 GCA_049324295.1 Bacteroidota bacterium
GGACAAATAAGAAGACTGCTATGTTAAATAGACAATACAGGTAATCGACTAATAGGTTAAAGAAAATGTTATTACTAAAAGGAAGGTATATCTATGTTTAGATGCAGCAGTCGCCTGACTGGTTGATATGAACCTTTATTCTAAACCTAAAAACCATGAAATATGAAAACAGTATTATTTGCACTCTGCATTTTCACCTGTTTTTGTTTTGCCAAATGCCGCAAAGACAAACTTGGCAGTAATGGCCTGCCTGCTGCTACACAGGAAGGCAAAAATACTTTGGGCTTTTTACTCAATGGGCAACCGTGGACACCAAAGGATTTAATGGAACGGCCAATTTAAGTATTGATTATGATGCAGGTCTAAATAATGGTGTTGTTGGAATATCCGCATATCGAATCATTACTAATACAGACCGAACATATTTTGGAATTGGTATTAGGGATAGTCTAAATTTCTATAATGCAGTATCATCTTTTTCATTAACAAATACTGGATTATTTAGATTTTATTTCTCTGACAATTCCTGTACGTACTTCTCAACCGAAATGGATACAAATGTCAGCGGAACACTTACGATTACTAAGCTTGAAAGAACTAACCGTATCATTTCTGGTACATTTAATGCAACCTTGTCAAAAACCGGCTGCACAACTATACAAATTACCGATGGCCGCTTTGACATGAAATTTTAAACCATAAAAGACTTGCTATGAAAAAGATATTCTTTGACTAATAAGAGCAACAATGCTCCTGATATCTATAAACTCATCCGCACAAATTGACACTAGTACCGTTCAAAAACTACTGCAATATATAATGCCGCCACTTGATAAAAACCAGATACCAACGGGATATCTGGAAGAGTATGGATGTCCCATGCTGCCAATGGCTACATTTAACGGAACTCTGACTAACAGCAACAGAATTGATATGAATCTTTATTTCTTTGTGTAATAACTGAGCCGGATGTTTGCGTCTGCATAAATGCAAATGAGATTTGCTGCAGGAATTCCATTGCGAAAACTTCAACCACCGGGCATAAGAAAGCCCCGTGAATTTTAAAGCCTTTGTAAGTCCTATCACACCTGTAACTTTTTGGATATTGTGAACAAGCGTTTGAATAATAGATGGTCTTTTTTGCCTGATAGCAAAAAGATAAGTCTGCACATATTTTTTGATGGCCAGTATATGTAGTAAGGCTTTATTGAATGTAAGCAGTTGTTTGTTGCGGGTTACGAGAGAAAGTGTATGAATAATATCCTCTTGCTGTGAACAAAGTTCAAACCCGAATAAATCGGCTTGATTTTTAGATTTCGAGTATTGTTTGGTAGACCTGGGTAGTTGAAGAAATACCTGCGGAGGTAATAATTGCAGATGGAAAGCCAGTAGAATGTATGGGTGATAGGAGCGTTTGTTATGGTGGAGCATTCATAAAGATAAACAAAGCCTCATAGCGAACAGGACGCTGAAGTGAGTGACACCACGGAAGCCGGGTAGTGGAGCTACTGTTTGTTATATCGTAAAAATGGGTCTATATGCAGGAATGCTGTATGGTAAAAAAGAATAGCTTAAAAATCAGAATGAAAGTTATTTATAAATATCTTTTCTATGCCCAAGTGTTATGATATCAACTATCAGTTCAGTATCAAATATCTCATAAATGACACGATAGTCACCCATCCTGATTCTATATCCATTCCTTCCTTTTAGTTTTTTATATCCAACAGGACGAGGGTTTTCAGTCAGGCTAAAAATAGCTTTTTTAATTTTTGAATAAAAAGGCTCATTGATATTTTCTAATTCTTTGAGTGCCTGTTTGCTGAAGGCTAAGAAGTAAGACATTAAGATTTGTTTTTACGCTTTTCTTCAATTATTTGAAAAGCTTCTGCCATTGGTATTCGTTCGCCGGTATCATTTTTTTTGGCTTCATCATACAGACGAATATCTTCTAATTCTTCCAGTTCTTCGATGAGCGTATTAAACTCCTCTGCAGGAAGAATAACCATGGATTTATTTCCATTGCGGTCTTTGATGTATTGCGGGTGTATGGTGAGCATGAGTTTTATGAATTTATATTACAGGTAAATATCTTTATTTTCTTACTATAAAGATACGCATATTTTGAACAATAAGTAATTAGTCATTTTGGCCGTGTGATGAGTGTACATGAACAGCATACGGCCATGGGTACCGGTTTTACGCAGAAGTGCTTGCTTAGGTAATAATTGCAGATGGAAAGCCAGGGGAATATACGGGTGATAAGAGCGTTTGATAGAAGGTGTTATTGCCACATATTGAAAATTGAGGGTAAAATGTGTTTGTTTGTTGTTTGAGCCGCACGCCTTATTTAACAATGTTTGATCATAAATAATATTACACCAATCAGAGAATCAATATTTGTAAAAAAATGTTGGTATTTTTTACAAGTTATGCGGATCAATAACTTGTAATAGCAGTAGCGGCAATGATAGCATCGGGTAATTTAATACGATATGTTTTTGCGCAGTTCACTTGTAGTTTTTATATCGGGATCATCAATAGACAAGGGCTTTGTGCAAGTGTGACTTGACGTTGGCGTGCAGCATTCACAATATTCCTTAATAAAAGTGTTCTAATATTTGGACAAATAAGAAGACTGCTATGTTAAATAGACAATACAGGTAATCGA
>JBMOKQ010000081.1:0-48695 GCA_049324295.1 Bacteroidota bacterium
CCTTATTCATGATTGTCCTAAGCTGTTCTCTCTCAATGGAAGTCAGCGTAACGTTATAATGTACCATCTTAATAGATTTGATGGCAAAATTATACTATTTAACAGACATTATCAAATTGACATGACAATAGTACAGGTTCGAGTTCTCTACAGATAGGAACGAACCTAATTTTCAAATTTTCAAATCTCCAAATTTTCAAATTTGAGCATTCCCCACCATCCGATCAATATACTTCTTCCTAAAATAATACTCCTTCACTTGCAGCAATTCTTTTTCGGTAGTAATATTTTCCTGATAATTTGTAATAATCGTTTCCACAGTGGCATATAGTTTATTTTTTAGCTGATCAATTTTAGTTTGAATGGCATCGGTCATACCTTCCTCCAGTTCCTCATTCAGTTCCATTACTTCCATCAGAAAATCGGGAGAAAGCTGGTATTTTTCTTCCTCTTCCAGTAAACCCTTTAACTGCAATACATATTTAATGATTTCATCCTGATCCTTCAGTGTTTTAAATGCCTTGTTTACCTGTGCCGATAACTGCAAAGCCTCTTCCTGTTCAACTTCTGTTGCCTGTACAAACCTGTCGGGATGATATTTCCGTTGCAGCTCAAAATACTTTTTCGACAGACCACTGGTGCTAACGGTTAGTGTTATGGGCAGGTTGAAAAGTTCGAAATGGTTCATGGTTTTTAGTCCGGGAGTCCGAAAGTCCGAAAGACCGAGGGCAGAGAGACCGGAAGAAAGATATGCATCTAATGCCAATCTTCAGACTTCCGGACTCACCGACTTTCGGACTTCTCCCTATCTTTCCGCAAAATTACTCGAATGCTTGTTATCGGACTTATTAGAGAGGGAAAAATTCCGGCAGATAACCGGGTGGCGCTTTCGCCCGGACAATGTAAATGGCTCCAGAAACATGTGGATGGCTGTAAAATACTGGTTCAACGCTCACCCAACCGCTGTTTCAGCGACCAGGAATATGCCGATGCAGGGATTGAATTAACGGATGATCTGTCTGCCTGTTCTATTCTCTTAGGTATTAAAGAAGTACCGGTAAATATGCTGCTGGCCAATAAAACCTACCTGTTTTTTTCTCATACCAAAAAGAAACAACCCTATAACCAGCCATTAATGCATGCCATGATCGATAAAAAGATCACGCTGATTGATTATGAATGCCTCGAACATGAAGACGGACAACGCATTATTGGTTTTGGTTTTTTTGCAGGAATTGTAGGTGCACACAATGGCATTATGTGTTATGGTAACAGAACAGGTGCTTATCAGTTGAACAGGGTAGTAGATGTAAAAGATTACCGGGAACTGATTCATACTTATTTTGGGTTGAAACTCCCCAATATAAAAATTGCTGTTACAGGTAGTGGTCGTGTGGCACACGGTATTCTCGAAATCATGAACCTGATGGATGTACAGGAAATGGAACCTGAAGAATATGTAAGCCGCTCTTTTAGCTACCCTGTTTATGTGCATTTAAAAGGAGCCGATTTGTATCGTCACAAAGTGAATGGTACCTATCAGCGCGATCATTTCCATGCATCACCGGGGGAATATGAATGTATTTTTAAACAGTATTATGCGCATACCGATATACTGATGAATGGCATTTACTGGGATCAGCATATACCACGTTTATTTGAACTGGAAGATTTAAAAGACCCGGCTTTTTGTATACAAACCATTGCCGATATTACCGACGACAAAGGCGGAAGCGTGCCCTGTAACCTCGGTGATGCAACTATTGATGCTCCGGTTTACGGGGTTGATAAAAATAGTTTTGATAAGACCCTTCCATATTTACCAGGAAGTGTTGATGTAATGGCCGTAGGTAACCTGCCCAACGAATTACCCCGCGATGCGAGTAAATATTTTGGGGAACAACTGATTAAATATGTGCTGGAAGATTTACTGAAAGGTGGAACCGCTATCCTGGGTCGTGCAACTATTTTGCGTGATGGACAACTCACTTCACATTTTGACTATTTAGCGGATTATGCGGCGCATTGAGTTATTGCCACTGAAGGTACAGTCCATAGGAGTCCTTTGGACTGTGCCTTCAGTGGCAATCAACTTCCCTTCACAAATACAAATAATAATCTTTCAACAAAGTCACAAACTCCACTGAATAATAACCTTCTTTTTTGATGATGATTGAATTACAAAGTGTCTCTGTCTGTTCTCTTCCAAACAAAAGCATCACCCTGAATGGGGCATGTTTTTCTGTCTGATGCACCAGTACTTGTTCATTCAGAAAAAAATGATGCTTCTTCGCGTGCTGCAAACAATCGTACAGCCGATGATACGGCAATAGCACTGCAAACTGTCCGTCTTGATGTAAACGGCGTTGTACCTCTTCCCAGAGATCTGCAAGGCTTAAGCCTGTATCGTGTAATGCCAGGTTTCTTTGCTGGTCGGGACTTTGCAAATCCTGTTCAAAAAAAGGAGGGTTGGAAATAATGAGATCATAGCCTGTTTCTGTCCAGTCACTCAAAGGTGTATGATGTACAAACACCCGGTTACTCCAGGGCGAGGCCTTACTGTTTTCCATTGCCTGTATAAACGCATTATCATCAATTTCAATGGCATCAATACTACCCTGAAATTGTTGTGCCAGCATTAAAGCAAGTAATCCGGTTCCGGTTCCAATATCAAGAGCCCTTGTGTTTTGATTAAACTTGTTCTCTTGCATCTTACTTACCACCCATGCCCCAAATAAACAGGCATCGGTGCATACTTTCATGGCAGCTTTTTGCTGATGAATGATGAATTGTTTAAACTGGAAATAGCTGTTAGGCACTTTACAAAGGTAGGCCGCTTTTTTGCTTACATATTATCTCAGAGAAGAAGGCTGCTGGTTTCTTTGATCAGTGCATTTTTTCTGAAGAAAAAAGGTAGGAGAAGAGTTTAGACCGCTAGCTACAAGCCTATATTCGACTCAAAATAAAAAGCATCCGGTTTGCCGGATGCTTTTGTAAAGACTTGCAGCTAGCAGCTTGTAGCTTACTCAGCTGTTAACCCCGCCATCAAATACTCCTGGTTGAGTCGTGCTATATTGCTGATGGAAATTTCTTTCGGACAGGTGGCTTCACAGGCACCGGTATTGGTACAGGCGCCAAAACCTTCTTTATCCATCTGAGCCACCATATTCATTACACGCGATTTGCGTTCAGGTGCTCCCTGTGGTAACAGTGCAAGATGCGATACTTTGGCACTGAGGAATAACATGGCCGAACTATTTTTACAGGCTGCCACACAGGCGCCACAACCAATACACATGGCCGCAGCGAAGGAAGCATCTGCTTTATCTTTTTCAATAGGCAGGGCGTTACCGTCAACAGCATTACCTGTGTTAACGCTGATATAACCACCCGCCTGGATAATACGGTCGAAGGCAGTACGGTCTACCATTAAATCTTTAATTACCGGGAAAGCATTAGCCCTCCAGGGTTCTACCACCACCGTATCGCCATCTTTAAAGGCACGCATGTGTAGCTGGCAGGTGGTATTGGCCTGCCATGGTCCATGTGGTTTACCATTGATATACATAGAACAGGCACCACAGATACCTTCGCGGCAGTCATGATCAAAAGTAACCGGGTCTTCACCATCGCGGATGAGTTGTTCATTCAACACATCAAACATTTCGAGAAAACTCATTTCCGAAGAAATATTTTCAACCCTGTACAGTTTGAATTCCCCCTTGCTGGCACTATCCTTTTGTCTCCACACTTTGAGATTCAAATTCATAACGTAGTGTTCCATGGTAACAATTTGAAAATTTGAAAATTTGAAAATTTGAAAATTAAGACAGTCAGTAAGACTTTGATGTGGTAATTATTTTTGAAAGAATTCTGATGATTTCATCTAATGACTCTTTCAAATTTGCATCATAGTAATACGCCGGACTTTGTTCACATAAAGTCAACCAATAAAGCGTTTCGCTTGCTTCTTTGGCTGCAATTTTCATTTTGTGAATGAAGTCTGCTCTACTCTCGGCATTCTGAGCTTCAAAAACATTCGCTCCAATTGAAGTGCCAGATCGCAGAACCTGTTTTGCAATTACAAATTTTCTGTTTTGTTCAAGAACTTCATTATATGCTATGATCTTAAGAGAAAAACGAATAGTCTTTTCTACGATCACATTTTTCTTATCATTTCTCATGGGAAAGATTATAAATAAGGAAGTAATTTACCTCATTTACAAATTTTCTCTCCCGTTCCGCAACAGCTTATAGCTACTAAGTAATTTGTGTCAATCCTGCATTTTCAAATTTTCAAATTGCCACATTTTCAAATTACTTATAGTTCCTTTGGCTCGGCTTAATCACGTCATAATTCAAGGTCTCTTTATGCAGTTCCCACTGGTGTTCGCCTTTGTGTTCCCAGGCGGCAACGTACATAAAATTGGCATCATCGCGCATGGCTTCACCTTCTTCCGTTTGCGATTCTTCACGGAAATGTCCGCCACAGCTTTCTTTACGGTTAAGGGCATCCAGACACATCAGTTCACCCAGTTCAATAAAGTCTGCTACGCGATTGGCTTTATCCAGTTCAGGATTCATGGCTTTAATTTCACCCGGAATACGCACATCGCTCCAGAATTCTTTTTTCAATGCCTGTATTTCCTGGATGGCCTGTTTCAGTCCTTCTTCATTTCTTGCCATACCACATTTATCCCACATGATCTTACCGAGGCGTTTGTGGAAACTTTCAACAGATTGTTTACCCTTAATATTCATTAACTGGTTGATCCTGTCGCTCACGGTTTTTTCAGCTGCTGCAAATGCAGGGTGATCTGTGGCAATAGCTTTGCTGTAGATTTCATCGGCCAGGTAATTACCAATGGTATAAGGGATAACAAAATAACCATCGGCCAGACCCTGCATCAGTGCAGATGCACCCAGGCGGTTGGCACCATGGTCACTGAAATTGGCTTCACCAAGAGCGTATAACCCAGGAACAGTGGTTTGCAATTCATAATCTACCCACAATCCGCCCATCGTATAGTGAACGGCAGGGTAGATGCGCATCGGTACTTCATATGGAT
Organism: Bacteroidota bacterium; assembly: GCA_049324295.1. Classification (GTDB taxonomy): domain Bacteria; phylum Bacteroidota; class Bacteroidia; order Chitinophagales; family Chitinophagaceae; genus Sediminibacterium. The sequence goes on from JBMOKQ010000081.1 coordinate 5,070, forward strand.
TTTCACCTGTGATCTTTTCATACATGTCGAAGAGGTTACCATATTTCTCTTTCACCACTTCTTTACCCATGGCAATGATTTCTTCGATACCAACATTGTTTCGGCCTTGTTTATTGGCTTCTGTACGGCCATAGCGTTCAATTGCAGAAGCATAATCGAGGTAAACGGCTTGTTTTGATGAGCCTACACCATAACCGGCATCACATCTTTCTTTAGCGGCGCGCGATGCCACATCGCGTGGTACCAGGTTACCAAAAGCAGGATATCTTCTTTCGAGATAATAATCTCTTTCTTCTTCAGGAATATCTATGGCCTTACGGGTATCGTTCTGTTTTTTGGGCACCCAGATCCGACCATCGTTACGCAAAGATTCCGACATCAGCGTAAGCTTCGACTGGTGATCGCCACTTACCGGGATACAGGTTGGGTGTATCTGCGTAAAACAGGGATTGCCAAACAAAGCACCCTGTTTATGCGCTTTCCAGGCTGCTGTAACATTACTGCCCATGGCATTGGTAGACAGGTAGAATACGTTACCATAACCACCTGAACAGAGTAATACTGCATGACCGAAATGACGCTCCAGTTCCCCGCTTACAAGGTCACGGGCAATAATGCCACGTGCTTTGCCATCAATCTTTACAATTTCGAGCATTTCATGACGACTGTACATCTGCACATTACCCAATGCCACCTGGCGTTCCAGTGCCTGGTAGGCACCTATCAATAACTGCTGACCGGTTTGTCCGGCAGCATAAAATGTTCTCTGAACCTGTGTACCGCCAAATGAACGGTTACTCAATAATCCACCGTATTCACGGGCAAAGGGTACACCCTGGGCTACACACTGATCAATAATATTGGCACTCACTTCTGCTAAACGATGCACATTGGCCTCACGGGCACGGTAGTCGCCTCCTTTAATGGTATCGTAGAAAAGACGGAATACACTGTCGCCATCATTCTGGTAGTTTTTGGCGGCATTAATACCACCCTGTGCAGCAATAGAGTGTGCGCGGCGGGGAGAATCCTGGAAACAGAAAGCCTTCACTTTATATCCCAGTTCACCCAGTGAAGCGGCGGCCGAAGCACCAGCCAGACCGGTACCTACAATGATCACTTCCAGTTTGCGCTTATTGGCAGGATTCACCAACTTACAATGTCCTTTATAATCTGTCCACTTATGCTCTAATGGCCCTGCAGGTATTTTCGCATTCAACATACGCGATGATTTTAATAAGAAAGTAAAAATTCAAAATCCAAAAATCTCCGAAGGAGTCCTTCGGACAAAAATCAAAAGAGAAAATGATGAAAACGGGAACTTGATGGACCTTTTTTACTTTTTACTTTTGATTTCTGACTTTATTAAACCCATTTGAAATAAAAGCTGATTGGCATCATAGCAAATACCAGCGGCACGATGATGGAGAATCCATAACCGATAGCAGTCAGCGTTTTATTGTATTTTTTATTATGAACACCCAGTGTTTTAAAAGCACTCTGGAAACCATGCGCGAGGTGGTAGGCCAGCGAAATACAGCCAATCACATAAAGGATTACTACCCATAATACACTGAACTCTGTTTGCATTTTTTCGTAGAGGTTGATTTCCGGCCCTAACAAAAAACCCTGGTTAGAACGGTTGGGGAACCAGAAATGCGACATATGCATGATGAGAAAAAGCAGGATCAGTGTTCCCAGCAAACCCATACTGCGGCTATACCATTTGCTTCCGTTGCTGTAAGAGACTGCATAACCTACAGCTCTTTTTTTGCGGTTTTCAACAGTCAGGAGGTAGCCCTGTATAATATGAAGGAGGAATCCGGCAAATAATCCGATTTCGAGGATACGGGGAACCCAGTTGGCACCCATAAAATGTGCAGCATGTAAAAACATTTCACCACCATCATTGGCCCAGATACAGGCATTTAATCCGGCATGTACAATTAAGAAGAGAATCAGGAAAATACCAGTAAAACCCATGACCAGTTTCTTTCCAACAGATGAGGTAAATACTTGTTTCCAGGTCATATTGCAAGTTTATAGTTGAAGAAATCGCTGCAAAAATAACGCAGAACGCAATAGCATTTTCGGAAAACGTAAAAAGTTTTATGCATTTATGTTGATAAACAATGTTTAGGAGGGAATGGTTCAGTCGGTGGGAAAGACCGGAAGTCCGGAAGTCGGAAAGTCCGAAAGACCGGAAGTAGGAAGAAGGGTTCCTGTAAGAGAAAATACTCCAGCCTTTCGGACTTCCGGACTTTCCGACTTTCAACTCATCCCTTCCCACCCATAAAATTTTATTCCTCCATCCGCAATCTGCACTTACATTTGAAATATGTTCAAACTGCTGAGTATATTATGGAACAGTTTCCGGATGGCGCTACAGGAGTTGCGGGTGAATAAACTGCGTACTTTCCTGTCGTTATTTGGTATTACCATTGGTATATTCTGTATTATAGGGGTACTGGCTACTGTTAACAGTCTTGAACGTAAAGTGCAGAATGATATCAAGGCATTTGGGAACAATACTATCTATATTGATAAATGGGATTACAGTGGAGGAGGACCCGATTATCCCTGGTGGAAATACATGAAACGCCCCAGCATGAAAGTGGAGGAAATGCGTTTCATTAAGGCCAAAAGTCAGCTGGCCAGCAATTTCTGTTTTTTTGTTTCCAACAATGTGAACCTTAGTTACAAGGATAATATCCTGAGTAATGTGAACATCTATGGTATTACAGAGGAGTTTGCCTCTATTCAAACCATTGATATCGATTACGGCCGTTACCTGAACGAAACGGAGTTTATTCGAGGTACCACTTCTGCCGTTCTTGGCTATGTGGTAGCAGAGCAATTATTTGGTAACCCTCAGAAAGCGGTGGGCAAACAAGTGTCTTATAATGGCAAACGTGTAAATATCATCGGGGTCATTAAAAAACAAGGACAAAGTTTTGTGGGTGGGTTCGATTATGACCAATCACTCATTGTTACCTATCGCTATTTTGCCAGTGTGTATAATCCTGATTATAGTAGTCCGTTTATTATGGTACAGGGTAAAAAAGATGTGCCTTCTGCTGCACTGGCTGATGAACTGATTGGCGTAATGCGACAGTTGAGAAAATTAAGTCCGGCAGAAGAAAATAATTTTTCCTGTAACGATGTGGCCCAGTTTAGTGAACAGGTAGGTGGTTTCTTTGGGCAGGTAAGTGCTGGTGGCTGGGCCATTGCCGGGCTGAGCCTGATTGTTGGTGCTTTTGGTGTGGCCAATATTATGTTTGTAACCGTTCGTGAAAGAACCAGCCAGATAGGGCTGAAAAAAGCCATTGGGGCCAAACGGAGAACCATATTGACGGAGTTTTTGCTGGAGAGTGCATTTCTCTGTATCATTGGCGGACTTATTGGTCTTGCACTGGTTTGGGTGATGTCACTTGTATTGAGTGCCGTGCTGCCTTTCCCGATTTATATTGCACCAAATATCATTATACTGGCTTTAAGTATATGTATCGGTCTGGGTATTATTTCAGGAATTATTCCTGCATCCATCGCTGCTAAAATGGACCCCGTAGTAGCAATCCGTACAAAATAGACGGATTGCATCTGTCATTCAGTTAATTTTGCTGCTCATTTCCTTAAAATCTTTTTCACATCAGTAAACCGGTTACCATATTGGCCATTGAATCATCCTGCGATGAAACAGCTGCTTCAGTATGTGTAAACGGTAAAATATTGTCCAATTTTATCGCTAACCAGTCTGTACACGAACAATACGGCGGTGTGGTTCCTGAACTGGCCAGCCGGGCACATATGCAAAATATTGTTCCGGTTGTTGACCAGGCATTGGAAAAAGCCGGTATCGCAAAACATGCAATTGATGCCATTGCATTTACACAGGCACCCGGTTTAATTGGCAGTTTATTAGTAGGGGCTCAGTTTGCCAAATCAATGGCTTTATCTCTTAATAAACCCCTGATAGCTGTGCATCATATGCAGGCACATGTACTGGCCAATCTTATTGGAGACAATCCTCCATCCTTTCCCTTTCTGTGTTTAACAGTCAGTGGGGGACATACACAAATTGTACTGGCTCACTCGCCATTACATCTCGAAGTAATTGGCGAAACCATTGATGATGCTGCAGGGGAGGCATTTGATAAAACGGCCAAATTACTCGGGCTTCCTTATCCCGGAGGGCCATTGGTGGACCGGCACGCCAAAAACGGTAATCCCAAAGCATTCAGCTTTGCTGAACCCCAGGTACCTGAACTCAACTTTAGTTTTAGCGGATTAAAAACATCTGTACTCTATTTTCTACAGAAACAGGAACAAGGTTTTATTGAACAACACTTAGAAGATCTTTGTGCCTCTGTTCAGTTTGCGATTGTAAATATCCTGATTAAAAAGTTGAAGAAAGCAGTACAGCAAACAGGTATAAAAAATATTTGTATTGCAGGCGGCGTAAGCGCTAATAGCGGATTAAGACTTGCACTTCAGGAAACCGGGGCCAAACAAGGCTGGAAAACCTATATACCTGCTTTTGAGTACTGTACAGATAATGCCGCCATGATTGCCATTACTGCATATTATAAAATGCTCGACAAACAATTTATTGATCTTGATGCAAGCCCAACAGCCTGTGGAGCAATGTAGATTAATGTATTGTGATTAATAAGCTTTCTGCCGAAAAGGAGGAAATCACGTTCATTAAGCCTAATTTTGCGCCCTGAAAACAAAGCAAAACAATGATCAGCGCAAGAAATATCACCCTGGCATATGGTAAAAGGGTACTGTTTGATGAGGTAAATATCAATTTCATAAAAGGCAATTGTTATGGTGTAATTGGAGCCAATGGAGCAGGAAAATCTACTTTCCTCAAAATATTGAGTGGCGAAATTGAACCTAATAAAGGAACCGTAGAAATTACACCCGGTGAAAGGATGTCGTTCCTGAAACAGAACCAGTTTGAGTTTGATGAGTGTACGGTATTAAACACCGTATTGATGGGGCACCAGAAAATGTGGACCATCATGCACGAAAGAGAAGCAATTTATGCCAAAGCCGATTTTTCAGAAGAAGATGGTATACGTGCTGGTGAACTCGAAGCTGAATTTGGTGAAATGGGTGGTTATACTGCTGAAAGCGATGCCGCTACCTTATTGAGCAGCCTGGGTATTAAAGACGATATGCATGCCAGCCTCATGAAAGATATTCCATCCAACATGAAAGTGCGTGTGTTATTGGCACAAGCATTATTTGGTAACCCCGATATCCTGTTACTCGATGAGCCTACCAACGGTCTCGATATTGAAACCATTGGCTGGCTGGAAAACTTTCTTGCCGATTATGAAAATATTGTATTGGTAGTGAGTCACGACCGACACTTCCTCGATACCGTTTGTACCCATGTGGCCGATGTAGATCGTTCAAAGATCAAAGTGTTTACCGGTAACTATACCTTCTGGTATGAGTCTTCTCAATTAATGAGTCGACAGATCAATGACAAGAATAAGAAAACAGAAGAGAAACGTCAGGCATTAATCGACTTTATTGCCCGATTCTCTGCAAATGCATCAAAAAGTAAACAGGCAACTTCAAGAAAGAAAGCACTGGAAAAACTTACGATTGAAGAGATTGAACCATCAAATAGAAAATACCCTGGTATTATCTTCCAGCCATTGCGTGAAGTGGGTAACCAGATACTGAATATTGAAAACCTGAAAAAAACGGTAGACGGACGTGTGTTGTTTGATAAAGTAAGTTTCAGTATTAATAAAGGAGAGAAGATTGCATTCCTGAGCAAGGATCCATTGGCCGTAACCAGTTTCTTTGAAATCATCAATGAAAATACACAGGCCGATGCCGGAAAATTTGAATGGGGTACCACCATCACCAAAGCCTACCTGCCTGTAGAGAACAACGAATTTTTTACGGAAGGGCTGAGCCTGATGGACTGGTTGCGCCAGTTTGTACCCGCACATGTAACAGATGCCGATGAACCATTTATCCGCGGCTTCCTCGGTAAGATGTTGTTTAGTGGAGATGATATTATGAAGAAAACCAATGTACTGAGTGGGGGAGAAAAAGTAAGATGTATGGTGAGCAGGATGATGTTACAGAATCCGAACCTGGTTGTATTGGATCAGCCAACCAACCACCTCGATCTCGAAAGTATCCAAAGCTTTAACGAAGGATGTATCAGCTTCCCTGGTATTGTACTGTTAACATCGCATGATCATACATTTATGCAAACAGTGGCCAACAGAATTATTGAGATAACACCAAAAGGTATTATTGATCGCCTGATGACATTTGATGAATACATGGAAGATAAACGTGTGAAAGAACTAAGAGAAGAAATGTATGCGTAATTCGCCTGAAGCGTAGTGTAGTAGCGTATTTCCCGCAAATTTTTATAGAAGTGATGATTTGAATATGAAGGATGACTAAATTCATATTCAATCATCATTTTTTTATGTCTATGGTTAAACTCCCTTTATTATATCTCGGTCCATATGGCGAGAAAAGACTAGATACATTGTTTGATCCGGAAATCGGTTATTCCTATATCAATGCAAAGCATATAAATGAATTAGGGCATGTACAAAGTATGTCACATGCAAGATGTCTGAACATATCTGGCAGTCAGCGCGAAATCAAAGTGTCGCAAGTTGCAATACTTGAGTTCTATATTAATGACATCTTGGTGAGTGATGAGTTTTTAGTGTTGCCTGATATAAATGAAGAAGTGGTAATAGCTGCTCTTACCATACGTAAATGGCGGATGAAAGTAAATCTTGCATCAAATAGTGTTTATGTAGATCCGAAAGTAATGATCATGAGTATAGGTAGGATTGTAGCCTAAAAATTCAGCTATTGTACTATGTAAAATAATTCCGAAAATAGTTTATGCTAATGTTGAGATTAATCAATCATTGGTGCATCTATTTTCTAACCAGTCCCTGTGGACGGGCCTCATTGGGGTCGGTGTCAAGCGCAGCGAAGACAGATCAGATCATGCGCAGCAGATCTGATCAGAGGCCAATGCAGCCCGGTAACAGGGACGAGGCCCAGCGGCCAAGAGCGAAAATAAATCATGAGTAATAGTATGCTAGATTTAGTAGAACTGCCAATCAAAAGATAAATTCACCCAGCCATCCACCACTAGTGGATGGCTTTTTTGTTTTCACTATCTTAGGCGCCCTAAATAAAAACCATGAGAAATCTGCTACTGGCCAGTTTACTGGTTCTATCTGTATCTGTTCATGCTCAGGAACTGGGTTATTACCTGCCCAAAAATGTGAGCTATAATGCCGCCATCCCAACACCATCATCCGTTATCGGACATGAAGTGGGCGAGTGGCATGTTACACACGACCGTCTTGTAAATTATATGAAAGCCGTTGATGCTGCTTCCGATCGTGTAACCCTGCAACAACTGGGTACCACTTATGAAGGAAGACCGCAACTGGCATTGGTGATTACATCTTCTAAAAACCACCAGAACCTTGAACAAATACGTCAACAACATCTGCAATTAACCAATACCGATAAATCAGGCTCATTGAATGTGAACGACATGCCTGTCGTGGTTTGGATCGGTCACAGTATCCATGGAAATGAAAGCAGTGGTTCCAATGCTTCTTTATTGACCACCTATTATCTCGCAGCGGCACAGGGACCAGAAGTAGATGCACTCCTGGATAAAACTGTTATCCTGCTTGATCCGTCTTTTAATCCCGATGGATTGAACCGCTTTGCCAGCTGGGCCAATATGCACAAAAGCCAGACACTTGTTGCAGATCCGCAGGCAAGAGAGTTTAATGAAGTATGGCCCGGCGGACGCTTTAATCATTATTGGTTCGATCTGAACAGAGACTGGCTGCCTGCTCAACACAGGGAAAGCCAGAACCGGTTACAACTCTTCCATAACTGGAAACCCAATATCCTCACCGATCATCATGAAATGGGTAGTAATGCATCTTTCTTTTTTCAGCCCGGAGTGCCATCACGTGTAAACCCTAATACACCATCCAAAAACCAGGAACTCACTGTGGCTATTGGTAATTTTCATGCTAAATTCTTTGATAGTATAGGATCGCTTTATTTTACCAAAGAAGGATATGATGATTTCTATTATGGCAAAGGATCAACTTATCCTGATATTAATGGAGCTGTTGGTATTTTGTTTGAACAGGCCAGTAGCCGCGGACATGCACAGGAAACAGAAAATGGTTTGCTCACATTTGCATTCACTATTCGTAACCAGTTTACCGCTGCTTTGTCAACATTGGCAGCAGCAAAATCACTGCGTGTAGAAATGCTGAAATACCAACGCGATTTCTATAAAGAAGTTGAGAAAGAAGCCGCAGCATACCCAATAAAAGCATTTGTAGTAGGTGATCAGTTCGATAAAACACGTACCAATACATTTATTCAAATGCTGTTAAGACATGAAGTGGATATCTTCAACCTGAAACAGGATATAACTGCCGATGGAAAACAATTCAAAGCAGGCCAGGCTTTTGTTATACCGGCCACACAGAAACAATTCAAGATCATTAAAACAGTATTTGAAAAAACATTCGAGTATAAAGACAGCCTTTTCTATGATGTAACTGCCTGGACCATGTCGCTGGCATTTGGTATGCCCACCGGAGAAATAAAAACCGGGTACGATCAATTGATGGGCGCCAAAGTAATTAATGCGGTACCATTGAGTATGCCCGTTATGAATTTAACGCCAAACGCTGCTGCTTATGCATTCTGTTGGGATGATTATAATGCTCCCAAAGTATTGTATCGGTTACAATTGAAAGGTATAAAAGCAAAAGTGGCCACACAGAAATTTAAAATGATGGTGAATGGGAAAGAAGAATTTTTTGAATATGGTACCATCATTATACCCTCCGCCACACAAACAATAAAAGGAAAAGAACTGGCCGGTTTAATCGGCACAGCAGCGGCCGGCACAAATGTGGAAGTATTTGCTTTGTCTACAGGCCTTGCAGGTGGCGGAATCGATTTGGGAAGTGCCAGTTTCAATAATGTAAAACAACCTAAAGTAATGATGTTTGGAGGTACAGGTACGAATGCCACAGATGTGGGAGAAATATGGCACATGATCGATATCCGATACAATATACCGGTAAGTATTGTGGATGTGGATCGGTTTAATTCCATCAATGCAGATAAATATAATGTTATCATCATGCCATCTGGTTCTTATAATAACCTCAATAAACCTGCCCAGGATAAACTGAAAGAATGGATCGGCGCCGGAGGAACACTGGTGGCTACAGAAGATGCTGCCAAATGGCTCTCCACAAACGGTTTTACAAAAGTAATCTTTAAAAATACCGAGGAAAAGCGCGATAGCACGCTTCAGCTACCTTATTACCTGCGTTCCGATGAAATGAGGGCAAAAGATATGGCTGGTTCACTGTTTGAGGCAAAACTCGATCTCACACACCCGCTTGCATATGGATATCGTAACCCATCAGTAAGTATTTTTAAATCGAATACCCTGTTTATGGATCAGAACAACAATCCATACGATTCTCCGGTAATGTATACCGAAAACCCGCTTCAAAGTGGTTATTTGTACAGGGGATATAAGGATGTAGTGAAAAAAACAGCCGCCATTAATATAGATGGGGTAGGAAGGGGTAAAGTGATTTCTATGGTAGATAACCTAAATTTCAGGGCATTCTGGCTGGGAACATCTAAAATGTTTATGAATGCAGTGTTTTTTGGGGATATTATCCGTTTGTAGGGAAGTCCGGGAGACGGGAAGTCCGAAAGTCCGGAAGAATCTAATTCTGTGTTTTTCAGTGCTTTCTGTGGCATTTTATTGTCACTGAGGACATAGAAAACACAGAATTAATTTATTTAATGTGATACGCGCAATTGGCTTTCTGACTTTCGGTCTTTTGTCTTTCGGACTTCTAATTGTGGATAACCCTGTTCAAACAAAGATTTCAAAAAGGAATTATCCGGGAAATGTGAACAAATTTCACAAAAAAAGAGGTTTTGCTATTGATATTTTGGGGCATTTCCCTACCTTTGCCGTCCCGAAAAAAATTGAGTCATGGCAAGAGTATGTCAGGTTACTGGAAAAAAGCCGATTGTTGGGCATAGTGTTTCTCACTCAAACATTAAGACCAAGCGCCGTTTTTTACCAAATTTACAGAAGAAGCGTTTCTTTTTTGCTGAGGAAGACCGTTGGGTAACCCTCAAAGTGTCTACTGATGCATTAAGAACCATCAACAAAAACGGTTTAGCCACTGTGATCAAAGAAATGAGAGCCCAGGGCGCTAAGATCTAATTAAACAACAAGAAAAAACTACCTAATACAATGGCAAAGAAAGGTAACAGGGTACAGGTAATTCTGGAATGTACAGAGCATAAGACCACAGGTTTAGCCGGTACAAGCCGTTATATTACTACCAAAAACAAGAAAAATACGCCCGAGCGTATGGAACTGAAAAAGTTCAACCCCATTCTGAAAAAAGTAACTGTTCATAAAGAAATTAAATAATCATGGCAAAAGCAGCTTCCAAAAACGCGAAAGTAAAAGACCAGAAAGCAGCCGCTGAAGCTAAGAACTGGACTAAAGTTATTAAGGCGGTACGTAGCCCTAAAACCGGTGCTTATACCTTTAAAGAGGCTATTGTGCACAAGGATAAGGTGAAGGATTACATGTCTGAGAAATAATTCATTTCTCATTTTAATCATATTAAAAGCTTTCTCTTTTACGGGAAGGCTTTTTGTATTTAATTGCAGCGCTAAAAATACTGCTCATGGGATTTTTTGATAAATTATTCGGAAAGAAAGAAAAAGAAAGCCTCGACCAGGGTTTGCAAAAAACCAAAGAAGGATTTCTTTCCAAGATTACCAAAGCCATTGCCGGAAAAAGTACGGTAGATGAAGAAGTGCTCGATCAGTTGGAAGAAGCACTGGTAAGTGCCGATGTGGGAATTGATACCACCATTGAAATCATAGAAAGAATTGAAAAAAGAGTTAAGCAGGATAAGTATGTAAATATTGCAGAACTCAATCAATTACTCCAGCAGGAGATCCAGTATATGCTGGTAGATGCACCTGAGTTCGCTTACAAAGATTTTGATATTCCTGAAGGTAAAAAGCCCTATGTAATACTTGTAGTAGGTGTAAATGGTGTGGGTAAAACCACTACCATTGGCAAGCTTGCACATAATTATAAAAAAGCAGGCAAAGAAGTGGTATTAGGTGCCGCCGATACATTTCGTGCAGCGGCAGTAGACCAGTTAACCATTTGGAGCGAAAGAGTAGGTGTTCCTATTGTAAAACAGGCCATGGGTTCAGACCCAGGTGCCGTTGCATTCGACACCGTAAAAAGTGCAGTGGCACGTAATGCCGATGTGGTAATCATTGATACTGCCGGACGATTACACAATAAATTACACCTGATGGATGAGTTGGGCAAAATTAAACGTGTCATTCAAAAAGTAATACCCGATGCCCCACATGAAGTAATGCTTGTATTGGATGGTTCTACCGGACAAAACGCATTGGAACAGGCCCGCCAGTTTACGGCCACCACAGAAGTAACTGCTTTATCCATCACCAAACTCGATGGAACGGCCAAAGGCGGTGTAGTATTGGCCATCGCCAATCAATTTAAAATTCCTGTAAAATATATCGGCGTAGGAGAAAAAATAGATGACCTGATCATCTTTGATAAACGTGAGTTTGTAGACAGCCTGTTTAGTATAACAGAGAAATAAGGAATAAGAAATAAGAAATCAGAAATCAGGAAAGTCAGTTTTCGAATTTACTTCCTTATTTCTTATTTCTTATTTCTTATTTCTTATTCCTTATTTCTTATTCCTTATTTCTTATTCCTTATTTCTTATTCCTTATTTCTTATTCCTTATTTCTTGTTCCTTATTTCTTGTTCCTTATTCCTTATTTAAAAAGTAAACCTTATCCCGATTCCTCCCCAGCCACCTTCAAAATAGTTGTAGCCGATAAAGTTGAAAGAGGGTTGCCAGTCGAAGCTGATGTTCAGCGGGGCGCCTTTTATTTTATAATCAACACCCAGTACACCATCCATACCAATGGCCAGGCCATCGTTTCTGGTTGGGTAACGGTTGCGCCAGTTGTCGCTCCATACACCAAAGTGAGCGCCACCACCTACATACCATTTCAAACCATCTACACCGGTAAAATCTCCGTGGTACTCATAGAGACCCGTTAAGCGAAAACCATCGTTTGAAATATAGCCAAGCCCTTCAATGGCTGCATTACTTTTCACAAAATGTTTTACACTAATGGCACCGGGGTACACTTTCACACCCAAAGCGGTTTTGTAGGTTGAACCTGTGCTCTGCGACATAGCTACAGAAGCAGTAAAAACAATCAGGGTTAACAGCATTATTCTTTTCATAACAGTGTTTTTTGTCTTATTAGATAAAATCGTGCCAAAAATAATCCCACTAATCTTGAAGGAATAGTTAAGGTTACTTTTGCTTTTATATTTAGGTTTGTAATATGCACAGTTTTAAAGATTTAGTAACAGATTTCGGGAACCATTTTGCTGTCAGGCATTTTCCTGAGCAGCCTTCCAGTTTATATGAACCCAATGAATATTTCCTGTCGTGGGGAGGAAAGAGAATCCGCCCGGTCATGTGTATAATGGGTAATGAATTATTTGATGAGATTCATCCCGATACCTGGCAGATGGCAACGGCCATTGAACTATTTCACAATTTCACCCTCATTCACGATGATATAATGGATGCAGCTCCTTTACGCAGAGGGATGGAAACAGTTCATATCCGTTATGGAGAAAGTACCGCATTACTCGCCGGAGATGTAATGCTCATTAAAGCATACGAATACCTGAATAAAATTAACCCACACTACCTTCACCGCATCCTCAACCTCTTCAACACAACAGCAAGAGAAGTTTGTGAAGGACAACAACTGGATATGGATTTTGAAAAACTGGAAACAGTTTCACTCGATGCATATATCCATATGATCAGTCTTAAAACATCTGTATTATTGGCCGCCAGTTTAGAAATGGGCGCCATTCTTGGAGGAGCCAGTGAAGGTAATTGCAGACATCTCTACGACTTCGGAAAAAACCTCGGTATTGCCTTCCAGGTACAGGATGATTATCTGGATGCTTTTGGTGACCCGGAAAAATTCGGGAAAGATGTGGGTGGAGATATCCGTCAGAATAAAAAAACATTCCTGTTACTGCATGCACTGGAAGTGGCATCACCCGAGCAGCGCAAAGAGCTGGAACTACTGATACTGCAAAATCCGGCTGATAAAGTAGAAAGAGTGCTCGCTATTTTCCGCGCCTGTAATATCGATGAATGGGCCAGAGAACTTAAAGATAAATACCTGCAAACAGCATTGGAACATCTTGAAGCTATTGCCGTAAGAGCCGTTCGTAAACAGCCTTTACAGGAACTGGCCAATTTTTTGATACAGCGAGAATATTAGCCGGATTGAATTATCTTGTCACCTGTTCAATTTTAAATAACAATTCTTCCATCGCCAAAACCAACCAGTATGCCAGGTTCTCTTTTCAGAAGAAAATCACTCGATAAAATTACTGCAGAAGCAGCCGCCGGTCATTCAGATGCACACGGAACCGGGCTCAAAAAAGTACTGGGTGTTCGCGATTTAACTTATCTGGGAATAGCAGCGGTAGTAGGTGCCGGGGTATTTTCTACCATTGGTGGTGCGGCTTATGATGGTGGTCCAGGAATATCGTTGTTGTTTATCATTACGGCTATTACCTGTGGCTTTTCTGCGCTTTGTTATGCTGAATTTGCCAGCAGGGTACCGGTGGCCGGTAGTGCCTATACTTATTCCTATGTTACTTTCGGTGAACTGATTGCCTGGATCATAGGATGGGCATTAATTCTGGAATATGCCATTGGTAATATTGTGGTGGCAATATCGTGGAGTGGTTATTTTAATAACCTGCTGGTACATATTTTTAATATTCATTTGCCCGACTGGTTACTGGTAGATCCTTTAACCGCCTCTAGTGCATTTACAACAGCTACCAATGCTATGGCAGCAGGAAATATTACAGATACTGCACAGCTCGAATCATATCGCTTTGCCATTGATGCGTATAATAATGCCCCGGTGATTGCCGGCATGCATATATTCTTTAATCTGCCCGCATTCATGGTAGTGGCATTGATTACCTGGATCACCATCATCGGTATAAAAGAAAGTAAAAAAACAGCTAATGCCATGGTAATTTTTAAGGTAGCTGTTATCATATTTGTAATTATTGCCGGTGCATTTTTTGTGGATACCAATAACTGGAAACCCTTTATGCCCAATGGTTTTACAGGAGTGTTGAAAGGCGTATCTGCTGTGTTTTATGCCTATATTGGTTTTGATGCCATATCTACCACGGCAGAAGAATGTAAGGATCCTCAGCGCGATTTGCCAAGAGGAATGATCTACTCGCTGGTCATTTGTACCGTTTTATACATACTGATTGCCCTGGTATTAACAGGTATGGAAAGCTATATTAATTTCAAAGATGTGAACGATCCCTTAGCATTTGTATTTGAAAACAGGGCGCCATGGATTGAGAAAATTGTTTCCATCAGCGCAGTGGTAGCCACTACATCTGTAATGCTCGTGTTTCAACTGGGACAGCCACGTATATGGATGAGTATGAGCAGAGATGGATTACTGCCCAAGAAATTCCAGAAAATTCACCCCAAATACAATACCCCGGTTTTTGCATCTATTGTAACAGGTATCATTGTGGCTGCTGGTGCTTTGTTTATTGAATCGGGTATCATGACCGATCTCACAAGTATCGGCACCTTATTTGCTTTTGTATTGGTATCGGGTGGTGTATTACTCTTGCCGCCCGTGAAAAAAGAACCGGGTAAATTCAGCCTGCCCTATATCAATGGTAAATGGATCATCCCGATATTAACACTTACATTTATTTTTCTTACAAGAGATAGATTACAACTGGCAATTAACAACCTTACAACAGAGGGTTACCAGGAAATACTGTTTATTGTATTTGTAATCATCACCCTTGTGTTGAGCGTACTCACATTCCTGCGTAATTATTCTTTTATACCCATTATGGGCGTTTTTACCTGCTCCTATTTAATGATTGAAATACCTGCACTGAGCTGGGCCTGGTTTTTTGTGTGGATGACACTTGGGTTGTTGATCTATTTCTTTTATGGCCGGAAAAACAGCGTATTAAATACTCCCGAAACAGCTTAATCTGGTTGGATTAGCGAGGAATTTTTAGCCACAGATTCACAGATGAGTATTTATATGATCTGTGAATCTGTGGCTATTTTTTTGATTAATAGGAATCTGCTATTCTTTGGAGACTAAATAACCTAATCCGTATTTTTGTGCCATGAAATACCAGGTAGGAGACGAAATCATTGTATTACACAGCAATGAAGAGGGAAAAGTAATTGAACTGATCAATGATAAGATGGTAATGATTGAAATAAGAGGTGTTAGGTTTCCTGCTTATATGGATCAGATTGATTTTCCATATTTCTACCGTTTCACCAGGAAGAAACAAACGGAAGAAAATAAACCTCCACCCAAACAATATATTGACCAGCTTCCCAAAGAAAAACCCAAACCCAACCAGATACAGGTAGCAGACGGCGTATGGCTCTCTTTTATACCTAAATTTTCGCTGGATGATTTTAATGATGAAGTAGTTGATCTGTTAAGGGTGCATCTTGTAAACAAAACCCCGCAGGCTTACCAGTTTGTGTATAAACAACTCTTTGCACAGGAACTGAATTTTGAACTCACCAACCAGGTACAGGGCTTTCATGATTTTTACCTGCACGATATTGTATTTGAAGCGGTAAATGACAGCCCCTCTTTTTCCATTGATTTTTCCTTGCTGCAACCCGAAAAAAAGAAAGCGCCCCACTACGAAACACAACTGAAACTAAAACCCAAACAACTGTTTCAGCGTATTGAAGCCATGAAGGAGAACAATGAGCCAACTATTTCCTACCAGTTGTTTGATATTTATCCTGATAAAACAGAAGAAGATTATGTAGACCTCTCCAAGTTAGCAGGTAAAGGCTATAAAATATATGATGCGTCAAAAGTTCGTGAACACCTGCCATCTGCACGTTCTGTGGTGGACCTGCATATTGAAAAACTGACCCATAATTACGAAAAACTCAGCAATCTAGAAATCGTAGGTATTCAGTTATCCGAATTCGAAAAATGGTTCGACCTGGCAGTGGCCCATCGCCAGCCGAATCTGATTATTATCCATGGCGTAGGCACAGGAAGACTTAGAGAAGAGATACACGATATTCTCAAAACCAAAAGAGAAGTAAAAAACTTTATCAATCAATACGATCCCCGCTTTGGATACGGCGCAACGGAAATCTTCTTTCAACATTAAAAAATAAAACTGTGTAACTCTGTGTCAAACTCCGTTAACTCTGTGGTTTATTTAACCACAGGGATACACAGAGTTGAACACAGAGTTGAACACAGAGTTACACAGTTTTTACTTTTACCCTTTCATGTCTCACGTTTTTCTTACCTTTGCCCTTCCATAAGCCCGAACCATCGCTCCGACTAAAACGTCGGAGAGGAAAGTCCGGACAGCAAAGGGCAACCCACCGGTGAATAGCCGGCTCCCCACAGCAGTGTGGGGACGAGAAAGTGCCACAGAAAATAACCGTCCCCACAGTACTGTGGGGATAAGGGTGAAAATGTGAGGTAAGAGCTCACGGTTTTTACTGGTAACAGTAAGAGCGGGTAAACCTTGGGTGCTGTAATGCCATGTATAGGAATCTTAGAGGGCGGCTCGTCCGATCCCAACAGTACTGTTGGGAGGGTTCCAGGGTAGGCAGCAAGACCCCCGCAGTAATGTTGGGGCCAGATAAATGATGGTATAGGAACAGAATCCGGCTTATGAGGCTTGTGGATTATTTTTGATTTTTTGATCTTTGATTTTTTGAATTGAAATCCCCTTTCTTCTCAAAAAATCAAAGATCAAAAAATCAAAGATCAAAAAATCAAAGATCATACTATGACAATAGAACAAATTAAAATTTTAAGGGATCGTGTGGTTGTCCTGAGGAGGTTTCTTTGACGTCGATAACAGGAACTATAAAGTAGAAACCGATCGTCAGCTCTCTCTCTCGCCTGGCTTCTGGGATGATAATGCCCGCGCCACGGCCATCATGAAAGAAATTAAAGTAAATGAATACTGGCTCCGTCTGTATAAACAGGTGGAATCGGCAGTAGAAGATTTTGCCGTACTCTTCGATTTCTGGAAAGCCGGAGATGCTTCTGAAGAAGAAACCAAACTTGCATATGAAAATGCATTGACCAATATTGAAGATGCAGAGTTCAAAAGCACACTCAATAAACCGGAAGATGAATTGCCCGGCATTGTACAAATTAATTCCGGTGCCGGTGGAACAGAAAGCCAGGACTGGGCAGAAATGCTACTCCGTATGTATCGTATGTACGGCGATAAACAGGGCTGGAAAGTAACTGAACTCGATTTTCAGGAAGGTGATGGTGCAGGTATTAAAAGCGCCACATTGCAGTTTGATGGCGATTTTGCTTACGGCTTTTTAAAAGCAGAAAGCGGTGTACACAGGCTGGTTCGTATTTCTCCATTCGATAGTAATGCCAGACGTCACACATCATTTGCATCTGTATTTGTATATCCATTGATTGATGATAGTATAGAAATCAATGTAAATCCCGGCGATCTCGAATGGGCCTTTTACAGAAGTGGTGGTAGTGGTGGACAAAACGTAAACAAAGTAGAAACAGCTGTGCGACTCAAACATATTCCCAGTGGTTTTATTGTGGAATGTCAGCAGGCACGCACACAGGGTGAGAACCGCGAACTGGCCATGAAAATGTTGAAGAGTCGTTTATACGAAGAAGAATTACGCAAGCGACAGGAAGCCATGAATGCCACCAACGCCAATAAGAAAAAAATAGAATGGGGCAGTCAGATCAGGAGTTATGTGTTCCATCCCTATAAAATGATCAAGGACCACCGCACCGATTACGAAGTAGGAAACGTGGGCCCCGTAATGGATGGAGAAATCGATGGCTTTATTAAAGCTTATCTGATGTCAGAAAAATAAGGAATAAGAAACAAGCAGACAAGAAACAAGAGACAAGAAATCAGGAAGTAGAATACACTTTCTTTCTTGTTTCTTGTTTCTTGTCTATTGTTTCTTATTCCTTATTTCCTTATTTCCTATTTCTTATTCCTTATTTCCTACTCCTTATTCCGCTGTTTTCTCAACCATACATATCCACTCAGCATAGCAATCAGGGAGGCGACTAGGACTGATATTTTTGCGATGTCCTGATCGGCAGGGTTGTTGAAAGCAAGGGTAGAGATGAAGATGCTCATGGTAAAACCAATGCCTGCCAACAAACCGCCACCAATCATTTTATACCAACCGGTGCCCGCTGGAAGCTCTGCCAGTTTTCGTGACACCAGCAGATAACAGGCCGTGGTAATACCCAACGGTTTCCCAATACAAAGCCCGATAATGATTCCCCAGCTTAAGCTGCTGTGTAAAGCCTGTAAACTATTGCCAGGAATACCGATGGCTGTATTGGCCAATGCAAATATGGGCATAATGATGAAGTAAACCGGTGTATGAAATTTTAACTCCAGTTCTTCCAGTTTAGGAACAGGTACCATGAATGCAAAAATTACGCCTGCAACCGTTGCATGAATACCTGAATTAAACATGAAATACCATAACACGATACCCAATAACCAGTGCAGTAAGCCGAATGCTGTCTTTTTCTTATTCAGGAACCATAGAACAGCTACAATAACAATGGTACCCATAAGATAGCCCGCTGAAATTTTACCGCCATAAAACAAGGCAATCACAACAATAGCACCGAGGTCATCAATAATGGCAAGTGCAGTGAGAAATATTTTCAACGCTACAGGTACTCTTTTACCCAGCAGTGATGCTATCCCCAGTGTAAATGCAATATCTGTTGCGGTAGGAACAGCCCAGCCCGACATATAAATGCTTCCTTTATTGAATAAGCCAAATAGCAATGCCGGTACCAGCATACCGCCAATAGCACCTACAACAGGTAATGCAGATCTTTTAATGGATGCCAGTTCCCCGGAAACCAGCTCACGTTTAATCTCCATTCCTGCCAGGAAAAAGAACAAAGCCATCAGCAAGTCATTAATAACCAGGAGCGGAGAATTGGGTAATGATAAAAAACCGGGGTGAGCATGATGATTAAGAGAACCATCAAAAGAAATGTTCCACATGCTTCTATAGCTTTCACCCCAGCCGCCCCAGTTGGCCGCAACCAGCGACACAGTAGTACATACAAGTAATGTAATACCAATGGCACGACTATCGTGTATAAATTGTTTTAATGGATGCAATAAACGGGTATGTACAAACCTGTGTAAGATCATACCTGCAATTTACAGATTTAACAGGGGGATAGTTTATTGACCGGAAAGAATATCAAACCTGCTCTTGGGTCTTCGGTTATCGAGCCACCTGAAATTGCGCAATTTCAGATCGTCATGGTTTACCTGGCGCATTGGGTACATGGTTCCATCTACGGCATTAATCAATACAACACGTTTGGGTTTACCCTTGTTGAAACGAATCTCAATTACATCGGAACTGTTTTTATTGACGCCGATAAAATTCTTCTGTTCATCTACACCATAATACACGTTCTCCGAATTACCTTTTGCCCGAAGAAAATGAATCTGTCCTGTTGTATCGAAAAAAGCATTAATGGTATTGCCTTTTACCTGGTTAAAATACATGGAGCTATCAACCTTACTCAGCGCCAGTGCATTTTCAAATACATATAATCTTTCCGGCTTACTGTTTTTGAGGTACATATAAATGGTATCGCCACTTACCTGGTTTTCCTGCGCCCAAACAACGGGTTGTTTAAAAATGCGGAATACAGAATCTTTAAGTGCATAAAACAAACTGTCGCCCACACTCTGCATAGAATCGGAATAAATCTTCACATTGTAATAGGCTTCAAAATATTTATCGGTACTGTCTTCTTTGCTGCTATCGGGTAAAAAAACAAAATCAACACTATCTCTTACACGGGGAACAGGTTTGGTCTTAAGCAGATCAGATAATTTAGCGGAATAAAAAGTATCCGCAGCAATATAAATAGAATCGCGCTCCTGTTTTAATAACAATAAAGGGCTTTGTGTGGCGAGTAAAGAGTTTCGTTTATTATTGGTCTTTATATTATTAGCTATCAAATCAAACCCTTTTGCAGAGTCCTTTCCACGATATACGGCATTGCCCCTGAATTCGCCTAAGCCACTGATACTATCCAGTGCCATTTCATCGGCAGTCATAGTATAACTGCTGTCATCAATAACAGAACGTTTAAATAACTGGGCGCGTTTGTTTTTCAGGTCATAAAATCCATCACGGGTTTTTATGACGAGTTTTTTATCATTACGAATGGTGGTTGGACTTGTAAAAGTGGCAATCTCTGTATCTGTATTGTATTGCAGGGTATCTGTATTAATACGATAATCGGGATTGATCAATACAACTTTTCGTTTGAAATAAATATCTCTTGTATCACCATAATAATAACCTTCTGTACTAGTTAGTGTTGTTTTTTCATTTACCACTTTACCATTTTTCAGGTAAATACCAATTTTTACCGTCACATCATATTCCAGTTCTTCTGTAGTGAGGGTGCTTTTTCCGTCGGTTAACCTGACCCGTTTTTTCAGGTAGGCTTTTTTGTCTTTTGAGAGGTATTTCAGGTATTGGGCATATGTGTGAACACTATCTGCATCATTGATATGAACATTTCCAAACGCCTCTAACACATTCGTAATAGGATTCAGTACAATACTGTCTGCATAAAACAAGGTTTTATCCTGCTTCATGATTACATCACCGGCATAAGAAATAAACTGATTTAACGAATCTATTTTCCGCAGGTGATTGCGCGCGGCTTTTAATAGTTCCAATAGCTTTCCTGTTACAGCTTTGGTGGTATCTGTAACGGGTGGATTGCTGGTCTGTGCCTTGCCGGTAAGCGCAGCACACAACAACAAACCGCAAAAAACAAATTGGCTGATCCGCATTATTGTTTATTCTTCGTAGAGTCTAATGGAGCCATTAAAGGCCCGGTTTTATCTTTCTTACCGAATACTGAAATGTTTACATAGCGTTTGGGATGTACACGAAGATCATCCATCAGTATATTGGCGCTTCTTACGGTATTACTCAGGTTATCGTACAAGGTTTTATCGTTGAGCAGTTTACCCAATGATCCATCTGTAGAAGAGGCTTTGGCCAGTATACCGTTCAGTGTTTCAATAGAAGTTTTTAACTGAGCCACCGTACCATCAATATCAGCTTTCGATAAATTTTCAGTGGTTCTCTCCACATTACTGATCATACGTGTAACCTTCTCATTGTTATCGGCCAGGTTTTTGGTGAAACTGTTTACATTATTCATAGAAGCAGTAATGGCACCTGTTTGCTGGTTAAGCATGGCCTGTATGGAAGCAGAAGAAACCACCAGGCTGGCAGTGGTTTTATTGATATTGGCTATTACTTCCTGTAAGTTATTCTTGGTGGCAGGGTCGAAAATAGTATTGATATTTTTCAATACACTGTCTAATGACCCTACCGTAGCTTTGATCTGATCACTTACCGGCCCCAGCTTATTCATCACATCACCCAATAAACCGGCGGAAGAAGAGGTAAGTATGGTATCACCCGATTTTACATAAGTAGCTGCGTCACCGAGGCTAATGTTAATGCTGGCATTACCCAGCGGATTTTCTTTAATGGAGGCCACAGAATTACTGGGGATATTATAATTGTCTTTCAGTTTAATGGCCACAACAATAGCCGAAAGGTTAGCATCGGCATTTTCAATATCATATACAGAGCCCACCTGGTAACCATTAATAAATACGCCATTTGATACCATGATACCTTTGGTGTCGGTATATTTGGCATAAATGAAATTACCGGTTTTGAATAGTGTTTTTCCTTTCAGGAAATTAAATCCGAGGATCAGTAAAGCGATGGCAATGGCAGTTAGCGCCCCCACTTTTGTTTCGTTCGATATCTTCATATCACAAAACTAAGGTTTCTTGGGTGTAAGGCTCCCGTAAAGGCTGTTAAAGCGACTTTATTTTCTATTACTGGCAGTAGTAATACCGGCTTGGTTTTCCAGCGAGTTTTTATAAATACGGATCGATTTGGTTACCACCTGGCAAATTTCCATCTGACCTTTTTCACTGTTGAGATAATCTTCTTCATCAGGATTAGAAATAAAACCGGTTTCAACCAGCACAGCAGGCATGTTTACAGCCTGCAATACCCAAATACCTTTTTTTCTTTGCTGGGCCTTGCGACTGATACGACCCACTTTCTGGAACTCTTCTTCAATAGTCATGGCCAGCTTGGCACTCCGCTGAAAATATTGCTGGGTAAGGATATTGGCCAGCATGGTTTTGGTAGGGTCATTGGCATCTGTTTTCTTACGCGCCTCCAGAATTTTTACCGAAACACTGTCAAGATATTCATCCAGCCCCTCACTTGCCACTGCTTTACGTTCATCGGTTTTATCGATACCATAAATAAATGTTTCGGTACCCATAGCAGGGTTGGGAGTGGTCCAGGTACGGTAATTCTTTACCCTTTGTTTTACCAATTTCCCTTTTCTTCTTACGGTAATGGTTTTATAACCTATAAATTCCCTGTTTTTACGGGCAGCAGCTGAGTTTACATGAATACACACAAAAAGGTCGCCTTTGGCCTGATTGGCCATATCTGCTTTCTGTATAACAGAATGGAAGATATCTGTTTTGCGGGTCATAATGATCTCCACATCAGGTAATGCTTCCTGTAACATTTTTTCCAGTTTAAGGGCTACTTCCAATGAAATCTGGCTCTCGGTAGAATACCTGCCCTTTGCGCCCACATCCTCGCCGCCATGACCGGCATCTACAATGATCCTTCTGAGTACCTGTTTTTGCGGAGATTTGCTCTTATCCGCGCTAAATGAGCAGAGCATGGCGATCCCAAAACTTAACAAAACAAAAGCAGCATATTTAACACGCATCATATCAATTCGTTAAAGGATTATAACCAGAATTCGGTTTACACGCTTCAAACACTATTTTTGCCAGGTGAATATGCGCAAACGCTGTAAAATTAACGTAAAAACCATGCTTCCTATTGTAGCATGTGCATATTTGCTCATATTAACATTTCATAAGCAGGTAAATGCCGCTCCATTTTTTCTTCAGACAAGAATTGCTGTTGCTCCAAAAGATACTGTTCCAGGCAAAAATATAAGTGATAGCAGCAGAAAAAAAACAGATAGCCTGGCTCAAAGAAAATCAACCGATTCGCTGGTTACTAAGACAGATACCTTACGTATTTCAAAAGATTCAATTGATGCGCCGATTAATTATTCGGCTATTGATTCGGGTGTGCTGGTAGTTGATACACGTGAGTTCATCCTTTATGGGAAGGCCAAAACCAATTATAAAGATCTGCAGATGGAAGCGGCCACCATTCGTTACGACCAGGAGTCGCAGATGGTAAAAGCATATGGCTCACTCGATTCTACAGGTAACCCGCTGAGTAAACCACAGTTGATACAGGGGGAAACAAAATCTGTGAGTGATTCTATTCTTTTTAATTTAAAGACGACTAAAGGCGTTATCAAGAATACTTTTTTCCAGGAAGGAGAAATTTATGTGAATGCACAGGTGCTGAAAAAAATAAGTGCCGATGAGGCTTTCGCCAGCAAAGCAAGATTCACCACCTGTAACCTCGATACACCGCATTTTGCATTTCGTACCAGCAAAATGAAGATCATTAATAATAAAATGGGTATTTCGAGTGCCGCTTTCCCTGAATTCGAAGGGGTGCCCATGCCTATTGGTATTCCATTTGGTATCTTCCCATTGTACAGGGGGCCGCAATCGGGTTTTATTGCACCGGCATTTACGGCCAGTGAAGATTTTGGGCTGGGGCTGGAAGGAATAGGCTACTACCATATTTTTAATGATTACCTCGATCTTACCACCCGCGCCAATTTGTATTCCTATGGCGGATACATGGTGAATTTTAATTCAAGGTTTTTGAAACGATACAAGTTTACCAGTAATCTGAACCTTACCATTCAGAGTTCAAGAATATTAAACAGAAACAGGGCCTCAAAAGAAGAGTTTACCAAAACCCGTTCATTCATGATTAACTGGTCGCATAGCAGAGATAGCAGGGCCAGACCCGGAACCAATTTTTCTGCCAATGTAAACTTTGGTAGTACCAGGTTCAACCGGTTATTGCTGAACAACCCATACCAGAATTTTCAGAACCAGTTAAGTTCATCTATCAACTATACCAAGGACTGGCGGGGCAAGTACAATCTTTCTGTAAATGCCAATCATAACCAGAATAATAATACACGCCTGGTGAACCTGAATTTACCCACGGTGAATTTCAACGTGGTAACTTTTTATCCTTTCCAGAAAAAAGACCAGGTGGGTTCAGGCAAGTGGTATGAGAAAATTGGTATTGGCTACAGTGGAAACTTGTTGAACCAGTTGTCGTTTTACGATACTGCATTCAACCTGAGGAAAATGCTCGATACATTACAGTGGGGTGCGCAACACAATATTCCCATTACCCTTTCATTACCTTCTCTTGGTCCTGTTACCATTGCACCCAGTGTATCGTTTGAAGAACGATGGTATGGTCAGCGTATTTTGAGAAACTGGAACAATACGGCCAAAAGAGTAGATACCACTATTCAGCGGGGGTTTTATACGGCAAGGCAAATGGCATTTGGTATTAGTATGAATACGCGGGTATTTGGTACCTATACACTGAAATCGAAGGATACAAAAATTATCCGTCATGAAGTGCGCCCCAGTATCTCTTTCAACTACCGACCCGATATGGCAGCTAAATATTTTTACAATACCCGGGTTGATACAACAGGAAGAGTAATGCGTTTTTCACAATTTGAAGGAGGTGTAATACCTGGTTTTTCAGAAGGGGCATTTGGAGGTATCGGTTTTGGTATCGACAACCTGTTAGAAATGAAGCTGAAAGACAAAGCTGACAGTACCGGTAAGGCAACGAAGAAAATTAAACTGATTGATGGTTTTGGTTTTAATTCATCTTACAATTTATTGGCCGATAGCTTTGCTCTGGGCAACTTCAGTTTTTATGCACGCAGCACGCTGTTCAATAAAATCAATATCACAGCGGGCATGAACCTCGATCCATACAAAGTAGATGCAAGAGGGTTTCGTCAGAAAGAACTGGCTTTCGATATTAAAACGTTGAAGTTCGGGCGTATTACCAATGGTAACCTGGCAGTGTCAACATCATTTTCGAGTAAATCAAAAGACGGATCTGATGAGAATGGGAAAGATATACCCATTGATCCATTTATGACGCCCGACGAACAACAAAGACAATTACAATTTGCACAGGCCAATCCTGCAGAGTTCACAGACTTTAATATTCCCTGGACACTTAGTCTTTCTTATTCATTGAATTTTAACAGGGTACTAAAGCCTGATTTTTCGGGATTTAAAACAGAAACTTTTTCGGCGATTACTTTTAACGGCGATTTCAGTTTAACGGATAAATGGAAATTAGGTGGAACCGGTGGTTACGACGTAAGCAACAGGAGTCTGCAGCAGTTAAGCATGTTTATTACCCGCGAAATGCATTGCTGGCAGTTGTCTATTAATGTTACACCTATTGGCTTGTATCGCTCATTTAATATCACGATCAATCCAAAATCAGGTATCCTCCGCGATTTGAGAATCAACAGGAGCAGGGTATTTTCTAATTCGAGGTTTTAGAGAAGTAGATAGCGTATGGCTTATAGTTCATTGCATATGGTCTATTATATGCAATGAACTATAAGCCATACGCTATAAAACTATATGCTATCTGCTCCTTCGTAATACTTCCACATCAGCTCAAACAATTCATCTTTCAGTGTTGCCGTTGTTTTTCCTTTTGATTCAACAGGTGGAAGAAAATGCATTTCAAGATGATGAGGCATGAGATAGAAAAAAATATTGGCCGGTAAAACTTTCCGGGTATGAAATAGCATGGCAGGTAATATGGGTTTGCCCGTATCTGCTGCGAGTTTGAAGGCGCCGTCATAAAAACTTTTTAATGGGTCACTGGTGCGATTGCGTGTTCCTTCAGGGTAAATGACCATATCCAAACCTATAGATAACATCTTCTTCATTTCCTCATAACTGCGTCTTCTGCTTTCATCGCTTTTCCTGTCAACCAGTACACTGCCAAATGTGTAGATCCATCCGAAGAACGGAATTTTGGCAAAACTTTTTTTGGCAATGGTTTTATTGGCGCGTGGCATAAAAGGGGTGCTTACAGGCACATCCATCAGGCTATTGTGGTTGCAGATGACAACATAATTATTATTCTGCTCAAAATGCTCTTTGCCTTTTATACGAAGTGGGCAACCAATAAGGTGTAAATAAATCCACATCCATACCCTCGATACATGCCTGTGCCAGCGTGCCTTGGCCGGATCATTGAGTAAAAAACAGGGCAGGTAGAATACGATGGCGGGTATCATGGTTGCCACAAATAAAACCAGCGCCCAAACTGCAAATATTCTTCCCAATATCAGTTTCCAAACGGGTAGTATTGTATGTTGTTGCTGACTCATGTACTTAGTGTTCGTTTGAAATGTTCCAGTCAATCGGTGTAAGTCCCTGCTTCATCAGTAATTCATTGGTTCTGCTGAAATGTTTGCAGCCAAAAAAACCTTTATCGGCGCTGAAAGGTGAGGGGTGTGCTGCTTTCAGTACATGGTGCCTGGTGGCATCAATCAGCACCTGTTTTTCCTGTGCAAAGCGCCCCCACAATAAAAAGACCACCCCTTTTTTCTCCTCCGATATTTTTCTGATGACCGCATCTGTAAAATCCATCCACCCAATTTTTGCATGGCTGGCGGGTTCATTGGCTCTTACAGTTAATACGGCATTGAGTAATAATACACCCTGTTCCGCCCATCGGGTAAGGTTACCGGAGTTTGGAATGGTCATGCCAATATCCTGCTGCAGTTCTTTATAAATATTGACCAGTGAAGGAGGGGGCTTAATACCATCAGGTACAGAGAAACTTAATCCATGAGCCTGACCTGCACCATGATAAGGATCTTGTCCGAGTACTACTACTTTTACTTTATTGAAAGGGGTAATAGAGAATGCGTTAAAAATAAGTTGTCCGGGCGGATAGATAACGGCACCCGTGGCCCTTTCTGTTTTCAGGTGAGTAACTACCTGTAAAAAATAGGGTTTGGTGAACTCGTTTTTTAAAACATCTTTCCATGATGCTTCTATCTTCACATCCATAGCAGAAAAAGATTGTTCGCGAAAATACAGAAAGGATATGTGAATGCGGTAGAGATAATTGGAGAGGTGAAAGTTTCAAGGTACAAGAGACAAGTTTCAAGAGACAAGTTTCAAGGGACAAGTTTCAAGGGACAAGTTTCAAGAGACAAGTTAAAGGACTGTGTGCTGGAGCCTTGTATCTTGAAACTTGTCTCTTGTTGCCCGGCACAGCCACACATCAATACAACACTGTAACCGTACCTGAAACAGGTTTCTGCTTGGCGTTCTGCTTAATTACATAGTAGTAAACACCAACCGGAACAATCTTTCCTTCGTTTGACCGGCCGTTCCATACAGGAGCATAGCCTTTCGACTTATAAATGGATCGCCCATTACGGGTAAAAATTTCAATTTGTGATTCAGGATAATATTCTATCAATGGAATCTGCCACACATCATGTATTCCATCGCCATTGGGTGAGAAAATATTGGATGGAACAATAAGGGCATCTTCTATAGTCACAATAACCGGCTGCGTGGCCGTGCAGTTATAAGTGTTGGTACTTTTAATATAATAAGTGCCAGACTTCAGTATCCGTTGAGGATTCATCAAAGGTTTAGTAGTGGCGCTGTCTTCCCAATATGAATAGATCCAGTTACTACTTGCCGGAACGGTATTGATAAGATTAATGGTTTGAGGAATATGTGCAGTGGCCGGATGTGTAACACTAAATGCAGGAATTGGGTGGATGGTTACTTTTGCCATTTTTTTAACGGCACAACCTGCTATTGAGCTGAGTTTTGCATAGTAATCTGTGGTTTGTGTAAAGATATGATCGGGCGCTATTGGAACAGTAGTGGCCGCATCGCGCCAGTAACTGACAGTTGCCGTTACATCGCTGCCCGCAACCGGATTAACAGATGAAAGCGGTAATTCACCACAAGCAGTAAAATTATTCGTTACAATAACAGGCGGGGCAGTGATAGAGGTATAAATTGGTTGAATATTGGTACATCCATATTGATTGATACCCTTGATATAATACAATCCGGTTTTACTTACGGCAGATGGATTGGCCATTGCCCTGGTAGCTTTATCATCTTCCCAGTAACTTAATGTAAGTCCAGGGTCACTTCCCTGTGTAATAGCGGGAGTGGTAATGTCAATGGTATTTGGCATACATTCGGCATGATCACTTAATACTTTTATAACCGGATTTTTTCTGACGATTGCTTCGAAAGGTTTGATATCTGTACAGCCTGCCTTATTAACTGCTTTTATATAATAGGTTCCGGCAATGACTACATTTTTTGGGTTGGATACAAAAATAGATTCATTAATATCTGCAAAATAACTGTAAGTCATTCCTGCCGTACTCCCCTGTGTAAGTGACGGCATTGTTAAATCGAGTCCCGGTATTTCACATACTTCCATTGCTGTTTTGAGTTTGAAATCAAATGGGTCATCTGATTTAATAACGGTAGTATATAAAGTGTCAAGACAACCCTGGTTTGGATAAGGAACAATTTCTAATGCCAAACGTGTTCCCGGTGCCGGCGCCGGACTCAGTTTTAAAGTATTGGATTTACCAAGCTCTTGTGAAAAATTTTCAGTGAACCATTTATACCCCATAAATCCATAGGGAGCGGTTAGTGTAAGCCTTGGAACATCATTACAGATTACATTTCCGGTAATGGGTGTGGTACAATTTTCATTGATATCAATATAGGCATAACCAAAATGACCTCCCAGTGAGCAGTCGTTCACAGTAAACTCTAATCGTAAAGTTTTACCTGCATAGCTTAATAGCTTTAATGTAATAGGGGCCCAGTCTTTATAAAAAACATTGGGTCTTGAACCGCTTGCAAGTTGAAAGCCCGGAAGATTGGCAGAGGCAATGAACTGAAAAGAACCGCAATCTTCATATTTGTTGTCTGTTACATTAAATATTCTTACAGATAATTGTGGTTGCTCATGTGGCTGGTGTGTAGGATTTTCCAATACAACGGCATAATTGTAAATAAGACTGAAATCGGCATTGGTGTCAGGAACCGTAAACGTATAGTTAAGTCCATGTGCATCGGAACCACCTTGTTCCATACCCAGTTTTACAGAATAGCCGCTGCCGTTCGGACATACAACAGGAAAACCGCCATAAGGATCGGTTTCTTTACCATTGATACCGGCACTTAGTATGAGGTGTGTGGCAGGATCGGGGGGAATAAGATTCAGGTACATTAGTCCGTCTCTTTCGATACGCCCCTTCAATGTCTCCCAGTTTTCAAAACTTCCTTTTTCAAAGCCAATATTGGGTGGACACTGGGCCATAGCAGATTGTGTACCCATACAAACGGGCAAAAGCAGTAACCCTGCAAGGTTTCTGTATATAAAAGCGACAAAATTGCTTGCTCCTTTCATGAATGGCTTACTTCAGACAAATTCATTAACACAGACAATTATGCCTGTTTATTGGTTTGGTTGCATAGAATGGATCTTGTAGCAGGTTTTAGAAAGCAGAGATGCAAGGGTAGAGGGAATTTAGGAAAAAAACAGATATAATGCTAAAAAAATGGATGTTCGGTTTGATAGCCATTGTTGGTCGCCTAACCAACAATGGCAGGGAGTGGCTATACCAATATGGGTTCCCTGATCAGCCATCTATTCTTTCAATAAACAACTATTCAACCCGCCACTAATATCCTGGCAGTAGAAGCATATTTAACAGGCTCTATTTCTCTGAGTAAGCCGGGTTGTCCCATTTGAATACCTACGGCACCAATCAATGTAATTGCTTCTTCCTGTAGCAGTGTAAATGATTGTAGTTTGATGATCATACTATGTGCAGGCATTTTTCTGCCCGACATCATCCAGTCACCAAGAACAGCAGTGCTGGGTAAGGGCAACATTGGGTATTGGCTTTTGTAACCCTGTTCTGTAAAATGCATATCTTCAATTGCTCCCAGGCTAATGACAAGCCTGAAATACGGTTTGTTCCAGGATTGCGTAAAATTAAATCCGGGTACTAACTCCCCAAAATGTACATGCATTTCTGCTTTGGTTCTCAACAATTGGGCTTTGGGTCTTTGTTTGAATACCGAATCAAAGAGGTGCTGTTTGGTAAATGCCACTGAAGTAAGTGCATCTTTGTATTGCGAAAAAAGTATAGAACGCTGTCCGTGTGGATGTACAGCATCCTGCTTTTGGATGGCTTTACAAAACCGGTTCAAAGCAGGTGTCATGTTGTAATCGGCTAACTGCATGATGTTGGGTAATGCTGATCGTATCATTTTGCCTGCATGGGCACAACCTGCAAATTCTGCACTGTTGCGTCGCATGGCTGCATATTGAGGCTCATTTTTAAAAGCTCCTTTTGCAATAAAAGGTTTGCGACGAAGAATTACTTTATCGCTGTTTTTCATTTTGTAAGCCACCAGGTCATTCATTTTACCGGTAAATTGTATGGGTCCATTAAGTATAGGCATAGGGTATATTTATACGCTAAAAGGTATGAAAATATTCTGTCATATGCAAGACATTTTTTATATTTTTTTGAAGTATAGTTATCGCATTCCTTATAAGATATGCGTGAACAATGGGGCATCAATGCGGGATCAATGCGATAACTATGCGGGAACTATTGTGCTAAAAACAGATAATGAACTGATTATCAGCTAAGAACAACGGTGGAGAGATTATACCAATATTAACAATCGCATTTATGTAAAAACCGTTTGCCGGCATTTCATCAAAAACAACGGAAATGCCATTTTATACGAGGGTTTATGGATATATAGCTATCCTTGTTTTTTTCTCTGATTCATCTGCTGCACAACCCGGTTTTCTCTCCCGTCTCGCAGATTCCGCTGGTACACTTACCCAACAAAAAGTAGTTTATGACCTCTCTTATTTTTCCATCGCATATCCCAATGGAGATGTGCCCAAAGATCGGGGTGTATGTACCGATGTCATCATTCGTGCTTACCGAAAACTGCATATCGATTTACAGCAACTGGTACATGAAGACATGCGGAAAAATTTCCATCAATACCCGCGTGTATGGGGATTGAATACGCCTGATAAAAATATAGATCACAGAAGAGTACCCAACCTCATGACTTTTTTCAAACGCTCAGGTGCTTCCTTACCGGTTACAGAAAATGCTGGTGATTATAAGCCGGGCGATATTGTTTGCTGGTTGCTGAGCAGGGGGATGAAACATATTGGCCTGGTAGTACAACAAAAATCGGCAGATGGAAAAAGATGCCTTATCGTACATAATATAGGTAGTGGCCAGGTATTGGAAGACTGTTTATTTGATTATCCCATCATCGGGCATTACAGGTATATGCGATAAGGTATTTTTCATCATTTTCCTGTAGGTTTGATACATGGCAATCGTTTTATTCGATTCAATCAACCGGAACGCTTTATTTCCACTCACCAAAACCAGGTCAGTGGCGCATTTGCGTATGGGTATATACAATATGGCCGGACGATGGCAGGTGCTGACCGGTATGCCGGTACATGTACACACAGTAGCCTATCTGCAGGAACTTTATGATTGCCCCGATGCAGGGGAACATATATGGATTGATGCTTCCGTTTTACCCACAGCTGATCTGGTTGATAAAATACAGGGATTATCAAACGGCTCCTGCTGGGCAGATGAAAAAGGATTGATTGCCGGTAAAACCAATCTTTCATTTACTGATTTTAATCCGGCGCAAAGCCTAGAGGCTTTTACACAAATACATGATCATCCGTTAACAGAACGTATTGAATATCCCTGGCAATTAATACAGTGGAACGACCGAATGCTTCGGTTCGATTTTAAATTGATGACGAATGGTAGAAAGTCGGCTGTCATTTCATCCACCAATCAACTCATCAATCCCGATCATATTTTTGCGGAAGAGGGAGCGAGGGTAGAACATTGTATCATCAATGCATCCACCGGACCTGTTTATATTGGAAAGCATGCAGAAATAATGGAGGGTACTGCTATCAGGGGCCCATTTGCCATGGGTGAGGGTGCTGTATTAAAAATGCACAGCCGTATTTATGGAGCCACTTCACTCGGGCCATTTTGTATGGGTGGAGGAGAAATAAAGAACAGTATCATGATAGGCTATTCCAATAAAGCACATGATGGTTATATGGGCGATTCCGTAACAGGCGAGTGGTGCAACTGGGGAGCAGGCACCAGTAACAGCAACCTGAAGAATACTGCGGGCATGGTAAAACTATGGAACGAGGCGGCCAATGATTACCTCGATGCAGGATATAAATGCGGGGTCATCATGGGCGATTATTCACGAACTGCCATCAACTCATCTATCAATACAGGAACAGTAATAGGCGTTTCATCCAATGTATTTGGAGAGGGGTTACTGCCCAATATTATTCCCGATTTCAGCTGGGGTTGTAAAGGCGTTCAATACAGAATGGATAAAGCATTGAATGATATTGATAACTGGAAAAAACTCAAAAAAGCAGCATTAACGGAGACCGAAAAAAACATACTGCTACACCTGCAAGAAAAATAGTTTCTGTGTTTCTCTGTGTATTCAGTGGCAATAAATAATGCCACTGAATACACAGAAAAAACACAGAGAAAAACACCTAAATTCGCCATCTCAAAAAATAATTCAATGAGGAAACAAATAGCTGCCGCCAACTGGAAAATGAATCTTACGATCACTGAAGGAGAACAATTACTCGATCAGTTATTATCGAATACTTATAACCTCAATGAAAACAGACAGGTAGTATTTGCTGTTCCATCACCCTACCTTGCCATGGCACAGGCAAAAGTTAACGGTCGCAAACAGATAACGGTTGCGGCTCAGAATTGTTACAACAAAAAAAGTGGTGCTTATACCGGAGAAATTTCTGTAGTAATGTTACAATCATTGGGTATTACACATGTGGTATTGGGACACTCTGAAAGAAGAGAATATTTTAATGAAAGCAACCAGTTCCTGGCAGAAAAAGTAAATATAGCGCTGGAGCATTCCATCACAGCTATTTTCTGTTGCGGTGAGCCGCTGCAGATAAGGGAAGCGGGTACGCAGAATACATATGTGGCAAAACAGTTGGAAGAATCATTGTACCATCTTACCGCCGATCAACTTAAGAAAGTGGTAATTGCTTACGAACCCATCTGGGCTATTGGAACAGGAAAAACAGCCAGCAGTGAACAGGCACAGGAAATGCATGCTTATATCCGCTCACAACTGGCAACAAAATATGGAGCAGACGTAGCCAATGAAATCAGCATTTTATATGGAGGAAGCGTAAAAGCCTCCAATGCAAAAGAACTCTTTTCTCAACCTGATGTTGATGGCGGACTGGTAGGAGGTGCATCACTTTTGGCCGATGAATTTAAAGTGATCATTGAATCTCTCAAATAAAAACTTGGATAGACAGGATTTTATTTGATCATCATGATCAATCATTCAACATCCTTTCTATCCAAGTTCCTTTTTTCATATGCATCTAACTGATCCAGATGCAATACTGTTCTCCTACCATCTTCACTCGGATGATACATGGGTAAAAATTTTGCGCCAAACACAAATTCTTCATAGGTATATGAAGTGCGGGAGATCACTGTATTGGAGAAACTCTCATCAAAGCCCTGCACAAATACCAGCATTTCTGCATGTGCATTCGCAAGATCATCTTTTGAAAAACCATAAATAGGGCTGTCTTCATTGATGACATGAACCAACGTCCAGTTAGCGGTCATGGTATTGGCTTTGGCGATATCGAGTGGCATATTGAAAAAACGGTTTTTGGTTTGGCCGTCTTCAACTACCTGCATCGCCAAAGTAACTTTCACCTCTACATTCACAAGGTAGTTCCTTGTAAAGGGTACCATCCGAAACATGAGTGCAATGCCATCCCTGAAAGGAGCAACAATAGCATTTTTACTATAACGTATATAGGCTTTGGGTCTTGAAAAACGGCCCCACATAATACCCGTTGCAATGGCAAAAGTCATAAGACCGGTTAATGCTTCCATTGAGGCCGTAAAACTGGCGGCAAAACCCATCGGGTTAATACGCCCATAACCAACGGTGGTAAAAGTTTGGGCGCTGAAGAAAAACACTTCTCCAAAAAGTTCCAGTCCTTTAACCTGTAAAAGTCCACCCAGGTGTTCAATACCAATCAGGTAATAGATACCTGTAAAAATGAGGTTGGTTCCCAGAAAATAAAGGACTACTACCATGAGAAATTTCCACATCGACATCGTGAGCAGGGAATGATAGATATTGAGCCGCTCCCAGAAAGGCATACCCATTATTTCCATATTGGGATTGCCATCGCGGTTAAAAAAACGTCCGCTTCCACTAAGCGTGGTATTGGTTCCCAGGCCGGTTTCATTGTTAACCTGCGCCTTTTTGTTCAGCTTTCTCATCAGCATAATTTGCCGGGTTATACTGCCAATTTAGGGGAAAAGCTTGTTTGTTGTACAGATTTAGCTGACTCCTGCATAAAATGCCCTCTAAGCGATAAGGAATCTGAATAACCTTGTGTCTTGTCTCTTCGCTCCTGACCCTTTTCCGCGTATCTTTGCGCACTTATGAAGCAGATCAGGAATTTTTGCATTATTGCGCATATTGACCATGGTAAAAGTACGCTGGCAGACCGTTTACTGGAACATACCAAAACCATTACGGAGCGCCAGATGATGGACCAGGTGCTGGATGATATGGATCTGGAACGGGAGAAAGGCATCACCATCAAGAGCCACGCGATCCAGATTAATTATACATATAAGGGGGAACAATATGTGCTCAACCTGATTGATACTCCCGGTCACGTTGACTTCAGTTATGAAGTAAGCCGCGCACTGGCGGCCTGTGAAGGAGCATTATTGTTGGTTGATGCATCACAGGGTATACAGGCACAAACCATCAGTAACCTCTATCTGGCTATTGATAATGATTTGGAGATTATTCCCGTTATCAATAAGATTGATATGGATGGTGCCAAAATTCCGGAAGTTACCGACCAGATTGTAGATCTCATTGGTTGCAAACAGGAAGATATTTTACTGGCCAGTGGTAAATCGGGTATTGGTATTGAAGAAATATTACAGGCAATTGTAGAACGCATTCCTGCACCGGAAGGCGATACTGAAGCCCCGTTACAGGCACTCATTTTTGATAGTGTATTCAATAGCTTCCGTGGTATTATTGTGTACTACCGTATTCTTAACGGTGTATTGAAGAAGGGCGACAAGATTCGTTTTGTGGCATCTGGCAATGATTATTTTGCCGATGAAGTAGGGGTGCTGAAACTGAGTATGACACCCAAAGAGGAAGTAAGGGCCGGTGATGTTGGATATATTATTACAGGTATTAAAAACGCCAAAGAAGTAAAAGTAGGAGATACCATTACACTGGCCGCTAACCCCGGTGCAATGATCAATGGTTTTGAAGAAGTAAAACCCATGGTATTTGCCGGTATCTTTCCTGTAAATACAGATGAGTTTGAAGAGCTGCGTGATTGCATGGATAAATTACAGTTAAACGATGCTTCACTCACCTACGAGCTGGAAACATCGCAGGCATTGGGTTTTGGCTTCCGATGCGGATTCCTTGGCCTCCTGCACATGGAGATTATCCAGGAAAGACTGGAGCGTGAGTTTAACCAGACCGTAATTACCACCGTTCCCAACGTAAGTTTTAATGCCTATACCACACGTGGTGAAAAGATTATTGTGAACAACCCTGCTGAAATGCCGGATGTGGTGAAGATTGACCGGATAGAAGAGCCATTTATCAAAGCACAGATCATTACACTGCCTGATTATATTGGTAATATTATGACGCTCTGTTTAGGCAAGCGTGGTGTACTCATTAACCAGAGCTATCTCACCCCAACACGTGTGGAACTGATTTTTGAAATGC
Organism: Bacteroidota bacterium; assembly: GCA_049324295.1. Lineage (GTDB taxonomy): Bacteria > Bacteroidota > Bacteroidia > Chitinophagales > Chitinophagaceae > Sediminibacterium. Next base: position 41,437 of record JBMOKQ010000081.1, read on the forward strand.
CTTTGACGGAAATTGTATTCGATTTCTATGATAAATTAAAAAGCTCTACCCGTGGTTATGCATCTTTCGATTATAACCCGATCGGCTATCGTGAAGCAGATATTGTTAAGATGGATATCCTGCTGAACAATGATAAAGTAGATGCTTTAAGCGCTTTGATTCACCGCAGCCGTGCACAGGATTTTGGTCGAAGGTTATGTGAGAAGCTGAAAGAGTTATTACCCAAACAACAGTTCCAGATTGCCATACAGGCCGCTATCGGTGCAAAAATTATTGCCCGTGAAAATATCAGCGCCATGCGTAAAGATGTAACCGCCAAATGTTATGGTGGTGATATCAGCCGTAAACGTAAACTTCTCGAGAAACAAAAAGAAGGTAAAAAGCGGATGCGCCAGATCGGAAACGTAGAAGTACCACAGGAAGCGTTTCTGGCAGTGCTGAAACTGGATTAAAACAGAGAAATAAGAAATAAGGAATAAGAAATCAGAAAGTGGTAAATCTCCTTTCTCTGTTCCTTATTTCTTATTTTTCTGTTTTCCCCTCGTTTGATCCGGATTCACCCTTGCATCGGGATTGGCTTCTTTAATATCGGGTTGGTGTACCCATCTTCCTCCCAGCCATTTAAATCCTTCAAATGTTCCGTAGGGAACGAGGGTATGTTTCTTTTTGGTGTTGCCTTCTTCACTAACCAGGTGGGCGAGTACAATCATATCTAATTCAGGGTCGTAATTGAGTTTGGCATTGGCTTCTTTTTTAAACTCCACACAGAAGCGGAATGCAGGTTGTTTGGGTTTAAGGTCATCTTCGCGGTAATTAAAATACCGACCACCAAACATAGGTGCGCCATTCACATCAAAAGTCAATACCTCCATCCATTTTTTGGTGCTGCGTGCATCGTTTTCATCATAACCAAACAGTGTATAATAATTGCGGTTATTGTATTTGGTCTGGATGATATTATAATATACGGCACCAATCCAGTTCTGTGCATTACGAACAGAATCAGCAGGGGCTTCAGTATATTTTGAAACATCGAATAAGGGAAAGAGTTTCAGCGATCCGTCGGCTGTACGCATTTGAATGGCACCTTTCTGTCTGAAATGGTTCATGTCTTCCATTTGCAACTGCCAGGTAAAAATGCGGAAACTGCTGTCGGGGGCGTATAACTGAGAAATGGTAGTGAGTGAATCGAACCGGTAACGAAAAGAGTGTGGGTTACGTAATGCCCTTACCAGCCCGCGTATAAAAGCACTGTCGGCACGAAAACGGGTTACAAAATCATTGTCGTTCATGATCGTGTAGGCGAGTGGCTTTATTTCATCCTCCATTTGCTGCATGCGCATACGGTCATCCTGTGACATAACAGGTGCCATGCCGGTAAACAATAAAGAGATGAATAGTAACAACTTCATACACCGTAAAATTAATCCAATCAGGATGATGTAAAACAGTTTTATGTTTTTCTTATACAGTAGTTAATGCGGCTGCAAATTCGGCCAGGCTGTTGAAGCAAAGATCAATATCGGGGTGGGGAAAAGCTGTTTCGGGGTGTGTGGTGGCGAGATAAACAGTATGCATGCCTGCGTTCCTGCCAAATTTCATATCACTGGGTCTGTTTCCCACTATGATGCTTTTGGATAAATCAATACCCGGAAAATCCTGTTGAGCCTGGAAAGCCATACCCGGCTGTGGTTTGCGGTTGGGTGAGTCGTCTGACAGATCGGAACAGAAATAAATTTTATCAATTCTTCCTCCTGCTTTTTCAATAATGGATAACATATTGTAATGAATCTCCTGTAAATCTTCGATACGCATGACGCCTTTGCCTACACCTTTCTGGTTGGTAACAATTACAATATGCCTGAAGTGTGTATTTAATAGAGCAAGCGCTTCCGGAACCCCATCGTAAAACCTGAATTCATCCCAGTTCAGCACATAATCATTGTTCTTTTCATGATTCAATACACCATCACGATCCAAAAAAAGTGTCCATTCACTGTTTACCTGATCCAATGCTAACATACTCATCGCTTATCCTTTAAAAATAGCTGCTTCTGTAAGTTCACAAATAATATGACCAAGCATGATATGGCTCTCCTGGATACGGGGTGTATCTGTAGAAGGAATATTTAATAAGAAGTCAGATAATACTTTCATTTTACCTCCATTTGCCCCTGTAAAACCAACAGTAGTAATGCCTTTGCTACGCGCAGTTTCAAATGCTTTTACAATATTGGGTGAATTGCCGGATGTGCTGATGCCGATCAGTATATCGCCTTTATTCATGGTGCCATCAACCAGGCGGCTATAAATATCATCGTAACTATAATCGTTGGCAACGGCAGTAAGGTAAGAGCTGTTGCAATGCAAAGCATCGGAAGGTAATGCCCGTCTGTTTTTATAAAAACGCCCTGAAAATTCTGCAGCAAGATGCTGTGCATCTGCGGCGCTGCCGCCATTACCACAGAACATTACTTTATGGCCCGATTCAAATGCTGCAACAACAGCAGCTGTTATTTGCTGAACGGTTTGTTGTAAGGCTTCATCGTTCAGTATGGTTTGTTTCACCTGTATGGAGGAAGCGATGATTTCATGAATTCTTGTTGCCATATGTATAATACTATTAATGCAGTTTTATATTGAAATTCCCATTTTTTTAAATTAATCATCGCTCATGGCCGCTGGGCCTCGTCCCTGTTACCGGGCTGCATTGGCCTCTGATCAGATTTGCTTCGCATAATCTGATCTGTCTTCGCTACGCTTAACACCGACCCCAATGAGGCCCGTCCACAGGGACTGATTAAAAAGTGGTTATTTCAATCTGTTTTTAATCTTTAAGTGTTTCTTTTATTTCTTTTCAACCAACTGCCAGATACTGTCTGTAAGCCCCTGCCAGTTGTATTTCTTTTTCTCACTGCGAAGATGAAACAAAAAATGTTCTTCGCCTAAACTGTATAGCTGTTGAATACCGTTGGCAATGGCTTCGGGTTCAGGCTCTGTTACAATTCCCACTTTTTCGTGGGGTACCATGGCCGGTAAAGCACCTACATTGGTTACCAGCATGGGCTTTTCAAAATGGTAGGATAGTGGTGTGATGCCTGATTGGGTGGCATGTTTATAAGGCTGTATTACAAAATCGGCCGCACAGAGGTAATTGCGTACCTCGGTATCGGGAATAAAATCTGTGCGAAGTATCAGCAGGTCACGGATATTCAGTTCGTTAATCAGTTGGAGATATTGTTGTTCATTTTCATAAAACTCTCCTGCAATCATGAGGATAGGGGCATCCTGTTTTTCTTTTAATATGGCCATGGCCCGCAGTAAAAGATCGAGTCCTTTGTACTGGCGGATAAATCCAAAAAAAAGGATCAGTTTTTGATCAGTGGGAATGCTAAGTGTTTTCCTGGCATCCACTTTATCTATCGGCTCCCCGAAATTATCATATAGAGGATGTACCGTAGCAATAGCAGGTTTTTGGGTAAACTGTTTTAAATCGTTCAGTACTTTTTCACTCAGGGTAATAAAAGCATCTACAGGCTTTATAAAGTAGCGGGTAAAGGGCATGTCGCCCATTCTTTTTTCATGCGGAATTACATTATCTGCAATACAGACAATGATGGAACGACGATTCTTGCGAATGATACGAAGTAGGGTACCCAGGCAAGGACCCATAAAGGGTAACCAGTAGCGGACAACTACCAGGTCGGCGTTTTCATTTCTGATTTTATTACCTGACCTGATCCAGTTGAATGGATTGATGGAATTGATGATGGATTTGATGGTAAGATCAGTAGGTTTTGGCTCATTGCCATACTGCGATTTGCCGGGGAATAAAAAGGATGGGTATTGTAAAGAAAAACTATAGATGATTACTTCATGACCTTCCCGCATAAACGCACGGGCCAGTCTTTCATTAAAAGTAGCAATACCTCCGCCTCTGAGTGGCCAGGCAGATCCGATGATGATCACTTTTTTCTTCATGTAAAAATCAATCAGTCCAGTCCCGATTTTTCTTCAATAAGATACACATTTCTTTCCGAAGCGTTCCGGGCAACCAGTTCGGCTATAAATCCGGTGAGAAACAATTGCATACCAATCATCATGGTGGTAAGTGCAATATAAAAACTGGGTCTGTTGGTTAATGAAAAATCTGAAGAAATAAATTTGGAGATAACCAGTGAAATGCTGGCACCAAAACCTACCAGGAAGAAGAGGGTCCCCAGTAAACCAAAAAACTGCATGGGTCTTTTGCCAAATTTGCCCAAAAACATAATAGTGGCGAGGTCAAGAAAACCATTGATAAAGCGCTGCCAGCCGAATTTGGTAACACCATATTTCCTGGGGCGGTGTTCCACTACTTTTTCTCCAATCTTCCTGAATCCACTCCATTTGGCAAGAATAGGAATATAACGATGCATTTCGCCGTACACTTCAATACTCTTCACTACTTTTTTACGGTATGCTTTAAGTCCGCAGTTAAAATCATGTAAACGGATACCTGAACTTTTTCGCGCAACAGCATTGAATAATTTTGAGGGGAGGTTTTTAGTGAGTGTGTTATCGTATCGCTTTTTTTTCCATCCGCTCACCATATCATAACCTTCCTCCAGTATCATACAACGGAGTTCAGGTATCTCGTCGGGAGAATCCTGCATATCGGCATCCATGGTAATAATCACATCGCCGCCGGCCGCTTTAAATCCTTCATTCAAGGCAGCAGACTTGCCATAATTGCGTTGAAACTTAATTCCCTTGAAACTTGTATTCTTTTTACCTATGGCCTGTATTACTTCCCAGCTGGCATCGGTACTGCCATCATCTACCAGAATTACCTCATAGGAATAGCCGTTCTGCTGCATCACAGATTCTATCCACCCGCATAATTCGGGTAGCGATTCATCTTCATTATAAAGGGGAACGACTATTGACAGATCCATAGTTGAATTTATAATTGATCCTCGAATTTAGGTTCTCTTCTGATAATAAGGCTGATCAGTAATGATTTAACAAAGTTCCAGATTAATGTAATACCCAATCCGAGAAACACCTGTTTGAAAGATGTATGTGGAGGTTCATTCTGGGCCTTGTTCATGGCATCTTCTACCTGTTGTTCTGATGCGCCAAAAGATTCCATTAGCTTCTGTGTTTTTTGCAGGCTTATTTCCATTACTTTGGCAGTAAGATCAGGATCAATTAATGCATACAATACATAATTACCAATTGCTTCCATCAGGGCATAAACAACATAGGCGAGGAAAGTAAATTTCAGGGCCTCTGCAAAAGTCATCACGTTATTGTTTTGCTTACGCAGTTTGATACCTCCTATAATTAATGTTACAAGTACATATGGAATAAAAGTGCAGATACCGATGATAGACACATACGTTTCGGTACTTGCCATGGCCCATCCGCCAAAATTGAGTGCGAGAAAAATTAAACCGGTAATCAGGCCATAAGTAATGGCTGCTTGGTTAAAATTGGGTTTCATGTATCAGTTGGTTTATGGTTGATGAATTTGACCTTTATAGATGGTGGCCAATACTGCGCCTTTCATGGGTCTGTTCATAAAAGCCGAGTTGGCAGATTTGCTTTTCAGATTTTCCTTTGTCAGCATACTACCCGCTGACCTGGAGAACAAAGTCAGTTCTGCCTGTGCACCTTCCTGTATGTTGGTCTTGGGTAAACCAAAAATATTACGGGCATTGCCTGATAATAATGCAACCAATGTTTCATCGCTTAACCCGGGTAGGGTTTCATTTACGGCTGCGAATACGGTTTGTAAACCCAGCATGCCATAAGCCGCATATTCAAATTCACAGGTTTTATGATCCCAGTCCTGCGGTATATGATGCGATGCAATACAGTCTATCACAGCATCTTCAACAGCTTTACGTAAAGCCAGCATATCTGTTCTGGAACGGAGTGGCGGATTTACTTTTAAATTGGTATCGTATTGCTGGAGGTCTTCATCGCAGAAAAACAGGTGATAAGGGGTAACACTACAGGTTACGGATAAACCTTCTTTTTTGGCCGCTTTAATCAGATCTACGCTGTTGGCAGTTGAAATACCTGTAATATGAAGCCTTGAACCTGTATATCTTAATAGATCAATATCTCTTTTAATGATCAGTTCTTCGGCCAGTGTGGGCAGACCGGGTAAGCCAAGCCTGGTAGAAACAATGCCTTCATTGATGAGACCGCCTGCACCAATACTTTTATCGATTGGTAACTGAATGAGCACACCGTCAAATGCTTTTACATATTGCAGGGCTTTCAGGAAAAGACCGGGTGATTGAACGGGGCTCAATCCATCGGAGAAAGCTACGGCACCACTGTTGCGCATATCATACATTTCGGCCAGGGAACTGCCTTCCATTTTTTTGGTGATGGCACCAATAGGGTGGATGCTGGCTGGTAAATGCTGTGAACCTAACCTGATATATTCAACCTGTGTTTTGTTGTCGGTTACCGGTTTATTATCGGGTAGTGCGAAAACATGGGTATATCCACCGGCAGCGGCTGCATGGGCAAGCGATTCCAGTGTTTCTTTGTATTCAAATCCGGGATCACAGCCATGGGCAAAAATATCGACCCAGCCGGGTGAAACCGTGAGATCTTCAGCGGTTATCTCTTTATCGGCCGCAGTGGTAATCTTTGCTGCAATTTGTGTAATGATACCATCCTCTATTAAAATATCCCTGATTTGTCCGTTGATTGATGCGTTTGAATCGGCGATCTTAGCCTGCCTGATGAGGATGTTCATGTAGCGGGTATAAAATTTTGTGCAATATAACCTGAATTTTTGTTTTACCCCTATATTTGCAGCCCCTTTTGGATGGCGGATGTCAGATGTCTGATGTCTGATTTTTTTAGAACGGGACGTAGCGCAGCCCGGTAGCGCGTTTGCATGGGGTGCAAGAGGTCGCTGGTTCGAATCCAGTCGTCCCGACAAAAGGAAGGGGTTGAGTCATCAACCTCTTTTTTAATATCCATAATAAAAGGAACGCCCACGCTTTACCTTCTCCGCAGGGTGTTCCCCGATCGTCTCTCCAAAGGAGTCCTATGGACCCTCTATCACCGCAGGTGAGAGATCGGGGGACGTTGCGGCAGCGGTTACACAGAGGCGGGATAATAATTACACAGTTCTCTGGCATAACACTCGCCAACATACACACAGGTAACAACTAATAGATACACTCAGGCTGTGTAGCACACGCAACGTCCCCAATCTAAAGCCTTCGGCTTAAGAGGGTCCATAG
>JBMOKQ010000082.1:0-45734 GCA_049324295.1 Bacteroidota bacterium
ACCGGGTCCTTTCTACCCGCGGATCCACCAAATTATCAAAAAATGATAGCATAAAATCGTTTCTACTAAAACGATCCTGACGCTATCTCATTGTTATTCAATCAAAATTTAGATGCGTTTGCCCTGTGATTTATCCCTCCCGTCAGGCCATTTCAACATAAATACTATATTGCGGCACTAATAGGGCTCCAATGAAAAAATCGAACAGGCTTACCTTATATATAGTAGTGGCAATGATTGCCGGTGTTATACTTGGCTATTTTGTACATGAGAATGCCGCAGCAGATACCATTCAGTCTTTTTCCAAAAACCTGAAACTGTTTACTACCATTTTTCTGCGCCTGGTGCAGATGATTATTGCACCGCTTGTATTTTCAACACTGGTAGTCGGCATCGCCAAACTGGGTGATCTGAAAACGGTTGGCCGGGTAGGAGGCAAAGCCTTATTATGGTTTATATCAGCTTCATTGGTGAGTTTATTACTGGGTATGTTACTCGTGAACCTCTTCCAGCCGGGTAAAGGCATTGACCTGAGTAATGCAGACATTTCCGGCGCTCAGGATCTTGTAGGTAAAACACAGGAGTTCAGCATACAGAAATTTGTAGAGCATGTATTCCCTAAAAGTGTAATTGAAGCCATGGCCACCAATGAAATATTACAACTCGTAGTATTCAGCATCTTCTTTGGTGTGGCCACCGCTGCTCTGGGAGAGAAAGCAAAAATTGTGGTGAAAGGATTAGATGCTGTTGCGCATGTGATTCTTAAAATGGTTGGTTATGTAATGAACTTTGCACCTATCGGTGTGTTCGGAGCTATTGCAGCAGTTATTGCCACCAAAGGACTCGATGTATTTGTTTTCTATGGTAAATACCTCTTGTATTTTTTAATTGGTATTGCTGCTTTGTGGGCCATTTTGTTAACCATTGGATTTATCATTTTAGGAAAGCGATTACCAAATTTGTTGCGCCGCATATTCCCTCCATTAATCATTGCATTCAGTACCACGAGTAGTGAAGCAGTATTTCCTAAACTCACAGAAGAACTGGAACGTTTTGGTTGTAAGGATAAAATTGTATCGTTCATATTGCCACTGGGTTATTCTTTTAATCTGGATGGAAGTATGATGTATATGACATTTGCCAGTATTGCCATTGCACAGGCATATGGAATACAACTCGATCTGGGTACACAGTTAACCATGCTTATTGTACTCATGTTAACCAGTAAAGGAATTGCAGGTGTGCCCCGAGCCTCATTGGTAGTGGTAACCGCCACCTGTGCCATGTTTAATATTCCACCGGAGGGAATTGCATTGATACTGCCGATTGATCATTTCTGCGATATGTTCAGAACAGCCACCAATGTAGTGGGTAATGCACTTGCTACAAGTGTGGTAAGTAAATGGGAAGGCGCATTGGATGAGCCAACCGATATTTCAATGAACGCTTAAGACCATTTAACATGTTACAGATATTATTATCCGATTTTCACTGGAGCCAGCTATTACAACCACAGTTTTATATTGAACATGGTGGTTTATGGCTGATACTTTTTGTGGTATTTGCAGAAACCGGTTTGTTTGTGGGCTTTTTTTTACCGGGCGATAGCCTGCTTTTTGTAGCCGGTATCTACAGTTCAAACCTGGCCAATGAATTTATTCCTACAGGAAATGAATACCTCGATCTGTTGATGCTGATGCTGCTCATCTCCGCCGCCGGTATTGCCGGAAACACAGTCGGATACTGGTTCGGAAGAAAAGTGGGGCCGGCCATGTACAACTGGAAGGAAAATATGTTATTCAAACGCAGATACCTGGAGCAGGCACATGAGTTTTATGAAAAACATGGAGGTGGTGCCATTATCATCGCCCGTTTTATTCCGATTGTAAGAACATTTGCACCCATTGTAGCAGGAATTATTTCAATGGATAAAAAGAAATTTGTGTTCTTTAATATTGTGGGATGTGTGGCCTGGGTATTCAGCATGTTGTTTGCCGGACATTTTCTCCAGAAATGGATACTCAATGAATTTGGTTTCGATCTGAAAGATCACCTGGAAGTAATTGTAATAGGCATCGTACTGGTAACCACTGCACCGGTATTGATCAAACTTTTCTCCGGTAAAAAGAAAAATGAAGCATAAATATCATTCTTTCGGACTTCCGGACTTCCGGACTAGCCGACTCATCTTCCAAACCTGCTTGTCATGACCGAAAAAAAATATGGCATCTTTTCTCTGCCTGTGATTGTAGCTGCATTGGGTTATTTTGTTGATATCTATGATCTGCTTCTTTTTACCATTGTAAAGAAACCCAGTATGTTGGGTGTGGGGGCAACCGATGCCACGATGCTGGTAGACAGTACCCGTGTAATTAACTGGCAGATGACTGGTTTATTATTGGGCGGAATTATATGGGGTGTACTGGCAGATAAAAAAGGAAGACTGAGTGTATTATTTGGTTCCATCATTTTATATTCTATCGCCAATTTCGCAACAGGTTTTGTACAGACAGTTGATCAGTATGCGGCTTGTCGTTTTATCGGTGGTCTTGGACTGGCTGGCGAACTGGGCGCCGGTATAACACTGGTGAGTGAATTGTTACCTAAAAATAAAAGAGGGGTAGGTACATCGCTGGTAGCAGGAATCGGGTTGAGTGGTGCAGTAGCCGCATACTTTACTTATCAGTTTACCGACGACTGGAGACTTTGTTATAAAATAGGTGGCGCATTGGGTATTGGATTATTGTTATTGCGTGTAAGTGTGGCCGAATCCGGCATGTTTAATCAGGCGAAGGAACAGAAAGTAGCAAGAGGTAATTTCTTTATGCTGTTCAATAATGGCAAGCGTTTAAAAAAATATGTATTTGCTATTTTAATCGGATTGCCCACCTGGTACGTAATTGGTATTCTGGTAAACCAGAGTGATCGTTTTGGTAAAGCTATGTTCGATAGCACTACTATTGATTCAGGCCGTTCCATTATGTTTGCCTATGCGGCTATTGCCATTGGCGATATGCTGGTTGGATTGGTGAGTCAGTATTTTAAAAGCAGGAAAAAAGCATTGTTGCTCTATTATATGCTTACCATTGTTGGGTTGATCTTATTTTTTAGCAGCTACAATCAGTCAGATACCTCCATGTACGCTATCTGTACACTGCTTGGCTTTAGTACCGGTTTCTGGGCCATTTTTGTAACGATGGGCGCCGAGCAGTTTGGTACAAATTTGAGAGGAACAGCAGCTACCACCATCCCTAATATGGTTCGTGGTGCATTACCGCTGATTAATATGTTGTTCCTCGACCTGTTCCAGAAATCATGGAACTGGAGCCTGATTAATAGTGGCATCGTAACTGGAATTGTAGTAATGAGTGTAACACTTATCGCATACTACTTCACCGAAGAAACTTTCCATAAAGATTTGAATTACGTGGAGGAATAAGTCCGAAAGTCGGAAAGTCCGTGAGTCCGAAAGAAGATTATATTGGCGTAACCTTCTTTCGGACTCACGGACTTTCCGACTTTCGGTCTTCTTTTCTTCCCACTTTCCGATTAATATTGCATTCATGAAATTTCTGGTGATCCGTTTTTCCTCTATTGGTGATATCGTACTTACCACACCAGCCATCCGTTGCCTGAAGCAACAGGTGCAAAATGCAGAAATTCATTTCCTAACCAAGCAATCGATGAAAGCGGTAACAGAGGGCAATCCATATATTGATCGCTTTCATTATTTGAACAATGATCTGGATACACTGATTAAAACCTTACAGGAAGAAAAATTCGATTACATCATTGATCTCCATAAAAATTTCAGAACCTGGCGTATTAAAAAAGCATTGAAGGTTCCGGTACTGTCTTACAATAAAGAAGTAATCGAAAAAGTATTACTCACACGTTTGCACATCAACAAAATGGCGGGCAGACATATAGTTGACAGATGTATAGACGCGCTCGCCTCATTGGGTGTACAGAATGATGGGAAGGGAATGGATTATTTTATTCCATCGAATGTGCATGTACGTGCAGAAGATTTACCACTTTCTCATAGCGCCGGTTTTGTGGCTATTGTAATTGGTGCTTCATACTATACCAAGAAATTACCTGTACATAAACTCCGGCAACTTTGTATAAAAATACAGCACCCGATTGTACTGGTAGGGGGGAAGGAAGATAAAGCCGAAGGAGAAAAAATTGCAATGGTAGATTCTGTAAAAATTTTCAATGCCTGTGGCAAATTCAGTTTGCATGAATCGGCAGATATTATACACCAATCCAAACTAGTCATCTCTCACGATACTGGTATGCAATACATAGCCTGTGCACTCAATAAACCTGTACTTGCTGTCTGGGGAGGTACGTCTCCTGCATTGGATGTAGAGCCTTATTATGGAGTTGAACAATTACAGCGACATACAAGACCAGCCTATCATAATTTTATCGTAAAAGGATTGGTCTGTCAGCCTTGTTCCAATTATGGAACAAAGACCTGTCCAAGAGGGCATTTTAGGTGTATGCAGGATCAGGATATTGATTTGATTGTTAAGACTACTAACACTTACTTATAATCAAAGAAAAATTCACTCAAAAGAAAAGGCCCCGATTTTCGGGGCCTTTTCTTTCACTTTATATTCCAAAACCAACTGTTATCCTTTAATCCTCTTCGCTTCTGTTTCCAAACCTGTCTGACGCTGGCGGGCAGCTTTTACCTGGCTGTTACCAAAGCGCCATGAGAAAGCTAAACGAACGGTACGGCTTTCATTTCTGCCACTACCATTGATATACAATCCACCGAAATTGCTGGTGGCTGTCCAGGGATTGGTGAAAAAGATATCTGTAACACTCAGTTTAACAGTACCCTGTTTCTTCAATACCTGTTTTTGGAAACCAATATCCAATCCACCTAAAGAACGTGTTTTCCAGGTAGCACCCCAAACACTTGGACCACTAAACCAGCCACTCATTTCTGCGGTATAACCATTACCCAGTGTAAATGAATGTTGCATATAGGCGCCAAACATCGGGATATCGGTTTTTACTTCATTATCACCGATCTTTCCTTTAAACATCTGGTAGTTGTACCAAACATTGGCATAACCGTTCCACCATTTAGCAATCGGTAATGGAGAACCAACGCTAAAGCTAAGGATACGTTGTGTGGCCAGATTCTTCTGTTGAACGAATGTGGCGTTATTGGTAGTATCCGTTGCTTGCGTAGCAAAATCTTTTACATGGCTGTAACCAATGGTAGTGTTCAGCATGTATTTGAATGTATGAGATAATTCAACCGTATTGGTGTACTGCGGGCGTAAGAAGGCATTACCTTTTTCGTAAGTCAGTTCATCCAGTTTATTTTCAAATGGATTCAGATCCTGGTAAGTAGGACGGTCAATCCTTCTGCTGAAAGTTAAGTTCAGTGTATGCTTCTGATTAACTGTCCAGGTTAATGCTGCACTTGGGAAGAAATCCAGGTAATTACGTTTCACGGTATTATCTGCCTGTACCATACCGTCGGCTCTTGTTAATACACCTTTACTATTGGTTTGTTCCATACGTAAACCTGTTTGCAGACTCCATTTTGGATTAAACTGCCGCTGATAGTTAACATAAGCTGCATTTACATTCTCTTTGTAAGTAAAGCTGTTACTCCTGCTTAATACTTTTACCGGTGCTCCATTGATATCATTAAAGAAATCGAAAGTATTCGTTGTTTTTACATAAGCGAATTTGGCACCATAACCTAGTTTACCTTTCCATTTTGGCTGATCCACATCAATCTTCGCAGTATAAATATCAATATCAGTAGGTGTATAGTTACGGTTCACTACCTGAAATAACGGGTTGCCATTCTGATCTACATAAAAATTTGGTTGCTGACTTCTGCCCGTACCACGGAACAAACCATAGTCAGCATCGAAGTTGATTTCTTTTCCTGTTGTATCAATATAGCGATAGTTGATATTGCTGTTCATATTGGTTCTGCTGCCAGGAATAGTATTCAGCGCCACTAATTTTTTTACAAACTGGTTGGTAGGTTTATAGATAATATTGGTATTGCTTTCACTGGTCCAGTCGGTGTTACCAAAATTGCCGGTAACAAGAAAACCTAAAGTGTTTCTGCTGCTAAGAAATAAATCAGCACCCAATTTGGCATTTAGACTTTTATTATGACTCCAGTTGGTACTTACCTGGTCATACAGTGTATCGCGTTGAATACGATATAGATTCAACGTGTTCTCCTGCCTGCCAAGATTTGCGCCAATATTACTAAACAGATTTACTTTCTTATCGCGATAGTTCAGGCTCACTGAACCATTACCTTTTGGTGTTATGCCCTGGATAAACCCAAGATTCATCGAACCGTTGGTTCCGAATTTTTTATTCTTCTTTAAACGGATATTAATGATACCTGCATTACCACTGGCATCATAACGTGCACTCGGGTTGCTAATCATTTCAATTGCTTCCACATCATTGCTGTTGATACTTTTCAGGTAAGCGGCAATATCCTGGCTACCTAACTGTGTCATTTTACCATCAATATAAATACGCACGCCGGTTTTTCCTTTCATGCTGATGTTCTCATTGTTATCAACCTGTATACCCGGGCTTTTCTGTAATAACTCTAATGCATTGCTACCTGTAGCGTTAATACTGTTCTCTACATTGAAAACCGTTTTATCGGCTTTAATTTCAATCATGGGTTTACGTGAGGTAACTGTTACATCTGCTAATTTATTGGCAGCGGGTTGCAGGCTGATGCTTCCTGCATTAAAACCCTGACCGTTTTTTACTTCAAAAAACTTGGAATAGGTTTTTTCAAACCCGATCATGATATAATTCAGGAGATATTTTCCTGCTGGTGCAATCATTAATTCAAAAGCGCCGTTTGCATCGGTCACATCAGCTTTAACTAAACTGCTGTCTGCTGCTTTTAATAATGATACGGTTACGGATTGAATGCCTTTGCCTGAATTGTCTGTAACCTTTCCTTTAATGCTGTAACTGCTCTGTGCAAATGCTGAATTGAAAATGGTAGTCAAACTCAACACAGCCAATACTAAAATCCGTCTCATATTTTGTTTTGTTTAGATGCTCAATCAGACGCAAAGCACTTATAAATGTTACAGCACAAAACTCCGTTTCGGGATGAGCAGTTGCAAAACAATGACGAGCGGTTACCCGTCTTTATGAAAAAAGCCCCGTCGGATTTTTACCAACGGGGCCTTTTGTATGAACGGTTTTTAAATGAGATGAACAGCAGAAAATTATAAAGTCTTCAACACATCATTCATGCTTCTTACTGCTTCGGCACTCTTATTAAATAATGCCTGTTCTTCTTCATTCAATTTGAAGTCAAGAATTTTTTCCCAGCCATTTTTACCAATCACAACAGGAACACCTAAACAAATATCTTTCTGTCCGTATTCACCATCAAGACTTACGCAGCAGGTAAAGAGTTTTTTCTCATCACGCAAAATGCTTTCCACCAGTGCAGCACCAGCGGCGCCAGGTGCATACCAGGCTGATGTGCCGATGAGTTTGGTTAAAGTAGCACCACCTACCATGGTATCGGCTACAATTTGTTTTTGCTGATCTGCTGAAAGAAAATCTGTAACAGGTGCGCTGTTCCATGTTGCATAACGAATCAAAGGAATCATGGTAGTGTCGCCATGTCCGCCAACCACTACAGCATTCAAATCAGCAGGGCTACAACCTAAGTGCAGACTTAATTGATATTTGAAACGGGCACTGTCGAGTGTACCCCCCATGCCAATGATCCTGTTCTTTGGCAAACCTGTTGATTGTAATGCCAGGTAAGTCATAGTATCCATCGGATTACTGATCATGATAATGATAGCATCGGGAGAATATTTCAGGATATTTTCACAAACAGTTTTAACGATACCGGCGTTTGTACCAATCAATTCTTCACGGGTCATACCAGGCTTACGTGGCAAACCTGAAGTGATAACAACTACATCAGAACCAGCGGTTTTTGAATAATCATTGGTACTACCGGTAATACGTGTGTCGAAACCCAGTAATGCAGCTGTCTGCATCATATCCTGGGCCTTACCTTCGGCCAAACCTTCTTTAATATCAAGTAATACCAGTTCTTCTGCCAATGCGGCGCGTGCAATATTGTCGGCACAGGTAGCTCCAACAGCTCCGGCACCTACTACGGTTACTTTCATAATCAATGATTATTTAAAAATGAGGAATTTTTTCGCTGCAAAGGTAAGGGAAGCCAATGGGAATGGAATCATGAATATCCAACATTGAATGAAGTACCCCTTTGGGGAATATTGAAGAGAAATGGAGTTTTATTGAACGGGGAACGGTCCGGATAGGGGGTAAGGCTATTTTCCGGGCGCATAGTCGTATACCTTATTCAGAAACCATTGTCGGGAAGGATAAGTATAAACTAACTGATATACATAGCTCAATTACTCACGGCCTTCTTTCTATTGCTTATTATCCGCTAAAAAACGGTTCAGTTCAGGCATTTCAACCCCGCCCTCATAGGCTTTTAAATAGTTGCCCTTTTTATCATACACGGCCACATAAGGAGTATATTTTACCTGGAAAAAAGAAGGAATGGCATAATTTGGGTCGCGACCCACTTTCAGATTTTTATAATTATTAAAGCCATAGATTTCAGCAAAACCTTTAATGTCTGCCATGTCTCGGTAGCTAACCCACAGAATGAACGTGTTTTTCAGGCTATCCATATTATTCATCATTTCTTTAGCCTCGTACTGGCAGTGACCACAATCGGGACTGAAATAAACGATGATGGTAAAATCGGTCGCCGGTAATTGCTGCCTGGTGAGCCAGGTGCTGTCTGTTTGGAGGATATTAAACTCCGGTAACTTTTTGGTTTTCATAAAAGGAGGCAGGTTGGAGCCGCCATCCTGGGCAAAAAGTCCGAATGTAGTAGCAATAGCAACAAACAGCAACACAATATGTTTCATAATAATACCTGTTATTGGTGGTTCTTCTTATTCAGACCATTTACTTCCATCATACGCATTTCTTTGGCATCCTGTAAAAATTCCGACGCAAAAATGAATTTATTCAGGAGCTCATCTTTACTGAATATAATATCCTTATTCGAGCCTTCCCATTGTTTCTTTCCCTGGTGCAGGTACACAATATGATCGCCTATTTCCATTACACTGTTCATATCATGTGTAACTACAATGGTGGTGATATTGTATTCAACTGTTATTTCCTTAATAAGCTTATCAATGACCATTGATGTTTGCGGGTCAAGACCTGAATTGGGTTCATCGCAAAAAAGATATTGCGGATTGAGTACAATGGCTCTAGCAATACCCACCCTTTTTTTCATACCACCGCTGATCTCTGACGGATAACGTTTATGTGCGTCTTTCAGGTTAACACGGTCAAGTACCTCATTCACTCTTTTCTTTTTTTCTACAAGCGACCAGTTGGTAAACATATCAAGTGGAAACAAAACATTCTGTTCTACTGTCATCGAATCAAACAAAGCTGTTCCCTGGAACAACATACCAATCTGCTGACGCAATAATTTGCGCTCATCATTGTTCATTAGCAGCATGTCTTTATTGTCGTAATGTATTTCACCCTGCTCCGGACGGAACAGACCTACCATACATTTGGTGAGTACTGTTTTGCCACTGCCACTGGTACCGATAATGAGGTTGCATTTACCGGCTTCCATTACTGCGCTGATATCATCGAGGATGGTGCGCTCTCCAAAAATCTTTCTGATATTTTTAATCTCGATCATACTACTGCAAACTACTCTTTTGTTTTAGAATGCTTCTACCTGGTTTCTTAATAAATCCTCAAAAACCTCTCTTTTACGGATCAATACTGCTTTTCCGTCTTTCACCAGCACTTCTGCAGGGCGGAAACGTGAGTTAAAATTACTGGCCATTTCAAAACCATAGGCGCCTGCATTATCAAATACAAGCAAATCACCCTCCCTGGTCTCATTTAATTTACGCCCCCAGGCAAAAGTGTCGGTTTCACAGATATTGCCAACGATAGCATATTTTTTCAGTTCACCCTTTTCATTGCTGATATTGCGAATACGATGATAAGCTTCATAAAACATGGGTCTGATCAGGTGATTAAAACCTGTATCAACGCCGATAAATGTTGCAGAAGCTGTTTCTTTTATTACATTCACTTTGGTGAGCAGGTAACCGGCTTCACTCACAATAAATTTCCCGGGTTCAAACCATATCTGGAAATTGCGCTGGTACATGTCCGCAATTTTTCTTTCAAATACCATGATTTCACTGGCGAGTAAATTGATATCGGTTCCTTCATCAACATCTTTATAAGGTACTTTAAACCCGCCACCCATATCCAGAAACTGTAATTCAGGGAAATGAGGAATCATATCTAGAAATACACTGCTCACTTTCATGAATACATCCACATCTTTTATCTCACTGCCTGTGTGGTTATGTAATCCGGCAATATGAATATTGTATTGTTGCATGAGCTGAACAATTTCATTCAATTGTTCAATGGGTATACCGAATTTACTGTTCTCATGACCGGTAGAAATCTTAAGGTTGCCACCCGCCATAATATTCGGACGTATGCGGATACCAACAGGGTAACTATGACCATATTTCTTTCCAAACTTTTCAAGATTGGAAAGACTGTCTATATTGATGTTAATGCCCAGGGCAACCGCTTCTTCTATTTCATCAAAAGCAATGCCGTTGCTGGTGTATAAAATGCTCTCTGATGAAAAACCTGCATGTACCGCAAGTTTTGCTTCGTTGATAGAGCTACAGTCAACATTACATCCAATCTGTTTAATATGCCTGAGTATGTTGATATTAGTCAGCGCCTTGCAGGCATAAAAAAAACGAACCTTATCGCTGTGCTGAAAAGCGGTTTGTAACTGTAAGTACTGGTGAGAAATACGATCGGCATTGTACAGGTAAAGCGGTGTGCCAAATTCCTGCGCAATATTTCTTAGTTGCTCATTCGATAATTGTAAAGACATGTCACGAAGATACTTGTCTTCGGGCTATCCATAAAAAACAGGCTTTCTTATTGCGCATTTTCATCAGGAGACTGTTCCTCGTCCTGACTTTCGTCGGTAGCTGGTGAATCTGAATCTTCTGCGGGAGCTATATTATCATTCAGTTCTTCATCGCCCTGAACGATGAGTTCTCCGTCTTCATTTACCGTTAACAAAGAAGTATCGCCTTCCATTGGAGGTTCATCATGCTGAGTTTCATCTGCCACTGGCCGGTCGGTAAAATCTTCCGGACGAATAACGGTTCCTTCAACAATCTGCTCGGCCAGTACTTCTTTAATTTTTGGCAGATCTTCAGGAGAGTTAATGCCAAAATAATCCATAAAGTTCTTGGAAGTGGCATATACCAATGGTTTGCCTGGCATCTGTTCATTACGGCCACTAATGAGAATGAGTTCTTTTTCCAGTAGTTTCTGAATACTGTAATCGCTGTTTACACCACGGATCGATTCGATTTCGCCTTTGGTGATGGGTTGTTTATAAGCAATGATGGCCAGTGTTTCGAGGGCCGCATTGCTCAAACGTTTCAGGAATTTATCGCCATTTAGTTGAGCAATGGTTTTATGGAAATCTTTTTTGGTAAGAAACTGCCAGCCACCGCCACTTTCACGTACTTCAAATGGATAAAACTCAGAATCATATTTCTCGCAAATACCCTGTATTGCGGCTTCCACCTGGTCAAGTGTAACACGTTCTTCTAAAAACCCAAAAGTATTGTTGATGAGTTCTACAATATCCAAAGAAGTGAGTGGTTTCTCACTTGCAAAAATCAACACTTCAATGTGTGGTATGATCTGGCTTATCTCCATCATTAATTTGAAAATTTGAAAATTTGAAAATTTGAAAGTAAAATATTCAAGTGGTTTTGAATTGTTAAGTTCAATCAAACATAACAATCATTTTCAAATTACCACATTTTCAAATTTTCAAATTAGGTTCTCCTATCCCTGCAACGCTGCTGCACCACTCACAATCTCTGTAAGCTCGGTAGTGATGGCTGCCTGGCGTGCGCGGTTATAGCTGATCTTCAGTGTTTTCAACAGTTCATTGGCATTTTCGCTGGCTTTGTCCATGGCCGTCATACGTGCACCATGTTCGCTGGCATTACAATCCAGAACTGCTTTATACAACTGGGTATTGAGGATTTTAGGCATCAGTTCGGCAATCAGTTCTTCTTTAACAGGTTCAAAAATGAAATCAGATTTCTTTTTTGAAGAACCGGTGCCGGCAACTTTTGGAATAGGCAGGAACTGCTCTGCAGTAAAGCGTTGTGTAGCGGCATTTTTAAATTCGCTGTAAACAATTTCAACTGCGTCGAATTCTTTGTTTTCAAAAGCTTTCATGGCGGTCTGTGCTGCAAGCTGAACGCTTTCAAAACTCAGGTTCAGGAAAATATCTTTGTAAGTGGCATCGGCTTTGTAACCGGCTTTTAATAAACTCTCATATCCTTTTTTACCTATGTTCCAGATGGTAACATTACCCTTTTTATGCTGGTCGGCATATTTTTCGGCGATAGTTAATTTGGCCAGTTTAATCAGGTTGGCATTATAGCCACCACATAAACCACGGTCGCTGGTAATAACAATCAATAATACTTTTTCAACCGCTCTTTCATCGGCCAGTTTAATGCTCATATCGCCTTCCGTATTGCTCACGATATTGCTCAGCATCTCCTGCAGTTTCTGGGCATAGGGTCTCATCTGTGTAATGGCGTCCTGTGCACGGCGTAATTTGGCCGCACTTACCATTTTCATTGCCTTGGTAATCTGCTGGGTACTCTGAACACTCTTGATTCGGTTACGTACTTCTTTTAACTGACCTGCCATGGGGTAAAAGTTTCAAGTTTCAGGAAACAAGGTGCCAGAACTTTTCTGGGTACCCTTTTTCAATTTGGCTGCAAAAGTAGCAGAAACGGCCTGAAATTCCATCAAAACTTTGATTTTTTACCCACTATGCCTGCAGGATGTTCAGAACCGGTAGTGAAGGGCAAGTCCATTTCCGCCCAAACCCAGTTCCAGCTTACCTTGCTGCTGCTCCAGCCATTTGGTATTTCTGCGGTGCTGACCATATTGAATGAGGTCGAAAACAAGTAAAAAGCCCCCCTGTAGTAATAAACTGTTGCCATAACCTTTGTTACGGTCATTATTTAACCTTGTTCCCCGCTCTTTCAGGTAAAAGCCGGTGGCTATATAGGCCAGATCGAGCCCGGTATTCAGCAATAATATCTTTTCTATTTTGTGCTGGGCCCTCAGATTGCTGCCCAGGCTGTGATGTTGTTTCATTTGCTTCCTTATACCCAATAAACCTGCCCCGGCAATAGCAAGGTTAACCGTGTTCCAGTAAACGTTCATCTGGTGAAGAAAATGTTCGCTACCATTAGTATTACTGGCCGAAATGGTACCCTGTATAATATTTGCCCCGGCCCAGGCACCCAGTACATACATATTGTTCTGAACCAGTTTAATTCTTTCCCCGGCAATGGAATCCTGTTCATTGATCTGTGCATATGCCATAAAGACGCATATTATTCCGAAAAACAACATCCATAAACGCTTTGAAATCATAGTAATCCGTTAAGTATTTGATAAATCAGCACCAGTTTATGAGCGGAGTACGCACTCTACCCAAATTCTTTACCTTTGGCGGCCTCAGTTGAAAAATGCCAAATTGGCTCAAAAATTTTTTGCGCACCGTTTTTGACTGTTAAAATTTTCTAATACACCAGACTTAGTCATATGTTGAAATTTATCTCAAAATTATTCGGGAGCAGTAAAAGTGAAAAAGATGTGCAGCAGATTATGCCCATCATTCAGCAAATTAGCCAGTATTATGAACAATACCAGCAACTGACACACGATGAACTCCGTAACAAAACACAGGAATTCAAACAACGTATTAAAGCACATCTTGTTTCCATAGACGAACAGATAGAAGCCAAAAAGCAGGAGGCAGAGGTACTCCCTGAAAATGAGATCCATAATCGTGATATTATTTACCAGGAAGTAGACAAGCTGAAAAAAGAAAGAGACAAGAAAATTGAGGAGATACTCAAAGAAATTCAGCCCGAAGCTTTTGCAGTGGTAAAAGAAACAGCGAAACGTTTTAAAGAAAATACAGAACTGGTATCAACCGCTACCACACTCGATCGTGAGTTGAGTGTAAAAAAAGATTATATCCGCATTGAAGGCGATAAAAGTATTTTTAAAAACAGTTGGACCGCCGCCGGTTCTACTGTTACCTGGAACATGGTGCATTACGATGTACAGTTAATTGGTGGTAGTGTATTACACCAGGGTAAAATTGCTGAAATGGCAACGGGCGAAGGTAAAACACTCGTATCAACACTACCCGCCTACTTAAATGCACTGGCAGGAGAAGGCGTACATATTGTAACCGTGAACGACTACCTCGCAAGAAGGGATAGTGAATGGAACGGAACCATATTTGAATGGCTCGGACTGAAAGTAGATTGTATTGATAAGCACGAGCCCAGCACAGAATCAAGACGCAACGCCTATCTCGCAGATATTACTTACGGTACCAATAATGAATTTGGTTTCGATTACCTGCGGGATAATATGGTGCACTCACCTGCAGAAATGGTGCAACGCAAACACCATTTTGCAATGGTAGATGAGGTGGATTCTGTATTAATTGATGATGCGCGTACACCATTGATTATATCTGGTCCAATCGGACATAATACGGGTGAGCAGCAATTTTTTGAATTAAAACCACGTATTGAAAGACTGGTTGAGGCACAGAAAAAAGCGGTGAACCAGTTTTTGAATGAAGCCAAGAAAAAAATTGCAGAAGGAAATGATGATCCAAAAGACGGTGGTCTTGCCTTGTTCCGCGCGCATCGTGGCTTACCCAAAAACAGCGCATTGATCAAGTTCCTGAGTGAACCGGGTATGCGTGTGAAATTACAGAAAGCAGAAAATCATTATCTCGCTGATCAGCAACGCGAAATGCCAAAAGCAGATGAGGAACTGTATTTTTATATCGATGAAAAAAACAATTCTGTAGAACTTACCGATAAAGGTATTCAACTGATTACTAAAGCCGGTGAAGATTCCAGCTTCTTTATTTTACCTGATATCAGCGTGTCGCTGGGTACAATTGATAAAAATGAATCGCTGACAGCAGAAGACAAACTGCACCATAAAGAAAACCTGATTAATGAATATGCGGTAAAGGCAGATCGTATTCATACCGTACAACAATTGCTGAAAGCCTATACTTTATTCGATAAAGATGTAGAGTATGTGGTGATGGATGGAGCCGTAAAAATTGTAGATGAACAAACGGGTCGTATTCTTGACGGACGCCGTTATTCAGATGGTTTACACCAGGCAATTGAGGCAAAAGAAAATGTAAAGATTGAAGCAGCCACACAAACCTATGCTACTGTAACACTCCAGAATTATTTTAGGATGTACCACAAACTGGCAGGTATGACGGGTACGGCGGAAACAGAAGCATCAGAGTTCTGGGATATTTATAAACTGGATGTTGTAGCTATTCCAACGAATGTTACCGCTGTCAGGAAAGATGAGCAGGATCTGGTGTACAAAACCAAACGTGAAAAATTTGGTGCCGTTATAGATGAAATCGCAAAACTGCGCGATGCAGGGCGCCCCGTACTGGTAGGTACCACATCGGTAGAAGTGAGTGAGTTGTTGAGCAGGATGCTGCGTCAGAAACAAGTGCCGCATAATGTATTGAATGCGAAACAGCACGCACGTGAGGCACAGATTGTAGCCGAAGCAGGATTGGCGGGCGCGGTAACCATAGCTACCAATATGGCCGGTCGTGGTACCGATATTAAACTCGGCCCTGGCGTAAAAGAAGCGGGTGGTTTAGCCATTTTGGGTACAGAAAGACATGAATCGCGTCGTGTAGACAGGCAGTTACGTGGTCGTGCAGGTCGCCAGGGCGATCCGGGTTCATCGCAGTTCTTTGTATCGCTCGAAGATGACCTCATGCGTATGTTTGGCAGCGATCGTATTGCAAAGATCATGGACTTCGCAGGTTACAAAGAAGGAGAAGTGATACAGCATAGCATGATTACTAAATCGATTGAGCGCGCGCAGAAAAAAGTGGAAGAAAACAACTTTGGAATACGTAAACGTTTGTTGGAGTATGATGATGTGATGAACAAACAACGTACTGTAGTGTACACAAAACGTAACCACGCATTGTTTGGTGAAAGACTGGCACTCGATCTGGATAATGCATTTTATGCAGTGGCCGAAGACCTGGTGAATTCATTCAGGGAACAGGATGATCACAACGGTTTCAAACTCGCGGCGATTGTGAATTTTGGTATTGATACCAATATTACTGCTGATGAATTTGCCAAAGGAAATGAACAGCAACTGGCAGAAAAATTATACCTGCAGGCTGTTACCAATTACGACAGAAAGAAACAGGAAATGATGGTTCAGGTAATACCTGTTTTCAAAAATATTCGTCAGCAGCAGGGTAATCATATTGAAAATGTAATTGTACCATTTACCGATGGCAGAAAAGGTATGCAGGTGCTGGCCAATATGGAAAAAACGCTGAACAGTAACGGCGCAGAACTGGTGAATGCACTGGAAAGAACCGTAACACTGGCATTGATTGATGATGCGTGGAAAGAACATTTACGTGCCATGGACGATCTGAAACAAAGTGTGCAGACTGCCACTTATGAGCAAAAGGATCCATTGGTGATCTATAAAATGGAAGCTTACAATATTTTCAAGAAAATGGATGGGGAGGTAAATACCAATATTGTACAGTTCCTGAGCCATGCAGGTATTCCGCTGAATGATGGAGAAGAAGTGAGAGAAGGACGTCAGCAGAAAACAGATTTAAGTAAACTCAGCACCAGCAAGGAAGATGTTGATGCACCACCAACAGAAAATGATTATTACGATCCTACACCGGTAAAACAACAACCGATAAGTGTAGGGCCGAAGATCGGGCGGAATGATCCATGCCCGTGTGGAAGTGGGAAGAAATACAAAGCCTGTCATGGCAAAGACCTGTAAAAGAAAAGCCTCCCAATCAGGAGGCTTTTCTTTTATACTTTTGTTTTTCATTTAGTGATAAATTTTATGTCGAATCTTCATCAATACATCGATCACACCATCCTGAAACCTACAACACTGGTAGCAGACATTGAAAAACTTTGTAACGAAGCGAAACAATATGAGTTTGCTGCAGTATGTGTGTCTCCGAATTTTGTGAAAAAAGCAAAATTCTTATTAGAGGGAACTGCGGTAAAAGTAGCTACGGTAGTTGCTTTTCCATTTGGGTATTCGGCTGTAGAATCGAAGATTGCAGAAATTGTATTGGCCATGGTTGATGGTGCCGACGAGCTGGATGTGGTAATTAATATTTCAGCAGTCAAAAACGGCGATTGGGTTTATCTCGCTAATGAGATCAATCATATTATGCCGGTGGTGAAGAGTAAAAATAAAGTGATCAAGATTATTATTGAATCAGGTATATTAACCGATGATGAGATTATTAAATGTTGCGAATTATATGGTGTGGCGGGAATTGATTACCTGAAAACATCTACGGGATACGCAGAAAAAGGAGCATCGGTAGAAACGGTAAGATTATTTCGCCTTCATTTACCCGGGCAGGTGCAGATTAAAGCCTCGGGAGGTATTCGCGATCATGTATTTGCACAACAACTTATTGATGCCGGTGCTGCCAGGTTGGGATGTAGTGCCGGGGTAGCTATTGTGAAAGGAGAAAGAGGAGAAGGCAACTATTGAAGCAAATACTGTTTCCTTTTATGTGGTTAACTGCCCTTCAGATTACTGATTAACATTCTTGTCTGTTTGAACCCTGTATCTTTGCACTTATTTATTTATCTTACTGAAAACATTCAAGCATGTTAGTGCTGATCCGATGTTTAGTCTGTTGTTTTTTTCTTGTTAGCGGCCATATTTTGTGGGCGTCTGATACCATATTGGTAAAAAAAGATGCACGTCTTGATTTGCTGACGGCTAAACAGGCGCAGATCAATAAAAGAACGGCCATGCTCACCAGTAGCGGTCAGTATAAAGGTTATCGAGTTCAGGTAATCAGCACCAATAGCCGAGAGCAGGCATTCAGGATTAAAACAGAATTACTAAATCGTTTCCCGGATCAGAAAACGTATACATCATACCAGTCGCCCTTGTTTAAAGTACGTATTGGTAATTTTGTAAAAAAAGAAGATGCTGAACAGTTCCGTAAAATGCTGAACCGGTTTTATCCGCAGGGTGTATATGTGGTGGAGGATGTAATTGAATACAATGCTGCGGATGATGAACTGACGCAATAAAATTACCATGTTATTACAACAGATAAAAGATTTATCAGCAAAATATGCAGCAGATGCTGTGGCGATCCGTTCTCACCTGCATGCACATCCTGAACTAAGTTACCAGGAATTTGAAACATCCGCATTTGTGCAGTCTAAACTGCAGGAAATGGGTATTGCTTTTGAAGTGATGGCCACAACGGGCATAGTTGCTATTATACAGGGTAAAAACCCTGGAAATCGCGTGATAGCTTTGCGGGCCGACATGGATGCCTTACCCATACAGGAAGCCAATAATGTGCCTTATAAATCAACAAATGCAGGTATAATGCATGCCTGTGGTCATGATGTACACACTTCTATTTTATTGGGTGCAGCAAGGGTATTGAATGAATTGAAGGAAGAGTGGGAGGGAACAGTAAAATTATTATTTCAGCCAGGTGAAGAAAAAAATCCGGGTGGGGCCAGTTATATGATCAGGGATGGTGCTTTACAAAATCCGGCGCCACAAGGCATTATAGGATTACATGTACATCCCGGATTAGAAACAGGTAAACTCAGTTTCAGAAAAGGAAGAGTAATGGCGAGTGCTGATGAAATTTATATTACCATTAAAGGTAAAGGCGGACATGCTGCATCGCCAAACCTCACTGCTGATACGGTATTGATTGCTTCACATTTAATTGTGAGCTTACAACAAATCATATCGAGGAATAAAAATCCATTGTCGCCATCGGTATTGTCTATTTGTTCCATCCAGGGTGGACATACCACCAATGTAATACCCAGCGAAGTAAAACTCATGGGTACATTCAGGGCCATGGATGAAGAATGGAGGTTTAAAGCGCATGAATTAATTCGTAAAAATGCGGTTGGGCTGGTAGAATCAATGGGTGGTGAAATTGATTTGCATATTGATGTTGGATATCCAACGGTAGATAACGATCCTTTATTTACAGAAACCGCCTGGAAGCAGGCCGATCTTTTTATGGGAAAAAAAAATGTGCTGGAAACGGAGATGCGGATGGGTGCAGAAGATTTTGGTTATTATACGCAGGTAATACCGGGCTGTTTTTTCCGCTTAGGTGTGCGTAATGAAGCAAAAGGCATCATTCATAATGTACATACTCCTCTTTTTGATATTGACGAAAGGGCTATTGAAATTGGCATAGGTAATATGGCTTGGCTGGGAGCGACTGTGTCGGTTTGATTTGCGGGAAATACGGTTTATTTACTTGAATTATTACGTGATTTCAGAGAACTGAATTCATTCTTCTTCATGGTTTAATAGTTTAGTAACAAATACCAGCTATTGGAACCTATTCATATACAGCACAAAATTTATACCCTTCGAGATCAGAAGGTGATGCTTGATTTTGACATTGCCTTCTTGTACCATGTTGAAACAAAAAGACTAAAAGAGGCAGTAAGACGGAATCTTAGTCGGTTTCCACCTGATTTTATGTTTGAAATCAATCCTGAAGAATATGCTTCTCTAAGGACGCAATTTGCGACCATAGAGAAACGGGGGAAAGGTAAACACAGCAAATACAGCCCTTTTGCTTTTACAGAGCAGGGAATTGCTATGCTTAGCGGTTTACTATCTTCACCAAGGGCAATTGAAATGAATATTGCCATTATGCGGGCATTTATTGCGGTCAGGAAATTAATGCTTCAATACAGTGAGCTGGCTGATGAAGTTGAAATAATCAAAAGATCAGTTACCAATCATAACGAACAATTAAACCTGATCTATGAAGCCATTGAAAATATCCTGGATGAACAGGCTGAAAGTAAAGCCCTCCAGAACCGTAATCGTATTGGTTTCATGAAATAAAAGCCCCTATTTTATTTATATTGTATTTTGCAACCCTAAATGTTGGCTGCCCGGTCAGTGAGCCGGACCCTGAAGTGAGTGACACAACCCAGGCTGAATAGCGTTGTGTTGCCGGTTAACGAAAAAAAACGATATGGCTAAAAAAACAGATCTGAGGAAGGAACAGGCGCTGGAATATCATGCCAGCGGCAGACCCGGAAAAATTGAAGTGGTTCCAACCAAAGAAGCTAAGACCCAGCGCGATCTTTCATTGGCGTATAGTCCGGGTGTGGCAGAACCCTGTAAGGAAATTCATAACAATACCGAAGAAGTATATAAATACACTGCCAAGGGTAACCTGGTGGCTGTAATAAGTAACGGAACTGCTGTTTTGGGACTTGGTGATATTGGCCCTGAAGCAAGTAAACCGGTAATGGAAGGAAAGGGGGTATTGTTCAAAATTTTTGCCGATATAGATGTATTTGATATAGAGATCAATGAAAAAGATCCGGAGAAGTTTGTACAGATAGTAAAAGCGCTGGAACCTACATTCGGTGGTATTAACCTCGAGGATATAAAAGCACCCGAGTGTTTTTATATTGAGCAACAGCTCAAACAGCAGATGAATATTCCGGTGATGCACGATGACCAGCATGGAACGGCCATCATTAGTGGTGCAGCATTGCTCAATGCACTGGAACTACAAAAAAAGAAAATTGAAAAAGTTCGCTTTGTAGTGAATGGAGCCGGAGCCGCTGCCATGGCCTGTACACAATTGTATGTGTCACTGGGTGCGAGATACGAAAACTTTATTTTGTTTGATAAAGATGGTGTTTTGCATGAAAGCAGAACGGATTTGGACATTACACGCAGAAAGTTTGCTGTAAAACGTTCTGATATTACACTCGATAAGGCAATGAAAGATGCTGATGTATTTCTTGGTTTGAGTGTAGGTAATGTGGTAACGCAGGATATGGTAAAAAGCATGGCCAAAAACCCGATTGTATTTGCCATGGCTAATCCCGACCCGGAAATTAGTTATGAAGATGCCATTGCGGTGCGTAAAGACATTATCATGGCAACGGGAAGAACCGATTATCCTAACCAGGTAAACAATGTACTGGGCTTCCCCTATATTTTTAGAGGTGCGTTGGATGTTCGTGCCACGCAGATTAATGAAGTTATGAAACTGGCTGCCGTAAAATCTTTGGCAGAGCTTGCAAAATCGGCAGTGCCGGATATTGTGAACATGGCCTATAACCAGACCAATATGTCATTCGGTCCGGAGTACATTATTCCCAAACCATTGGACCCAAGATTATTATCCACAGTAGCACCTGCCGTAGCAAAAGCAGCGGTAGAAAGTGGCGTGGCGCAAAAGAAAATCAACAACTGGGATGCATATGTACTCGAGTTAAACAGAAGACTTGGATTGGATAACCAGTTATTGCGTGTAATTGGTAACAAAGCAAGACGTGACCCTAAGCGACTTGTTTTTGCAGAAGCAGATAATCAGAAAATATTAAAAGCAGCCAGCATTATTTACGATGAAGGTGTGGCCTATCCTATATTATTAGGTGATCCGGTAAAGATTAACCGGATAGCAGAGAGATATAATATTGATATTACCGACCTGCCCATCATAGACCCACGCAGCGACGAAATGGAATCGAAGCGCGAGTTTTATGGGGAACTGTTTTTCAAGAAAAGACAAAGAAGAGGATTCAACCATTATGAGAGCCTGAAAATTATGAAGGACCGCAACCATTTCGGTTGTATGATGGTAGAAACTGGTGATGCAGATGCCATGTTATCTGGTCTTACCAAAAATTATGCAGAAGCGATTCGCCCGGCATTGCAGATTATAGGTACTGAAGAAGGGGTGAAGAAGATAGCAGGTATGTATTTGCTACTTACTAAAAAAGGACCGTTGTTCCTTGCAGATACAACAGTAAACTTTAATCCTACTGCGGAAGAGCTGGCTGATATAGCCATGATGGTTGCTAAAGAGATACGCAACTTTAATCTTACACCAAGAATAGCGATGTTAAGCTACAGCAATTTTGGCAGCAGCGATTCTACCGAAGCAAAACTGGTAGCTGAAGCAACACGTATTTTGAAACAACGTAATCCTTCCTTAATTGTAGATGGGGAAATGCAGGGTAGTATGGCTTTCAATAAAGAAATACTGCGCGATAACTATCCATTCAGCGAATTGGTGGATGAAGATGTAAATGTGTTGATATTCCCTAATCTTACTGCAGGTAATGTGGCCTATAACTTATTAAAAGAAGTAGGCGGTGCAGATGCAATTGGACCTATCCTACTTGGATTAAAAAAACCGGTGCATGTATTGCAACTCGGAAGTACAGTAAGAAGTATCATTAATATGGCACTAGTAGCTGTTGTAGATGCTCAGCTTAAATGCCGTATGGATACCAACGATGTGGTTCAGCGCAGTAGCTGGTGGAAGCGATTGAAGAAAAGGAAGAAGTAGAGAATGGTTGATAGTCCATGGTCTATAGTCAATGGATGTGGATTATTCTAAACATAAAAAACTACCATGGACTATTGACTATGGTCCATGGTCATAGCAAAAAGCAACGCGATGTCATTTTTTACCCATCTAGGTTCATACTTACTCATGTTGAAAGGTATGTTTACCAAGCCTGAAAACTGGCGAATGTATTGGAAAGAGTTTATGCACCAGTGTGTGGAGATCGGATTGGGGGCATTGCCGATTGTGGTGATTATTTCTTTGTTTCTGGGTGCGGTAACTACTGTGCAGACTGCTTATCAATTGGTGAGTCCATTGGTTCCTCAGGCAACCATTGCACAGATTGTACGCGACAGTATGATACTTGAATTATCTCCTACTGTTGTAAGTATTGTACTTGCTGGTGTGGTAGGTAGTAAGATTGCCAGCGAGCTGGGTAATATGAGAATCAGTGAGCAGATAGATGCACTGGAAATAATGGGTATCAATACCAAAAGCTACCTGGTGATGCCAAAAATACTGGGGTCATTATTAGTAATCCCTTGTCTTATTGTAATATCTGCAGTATTGGGTATCTGGGGTGGAAGAACAGCAGGAAATATGGCAGGTATACTTGCCCCCGATATTTTTGATATTGGCTTGCGCCAGAACCTGAACCTGTACAATATTAATTTTGCCTTGTATAAATCTTACACTTTTGCATTTATTGTAAGCAGTATCTCTGCTTATTATGGTTATAATGTAAAAGGAGGAGCATTGGAAATAGGTCGCGCCAGTACCAGTGCTGTGGTAGTCAGTTGTATATTGATTCTTTGTGCCGACTACATGCTTGCTGCGCTCCTGCTTTAATTCGGTTAAAATAATTTGTTTTTTACAGTCATTCGGACTGCTCTTGTTACATTTATGGTACAAGATACAAAGCCATGAATCCTTCTTTTGAAGTTTTTCGCCAACAGATATCCAACCCGCTGAAGTTTCGGTTGTTTTTACTACAATGGTTACCTTCAGCTTTTTTCTGTGGACTTAAAATTCGCTCATTCAATGAGCACCAATCTGTTATTGGTGTGCGTTATAGCTGGTTTTCTCAAAACCCATTTCATTCCATGTATTTTGCTGTACAATCGATGGCGGCAGAAATGAGTACAGGTATCCTGGGGTTTGCACAGATATACAGGCGCCGGCCATCGGTAAGTATGTTGGTGTTAAAAGTGGAAGGAAATTTTTTAAAGAAAGCCACTGGCTTTATTTTATTTACTTGTTCCGATGGCGACCAGATTAATGAAGCAGTGGAAAAAGCACTTGCAACTGGTGAGGCACAAACAGTTGTGTGCAAATCGGTAGGTACCAATGAACAAAATGAAGTAGTGGCGGAGTTTTTTGTAACATGGACCTTCAAGGCCAAACAATTATAACAAAGAAAGCAGCAGATATGAAATGAGCCACAAAAAGAGTTAATAAAATAGTTAGTAGCAAATTCCATCCCGTGATACGGGACGAGTAATGACAGAAATCAATAAAAATAAGCACATGAAAATAGCATTTCACGGAGCAGCGAGAACGGTAACAGGTTCAAAACACCTGCTTACATTAAAGAACGGAAAAAAGATATTGCTTGATTGTGGTCTGTTCCAGGGTATGGGAAAAGAGACCGATGTATTAAACAGTGAATTTGGATTTGAAGCAAGATCAGTAGACATGCTTGTACTGTCGCACGCACATATTGATCATTCCGGGCTCATTCCCAAACTGGTGAAAGAAGGTTTTGAAGGAAAAATATTTGCTACACCGGCCACCAAAGAACTGGGAGGTATTTTACTGGAAGATTCAGCAGTGATTCAGAGAGATGATACCAAGTTCATCAATAAAAGAAGGGCCAAACAAGGCTTGCCTCCCTATGAACCATTATATGATCTGGAAGACGCGGCAAAAGCTTTAGATCTTTTTGTGGAAGTGAATTACGAGGAATGGACAACTATTACTGATGGTGTTCGATTATTGTTTACAGATGCGGGTCATATTATTGGAAGTGCGGCGGTACATCTTCGCATAACGGAAGAAGGCAAAACAACACAGCTTACTTTTAGTGGTGATGTGGGTAGATATAATGATGATATTCTTCGTTCACCAGCTGTATTTCCTCAGTCAGATATCATTATTCTTGAAAGTACTTACGGAAATAAATTGCACGACGAAGTACATGGAACACCCGATACCCTGCTACAATGGATAGAATCAACCTGTATACAGAAAAAAGGAAAACTGATTATTCCGGCATTCAGTGTGGGCCGAACACAGGAATTATTGTATGCACTCAATCAGCTTGATCTAGAAAACAGGCTGCCCCGTGTTCCTGTGTATGTGGATAGCCCGTTGAGCAGAGAAGCCACTGAAATGTTGAAAGCCTATCCACAATATTTTAATAAACGAATCAGGAAAGTAATGGAGAAAGATGATGATCCATTTGATTTTCCGGGTTTGAAATTTATTAAAACAGTAGATGAAAGTAAATACCTGAACGAATTGCCACAGCCCTGTGTCATTATTTCCGCAAGTGGAATGGCAGACGCAGGAAGGGTAAAACACCATATCATGAATAATATCGGCGATAAAAAGAATACGATATTACTAGTAGGCTATTGCGAGCCACGTTCATTAGGCGGACGTTTGGCAAATGGAGCGGAACAGGTGAAAATATTTGGGGAAATGTACGATGTAAAAGCAGAAGTAGCACAGATGCGCAGCATGAGTGCACATGGCGATTATGATGATCTTTGCCAGTTCCTGGCCTGCCAGGATCCTGCACAGGTAAAAACATTATTTCTCGTACATGGTGAATACGATGTACAGCAGGATTTTGCATACCGGTTGATGCGAAAAGGATTTAAAGAAGTAGTTATTCCCGAAATGCATTATCAGACAAAACTGGAAGGATGAATGTATTGATACAGGATGCGGGACGTTATTACCGTGAACATTTTGGAGAACCTACATTGATTGTCCGTTCACCAGGAAGAATCAACCTGATTGGGGAACATACAGATTATAACGGGGGTTTTGTACTACCCGCTTCAATTGATAATGCTGTTTATGTTTCTATCGGCGCAAGGAACGATGAAGAAATTCATTTGTATTCAGTCGACTACCAGGAATTTTATTCCGGAACTACCTGCAGTATTCAACCCTGTTTGCAGTCATGGGCCAATTATGTGTTGGCGGCGGTAAATGTATTGCAAAAATCAGGCTATGTCTGTGCCGGATTTAATGCCGTGGTACGTGGTGATATCCCCATTGGAGCAGGTTTATCATCTTCAGCAGCGGTGGAATGTGCCTTAATTTTTGCTTTAAATGAGTTGTTTGGTTTTAAACTGGACAGAATGACCATGGTAAAAATGGCACAGCAAGCTGAAAATGAATTTATCGGGATGCGCTGTGGTATTATGGACCAGTTTGCCAGCATGTTTGGTAAGGCTAACCAGGTAATTGAATTGGATTGCCGCTCACTGGAATACCATTATTTCCCATTTGAATCGCCAGACTATGATTTGCTGTTGATTAACAGTTGTGTAAAGCATTCACTGGCCGATTCGGAATATAATTTTAGGAGACTCGATTGTGAAGTCGGTGTGGCTCATCTGCAAAGATTTTATCCGCAAATAAAAAGCCTGCGGGATGCAACCATTGAGATGGTAGAACAGAAACTGGCCTGTCTTGATAAAAATGTATACCTGCATTGCTTATATGTAGTACAGGAAATTGCCAGGGTACAGCAAGCTTGTGTAGATCTAAAAAAAGGTGATTTGCCGGCATTTGGAAAAAAGATGTTTGAAACGCATAAAGGATTAAGCGAAATGTATCATGTAAGTTGCCCTGAACTTGACACGTTGGTAGATTTTGCTTCTGGTAATAAAGCTGTAATTGGCGCACGTATGATGGGGGGAGGTTTTGGTGGCTGCACACTCAACCTGGTTAAAAAAGAAGCCTGTGCCGATTTTAGCGATAAAATTTCTAAAGCCTATTTCGAAAAATATGCTGTCGTGCCCGATGTTTACCCTGTAACCATTGATGACGGCACTGCTGTGGTAGTACCATCATAGTAAACCGATCCATCTCATAAATATCTTAGCAGAAAAATGGACAAATGCTTGCAAGGGCGGAAATGATGTTGTAATTTTTAACAACAAAAAATAGCCTGCCATGAAATGAGCTATTACAAAAGTCGATAGTAACTGAAATGTATGTCAGCAAATTCCATGTGGCCAAAATCAATAAAAATTATGCACATGAAAAACTATCATATTGTATCGCGTATTGCGATCTACCTCTTAGCAGTTGTAATGATCAGTTTCGGTATCTACCATTTTCAGCATGCACGAGAACTGGTGGTTTACATTCCATCTTCTTTGCCCGGAGGAATTATGTGGGTATATTTTGTGGGGGCAGCTTTTATCCTCGTTGCTGTTGCATTTATCACCAATCGCTTGGTAAAAACGGCAGCGTATTTGCTGGCTATTATGTTATTCATTTTTATCCTGACACTTCATCTGCCCAATTATCTGAATGCCGGTGATAAAGAAATGAAAGCAATGGCACTCGTGAATATTTTAAAAGACACTGCTATTGCCTGTTTTGCCTTACATATAGCAGCAGGTGCCCATCACCAGAAACTGCATCTCGAAGAAGGTGATTAAGAACGGATACATACCTCCTATCCTAATTACATTGTTCTGAAAATTTTATTGGTATCCATTTAGCTGGGGCGTTCGGAACTATTGCGGCACATCTTACACATGCAGGATCATATTCCATTTGTTTCAACATTTTCACATTAACCACGAGTCCGCGTAAAGAGGCTGCCAGCGTTTTGAATTTAGTGAGGTCTGTACAACTGAGTTCTGTTGAAAAAACATGATCATAGGTTACATCTTCAAGCTGGTAACCGTTAACACCATATTTAAAATATTCTTCGTTCTGTATTTGTACTACTGCTGTGCCACAAACCTCATCCAGTATTTTTACTTTAAAACATTGTTGTAATAATTCTTCTTCAGTTTTTTCACAGCCTGAAAATACCAGGGCCAGGCAGGTAAGGGTTGATAAAATTATCCTTTTCATATCTTGCTTTTTATCATTGACCCGTGCAGAAATGAAAGCGTTGCATGAATGTGGATACACCCGGTATTTGACAAAATAATTAAGGTTTGGTATCTTCTTCATCAAGGCGGTTCTTCGTACGCCGCCCTTTAATGGTTCCCTTCAAACAATATTCGCAATTACAGGGTTTGTGTTATGACTATAAATACGAATCAGGGGTTGAAAATGGTCAAAGGAGGTATAATGAAGTAAAAGCAAAGAGCGTTTTAGTAATGTGTTCGAAGCAAAACTAATAGCTCTACCATTTTCAACTTCTGTTACTCCTCGTTCCTATCTCTGTTCCTTCTCCGCGGAGGTTTATGCAGTAACCAGGGCCAAAGACCTGGTTTTTCGTTTTGTAAAAGTGTAAGACCCATTAACCTATACAAAAGCCCTCTAATACCTCACACCTAACCCCTCACCCCAAAGGCTCTCCCGGGGAGGAATTGAGGAGGCAATGAGGAAGCAAAGAGGAGGCAATGAGGAGACAGCCCGTTATAACCCGCACCAGAGAAGGATCGTTAGTTCAAATCCGAGGAAGCAAAGAGGAGAAATAGACCATCGACTCAATAAAATTGGGGGTTCCACGGGGTGCCCCGAGGAAGCAATGAGGAGAAGAAAATGCTGAACCCTTGATTGTATTGCATTATAGGCGACAAAAAATTAAATTCCGAGAAGAAATTACCAGTTATCCCACCAAATCCCGAGAGCCGTCCCGGGTTTTGCCGAAGCGCGTCACATTTCCGATGTTCCACGGTTTTGGGGAGTTAGTTTTGTATGATCAGTTGCGAAAAACATTTTTAGCTGTAAGCTTCCAATGCGAATCACCTGTTGAAATGTTCTGGTCTGGCTTAAGGGGAGGTGGGTACCGGATGCCGGGTTTCAGGCCTTAGGTGTTGGGTTTTTCAAATTGGCTGCTTACCATAAACCTCCTCCTCCTATCCAGTACCCAGCTACTAATTGCTCAATGCTTGATTCGCATTATAAGGCATATGACGCCAGCCGAATATTTGAGACAGGTGTTTAATTTTGGTGATTTTATCGGCTTCAATTTTTCGTGGAACTATCAGCTCATAACCCAAAGGATCAGGCATCTCTATAATTTCCTTGATGGCAGTACCAAGCGTAATATGTCTGTGGGGTTTGCCATATTTTCCGGTATATACTTTTTCTGAACTATCGACCCTGAAATAAACGCCTACTAAAGTTTTGGTGCCTTCTTATTTCAGCTCTCTCAGCTATTGATGGGTTATAAAAAAAATTTGCAAAACAGGCATACAATAAATACATGAATGGTAGCGACCGGTTTTAATACCATTCTTCAAAATTTTGGCTGCGTTTCTTTCGTCTGCAAGATGAACAAGAATGGGCATAGGCAGGTTGATTAACAAGGTTGTAAATACTTCAAATGTAGTATGAAACCATATCTCCGTTATTGTTGAGTCATCTTAGTATTAACAAACAAAAAAAGGCACTCAAATCTGAATGCCTCTTGTACCCGGTACGGGAATCGAACCCGTCTTTCCTCCGTGAAAGGGAGATGTCCTAGCCGATAGACGAACCGGGCGTTTTTTTGTCAATCGGGACGCAAAAATAGGTTTTGAGAACTACCTGCCAAAATTTTTTCGCTTTTTTATGAAAACAAGTCATTTAATGTGTTAGGCATTTAAATCATGTATAAGGGTGGGAGTAATGATTTTAGCCACAGATTCACAGGTTTTAGGGTATAATCTGTTAATCTGTGGCTAAAACCGAATACTTATCAGTCTAAAGTCAACAAATCATCTCCTTAAAAAATATCCTCTTTTTCCTCTCAATCCATGTAAATTTGCAACTCTTTAAGCCATATACCTAAAACAAAAACAAATGAGTACAGTAAAAGTTGCTATTAACGGTTTCGGACGAATCGGCCGTTTGGTGTTCCGTCAGATCTACAACATGGAAGGTATTGATGTAGTTGCGATAAACGATTTGACCAGTCCTAAAGTATTAGCACACCTGTTGAAATACGACAGTGCACAGGGACGTTTCGACGCCACTGTTACTTCTACTGAAGACGCCATCGTAGTAAATGGCGAAACAGTAAAAATTTATGCGCAGAAAGACCCGGCACAAATTCCATGGGGTAGCCACGGTGTTGATGTGGTGATTGAATCAACCGGTTTCTTTACCGATAAGGATAAAGCAGAAGCTCATATTAAAGCCGGCGCAAAACGTGTGGTAATTTCAGCCCCCGCAACAGGTGACCTGAAAACGGTTGTATTTAATGTAAATCATAATATCCTCGATGGCAGCGAAAGCATTATTTCCTGTGCATCTTGTACCACTAACTGCCTGGCACCAATGGCAAAAGTGCTGAATGATCAATTTGGTATTGCAACGGGTATCATGACTACCATACATGCTTATACCAACGACCAGAATACATTGGATGCCCCACATCCGAAAGGAGACCTGCGCAGGGCAAGAGCAGCAGCAGCGAATATCGTTCCCAACAGCACCGGTGCTGCGAAAGCGATTGGATTGGTATTACCTGAACTGAAAGGTAAACTTGATGGCGGTGCACAACGTGTTCCAACCATTACCGGTTCATTAACAGAACTGGCTGTAATACTAAACAAAAAAGTAACAGCAGAAGAAATCAATGCCGCCATGAAAGCAGCCAGCAATGAAAGCTTTGGTTATACCGAAGATGAAATTGTAAGCTCAGATATTATCGGTATCCGTTACGGTTCATTGTTCGATGCAACTCAAACAAAAGTAATGACCGTAGGCGACAACCAACTGGTAAAAACAGTAAGCTGGTACGATAACGAAATGAGTTATGTTAGTCAATTGGTAAGAACCGTAAAATATTTTGCGGGACTGATCTCTAAATAATAATTTGAAAATTTGAAAATGTGGCAATTTGAAAATGTGTAAAGACATTGTTCAGTTGCCACATTTTTTTTCAACATTTTCAAATCCTCAAATTTTCAAATTAATACAATGAGCAAATTCCTCAACCACAACTTCAGCCAGCAAAAAGCATTGATCAGGGTTGATTTTAATGTGCCGCTGAATGCGGCATTTGAAATTACTGATGATACACGCATGCGTGCCACCATTCCTACCCTCAAAAAAATATTGGGCGATGGAGGAAGTGTTATTTTGATGAGCCATTTGGGGAGACCCAAAGAAGGGCCAACTGAAAAATATTCACTTAAACATCTGGTAAATCACCTGTCGAAGCTACTTGGCGGAGTGGAAGTTTTGTTTGCAGATGATTGTATCGGTGAATCAGCTGTTACATTAGCTGGTTCATTGCAACCTGGCCAGGTACTATTGCTGGAAAACCTGCGTTTTTATAAGGAAGAAGAAAAGGGAGACCAGGCATTTGCAGAAAAATTGAGCAGGCTGGGCGATGTATATGTGAATGATGCATTTGGAACAGCTCACCGGGCACATGCATCTACAGCTGTTATAGCGCAATTTTTTTCTACAGAGAAAAGAATGTTTGGAAC
Source organism: Bacteroidota bacterium (assembly GCA_049324295.1). Taxonomy (GTDB): domain Bacteria; phylum Bacteroidota; class Bacteroidia; order Chitinophagales; family Chitinophagaceae; genus Sediminibacterium. The sequence continues at coordinate 31,315 of JBMOKQ010000082.1, forward strand.
CGTAATGGATGGTGAAGTGGCCAGTGCGGAAAAAGTAATGCATAACAGTGAAAAACCGTTTACGGCAATCATTGGCGGAGCCAAAGTGAGTGATAAAATACTGATTATTGAAAACCTGCTCGAAAGAGCCACTGATATTATAATCGGCGGTGGCATGGCATACACTTTTATGAAAGCACAGGGTGGCACCATCGGGAATTCGCTTTGTGAAGATGATCGTCTTGATACAGCTGTTGCCCTCTTGAAAAAAGCGGAAGAAAAAGGAGTATGTATTCATCTTCCATCCGATTCCATTATTGCAGATAAGTTTGCAGCTGATGCCAATACCTCCACTGCCCCAAGCAATCATATTCCCGATGGATGGATGGGGCTCGATATTGGTGCCAGTGCCTGCAATCAGTTCACCAACTGTATAAAACGTTCGAACACCATTTTATGGAACGGACCAATGGGCGTATTTGAAATGGAAAAATTTCAACACGGAACCAAAGCTATAGCCATAGCAGTAGCCGAGGCAACAGCTAACGGTGCTTTTTCTTTGGTAGGTGGTGGCGACAGCGTAGCAGCTGTGAACCAGTTTGGATTTTCCGATAAGGTAAGTTATGTATCAACCGGCGGCGGCGCCATGCTGGAGTATTTTGAAGGCAAAGAATTGCCGGGTATAGCAGCGGTGAAATAAGCATAAGAATCAAAAGTCAAAAGTAAAAATTCAAAAAACTGGTACACTGACCATGTTTTGAATTTTTATTTTTGAGTTTTTACTTCCTGTAATATTTCTCTTATTTCGCTACTAATGCTATAAAAACAGGAATTAAATAACTAATTTCATAAAAATCAAGTCAAACATGAGTACAAAAAATTTAACCTTAATCGTCGTAGCAGCTTTGATCCTTATTTTGGGTGGATGTGGCTGCAGGGGGTATAATGGCCTGGTAAAGCAGGATGAAGTAGTAAAAAATGCATGGGCAAACGTGGAGAGTGATTATCAGCGTCGTGCCGACCTGATTCCGAACCTGGTTAATACTGTAAAAGGAGAAGCCAGCTTTGAGCAGACCACTTTACAGAATGTAATCAATGCCCGTGCGAGTGCTACACAGATTAAAGTAGATCCGAACGATCTTTCACCAGAAAAACTTCAACAATATCAGGCTGCACAGGGGCAACTGTCTCAGGCTCTGGGCCGTTTGTTGATGGTAACTGAAAACTATCCTAACCTCCGTGCCAATGATGCGTTCCGTGGATTACAGGCGCAACTGGAAGGTACTGAGAACAGGATCAAAGTATCACGTAACGACTTCAACAAAGCCGTTGCTGATTACAATATAAAAGCACGTTCTTTCCCGATGAATATCCTGGCAGGAATGTTTGGATTTAAAGTGAAAGAAGGCTTCAAGGCAGATGCAGGTGCAGAGAAAGCGCCGGAAGTTAAATTTTAATACATAAGCCACAGTGCTGTTGCAGAGAGGTTAGATTGGAAAAGATCTTTCCTGAAAACTGTTACTCACTGTGGCTTTTAATATCAGAACATTATGTTCGGACTCTTCAGAAAAAAACCGGAACGTTATTTCTCAGAGGAAGAGAAACAAAAAATTGTTACTGCCATACAGTCTGCAGAGCAGCGGACCAATGGGGAAGTGAGAATTTTTATAGAAAACAGGTGTACGTATGTAAATCCATTACATCGGGCACAGGAATTATTTTTTAACCTGAAGATGGATGCAACAGCCGAAAGAAATGCTGTGCTGGTTTACATTGCCATGAAAGACCGGCAACTGGCTGTATTTGGTGATGAAGGAATACATCAGAAAGTAGGCAGTGCTTTCTGGGATGCAGAAGTAAAGAAAATGCTGTCTGAATTCAGGCAACAGCATTATGCAGAAGGGTTGGCCACTATTATAGAAGATATTGGAGCATCCCTTGCTCATCATTTTCCTTACGACAGAAAAATAGATAAGAACGAATTGCCTGATGATATTGTATTTGGTAAATAAAAGAAGTGCGGGCATTTGATTTCACCCGAACAAACCAACATGAAAAAATTATTAGTCATATGGATCATGCTCCTGGGTTTTGTGGTAGCGCAGGCACAGGAAGTATTACCCAAACCCAATCCGCCGAAACTGGTAACCGACAAGGCCAATGTATTGTCGAAAGAACAGTTGGAGATACTGGAACATAAATTGGTGGCACTGGATGATAGTACATCTAATCAGATCGCTATTGTATTACTGCCAACATTAGATGGTTATCCGATTGAAGAATATGCGAATAAACTGTTTCGTAACTGGGGAATCGGAAATGCAAAAACCAATAATGGGGTATTGATCATAGCGGCAATTGAGGATCGTAAAATAAGGATAGAAGTAGGTTATGGTTTGGAAGGCGCCATTCCTGATATCATTTCGTCTAATATTATACAGAACGATATTGGCCCGAACTTCAGAGAAGGAAACTATTACCGTGGTTTAGATAAAGCGATTGAATCATTATCAAAAGCTGCGGTTGGTGAGTACAAAGTAAAACGAGCCAGAAAAGGAAATGGTGGTTCATCAGGAAAATCTATACTCACATTTGTATTGATTCTTTTTGTGGTATTGATGATTGTGGCTCGAGGTGGTGGTGGAGGTCGTGGCGGTGGAATGGTAAGCAGGAAAGGATATGGCGATATCGCTGAAGCGATATTCTGGTCATCAATACTTGGTGGAGGAAGACGCAGTAGTGGTGGCGGTTGGGGTGGCGGAAGCGGTGGAGGCTTTGGAGGAGGTTTCGGAGGCTTCGGTGGCGGTAGCAGCGGTGGTGGCGGAGCCAGTGGAGGATGGTAAGGAAATAAGAAACATGAAATAAAGAATCAGAAAGGAATATTAATAAGAAAGCCTTCCAAATTTGGAAGGCTTCTTTGTTGGTTGTAGTTGGAAAGTATAAAAATTTGTCTCCTTGATTTCCTGATTCCTTGTTCCTTATTTCTTTTCCTCTGGTAATTTGCTTTTTACATAGTCTGCCATTTCTTTTGCACCGGCGGTTTCTTTTGCTGCAGCAAGTTCTTTTAAAGCACCCAGAATAGTAGGATCAGTTTGAGGTCTTACAGCAGGTGGAATCATGTTCCTGAAAGCAAAAATAGCATCTACTGCTTTTTTAAATTCATTGATGTTGGTGAGTTTGGCAGCAAATGCAGCATAAGTGGCACTCATCTGTACCTTGGCAAATGTTAAAGGCATTTTATCATAGCTTTCAGATACCACTGCAAAAGCAGTTTCGTCACCGAAAGTGATTAATACACCAGAAATCGCTTCAGTAAGCCTGCCTTTTGACGGAGACTTACTCAGTTCTTTTGCAAGTGCAAGAGCCGCAGCACTGTCAATACCAGCAAGGGCATCAAGACCCGCACCTGCTACTGTATAAGATGAGTCTTTAGTTGCCTGTGTGAACAATGATGTATAACTGTCTTTTTTCAGATTGCCTAAAAAGTCAATGGCTTCCGCTTTTACAGTTCTCTTAGGATCATTTTTAGCGATGGCTTCTATTTTGGCAATCAATGCATCATCAGGAGTTACTTTGCCCAGGTTAGTGATGGCCAGTGAACGAATGCGGAAATAGGGATCACTCAATGCATCAACCAATAACTGAATGGCTGCAGGCTCTTTTATATTATTACCTGCAAAAGCAACTGCTTCCCTGCGATCGAGATAATTGCCTGCATGTTTAAACTGGTGAATAAATTCTGCAAGTGTTTTATTATCTTTTTTATCAACCAATAAATATTTGTCGGCATCTACATTGATCTGGTCAGGCTTCGATTTTACACTGAAGCTGAAAGTGTCCGCTTTGTTTTCCATCCAAACCTGTTGTCTGGTTTTTTCATGACCATGCCAGATATCAATAGTGAAAGGCAGTCTGAATATTTTATCTCCCGCCTGGTTTTGTTTGATAATTACACTGGCAACCTTTTTCTCTGTATTGTATTGGTAACTAATATCAATACGAGGATGTCCATTACCAAAATACCATTGATTAAAGAACCAGTTCAGATCCTTACCGGTAACTTCTTCAAAAGCCAAACGCAGTTTGTGGGCGTTACCTGTTCCAAACTTATTACTGGTAAGGTATTTATTGAGTGAAGCGAAGAAAGCATCATCACCCACCAGGTTACGCAGCATGTGTAAAATACGCCCACCTTTATTGTAACTGATGGCATCGAACATGTCTTCCTTGTCTTTATAATAAAAACGAACCAGGTCGCGTGCCTGCTGGCCACTGCCAATATAACCCCGCATCTGGTTGAAATTTTCAAACATGGCTTCATCTTTACCATGCTTGTATTCGGCCCAGAGGTATTGACTATAATCAGCAAAACTTTCATTCACAGTAAGGTTGCTCCAGCTTTCGGCTGTTACCAGATCACCAAACCACTGGTGAAACAATTCATGCGCAATGATTGATTCCCAGCTGTTACCGTCAACCAGTTCACGGGCGTCCTGCTGGGCGCTTTCTTGGTGTAAAGTGGCAGTGGTATTTTCCATAGCGCCGCTTACATAATCACGTGCGGTCATCTGGCTGTATTTAATCCATGGATATTCAACACCCAGTTTTTTAGAAAAGAAAGCCATCATTTCAGGGGTGTCACCAAAAATTTTTCGGGCAACTTTTTCATAGGCCTTCTCAACATAATAATTTACTTCCTTGCCTTTGTAGCTGTCTTTTACTATAGCAAAATCACCTATGCCCATAAAGAATAAATAAGGTGCATGTGGCTGCTCCATCGACCATGTGTCGGTACGGGTACCGTCAGTATTTTTCTTTCGAGCAATCAGCTTACCATTCGAAAGTGATACATATTTATTCGGAACAGTCAGGTTAAACAACTGGGTTGTTTTCTGATTCGGGCGATCAATGGTAGGAACCCATACCGAAGTAGCTTCTGTTTCACCTTGTGTCCATATTTGTGTGGGCTTATCTTTTTCCTTGCCTTTCGGATTTACAAAGTATAAACCTTTGGCATCGGTAATAGCATTGCTTCCAGTTGCTTTAAACTCGTTAGGTTTGGCAGTATAATCTATATAAACTGTATAACGTTCGCCTTTTTTGTAAGTCTTGTCTAGCTTAATGTTTAGAAAAAGGCTGTCGTACTGGTATTTCAGCGGAATATTTTTTCCTGCTTTAACAATCGCTACCTGTTGAATATTCATACCCTTAGCATCCAGCTGTACAGAATCGGTTATATAAAAATGGGGTTCGAGTGTAATCCATACTTTACCATTGAGGTAAGTATTTTCATAATCAAATTTTGCATCCAGTCTGGTATGCACGAGGTCATTCACTTTAGTGGGAAATGAACGGTAGATCTTTTTCCAGTCATTGGCCCCGGAAGTCTGGGCCATGATACATGCCGGGATAAACGCAATCAGCAATAATAACTTTTTCATGTTCGAGTTTTAGTGGCCTAAAGATAAACCTGATGCTGAACCAAAATGTTAGAATTTTACTAATGGTTCAAAGGTTATACACTGCTATGGCAAAAGCAGATTAAAGCCGTAGATTTGTTGGTATGAAAGGTGATAAATTGATACGAAGCTGTTGCATCATACTGGGTTTACTGTTGATGGGGGGCGGTTCATTGTCGGCACAGACCACACACTATCTTTTCTTTCAGACAGAAAATAATAAGCCATTTTATCTGCGTCTTATGGGAACCATGCTAAGTTCCAATGCCAGCGGCTATCTGTTGATTCCAAAAATTACGGATGGAAAATATGAGATACATATAGGTTTTGCACGTTCCGAAACCGAACAGCAGTTTGAAGTAACAATGGACGGGAAGGATATTGGCTTCTCTTTAAAACAGGAGTTGGATAACAGTTGGAGTTTATTTAACCTTGTCGATTTTTCTCAGAATAAGGGTAAAACGGTAGCAGTTACCCCACCACAAATAAAAGTGGAAGAAGAGCCTGCTGTACTGAATAAAACAAAAGAGGAAGAAAAAACAGCAGAGAAAAAAGAGGTGAAACAAGCGGATACTGCAAGCAAAACAATCGTACAGGTAAAAGAAATATCCAAAACAAAAAAACTGTTACCGCAAATCTCAAAAATTTATGACAGGACTTCGGTGGAGGGTATTGATATGGTTTTTGTGGTAAACGGAACACCCAAAAGTGATACCGTGATTATTTATGTACCTGCCATAAAACCACCCGGAATGGCGGGAAAAAGTCTGAAAAACCGGGCAGAGCCAGACAATAAAGGAGCACATATAAGTAATCAAACTGCTCTATCTGCTATTCTCAACCCCTCTAAAAAACCCTGATGCGTTATTTTCTATCTGTAACCTACCGGGGAACGAATTATGCCGGTTTCCAGATTCAGGATGAACAGGAAACCATACAATCGCAGGTTACAAAGGCGCTCGAAACGCTCTTCAGGGAAAGTGTTACATTAACAGGTTCCTCGCGTACTGATGCCGGGGTACATGCTATTCAGAATTATTTTCATTTTGATACGGTGATTGGGTTAACGCCCAAACATAGGTATAATCTCAATGCTATATTACCCGCTGATATTGCGGTAACAGGCATATTCCGGGTGCCGCAAAACGCCCATTGCCGGTTTGATGCCATAGAACGAGAGTATAAATACCTGATATACAGGCAGAAAAATCCTTTTCTGGTGGATAGGGGCTGGTTATATCCCTATCCATTGAATCTTGCAATACTTGACCGCCTATCTGTTATATTGATGGAATATGAGGATTTCAGTTCTTTTTCGAAAAGAAATACCCAGGTGTTCACCTACAATTGTGCCATTAGTATGGCGAATTGGGAGGAAAAGGGAACGGGGGAGCTAGAGTTTAAAATCAGGTCGAACCGTTTTTTAAGGGGAATGATCAGGGGTATTGTGGGAACGATGATACGCACTGCCAGGGCCGCAAATTCAATGGGGGAGGCAGAGACAAATTTTCGGAAAATACTGGAAGCAAAGGATTGCAGTGAAGCCGATTTCACAACACCTGCAAGGGGCTTGTATCTGATGCGGGTTAATTATCCTGACGGTTTATTAAAAATAGTAGATGAAATAGCGTGATGAGAGCGTTAATATAATTACGAAAATACCTGTTGTTTATAACTGAGTGAAGACTGTCTGTAAGCGTTTTCATTTTTTTTATCTTCTGAAACCCTTTGCTGCAAAGGGTTTTAACATTTCAGTGTAAAATAGTTTTGAAAAAGATTTGGAAGGGAACAAATCACGCTTATCTTTGCACCCCGCTTATAAAAAAAGAGGATGTTCTTTGAAGGCAGCTACAGTGAATGGCAAGAAAAATCAGAAATTTTGAAATAAAATTTGGTGATTAAAATTACACGCTTATCTTCGCCGCCCGTTCAATAAAAACGGAAGTTCATTGAAGCATAAATGAGGGTCTGAAAAAATAAAAATCAAATAAAATTTGGTACTAAAAAATAAGCTCTTATCTTTGCCGTCCGTTTGAAAAAAACGGTAGTTCTTACAGTGATTTTGACAGCAAAAAGAGTTTGATTTTTTTTCAAATAATTTTGGCTGATAAAATAAAGGCTCTTACCTTTGCAACCCCAACAAAAACGGGGGCTTTGATAAAGCCAAAAGATCTTTGAAAGTTTGGAAGCAACAGCACAATTAAACATAATTACAAATTAGTTTACTTGTAAGGTTAACAGCAATCAAAAACAATTAACAACAAATCCGACGTTAATTTCGATTATTTGAGATTAAGTCAGATCAAACAACATTTACAATGGAGAGTTTGATCCTGGCTCAGGATGAACGCTAGCGGCAGGCTTAATACATGCAAGTCGAGGGGCAGCATGAATGTAGCAATACATTTGATGGCGACCGGCAAACGGGTGCGGAACACGTACACAACCTTCCTATAAGTGGGGAATAGCCCAGAGAAATTTGGATTAATACCCCGTAACATAATGATGTGGCATCACATTATTATTATAGCTACGGCGCTTATTGATGGGTGTGCGGCTGATTAGATAGTTGGCGGGGTAACGGCCCACCAAGTCTACGATCAGTAGCTGATGTGAGAGCATGATCAGCCACACGGGCACTGAGACACGGGCCCGACTCCTACGGGAGGCAGCAGTAAGGAATATTGGTCAATGGACGCAAGTCTGAACCAGCCATGCCGCGTGAAGGATTAAGGTCCTCTGGATTGTAAACTTCTTTTATCTGGGACGAAAAAAGGCGATTCTTCGTCACTTGACGGTACCAGATGAATAAGCACCGGCTAACTCCGTGCCAGCAGCCGCGGTAATACGGAGGGTGCAAGCGTTATCCGGATTCACTGGGTTTAAAGGGTGCGTAGGCGGGCAGGTAAGTCAGTGGTGAAATCCTGGAGCTTAACTCCAGAACTGCCATTGATACTATCTGTCTTGAATATTGTGGAGGTAAGCGGAATATGTCATGTAGCGGTGAAATGCTTAGATATGACATAGAACACCTATTGCGAAGGCAGCTTACTACGCATATATTGACGCTGAGGCACGAAAGCGTGGGGATCAAACAGGATTAGATACCCTGGTAGTCCACGCCCTAAACGATGGATACTCGACATACGCGATACACTGTGTGTGTCTGAGCGAAAGCATTAAGTATCCCACCTGGGAAGTACGACCGCAAGGTTGAAACTCAAAGGAATTGGCGGGGGTCCGCACAAGCGGTGGAGCATGTGGTTTAATTCGATGATACGCGAGGAACCTTACCTGGGCTAGAATGCTATTTGACCGTGGGTGAAAGCTCATTTTGTAGCAATACACAGATAGTAAGGTGCTGCATGGCTGTCGTCAGCTCGTGCCGTGAGGTGTTGGGTTAAGTCCCGCAACGAGCGCAACCCCTATCATTAGTTGCCAACAGGTAATGCTGGGAACTCTAATGAAACTGCCGCCGTAAGGCGTGAGGAAGGAGGGGATGATGTCAAGTCATCATGGCCTTTATGCCCAGGGCTACACACGTGCTACAATGGGCAGGACAAAGGGCTGCAACACAGTGATGTGAAGCCAATCCCAAAAACCTGTTCTCAGTTCAGATCGTAGTCTGCAACTCGACTACGTGAAGCTGGAATCGCTAGTAATCGTATATCAGCAATGATACGGTGAATACGTTCCCGGACCTTGCACACACCGCCCGTCAAGCCATGGGAGTCGGGTGTACCTAAAGTCGGTAACCGTAAGGAGCTGCCTAGGGTAAAATCGATGACTGGGGCTAAGTCGTAACAAGGTAGCCGTACCGGAAGGTGCGGCTGGAATACCTCCTTTTAGAGACGGCTTTAACCGGCTGTTGCTTTCACAAACTTTCATAATATCAGTTCTTTAAAAAGTACTAATAGTACCCGAATCAGACCCGTAGCTCAGTTGGTTAGAGCGCTACACTGATAATGTAGAGGTCACCAGTTCAACTCTGGTCGGGTCTACTAGTTAAGCTTCAACTCAGAAGCTAAAACCATGGGGGGTTAGCTCAGTTGGCTAGAGCATCTGCCTTGCACGCAGAGGGTCATCGGTTCGACTCCGATATCCTCCACAATCAAATTTGAAAATGAACCAATTTGAAAATTTGAAAATGAGGTACTAGGTCGAAACAAAAAGTTCTTTCAAACATTAGATGTAGGCAACAGGCCAAAAGGATCGAATCCTTAACATCTGCAACTGTATAAGTTGTAATACAATCTTGGTTCTTGAACCTTGATTCTTTTATACTTCTACTTTAGCTCTTTGACATATTGGGAAAGCGAAATCAATAACAAGAAGGTTATGACCCTTATGCAAGGTCATAACTGATAATTTTTTTAAAGCGAATAAGGGCGCATGGTGAATGCCTAGGGTCTGAGAGGCGATGAAGGACGTGGTAAGCTGCGATAAGCTACGGGGAGCTGCACACGAGCGTTATATCCGTAGATTTCCGAATGGGACAACCTAATATACTGAAGGTATATTATCCGCCGCAAGGCGGAAGCCAACCCCGAGAACTGAAACATCTAAGTACCGGGAGGAAAAGAAAACAACAGTGATTCCCTGAGTAGTGGCGAGCGAAAAGGGAATAGCCCAAACCGGGTCGGCGTGCCGATCCGGGGTTATAGGACTGCATTTAGAAAGTGTTATCAAACTGAATCATCTGGAAAGATGAGCCATAGCAGGTGATAGCCCTGTAAGTACAAATTAACATAGACGAGCAGTATCCTGAGTAACGCGGGACCGGAGGAATCTTGCGTGAATTTGCCAGCACCATCTGGTAAGGCTAAATACTCCTCAGACACCGATAGTGAACCAGTACCGTAAGGGAAAGGTGAAAAGCACCCCGAACAGGGGAGTGAAATAGTACCTGAAACCGTGCGCCTACAAGCGGTCGGAGCTCTGCAATATGAGTGACGGCGTGCCTTTTGCATAATGAGCCTACGAGTTACTCCTAACTGGCGAGGTTAAGTTCATATTTAACGGAGCCGAAGCGAAAGCGAGTCCAAATAGGGCGATTAGTCAGTTGGGGTAGACGCGAAACTTTGTGATCTATCCATGGGCAGGTTGAAGGTTAGGTAAAACTAACTGGAGGACCGAACCCGTTGACGTTGAAAAGTCTTGGGATGACCTGTGGATAGGGGTGAAAGGCCAATCAAACTGAGAGATAGCTCGTTCTCCCCGAAATGTTTTTAGGAACAGCGTTGCATATAGAAGTTTATTAGAGGTAGAGCTACTGATTGGGCTAGGGGGCTTCACCGCCTACCAAACCCTGACAAACTCCGAATGCTAATAAATATCTGCAGCAGTGAGGCTTTGGGCGCTAAGGTCCAGGGCCGAGAGGGAAATAACCCAGATTAGCAACTAAGGTCCCTAATACGTAGTTAAGTTGATCAAACGAGGTGGGATTTCTATAACAGCCAGGATGTTGGCTTGGAAGCAGCCATTCATTTAAAGAGTGCGTAACAGCTCACTGGTCGAGAGATCCTGCACGGAAAATAATCGGGCATCAAACTACGAACCGAAGTTCTAAATTTCCGCCTTGTGCGGAAGTGGTAGGGGAGCATTGAAATCTGCACAGAAGGTGTACGGCGACGTATGCTGGAGCGATTTCAAAAGAAAATGTAGGCATAAGTAACGATAATTAAAGTGAAAAACTTTAACGCGAAAAGTCTAAGGTTTCCTGATCAACGTTAATCGGATCAGGGTTAGTCTGGTCCTTAGGAAAACCCGAAAGGGGCATCTGATGGAAAGCTGGTTAATATTCCAGCACCTGCTATGCATTAAAAGTGACGCAGGGACGTGGTGGTTGCGTACGGACGGAAGTGTACGCCTGAGTGGAGTCTTCGGACAAAGCGAAACCATAAAATCCCTGCCAAGAAAAGCGAGCATAGCAGCCAGTACCGGAATCCGACACAGGTAGACGGGATGAGTATTCTAACGCGCTCGGGTGAGCCGTGGAGAAGGAACTAGGCAAATTGACGCTGTAACTTCGGGATAAAGCGTACCCCCACAGCAATGCGGGGGTCACAGTAAAATGGTTCAACCAACTGTTTAACAAAAACACAGGGCCCTGCAAAAACGTAAGTTGACGTATAGAGCCTGAAACCTGCCCGGTGCTGGAAGGTTAAGGAAGGGTGTTCGGCGCAAGCCAAAGCTCCTGACTGAAGCCCCAGTAAACGGCGGCCGTAACTATAACGGTCCTAAGGTAGCGAAATTCCTTGTCGGGTAAGTTCCGACCTGCACGAATGGTCTAATGAGTTGAACACTGTCTCCTCCACGAGCCCGGTGAAATTGTAGTATCGGTGAAGATGCCGGTTACCCGCCACGGGACGGAAAGACCCCGTGAACCTTCACTACAACTTTGCATTGATTTTGAGCAACAAATGTGTAGGATAGTTGGGAGACTTTGAAGCAGTGTCGCCAGGCATTGTGGAGTCATCGTTGAAATACCAACCTTTTGTTGCTTAGAACCTAACCCCGCCTGTGGCGGGGGACATTGCATGGTGGGTAGTTTGACTGGGGTGGTCGCCTCCTAAAAAGTAACGGAGGCTCGCAAAGGTACCCTCAGTACGGTTGGTAATCGTACGTAGAGCGCATTAGTATAAGGGTGCTTGACTGTGAGGCAAACACGCCGAGCAGGAGCGAAAGCTGGCTAAAGTGATCCGGTGGTTCTGCATGGAAGGGCCATCGCTCAAAGGATAAAAGGTACTCCGGGGATAACAGGCTGATCTTACCCAAGAGCTCATATCGACGGTAAGGTTTGGCACCTCGATGTCGGTTCGTCACATCCTGGGGCTGGAGAAGGTCCCAAGGGTTCGGCTGTTCGCCGATTAAAGTGGCACGTGAACTGGGTTCAGAACGTCGCAAGACAGTTCGGTCCCTATCTGTGGTGGGCGCTAGTAAATTGAGTGGACATGACCTTAGTACGAGAGGACCGGGTCGTACGTACCGCTGGTGTATCTGTTGTGCCGCCAGGTGCAATGCAGAGTAGCTATGTACGGACAGGATAAACGCTGAAAGCATCTAAGCGTGAAACCTTCCACAAGATGAGTTTACTTTTAAGGGTCGTCAAAGACTATGACGTTGATAGGCTATAGGTGTAAAGCTGGTAACAGCAAAGCCAAGTAGTACTAATTGCCCGTAAGCTTTATTTTTTTTCCTGTTATCATTTCCTTCCCAATATGTAACTTATTGTCACTGGTTTATTACCATGATTTAAAATCTTATGGTGGTTTTGCCGGGGGTGTTCACCTCTTCCCATTCCGAACAGAGAAGTTAAGTCCCCCATGGCCGATGGTACTTGCGTTTTGCTGGGAGAGTAGGTAGCTGCCATATTTATTGAGCCTCACTGTTTATTCAGTGAGGCTTTTTTGTTTTATGCTATTCCATAAAAAATAGATAGGACGATGGTACTTTCCGCCTGAGGCGGATGGGAGAGTAGGTAGCTGCCATATTTATTGAGCCTCACTGTTTATTCAGTGAGGCTTTTTTGTTTTACCCTCTTCACTATAATTACAAGAAATCAAGAAACAAGTAGCCAAAATATTGAATGGACTTTTGTTTTTGTAATTAAACCGTAATGCAAATTAGATGCGTAAATGATTCATAAAATCATGCATCGCTCTCATATGTCTGTGTTCTATGACTTATATTTCTCTAATACTGGCTATCCTTAATCCGGTCAACAAATTTAAACTATTCTTTCTGTCTCTTGTTTCTTGCATACCTTATGCACACTATTTCATTTTTCTTATTACTTATTTCGTTACTTTACAAGTAGCCCATCAGTAATCCAATGACCCAGGAAAAGAAAGGAAACCTGTTCCAGAAATTTCTCCATATCGGGGTAAATGATGATACTTCTTTTATTGAAACACAAAGGGCTTACATGTTTAACCTGTTCATACTGATCGGGTCACCATTTGCCATCATTTCACTGGTTATTAATCTTACACATACTGCTTACTTTCCGGCTGTGGTAAACATGATTCAACTTGTGAGTTTTAGCGTAGCGCTCTGGGTATCTATTAAAGGAAGGTATAAGCAGTTAAGAATTGTTATACTTATCTGCCTTACCATCCTGGCAATGATCGCTTCTTATCTCTATCAGAATTCAGGTGAATACAGGTTCCTGGTAATGATACTGGCTGCTATCATTTTCTTTGACCACGACTGGCAATATTTGTGTTATGCGCTTGGAACTGCGGGTGTTTTTGTTTTCCTGCGATTGTCATATACACCCAATCTGCAACAGCTTCCTATAGCAGAAACTATAGCTACCTGTCTCAAAATGTTTCTGCCCTTGTTGCTTTTTATACTTGCACTCCTGTATTTCAAAACCATTTATTTTAAAAATCTCTATCAACTTGAAAGAACCAATATGGAACTAAGGTTTGCAAGAGGTCAGAAGGAAAGAATACTGGGTACAGTGGTGCATGATCTAAGAACACCAATCTCAAATATATCAGGTATCACTAAGTTGATGCAATCTGAGGAACTCTCAAATGAAGAACAAAGAAAGTTTTTCGCAATGATTGATCATGCATCGCATAGTGCACTTATGCTAATCAATGACTTGTTACAGCACAATGAAAATAGTGGAGATTCCGGTCACTTGAAAAATGTAGAATTCAACCAGCAGTTAAGTGAATGGTACCCATCATTTGAATTCAGAGCAAGAGAAAAAAAAATCCGGGTCAATGTACAGTACAGTATAGAGAACCTGCCCGTAAATATTGATGTTGATCGAATGGAAAGAGTAATAGCCAATCTCGTTACAAATGCGGTTAAATTCAGCACAGAAAATTCTGAAATAATTAGGGTCTACTGAAAAACCTTTAATCCGGTAATAATCAAGTGATTAATGGTTATATTGGGATAACAAAGTGCAAGGAAATATGGCAAGAGCATTAAAAAAGCGTGCATCAAAACTTTCCTATCAGA
>JBMOKQ010000083.1:0-45096 GCA_049324295.1 Bacteroidota bacterium
ATAGCGGAGTATATAAAGAATCAGGATGACGCATCTGAACCCAATGAGGAATTTACTGTTGTCGGCGGTTAAAGTCGGCTTCAGACGACATACAAAAACCCCTCACCTTTTAGGTGAGGGTAATTTAATTGATAAATGAAACGGGAAATAATATCACAACTTCACAGCAGTTTTGAATTAGCAGTTAACGAAACTGATGGTGTTGAATATTGGTTTGCAAGAGACCTTCAAGAACTCTTAGGCTATTCAAAGTGGGAGAATTTCATAAAAGTTATTGATAAAGCCAAAACGGCTTGCACTAACGCAAAGCAAGAAGTAGCAGACCATTTTCTTGACGTCAGGAAAATGGTTGATTTGGGTTCAGGAGCAAAGAGAGAAATTGAGGACATCATGCTCACAAGGTATGCCTGTTATCTCATTGCTCAAAACGGCGACCCACGTAAAGATGAGATTGCGTTTGCTATGAGTTATTTTGCTGTTCAGACAAGAAAGCAAGAACTACTTGAACAACGACTCAAAGAATGGGAAAGGTTACAAGCAAGAGAAAAGCTGACTATTTCTGAAAAAGAGTTATCAGGGCTTATTTTTCAAAAGGGAATTGACAATGCTGGCTTTGCCAGAATCAGAAGCAAGGGTGACCAAGCATTGTTTGGTGGCAAGACAACATTAGACATGAAAGCAAGATTAGGTATTCCTGACAACAGACCACTTGCAGACTTCTTACCGACAATAACAATAAAAGCCAAAGATTTTGCCAATGAACTGACTAATGTAAATATTCGGAAGGCAGACTTGAAATCTGAATCTGCAATTACAAATGAACATGTAAAAAACAATCAAGACGTCAGAGGACTATTATTGAAAAGTGGTATTAAGCCGGAAAACTTACCAGCAGAAGAAGACCTCAAAAAAATTGAGAGAAAAGTAAAATCGGAAGACAAGAAACTCCTGAAAGAAACAAAGAAGTTGAAAAAGAAATAAGCCAACGCATTTGCAGGCACATTTGCAAGCCCACATACCCTGACACAAAGTAAAGCTTGCAAAAGAGCCTGCAAGCAACCGCACAGGAGACACATTCTACTTGACACAAAAAACCATTGGGGCGACACAGAAGGGCATGCCACTAACATTGCATTGGTGTATATGGCGGCTGACGTAAGCCGTGTTTCAACTGTTGTAATTTTATTGGGCTGCATATCCAGCTTCACCTTATCTATTTAGCTATATGCATATCATCATCTTTTTTAACATGGCATCTCCAGTTCCAGCTTGACGTTTTTCAATTTGGCTTTTAGTTGTTATCTTCAAATTCAGTTTTTCAATGGGGCTTTAGTTCCGGGCTGACGATTTTAAATCCCCCTAACAACGCCAAGCCCTGTTCGTTGGGTGTAATGCGATTGAACACTCTAATAACTTAATCAACCAAAACTAAATGGCAGACAATATAGACGAAGAACATTTAGATAATCCGACAAATAATCAATCGGAAAATCCTTCTGACGACATATCTCCTACTAAGGAAACAGAAACTATTACACAAAATCAAGAAACTGAAAATATGGAAGTTCATCGTCATGCCCACGACCCGGCAGCATCTCATCATAAGAAAAACTGGAAATCTTATTTCTGGGAATTTTTAATGTTGTTTCTTGCAGTGTTTTGTGGGTTCTTAGCAGGTAAGCTCCCCACCGCTACCATATTGTAAAGATGCCAAGAAGGTTTGAGTTTTGCAAAAAGATAAACATGCAAAACAAAAGCGAGATACGCGAACAAATGATGGGGATGATAGCTAATTGGCAAGAGAGTGGCTTAACCCAAAGAGCTTTCTGTTCTACCAACCATATTGCCTACCATGTATTCCATTATTGGTATGGAGTGTACAGGGCAAACAAGTCAGATACTGGATCTTTTCTTCCAGTAAAGGTTACATCAGCTGTTATCAAAGAACAAATAACCATCACGGGGGTTAGTGGTATACAAGTTCAGATTCCACTTTCGGAACAATCCATTGGTTTTGTAAAGCAGTTATTACTATCCTGATCATGCTTCACCTAAATAGTTCCACCCTTTACTATTGGTATCATGGTGCTGCTGATATGAGAAAAAGCTTTGATGCTCTCTGTGGTTTGGTAAACCAACACTGCCCATCCAATGTGTTACAGGGTGGGGTATATATTTTTGTAAACAAAAAACGCAATCAAATAAAACTTCTTACCTGGGAAGGCGATGGACTGGCCATTTATTATAAGCGGCTGGAAAAGGGGGTGTATGAGCTCCCTTCTATAGCCCCCGATAGTAGCTACGCCAGCATCGATGCTGTTCAGTTGCAATTGATTTTACAGGGTATTGTGCTTAATTCTGTTCGCAAAAAGAAGCGTTTTTCTTTGCCCAGGTAAATGGCTTGGGTTATGCACAGTGGTTTTTGGAAACTAAAATGAGAAACGGGTTTACGCACTTTGTTTTGATACTTTTTGTGGGTAAATAAAGGTTCCTTTTTATTTGATAAAACCCAATAACAGAGCGAGTTTTACACCATCAAATGATGGAGCAAAACAGCGAAGATATTGACTATAAACTGGAACTTACAAAGGCACTCTCTATCATAGAATCGCTAAACTCCCTTATCCTTCAATCTCAAGTAACCATCCAGCAACTGCAATTAAAAAGTGAGCAACAAGAACAAACCAATCAACATTTACAGTTTCAATTGGCCCAGTTAAAGAAACTGATTTTTGGCAGCCGTCATGAAAAGTTCATTTCTTCAGATACCCAACCGGCTCCCACGCTTTTTGATTTGCCTCCGATAGCCGAACTGCTTACCGGTGATACCTCTACAGTTAGCTACGAAAAAACTAATAAACAGCTGCGTCCCAATCATCCTGGACGTAACAGCTTCCCGGAGAACCTGCGCAGGGAAGAACGCATCATCAACCCGGAAGGTATTGATCCTGCTGTCGCTAAAAAGATAGGCGAGTCTGTTACTGAAACCCTGGCATACATACCAGCCGAGCTGTTTGTAAAAAAAGTAATTCGCCCTAAATACCTGGATGTAGCTACCAATAGCATCCACCAGGCCTTAGCCCCTGAGCGTAGCTTTGAGAGAAGTAATGTAGATACCAGCCTGATAGCACAGATCATAGTAGAGAAGTTCGTGGATCACCTGCCGCTGGACCGCCAGATCAAGCGTTTTAGCAGACTGGGAGCTACCATTAGCGATAGTACCATCGGTAACTGGGTAGCAGCCAGTGCGGCTTTTTTAAAGCCTTTGTATGAGGCCCATAAGCAATTAGTATTAGCCAGTGGTTATTTACATGCCGATGAAACCATCATTAAAGTATTAGACAGCGATAAAAAGAACGCCACTCATCAGGGTTATTATTGGGTGTATCAGTGCAATGCCAGTAAGCTGGTACTATTTGATTACCGAACAGGTAGGGGCCGGGAAGGCCCCCAAAGCATTTTACAGGACTATAAAGGCTATCTGCAAACAGATGGATACATTGTGTATGAGGATTTTAATAAAAATCCGGACATTATCGTATTTAACTGTATGGCCCATGCCAGGCGCAAGTTCAGTGAAGCCTTATCCAATGATAAACCAAGGGCGGAGCATGTACTCGATGAAATGCAAAAACTCTATGCCATAGAAAGGCAGTTTGCTGAAAATGCCATATCCGGAGAACAAAAACTGCAATACCGCAAAGAGCACGCATTGCCTATACTCAAAGACCTGGGCTTATGGATGCAGAAAGCCTACCCGGAAGTATTACCCGGCAGTGCCATAGGTAAAGCCTTAGCTTACAGCTTACAAAGATGGGATAAGCTTAGTCTGTATGCCACCACCGGTTTTTTAAATATTGATAATAATCCGGTGGAGAACAGCATCAGACCGGTGGCTGTGGGAAGAAAAAACTATCTCTTTGCCGGTAGTCATGCTGCTGCACAAAGATCGGCAATCTTCTATAGCCTATTAGCTACCTGCAAAAACTATAACGTAAATCCCACAGATTGGATGCAGGATGTATTAACACGTATCGCGGGTTATCCTATTAACAAAATACAAGAACTGCTACCGCAAAAATGGCAACCCACTCTGGGCAAATAAAATGTAGCAGGGGCGGGGCTATATCCCGGAATAATATTTTGCTATGCGATAAGGGTATCGGTGGGGTGCTTACCTTAGCAGAATGGCAATTAGAACATACGATTGAGCATAGTCGTGAAAAAGAGTTTATTAAATCTATGATTGAAGACGCTCAAATAGACACTGCAAATATTAATAGAGTTTTAAAGCAGAATAGGAAACTGTTGCTTTACATTGACACCCTTACAAAAGTTTGCTATAACTATGAACCTGCAGAAAAAAACGATTTCAATATTTATAGACTTTATAGAGAGGTTGCATCAGTAACAGAAGCAATAAAACCTACTGAAAGAACTTTGACACAATTAAAGAATTCTGGCGGAATGCGGCTTATTCGGAAAAAAGTAGTTGCTGATATTTTAATCTTGTATGACGGCTTTGGAAAAGACGTGGTAACTCAAAGGGCTATATTAGACGGGCTAACAATGGACAATATCTCTTCAAGCTATGAGTTGTTTAATTTTAAATTCTATAATCCTGGCAGTTATCAAGGCATATCTCAAAACCCCGTATTATTAACCCACAACAAAGAAAAAATAATTCAGTTTGCAAATAGAATTGTAACTTATGGTGCAGGCACATTTGTATTTTGTCAACAATTAGAAAAAATGAATAAGGAGGCAGTTAAATTGATTGAAGCATTACGCAAAGAGTATCATTTGACCGAGTAAGAGAGAAAGCACGATCGCACAACATGGGGTTTTGTGCAAGTGTGGCTGGACGTTAGTAATTTGGCTTTTAGTTCCTACCTTCATCACCAGCTTTTCAATCGGCTTTTGTTCCAGGTTTGACATTCAATGAATACCACACCTGTATAAAGCCCTCGAACGTTATTGGCAACCTTATGGAGACACTGCTAACCTCAAACTTAATATCTTTGAATGGACATTTTTAAGACAACGAATTGAAAAGAACAATTAAATATTACCGAATAATTTGGCTCAGACACGACCTGCCTGCTGGGCTTTCGGTTTTCCTTGTTGCACTTCCACTTTGTTTGGGTATTGCTTTGGCTTCGGGTGCGCCTCTTTATGCGGGACTTTTATCAGGCATCATTGGCGGACTTGTAGTTGCACTTATTAGCGGTTCACCGCTTGCAGTTTCTGGACCTGCTGCGGGGTTGACAACTTTGGTTGCTGCTTCAATCATTTCACTTGGCGACTATAACGTTTTTCTACTTGCTGTTATGGTTGCAGGTTTATTCCAACTCATACTTGGACTTTTAAAACTCGGTGCAATCGCAAATTATTTTCCTTCATCAGTCATTAAAGGAATGTTAGCGGCAATCGGTATCCTTCTAATTTCAAAACAAATTCCTTTAGCATTGGGTTACGACCAACCCGACTTTTGGACAAGTGGTTTTCTAAAACTGTTTAGTATTGACAACTTCCTTGGTTCCTTTGATGCCTTTAATCGCCATGTAACAAGAGGCGCAATTTTAATCTCGGTTATTTCTTTAATTATCCTCATTTTACTTCAACAACCATTTGCCAAAATGTTGAGAGTAATTCCTGCACCGCTTTTAGTTGTTATTGTCGGCATCATCACAAACATGCTTTTTACAAATGCAGCTTCCGACTTTTCACTCAAGCAAACTCAATTAGTAAATATTCCTTCCAACATTTTTGCAAGCATAACGTTCCCCGACTTCTCAAAACTATTTTCAACAGCAGATATTTGGAAAGACGGACTTATTATTGGACTGCTTGCAACTTTAGAAACGCTCCTTTGCATTGAGGCAGTTGACAAGTTAGACAAACGCAATCGCATCACTCCTGTAAACCGTGAACTCATTGCACAAGGAATTGGAAATATGACTTGCGGACTTTTTGGCGCAATACCATTAACAGCAGTTGTAGTAAGAGGTGCAGCCAATGTGGACGCAGGCGGACAAACCAAACTTTCTGCTTTCACTCACGGACTTTTTCTTTTGCTTGCAGTGTTACTTGTTCCGTTTCTGCTAAATAAAATTCCTTACGCTTCTCTTGCAGCAATTCTTCTTGTTACAGGTTACAACCTCACGAAACCAAAACTGTATCGAAATATGTGGAGTTTAGGGTGGAAACAATTCATTCCGTTTCTCATTACAATTCTTGTAATTCTTTTAACTGACCTATTAATTGGTGTGAGCATTGGACTATTAATTTCTATTTACTTTATTGTTCAAAACAATTTCAAAGCGGAGTATAAAATCACCAAGACAATACATCAAGGACTAGAAACTCATTACATCAAACTCAACAGCAATGTTACTTTCTTAAATAAAGTAAAGTTGCGAAAAATATTAGACGAAGTTCCGGAATATAGCGTGCTGACCATTGACGGAAGCGAATGTAATTTCATTGACTACGATATTTTAGAAATCGTAAGTGAGTATCACAACAAAGCACACGACAGACATATTGAATTACATTTGAAAGGAATTGAAAAGGTGAACATAACAGCAATGCATTGACAGATGAGAAAGGCAGCCGATAAGGACTTAGCGAAAATGGCGGTTCAGTGGTTAATTGAACATTTGTGCTTCGTATCATGTGCAGTGCTGGCAGACAGTTTTGTGCTTCATAATCGCCACCATCACCAAGCCGCAAACCGTTGGCTTTTGTACTTCACCCATCGGCTGTTGGATTTCTGACCAGGCTTCCGTAAATTGGTTTTAACTAATCGAGTCCGTAGTGGCCAAGCCAGCAGCGGGAACTCTTCCGCCAACCTTCGCCAAGTACGGTCGTTAGCGGTAAAGAACCGCATCTCAACAATGAACATAAAGAAATTTGACAAAGAATGACTTTAACAGAATTAGCCAGACATAGGCTGATAAACCAGCAACTTGCCGATACCAAAATAAAATCGGCTGTTGAAATGACAGAATGGTTTGGTGCTGTACAAGGTCAGGAATACGCTCAGACAAAATGGGGACTTGGTCTGCGTTTACCACATCTTTCAGACAACGATATTGAAAACGAACTGAATAAAGGAAAAATTCTGCGGACACATCTGCTTAGACCAACTTGGCATTTTGTATCAGCAAAGGACATTCGTTGGCTACTTAAACTGACTGCTCCAAGAGTGCATCAGGCCAACGCCTATATGTATCGTCAATTAGAGTTAGACCACAAAGTTTTTAATCGTTGCAACGATATTCTGGTTGCAACTTTACAAGACGGAAACCAACTTACCCGTGATGATATAAATGAAACATTTAAAAAGCATAAAATCATTGCCAAAGGACATCGGTTGAGCTACATAATGATGAATGCGGAATTGGAGGGAATTATTTGTAGCGGAGCAAGACAAGGTAACCAATTTACTTATGCTCTATTGGACAAAAAAGTTAAGCACAAAAATCTTTTTGATAAAAACGACGCAATAGCCAAACTTACTACACTCTATTTTAACAGCAGAAGCCCCGCAACAGTTAGGGATTTTTCAACTTGGTCGGGACTGACAGTTACCGATTGCAAAAATGGTATTGCAATGATAAAACCAGTTTTGAAAAAGGAAGTGATTGGACAACAGGAATACTTTTTTAATCCGGAAATGACTCAATCGGATAGTCAATTTGAAAAAATCCACTTGCTTCCAATTTATGATGAGTTTATAATGGGCTATAAAGATAGAAATGCAATAATGACTTTGAAAAATACTGCCTCTTTTCGTTATGACTGCATGATTGTTTTTGGTGGACAAGTTATAGGAACTTGGAAACGCACTTTTTCAAAAAATGCAATTGACATGGTGTTTGATTTTTTCAAACCATTAAACAAGCTTCAAAGCAGGGCATTTGATGAGGCGGTTAATCGTTTCAGTCAATTTATGAATTTGAAAGTAAACAGACAATGACTGTAACCCCTCCCAAAAAACTTGCTGGACAAATTAACCCTAAAAATTAAATTAATATGAAAGAATTTGTATTGCTGTTCCGAATGGACATAACCAACAAAGAAGCACAACCCACCAAAAAGCAAATGGAAACCTATATGCAACAATGGATGAGTTGGATTAACGAGATTGCCGACAACGACCAACTTGCTGATGGCGGAAATCATTTTTCCCGACAAGGTCGAGTGCTGAAACCAAAAAATGAAGTTGTTAACACGCCACATATTGCCGACAACAATTCCATTGCGGGCTACATCATTATTTTAGCAAAAAATTTTGATGAAGCAACGAAAATAGCAGAGAAATGCCCAATCTTGAATGGACAAAATACAAGCGTTGAAATACGAGAAACAGCAACGCCAGGACAATAACAACGAACCGCTAACAGCGGCTTGACGAATATGGCGAGTGAAGTGCGAATAGAAACAGTTATGCAATTAATAAACTTTAGTGCAGACAAACAGTTTAGTGTTTCAAGTCCGCCATATCGCCACCCCGAACCGTTAGCGGTCATTGTAGGACGACACCGCAGACATTCACAAACGACATAACAAAAACGATATGACAAAAAATAAATTACTTCAAATGCACAATGTAGGAATCGTTGTAGAATCCCTTGACAACGCCATTTCCTTTTTCACAGAAATCGGACTGACTCTTGAAGGACGAATGGTGGTAGAAGCTGAATGGGCAGGACGAGTAACAGGACTTGGAAATCAGTCGGTAGAGATTGCTATGATGGTAACTCCTGACGGACACAGCCGACTTGAACTTTCACGATTTCTTACCCCTGCAACTATATCAGACCACCGGACTTCTCCTGTGAACTCACTTGGCTACCTTCGTGTAATGTTCGCGGTTGACAACATTGACGAGTTGGTTGCACGATTAAGCAAGCATGGCGCTGAAGTTGTTGGAGAAATAGTTAATTATGAGAACATTTATCGGCTTTGTTATATTCGGGGAACGGAAGGACTTCTTATCGGATTAGCCGAGCAACTTGGTAAAAAGACAACAAAAGATATTTTAGAAAAATCATGACACCTATGAGAAAAGTTATTGCAGCTATAAACATGACTCTTGACGGGTTTTGCGACCATACTGCCGGAATTATTGCTGATGAGGAACTACATAATCATTACGCTGACCTCTTGAATAATGCAGGAGTGTTATTATATGGACGGACAACCTATAAACTCATGCAATTTTGGCAAACATTATTGCAAAATCCTTCTGACGAAAAATCAATGAATGATTTTGCAATTTCCATAGATAAAATTGAAAAACTTGTTTTCTCCAACACACTAATAGACACTGGCTGGGACACTGCAAAATTAGCAAGCAGGTCTCTTGACGAAGAAGTTATGGAGTTAAAACAACAATCAGGAAAAGATATTTTTGTTGGAAGTCGGAGTTTGATTATTCAACTTTTAAACAGTAAGCTCATTGACGAATTTCAAATTTGTATTCATCCTGTCGTAGAAGGAAAAGGGCTGCCATTGTTTGACCAAATAAAGGACAGGGCTTTTTTCAAACTCATTAAGACAAAAACATTAAATTCTGGTGCGACTGTACTTTACTACGAACCGACATCAGAAAAAACAATGAACCGCTAACAGCGGCTTGGCGAATATGGCGGGTGAAGTGCGAACAGAAACAGTTATGCAATTAATAAACTTTAGTGCAGACAAACAGTTTAGTGTTTCAAGTCCGCCATATCGCCAGGCCCCGAACCCTTATGCGTAATGCTAAATAACATCGTAAACATTGAAAATATCGGCAGACATAAGACAACTTTATAAACCTATTCAACCGACAGTTAAACAATCGGCAGACAATGTAACTTATTCAGAAATTTTGCCTCACCCAAGACTTCAAGATTACATTTATTGTTATTGGGAACTAAAAACAGCTAAACAACTTTCAGACCCATTTATGTATCGTGTAGTTGCTGACGGTTGTATTGACATATTTTTTGAACTCAACAATCCCAAAGACAATTTTGTAATGGGATTTTGTAAAAAGTTTACCGAGTTCCCGCTTGACAATTCGTTTCATTATATGGGTATTCGTTTCTTGCCTACAATGTTTCCACAACTTTTCAGAATTAATGCTTCTGAACTTAGTAACCGCTTTGAACAGTTAGGTAACTTATTGCCTAAGGTTTCAGCTTTCATAGCTGACAATTTTCATCATCAATTAACGACAGAACAAATAAAATATACATTTGACGGCTATTTCATCACTCTTGTTGAAAACACATCCTTTGACAACGACAGCAGACTTTACAATGCAATTGAAAAAATACTATTAGAGTTTGGAGTTGTAAATATTGAACAGGACCTGGACACAGGTATAAGTCAAAGACAACTTCGCAGACTTTTTGAGTTCTATATTGGTGATACAGCAAAGACTTTTGCAAAAGTGGTTCGTTTTCAGAATATTCTTCGTGCCAGGCCTTCATCGCAAAGCTTGCGACAAAACAAATTATTCTTTGACGTTGGCTATTACGACCAAGCTCATTTTATAAAAGAGTTCAGGAATTTTTATGGTGTAACCCCAGGCAAAGCGTTTGGTAGATGATTATGTCCGTTTTATACAATGTTTGAACTATGATTTGGTAGAATTTTGTATCGTTAATCAAAATAAAAAAGATGAAACGAGTACTTATAATTCTAACAATGGTTTGCTTAACCGCAAAAGCTTTTTCACAATCTGGTTCAACAAATAAAAATCAAAGCAAAATGAAATTAAACGCAGGAGTTCTCACAACAAAGTTGGCAGAAAGCAAGGCTTTTTATATCAACAATTTAGGTTTCGGGGTAACATTTGAAAATGAGTTTTACCTCTTAATGCACACCCCAAACCACGAAGCAGAAATCAGTTTTTTGCTTCCCAACCACCCAAGTCAGCAACCTTTCTTTCACAAACCTTTTTTGCGACAAGGAATGTATCTGACTATTGAAGTAGATGATGTGGACAGCATCTACAACGACCTTAAAAAGAAAGGTGTACCGATAAAAATTGACATCCGAAATGAACCCTGGGGCGATAGGCATTTCGCCATTGAAGACCCAAATGGAATTGGTATTGACATTGTAAAATATTCACCACCGCAAGACAAATAGTTATGAAAATGCAACTTTTAAACAATTTAAAAGGTGCAAAAAATAGTGGTGCAACAATTGAGAAACGCCTAAACGAAATAGGCGTTTTCTCTCTTGCAGACCCCGCCCAAATGACACCAGTAAAAGCATATCAAAGTATTTGCAGACAAAATACCGGAAAAACATTTCCAGTTTGCTACTATTTATATTCACTTCAAGATGCATTGCTTGACTTAATAAAAGTTATCTTTAACGTAAAAGCATTAAGACGATATGATATACCGGACGGGACAATTATGCACGCTGAAATTCAAATTGACGATTCAGTAATTATGCTTGGCGACTCATCAGACAAATTTCCACCAGTTAAATTAGTAATGCATGTTTATGTTCCAAACGGTGATGAAATTTTTGACAAAGCTATTAAAGCAGGTTGTGAAATTGTTGAACAACCAAAACAGCGAGAAGGCGACCCAGATAGACGAGCAACATTCAAGAACTTTGCAGGAAATATGTGGTCAGTAGGAACTCAACTTTAAACCAAATCAAAATGACAGAAGAGCAATTAAAAAAACAGTTTCAAGAAATTGAAGACAACTTCAATGTTGCGGTAATTTCTAACAAGAGTGAAGAAATTAAAAAATGTATTACAAGCGATTGGGTGCTTGTTGACAGTCAAGGCGGAATATTACCTCAGGAACGTTTTTTCTATGTATTGGAACAGGGCTTACTTTCTCATTCTACAATGACCAAAGAAATTTTGAGAGTAAAAGTTTATGGCGACATTGCATTGGTTACTGGTCGTGGACAAAATACTGGCACTTGGCAGGGACAACCGTTGGAAGCAGACGAATGGGTTACTGACGTTTATAAGAAAGAAAATGATAAGTGGCTTTGTGTTTTGACACATTTGACACCTGTGAAAAAATAGTGGAACAAATGGTAACTATTGACACATTCCGAAAATTGGCTCTTTCGTTTCCCGAAGTGACAGAAGAACCGCATTTTGAAAAAACATCTTTCAGGGTGAAAAAGAAAATCTTTGCTACCTATGATGAAGTAAAGTATAGAGCTTGCATTAAACTATCAGAAATTGACCAAGATGTTTTTTCTTCTTTTGACCGAACAATTATTTATCCTGTTGACAACAAATGGGGCAACCAGGGCTGGACATTAATTGAAATGATGAAAGTTCGTAACAAACTGTTTGTTGATGCTTTGACGACTGCTTATTGCGAAGTGGCACCTAAAAAACTTGCTGACCAAGTTAGACCGAATGAAAATAAGTAAATAACAGCGAACCGGTTATGTACTTGCACGTCTGCTACTAATAGCAAACAGTTACGATATTGAAGCGTCCGAAGATGAAAAGTATAATTTGGTAATTGCTTTGACCTCAGGGAATCGAGATTTCCGGGACTTAGTAGACTGGTTCAAGCAAAATTGCCGCGAACAAAACATTTGCTAACAGTAGTGCATTGGCATTTTGGCGGCGGACGGAACACCGGCGCCCAGCGACAGCAAAAAATCAGCTTTGGCTCCATCCGGACGTTATAAATTTAACAACAGAATAGATCATCGGCTTTTGTATCTTTAATCAGTAACAGTTCCCGGCTGACCGATCGTGGAATTCCGCCACAACGCCAATGCGGGAAAGTTGGTGCTGACAGACTGCACCTTAAAGAGAACATAAATATAAATTAGACTTTTAACTTTACTCAACTTAGAAGCGTAAGTTGCCTTTACAATGACAAATTTTTTTACTACTATATTTTTTTGTTTATTGACTTTTTACTGCAATGCCCAGAATTACCGTATTGACAGTTTAAAAAGAGTTTTAACAAAAACTACTACACCACTTGAAAGGTACAAACTGCTTGCAGAAATTGCTAATGGCTATTATACAAATGGTGTGGGCGAAAATAGTGTGGCTAATAATTTAGAAATGCTGCGTATAGCCCTGAAGCAAAAAGATGACAGTCTGATAGCAGTTAGCTACAACAGGGCAGGAGATTATTATTTATTTGAAAAGGGGGATTTTAATACCAGTCTGGATTACCTCTTTAAAGGAATACCTTATGCTGAAAGGGCAAATAACAAAAGATCGTTGTCGTCTTTGTATATAGATATTTCTTTGGTCAATCAACTTACAGCAAATTTTCCGGAGCAATTAAAATTTTTGAAAAAAGCCGAAGCTAATTTACCTGATGCCGGTAATCTTGAATATAATTATATGTTTCTTCAATTAAAAGTAAACATGGCTGGTTATTACTTATTTGTAGGAAAACCTGAAACAGCTTTACCTTATTTAAATGCAGCTAATGAAACTAACCTGAAACTAAACTATTCTATTTTTGATTTATATATAAAAACGCAGTACGGAAACCTGAATGAAACATTAGGAGACAAAGAGTTAGCAACAGTCTATTATAAAAAAGCACTTGCAGAGGAAAAAAATTTTTTCCCTTTTGCAAGATTCATATTTAAAAATAGTTATATCGTATTTCTTATTAACTCCGGTGATTATACTACAGCTGAAATACAGGCGAAAGAATTGTTGAATATCGGAAATAACGCTCAAAATAATTATTTCAAATTTATTGCCACTGGTTATCTAAAAAAAATATTCGACAACCAAAATAAAATAGACAGTGCTTATTACTATTCCAAACAAGAGTTATCATTAAGAGACACCATTTTCAGCCAGGAAAGAATAAATAAGGCACAGGCATTAGCTTTTAATGAAGAAGTAAGGCTTGCGGATGAGCAAAACAAAAAAAAGGAAGAAGCAGACCAACGCAAACAAAACATTCAATACGCTTTAATTGCCATTGGCATTATTATTTTGCTCACACTTTATTTACTCCTCAGCCGCAGTTTTATTACCAATTCTAAACTAATTGAATTTTTTGGCGCTATAGCTTTATTAATTGTATTTGAGTTTCTCAATTTATTGTTGCATCCTTTTTTAGAAAAAATAACTCACCATAGTCCAGTGTTAATGTTGCTGGCGTTGGTTTGTATAGCAGCATTACTGGTACCACTACATCATAAAGTTAAAAAATGGGCAACTGTAAAGTTGGTAGAGAAAAATAAACAGATAAGATTGGCTGCGGCAAAAAAGACTATTCAACAGTTAGACACAAAACTTGACGACAAATCAGAATAGAAGCACGAACGCACAACAAGGGCTTTGTGCAAGTGTGACTTGACGTTGGCGTGCAGCATTCACAATATTCCTTAATAAAAGTGTTCTAATATTTGGACAAATAAGAAGACTGCTATGTTAAATAGACAATACAGGTAATCGACTAATAGGTTAAAGAAAATGTTATTACTAAAAGGAAGGTATATCTATGTTTAGATGCAGCAGTCGCCTGACTGGTTGATGGTAATTCTCTTTTCTGTAGCTTTTTTGATATTTTCTTTGATCTTATTTAGATCCGGGAAATTATTATGCAATACCTCGAGTGGTGTAAGCCCATTAAGTATATGAACAGGTCTGTTGTTATAATTGTGTATAGTCTGCGCTAGTATTTTCCCGTGCTGGGTATCATATTTAAAACTACAAAAGCTGAACAAAATTCAAAACGCCGAAGTGAGTGACACAACAGGTGCCGGGGAGCGTTACTACTGCCAGTGCAATAACAACCATCACTGCATTATCTTATCATCAAATTATTCCCGAAAATGGAATAACAGGTAATTTCCTTTATTTTTAAGAAATGGGTATGCTAGGCGGAGGATATTCACCGCGGAGCCGCAGAGGATGGGGAGTTTACGCAGAGGAATTAACTGTAAAGAGATTTAGTATGTCGTTTGACTACATCATTATCGGGGCAGGGTCTGCTGGTTGTGTGCTGGCCAACCGTTTATCGGAAGACCGTCATTGCAAAGTGCTTTTACTGGAAGCCGGTGGCCGCGATAAAAAAATGGAAATACATATACCCGGAGGCTATGGTAAACTGCATCGTTCAGAGGTTGACTGGGCCTTCTGGAGCACGCCGCAAAAAACTATTGATCACCGTAAATTATTTATACCTCGCGGTAAAACCCTGGGCGGCAGCAGCTCTACCAATGCCATGGCCTATGTTCGTGGTAATAAAGCCGATTACGATGAATGGGCAGCATTGGGCAATAAAGGCTGGTTGTTTGAAGAGGTTTTGCCTTATTTCAAAAAATCGGAACATAATGAACAGTTTGGAGGCGATTATCATGGATGGGATGGTGAACTCAATATAACACAGTCGCAGCAACCACATCTTTTATCGGAAGTATTTATACAGGCCTGCGAAGAAATAGGTATTCCCCGTAACAATGATTATAATGGCCCCAAACAACTGGGCGCTTCCTTATTGCAGTTTACCATTAAAAATAACCGGCGTCAGAGTACGGCTGGCGCTTTTCTGAAACCTGCGCTGAAACGCTCCAATCTCAGGGTTCGCACCCATAGCCAGGTTAAAGCTGTATTGATTGAAAATGGAAGAGCCGTAGGCGTAGAACTACTGCTTGCCAATGGAGGAACCGAACGTATTAACTGCAACAAAGAAGTTATTGTATCAGCAGGGGCTATTCAGTCGCCACATATACTCATGCTGTCCGGAATAGGTGACCCGGTTGAACTGGGTAAAGCCGGTGTTAATGTAATTCATCCATTACCGGGTGTAGGTAAGAACCTGCAGGATCATGTATGGGTGGGAACAGGGGCGCACACGATCGTTCCCACCGCTAACCAGTTATTGTCTCCTTTAAAAATGGGGGCAGCCTTATTACAACAGCTGCTGATGAAAAAAGGCCCCTTATCAAACAGCCCCATTGAAGCCAATGCTTTTGTAGCATTGGATGAAACATCTTCACGACCCGATATACAATTTCATTTTGCACCGGTTGGTATTGCGGCAGATTACAGTACCGATATCTATAACCTCAAAACCTTTCCTCAAAAAAGCGGCATAGGTATTATGGCTATTTTATTAAAACCGGCAAGCAGGGGTACCATCGGATTAAAAACAGCCAATCCAAAAGATGCGCCTGTTATTAATCCCAATGTGTTAGCTGAAGAAACGGATCGCAGGACTTTACTCAAAGGATTACAAAAAGCAATTGCACTGATGCGAACGGTTGCATTAGATGCCTATTTTGAAAACGGCATACTTTTACCAAAAGAGCCTGATGATGAAATTGCTTTACACAAACATATTAACCGCAGTCTCGAAACCCTGTACCATCCTGTAGGTACCTGTAAAATGGGGAACGATGATTGGGCAGTTGTTGATGACCAGCTTCGCATGCATGGTATAAAAGCATTGCGCGTGGTGGACGCATCTATCATGCCCACTATTATAGCCGGTAATACCAATGCGGCCACTATTATGATTGCAGAAAAAGCCGCTGATCTGATTAAATCCGCCAACTAAACTTAGTTTTGCCTGCCAGATATTGGGTTATTGTGTTGTATTTACACATTAAATAACTACTTTGTGACTTCTAAAACTGCTCAAGTGTCCAGCACTAAAAAAACGATTGCTTCATCTGATGGCAAAATTATGTCTGTACCTGAAACAGGCACAATGAAAAAAGCAAGCCACAAAGCCACAGTAAAAACCACTGCAACAAAAACGGCTTCAAAACCCACTGTTTCCAAGAAAAAAACGGCCGTTAAACATATCAGTTTTCAATTGCGTTTTCATACTGAATATGGTCAGGGTTTATTTATGGTGGGTAACCATCCTTTACTCGGTAATAATGATGTTGAACAGGCCGTTCCCATGCAGTATTTTAATGAAGAATACTGGGTGCTGACGGTTCCTTTTGAAACGGCTGATTGTACGGGCCCGGTTACATATCATTATGTATTAAAAAATGCCGACGGTAGTATTCAGCAGGACTGGGGTAAGGACAAGTGTTTTGATCCGCTTACTGTATCAGCTACAGAACTTCATATACTGGATACCTGGAACTACGCCGGCTATTTTGAAAACGCATTTTATACAGAGCCGTTTAAAAAAGTATTACTCAAACAAAATACTACTTCGGTTAAGACCAATAAGCCGAAAACGGTTACACATATACTGCGTGTTAAAACACCCCTGTTGCAGAAAGGCGAAACAGTTTGTGTAATGGGTAGCGGTAATGCATTTGGTTTCTGGGACAGTACAGAGCCGTTGCTATTGTTGAAACCGGATGGAGCCGATTTTTATTCGATTGAGCTGAACCTGGATAAAGAGAATTTTCCTATTGCCTATAAGTATGGTGTGTACAATACCGATCAGAAAAGTTTTGTGAGATATGAAGATGGTAATAACCGCATACTGCATGAAGCTGTGGTAAAAGATAAACTTACCATTGTACACGATGGTTTTACCCTGCTTCCCAATAATACATGGAAAGGGGCAGGAGTGGCCATACCGGTATTCAGTATCAGAACAGAACAGGGGTTGGGTGTAGGAGAGTTTACCGATCTGAAAAGAATGGTTGACTGGGCCGTTAAAGCCGGGTTGAAAATGATACAGCTTTTACCCATCAATGATACAACGGCTACACATAGCTGGACAGACTCTTATCCTTATGCCGCTATTTCGGCATTAGCCCTGCATCCTGTTTACCTGAATCTTGATTTGCTGGTGAAAGATGATGCTAAACTGCAGAAGCAGGTTAATGTTGAAAAAGCCAAACTCAATGCACTGCCTGAGATTGATTATGAAGCAGTGATACGTTTCAAAACAAAACTCATTGAAAAAGTATATGCCGCAAAGGGTAAGGATGTATTGCTGACCAGCGGTTTCAGGGATTATTTTGAACAGAACAAACACTGGCTACAATCTTATGCCACATTCTGTTACCTGCGCGATCAGTATGGTACGGTTGACTTTAACCAGTGGCCCGCTTACAGGCATTATATACAGTCTGAAATTGATGCGCTTACAGCAAGCGACTCTGCAGCTTATCCGGAAATTGCCTTGCATTATTTTGTACAATATCAATTACATGTGCAGCTCAAGGAAGCTACTGCTTATGCACATGCCCGTGGAATTATTGTGAAAGGAGATATTGCCATTGGTGTGTACCGTCATGGCGCCGATGCATGGCAGCATCCAGAACTGTATCATATGGATGCACAGGCAGGTGCACCACCCGATGATTTTGCGGTGTCGGGACAAAACTGGGGTTTCCCTACCTATAACTGGAAACAGATGCAGGCTGATGGTTTTGCCTGGTGGAAACAAAGGTTTGAGCAGATGAGTTATTATTTCGATGCTTTCCGTATAGACCATATCCTTGGTTTCTTCCGCATCTGGAGCATTCCGATGGATGCGGTGGAAGGTATACTCGGTCGTTTTGTGCCCGCCATCCCGGTTCATATCAACGAATTCCAGCAAAGAGGTATTTCATTTGATCATCATCGTTTTACCAAACCCTTTATCAATGAAAATGTTTTGTGGGAACTGTTCGGGTATGATAACGAACTGGTAAAAAAAGAATTTCTTGATTACGACGGGTTTGGTAACTATACACTCAAACCCGCATTTGCCTCACAAAGACAGGTAGAAGCTTATTTCAATACACTGGAACAGGACGATCAGCATGAAAAAGTAAAGAAAGGTTTGTATGACCTGATCAGCAACGTACTACTTTTTGCAGCTGCTGAAAACGACAATGAACATTTTCATTTCCGCATAGGCATTGAAAACATATCATCGTTCCGTTACCTCGATGCACATGTACAAAGTTTGTTGAAGTTGCTGTATGTAGATTATTTCTATCGCCGCCAGGATGATTTCTGGATGCAGGAGGCGTTGCAAAAATTACCCGCACTCAAACGTGTTACCAATATGCTGATTTGTGGGGAAGACCTTGGTATGGTTCCGGATTGTGTGCCCGATGTAATGAAGCAACTGGGTTTATTGAGTCTTGAAATACAAAGGATGCCAAAAGATCCGAAGAAAAATTTCTTCCATCCGAATGATGCACCTTACCTGAGCGTGGTAACACCTTCCACACATGATATGAGTACCATTCGCGGCTGGTGGGAAGAAGACAGGAGCCGTATCCAGCAGTTTTATAATCATGAACTGGGTCAGTGGGGCGAAGCGCCTGCTTATTGCGAAGCATGGATTAACCAGGCAATTGTACTGCAACATTTATATTCACCCGCCATGTGGTCGGTTTTTCAGATGCAGGATTTATTGGGTATGAATGCGGCCCTTCGCCGTGAGGACCCCAATGCAGAACGAATCAATATTCCGGCCAATCCCAAACATTACTGGCGCTACCGCATGCACCTGAGTATGGAAGAGTTGATAAAGGAGGAAGCAT
This sequence comes from Bacteroidota bacterium, assembly GCA_049324295.1. Classification (GTDB taxonomy): domain Bacteria; phylum Bacteroidota; class Bacteroidia; order Chitinophagales; family Chitinophagaceae; genus Sediminibacterium. Next base: position 19,447 of record JBMOKQ010000083.1, read on the forward strand.
TTACAGAAGAACTTCATGGTTATATTAAAGCAAGCGGGAGAGGAGAAAAATAAGGAATAAGAAATACGAAATAAGAAATAAGAAATAAGGAAGTGTAAGAGACAAGAAATCAAAAAATCTCCGAAGGAGTCCTTTGGACAAAGATCAAAAAATCAAAGATCTAAAATCAGACATCAGCCATCAATCTGCTATCTTTACGGCTCCAAAAATCAATGCTTTTGAAACTTAGTTACCGGGCCATCAGCCTTCCATTTCAATATCCATTTACCATCTCTCACGGCAGAACCAAAACACACCAGCCATCACTGATAGTAGCATTGGAACTGGGACCTTTTATGGGTTTCGGAGAAGCGCCTGCTATTGCCTATTATAATGTTTCGGTTGAAGATATGGTTGCCGACCTCGAGAAACACCGCCCGATGATCGAGAAATTTGCCTTAACCGAACCCGAACGTTACTGGCATTACCTGCATCACCTGATACCCAATAACCCATTCCTGGTATGTGCACTCGATATGGCCTGCTGGGATCTGTTTGGAAAAATGAAAGGCAAACCGGTGTACGAGCTCTGGAACACCGGGTGGAAAAATACACCCATCACCGATTATACCATTGGCATCGATACCATTGATGTGATGATCAATAAAATGAAAGCACATCCCTGGCCTATCTACAAAATTAAATTAGGAACAGCCCAGGATATTGCCATCATTGAAGCATTGCGTCAATATACAAAAGCTACATTCAGAATAGATGCCAATGCAGGATGGACAACAGAAGAGGCATTGAGTAAAATTCCACAGCTCGCAACTTTAGGTGTAGAATTTATTGAACAGCCGCTTGCAAAAGACAATTGGGATGGCATGAAAGTATTGTTTGAAAAATCGGCTTTGCCATTGTATGCCGATGAATCATGTGTATCGGAACATGATGTAAAAAAATGTGCGGGACATTTTCACGGCATCAATATTAAACTCACCAAATGCAGTGGTATTACACCTGCTATCAGAATGATACAGGAAGCAAGAACACTGGGTTTGAAAGTAATGATGGGCAGTATGAATGAATCTACCATTGGTTCAGCAGCCATTGCACAGTTTTTACCACAACTTGATCATGTTGATATGGATGGGCCTTTATTATTGGCAGAAGATATTGCTACGGGTATTCAATACAATGCAGGGCAGATTACCTTATCCGGAAAACCAGGACTGGGCATACAATTACGTTAACAGCTGTATAAATAACTCTGCATAAACTCTGTTACCCCATTTCTCCTATGTTTACAAAGTTGTAGCAATTAAACCATGGAGTCAGGAAGGAATGATGAAGAAAGCGTATGAATAGAACACGGATTTTCATGATTTTCAAGATCTATCATGATTAATCATCATAATCATGAAAATCTGTGTTCCATACTCCTCTCACCATGTCTCTGCGATGAATATTCTCCATGATAAACTAAATAGCTTACTCAATTACCCCATTCTCAAATTCACTTTTCTATAACAATTCTCTCTTTTTCTGGCATTGCGTTTGGCTTATACAGGGTATAAAACCATGAACCATGAAAAAGAAAATATTGCCCATTGCAATTGTATTATCAGTAATACTAATCAATACAGCCGATGCACAGGTAAGGGTTAACCTCAATGTGAATATTGGTCAGCGACCTGCCTGGGGTTTACCGGGTAACTATGCGGGCGATTTCTATTATTTCCCTGAAATAGATGTATATTATAATATTCCACAACACAGGTTTGTGTACTTCGACCGTGGTCGGTGGATCTATGTGTATGATTTACCAAGGGCCTACCGCGGATTTGACCTGTATCGCGGGCAAAAAATTGTAATCAACGACCCCAATCCTTTTGCGCGCCCACATTATTACCGTGAAAGATATGGACGCCAGTACATGGCCTACAGACAACCGGTGGTAATGGTAGATAAAAGACGTGGCTATCACCATGACGATGACGACGACGATGACCGATGGGAGCGTAGAGACGATGACAGGAGAAACAGAGACAGAGGCAGGGGCAGGTGGTAGAGGATAGAGAAACAGAGGAACAGAGAAATAAGGAATAAGGAATGACCGAAATAGGAGTTATTGGGAACATAGAAATTCCCCCTACTTTGGACATTCCTTATTTTTTATTCCTTATTTCTCTGTTCCTCCATTCTTCTGTTTCATTTGTTTATGTCTCTTTTAGTACCGATTTTCGGGTTATGACTCCGGAGAGAAGTGAAAAACTATTACGTGTATTACAGAACAGGCAGGTTAGCCTGGCTGTGGTAATGGAAAATGTACACGATCCGCATAATATTTCAGCAGTTATGCGCACCTGCGATGCGGTGGGTATACAGGATATTTACATTCTGAATACAAAAATTCCCCGTCACGCTAAATTCGGGGCTAAAAGCAGTAGCAGCGCGGCCAAATGGCTGACTGTTCACCAGTATGAAGATGCGCAGCTTTGTTTTCAGGAACTGCGGAAACATTACCAGAAAATTTTAACAACCCATCTCTCATCCGATGCAATAAGTTTATACGATATTGATTTTACCGGAAGCATTGCACTGGTATTTGGTAATGAGCATTCAGGTGTAAGTGATGAGATCAGGGCCCTTTCAGATGGTAATTTTATTATTCCGCAGCTGGGAATCATTCAAAGCCTGAATATTTCTGTGGCATGTGCTGTAAGTATTTATGAAGCGTATCGTCAGAAAAAAATAGCAGGGCACTATGACCAGGCTCTTATGCCCCAGGACAGGAAAACACAATTGTTGCAGGAATGGGGATTTAAAGAGATAGATTAATTCATTGCCGCAGATTCGCAGATTTTAATTTACTAATCTGCGAATCTGCGGCAAAAATGATAACAAACAATAACAGGTATGAAAAAGATAATTACAGTATTCGTTGTAATGTTTGTATTCACACAAGCGCAAGCACAAAATCAAACTATCCGAAAAGTAAAAATCAATGAGCTTATGAAAATCATTGATACTACTTCGGTTCCGTTGGTGGTTAATTTCTGGGCAAGCTGGTGTGGCCCCTGTATCAGGGAAATACCCTGGTTTGAAAAATCGGTAGCTGCTTTCCGCGACCAGCAAGTAAAACTGTTACTGGTTAGTATGGATTTTGCAGAAGACTATCCGAAAGTGATAGCTGATTTCGCAAAAAAAAATAAATATACCTCTACCATCTTATGGCTAAATGAAACCAATGCCGATGTATTCTGTCCGAAAATAGACCAGCAATGGGATGGCGCCATCCCGGTTACCCTGATGGTGAACAAAAAGAAAAACTACCGTAAATTCTTTGGGCAGCAATTACCTGAAGAACGGTTACTCCTGGAACTAAAGGCATTGACAGCGCAATAGTTTACTGCAATTCTCTTTCAGTTTCTTCTGCCTGTTGTTTATCTAACTTGTGTGTAAGGTAAATGGCAAATATCAATGCAATAAGGCTGCAGGTGGCCAGGATAATTCCTTTCATACTGCCGTAATTAATGCCCTGGGCAATGGCATAAGCAATCAATACCAGCATGATGATGATGAATATGGTTCTCATATAACAGCGGTTTGGTTATTGATAAGATGCAGGCTGTATACATTTCCATAAAACATACCGATTCTATTTATTCCAGCCCGGGAATTAATTCCTTTTAATACCACAACCTACCGAACGGCTTTCTTTGATTGAAATAGTTTTTTTGGCTGCCAGTTCAGTAATAGCTTCTTTGGCATGTACCCTTTTTACATTGCCGGCATCAGTTGGGTTATCATCAATAGCGCCCTTATACTGTAATTTACCGTTTGCATCGAACAGGAAAATTTCGGGGGTACGGGTTGCGCCAAATGCATTGGCAATTTTTGAATCCTGGTCAACCACATAAGGGAAATTGTATTGCTGCGTCTTTGCATATTCCTGCATGGCGCTGTAAGAATCGTCATCACTTCTTGAACCTTCATTTGAGTTCAGCAAGATGATACCAATATTATTTCGTTTTGCATAAGCGGCAAGATCCAGCGTGCGTTGCTGGTTTTTGATGACATAGGGACAGGTATTACAGGAGAACATTACCAATACGCCATTCTGCCGGATAGATTCTTTAATAGAGATTTCTTTACCGGAAATATCTTTCATTTTTACGTCACCCATCGGCAAATTGGAACCAATGGCAAGTGACTGTGCCTGGGTATAAACCAGTGCGCTTAATAATAGTACTGAAAAAAGCAGTTTTTTCATACATGAGTGTTTTCAAATAAGACAAAAGAAAATACTGTCTGGTTGAACCAGCAGGGTTGTTTTTTTCAGCAGGTGCAGTAGATAGTCAGGCTTCCTGGCCCGCTTCTTTTTGTTTCCGAAGCCCGGCCTCTTTCGTAAGATAAGTAATACTTACGTTTAATTCAAAGCCTATCAATAAAATTAACGAATTGATATACATCAACAGCATAAGAATTAAAACCGTACCAATGGAGCCATAAATACGGTTATAACTGGAGCTGGCAAAAAGGCTTACCCAATAAGAAAAAACAAGGGTAGTGGTCAGGGTTAAAAAAGTAGCCAGCAGTGAACCGGGCGATACCAGCTTCCAGCGTTTGGTAACAGAGGGTGCGTATTTATAGGTAAAGGCAATACCATAAAATACAAGACCCACAATTACCAGCCAGCGTAATGCGTTTAACAGGGGTAATGGCTTTTTAGATGTAATGCTGAAAAGACTTTTCATCAATCCATATAACTGTTCCTGTCCAATTAATACCAATGATGAACCAATTACCAGTAATATAAGAATGGCAGTTAACTGGATAGCCCGCCATCTCTGATGAAATAAAAAACCTTTTTGTTGCTGTATAGAGCGGTCGAATGTGCGGATAATACCAATCATGGCATTGGATGCATAAAAAACCAACAGTAGAAAACCGAAGGAAAAAATACCGACATTTTTTTTTAGCAGATCGATCATTATATCGCTTAAGAAACGATATGTTTCTGTATTTGGGGTAATATCCTTGAATAAACTCAATATTTGTTTGTCAACATTAAATGATTTTGGGAAATAAGGAATCAAGGAGAAGAGGAACAAAAGCGCCGCCGGCAATGCCATGATCAGGTTAAATGAAATGGCAGCAGCTCTTTCATTTAAACCCACTTTATTGATTTGTTTAAAAAAGAAAACCACCACATCAAATAAAGGCAAACCCTGGAAGCCGGGTATATACAGTTTTTTGCTTTTACGAATGATAAAAGCAATGGGTTTCCAGGAGATAATGATGCGTTGCAGTTTAATCAAAATGTTTCTTTATTTTTTATCGGTCATATAAATATCTAATTGACGCTGGTATGCTTTGGCATACTTATCGTGCTCCTCATAACTTGAACTGAAATGATGGTAGCCGCTGAAATCGCTCTTGGCCACAAAGAAAAGATAATCAGTTACCGGCGCCTCCAGTATAATATCAATGGTTTTGGGTGATGGGGTACAAATGGGGCCCGGGGGCAATCCTTTTCTCCGATAAGTATTATACGGTGAGGGGTTCAGTAAATATTTTTCATAGATACGTGTAATGGTAAAATCCTGCATTGCGTATTTAATGGTAGGACAGGCCTGTAAAGGCATATTTTTTTTCAACCTGTTCTGGTACACGCTGGCAATTTTATACTTATCGCTGTCGAAATTGGTTTCTTCTTCTACAATGGAAGCGAGTGTATACGCCTCTTTTTTAGACAATCCTTTTGACTCTGCCTTTGCCAAACGATTATTTTTTTGCCAGAACTGTTCACTGTTTTCTTTCAGCTTACGCATAATTTTAATCAGTGGGGTGTTCCAGTAGAAAATATAGGTATCGGGAATAATCTGTGTAAACAGGAGTGTGGTATCTGTATCGAGTTGTTTGAGTGAATCGTTAGAAGAGAGAAACATCATTACAGCAGCTGAATCGGTTGAAAACTGTTTGCCGATGAGTTTGGCCAGGTCAGCTTTGGTGCGCAGTTTATTGATGACCAGTCTTAGTTCGGCCTGTTTGCCATTACGCAGCATACGGGTAATAGTGAATGCAGATTGCCCTTTCTTTACTTCATATTTACCCACTTTGAGTTTGGGCCATACAGTAGTGAAGGAACCGATTAATTGTAAACCCATTGTTCCGGAAACAATTTTTTCGTCCTTTAATATAGACAGTACATCATTTTTATTGGTTTGTCCTTCCCTGATGATAAAGTAGCGGCTCTTCTCATCAAATGCAGTGGCCGATCTGAACAGGAGCCAGCCCATTACTGCGCCGCCAATAACCACCAGGAGCAAAAGCCATCCGAGGATTCGTTTCATGTGTTTTTTTTATTGATTTTGGCCATAACTTGTCCCGCTAAACGGGATGTAATTCGCCGATAAACATTTCATATTGATTTTTGTTGTGGCTCATTTCCTATCATCAAATTAAATAAAAAACCCTGTCTGTAGAACAGGCAGGGTTTTGGAAAAATGTTATTTATGATTATTTCTTGCCGGTATCGGGTGTGGCTGTTGCGGTATTGGCCGGTACAGCAGGCGCAGGAGCAGGCTGACTGGTGGTAGTATTTACTTTTTGTAATACTGAATTATCAACGCCGGAACCGCCTTTCAGGAACAGGCTCGATACCAGTGCCAGTACGGCAATGATGCTGGCGAATATCCAGGTACCTTTTTCCAATACGTCGGTGGTTTGTTTTACACCCATGAAATTGTTGCTTAAACCACCCACATTGGCAGAGAGACCACCACCTTTGGGGTTCTGAATCAATACAACAAAACCCAGCGCCACACAGGCTAACACAATCAGAACAAGAAACAGAATGATCATTTTATATACCTTTTAAATGTTGAATCTTGGCCGCAAAATAAGCGGATTTTTCAGGATTTATGAAACTTAATTTAATGTAGAGCTGAATGGCTTTCTCCGCCTGTCCCTGTTTTTCGAGCACTTCTGCCATGGTTTCGGTTACCACTTCCCTCGATTCGTTGGAGTTTTCGGCAATCAGCGCCACCGCCTGCTCCAGGTCGGAGCCCGTTCCCAGGTCGGAAGTCTGCTGGTTTACATGCTTCATTTGTTTGAGCCAGTCGGTGAATTTGCGTAACTGGGATGTGAGTTTATCCTGGGGCATGGCACTCAGGTCTACTTTAATACCCAGAGAGGCAAAATAGTCAATGGTATGCAGCCGTTCTGTTTCAATTTCCAGTTGGTCAGCAGCCGTTACCGGTTTTTTAAAATCGGCCAGTTGTTCCGATAATAAATCGGAGAGTTTGGCATCGGGCAGGGGGGCTTCCTGAGCAGTTTCCGGGGGTATTTGCTCGGTATCATCTACTTCGGGTGGATTATCCGGAATCTTTCTGGGATCAATGGAACGGATAATATCACGCACATCATCCATCGACGGAATAGGAATAGGTGTTTTGGGTATGCTTTTATCAATAACTGGTGTTTCAGGCATACCTACAGGATCAGTACTTACATCTCTATCCATCAGGTATTGCATCCAGAGCGGATTGGTAATATGCAACAGAGATTTGCCCATCGATTGCCGGTATACATCTGTATCAGCCATCTGCTTTAACCCGGCACTATACAAAACATGTGCAGGGGAGAAATAGGGATATGATTTAATTAATGCCTCCAACTGATCAATGGGCACCAATTCTGCTGATGACTGACCTGTTAAATGCATTAAAGCTTTCTCCCGGATGGAATTCATGTTTTATTTAATTGATTCTGGCTACTGGGTATACACAATTGAATGCCTCTTTTTGTAGCGATAAATGTACTAATTGATTACCAGTTAGAAAAAAGCCGGTTGAAAATTTCATCCACCATATTTCTTACCACTTCATCAAGCAGTTGGGCTTCGGCTGTATTAAAGGAAAGATTGGCGCTGTAATCAAAACTCCTGCTTACATCAAACTCTTCCGTAATATTATCGAGGTTTTTCCTGAAAACAATATGTATGGTTACGGTTAAACGATTGGTACTGGCCTGCCTGTTACTGATACCTACGGTTTGTGTACCGTTGTAAGTGGTGATACTGCCATTAATAACATAATGCGCATCATCATTGGTAACACGGGTGAGTTTGGTTTGATTGGTTATTTTTTGCTGCAGTTTGTCATTCAGTTTCGGACTCAACTGCGGATTGATGTACTGTGCCTTATTATCAATAAAACCAAGTTTTATGGTTTTTACTCTTGGATCGATACTGGCATCATTAAATGCGTACTTTACTTTACATCCGATAAAAAGTACAGCCATGAATACAGCGATGCTGAAACCATATATGTTATATGTGTTTATATTTTTTTTCATACCCGTTTTATTCTTCAATATCGTATTCTTTCAGTTTGCGGTACAATGTTCTTTCGCTGATGCCAAGGTCAAGTGATGCATCTCTGCGTTTACCCTTGTGTTTCTTCAACGCTTTTAATATCAGCTCTTTTTCTTTATCCATGATATTCAGCGATTCTTCCACTTCTTCATGATGATGAATATCGTCTTCATGCAGTAATACCGGTTGTCCGTTAGCAGCCGGCATCATCTGGTGTGGTACAGATACCTGTGTATTTACTACCGGTTGCAGTTCTCCATTACCCTGGAAATCCTGCAACAAAGAATCCCTGGTAAAATTCGCTGCCGATCCTGCAAGGGATGGATTTTGTAAAATTTCAAGGAACATTTTTTTCAATTCAGTAACATCTTTCTTCATATCGAAGAAGAGCTTATACAGAATTTCTCTTTCATTGGCAAATTCTCCTGACCCGCCGGCTGCATGACCCGCCAATACAGGCATACGTGAGTATTTAGACTGGTCGGGCAGAAACTGGCTCAGTGTAGTTGCCGATATCTGGTTGGTTGGACTCAGCACAGATATCTGTTCTGCAATATTCTTCAATTCACGTACGTTACCCTGCCATGGGTGATTAATTAACAAGGATTTTGCGTCGCCTTCCAGTTGAACGGGTGATGTTTTATAACGTTCTGCAAAATCAACCACAAACTTTCGGAACAGGAGCAGTATATCTTCTTTACGGTCGCGCAGTGATGGAACACGGATAGGAACCGTGCTCAAACGATAATACAGATCTTCCCTGAAACGTCCCTTCTGTGTAAACTCCAGTAACTCACGGTTGGTGGCTGCAATAACACGCACATCTGTTTTCTGTACTTTGGATGACCCCACACGGATAAATTCCCCGGTTTCGAGTACACGTAATAAACGGGCCTGTGTACCAAGTGGCATTTCGCCAATTTCATCAAGGAAAATAGTACCGCCACTTACTGTTTCAAAATAACCTTTACGGCTGTCAACCGCACCGGTAAAAGCGCCTTTCTCATGACCAAATAATTCAGAGTCGATGGTTCCTTCCGGAATGGCGCCACAGTTTACGGCAATAAACGGGTTGTGTTTACGCGCCGATAAGGCATGGATGATCTGTGAAAAAATTTCTTTACCCACACCACTTTCACCCACAATTAATACTGTAAGATCGGTAGCAGCTACCTGCACCGCTGTATTCAATGCATGATTCAGCGCCGGTGAATTACCGATGATACCAAACCTGTTTTTTATACTTTGAAGATCCATAGTTTACATTTGCTGATGTCAGATTTATTGCTTGTTTCCTGTTTCCTGTTCCTTATTTCTTATTTCTTATTCTTTACTCCTTACTCCCAGCAACGTTGTTCTTGTAAAGCCTGTAACTTTTACCATTACATATATTCCTTTTAATTGCTCGTCTGTTTTGAGTTTGGGGAAGACCAGTACTTTATTCTGACTGGTTCTGCCCATCCATTCCTGCTCATTTTTCCGGCTGTTACCTTCTACGAGTACTTTAAATGTTTTACCCATATCGTTTTGGTTGCTTTCGGTTGATAATATACCCTGGAGGTCTACCACTTCCTGCAATCTTCTTTTCTTTATTTCTTCGGGAATATCATCCGTATATCTTCTTGCTGCAAGTGTGCCGGGTCTTTCGCTGTAGAAGTACATATAGCTCATATCATAACCACTATAACGCATGATGTTCAGCGTATCCTGATGGTCTTCTTCTGTTTCGGTACAGAATCCGGTAATAATATCGGCACTGATACCACATCCGGGTAATATTTCGCGGATACGATCTACTTTGGCCATATACCATTCACGGGTATAAGTCCGGTTCATCAATTGCAAAACGCGTGAGCTGCCACTTTGAACAGGCAGGTGAATGTATTTGCAGATATTTTCGTACTTAGCCATCGTATACAATACTTCATCGGTTATGTCTTTAGGATGTGAGGTACTGAAACGTACACGCAGTTCAGGATTTACCAATGCCACTTTTTCGAGAAGTGCGGCAAATGTTATGGTCTCGTCTTTCTGTTCATCTATCCAGTAATAACTATCTACGTTCTGACCGAGCAGGGTTACTTCTTTATAACCTTTATCAACAAGATCGGTTACTTCACGAATAATGGAATTGGCATCACGGCTTCTTTCACGACCTCTGGTAAAAGGTACCACACAAAAGCTGCACATATTGTTGCAACCCCTCATGATCGACACAAAAGCGCTGATGCCATTGCTGTCTATACGAATAGGGGCAATATCGCTATAGGTTTCTTCGCGACTCAATAATACATTCACCGCTTTTTGTCCGGAGCCGGCCTCATCAATCAGAGAAGGCAGGCTTCTGTAAGCATCTGGTCCTACAACAATATCCACCAACTTTTCTTCTTCGAGTAACTGGGCCTTTAAACGTTCGGCCATACAACCCAGCATGCCAATCAGTAAACCAGGTGTTCTTTCTTTTATTTTACGGAACTCAGTTAGTCTTTTCCGAACCGTTTGCTCCGCTTTTTCGCGGATGGAACAGGTGTTCAATAAAATAAGGTTGGCTTCTTCGAGGTTACGGGTGGCGCCAAAACCTGCATTGTTGAGAATAGATGCAATGACTTCACTGTCCGCAAAATTCATGGCACATCCATAACTTTCTATATAGAAATGTTTCGAATATCGGTTCGGGTCATTCGCAAACGGACTATATGCTTCCCCCTGCCGGGTTTCATCATGTACTTTATCTCCAATAGGCAATACATCCATGAATAATACAATTTGTAGTTGGCAAAATTAACATAATTGTCTGGTTTTTGTGTCAGTTTGACAGGCTTTATGGCTTGAAAATTCTGTTAATCAATTAGTTTTGCAGCGAAAATGCCCGTTGCACATGAAGAAATGGTTCTATTGGCTGCTTTTCCTTTTAATGAATTCGGCAGCTTTCTCCCAGGATATAGTGGTTAACAAGCTCAGAAGTGAAACTTCCCGTACCATTAAAAAAGAAGCAGATACCAGTAAATGGACCTGGAAAAGAGGCGGCCTGTTAAGTGCCAACCTATCACAGGGCTCTTTGAGTAACTGGGCTGCAGGGGGTGATAATTTTTCACTGGCAGTAAGTTCCTATTTTAACTTTTTCTATTTCTTTAAAAAAGACCGTCATAACTGGGATAATAATTTCGATATGAACCTGGGTTATGTTCAAACCACCAGTCTCGGTGGCCGCAAAAACGATGACCGTTTTGATTTCCTGAGCAAGTATGGTTATAAGATGGATAGTACAGGAAAGGTTTTTCTTTCCAGCCTGTTCAACTTTCGTTCGCAGTGGTTTGATGGTTATACTTTTTCTGGTGGTATTCCTTCATTTGCTTCTTCATTTTTATCACCGGCGTATATTATTCTATCTGTGGGTTTTGATTATAAACCCAATGATAAACTCTCAGTATTCGTTTCACCTTTAACATCGAGATGGACGATTGTGGCGAATAATAAGTTATCGGCACAGGGAAAGTATGGGGTACCTGTGGGGAAGACTTCCATTAACGAGATCGGTACTTTTGCAACGGTGAATTATAATAATACCATTGCAAAAAATGTTACGTATAAAGGAAGGCTCGATATGTTCTCCAACTACAATAACAGGGCACAGAATATTGACTTCTTTATGACCAATCTTTTTTCCTTCAAGATCAATAAGTTTTTCTCAGCCACTTACAGTCTCGATCTGATCTATGATGATAATGTACGTTTATTCGGCCCCAATAAAACATCGCCGGGACTACAAACCAAAAGCCTGATAGGTATTGGTTTTTTGAAGCCTTTAACTGTGAAGAAAGGCTAGGAGAGATGTAGGATGTCGGATTTGTTTTTATATCAGACATCCGACATCAGCCATCAGCGATCCGCCATTTCTTCTCATTTTGTTTTCACCTTGAGCAGGTGCTTTATCTTATTCGCCTTATGCGTTAGATCCTGGTAGTCTTTGTGGATGATGGTAACATGCCCCATTTTACGACCGGGTTTGGTTTGCAGTTTTCCATAGAGATGAACAAATACATTATCCATCTTCAATACTTCTTCCAGGTTTTCATAAACGGCATCACCTGAATGTTCATCGGCACCCAACAGGTTTACGATGGCAGATGGGAGAATGGCATCCGGATTACCCAGCGGGTAGCCAAGCATAATGCGCCAGAGCATATCGTACTGGCTCGAATAATTGGCCTCTATGGTATGGTGTCCGCTGTTATGTACACGAGGAGCGGTTTCGTTTACCAGTACTTCCTCATTTTTATCTACAAATAATTCAACGGCAAAAAGCCCGGGACTTTTTAATGCTTTTACCACGCGTACAGCAATGGCTTCGGCCTTCCATAAAACCTGCTCGGGGAGCTGGGCCGGACTTACCTGGTAATCGAGTAAGTTTAATACAGGATCGAATACCATTTCGGCAGGAGGGTAGAGCGTGGTTTCTCCTTTTTCATTCATGGCTACGATCACGGCGATTTCTTTTTCAATCTTAACCATTTTTTCGAGTACCGCAGGAGCATCAAAACCCTTGCTCATATCGGCTTCCTCTTTTATTACCTGAACACCCTTTCCATCATAACCACCCTGACCAATTTTATGTACCGCAGGAAGCAATGAACTGTGTTGCTGCAATTCTGCCAGTGTTTGTGTAATAACAAATGCCGAGGAGGGAATATCGTTATCCTTGTAAAATTGTTTTTGTAATACTTTGTTTTTAATGGTACGGATAGCAGATGGTTTTGGAAATACTTTCACACCTTCCGCTTCCAGTTTTTCAAGCGCATCTACATTTACCGATTCAATTTCAATGGTAAGCATATCCAGGTTTTTTCCAAACAGGTACACTGTATCGAAATCGTTGATATTACCTTGTACAAAATGATGACATAGATGAGCCGCAGGGCATTGAGGGTCGTTTTCTAATACATAAGTTTCAACAGTATAATTGGCTGCAGCCTGTAATAACATCCGGCCCAACTGGCCACCTCCGAGTATTCCTGCTTTCATGTGGCGAAGATACGGAGAGAATAGAGAAACAGAAGAACAGAGGAACAGAGGAAGTGGATTTCAGGGGGGAATGGGAGGTAGGTTAAAATGAGGAATAAGTAACTCCAACTTCGAAGTTGGATATTTCTCTGTTCTTTTACGTGTTAGAATACCCTAATTTTGTAACATGCTTCCTGATTATCCTCATAAAGTATTTGGCGACAAGCGTTTCTGCTATTGCCTGCTGATGGAAGCATTGGCCATGGATGCGGGCCTGTAGTGTACTCAGGTTTTTTCTCTCTTTATTCATCTTATTAAACCTATTGTATGGAAACAATTACCAGTACCGTGGTACCATCAAATACAACAACAGACTTTCTGCCTCTGCAGGGAACAGATTATGTAGAATTTTATGTGGGCAATGCCAAACAGGCCGCTCATTTTTATAAGACCGCATTTGGGTTCCAGAGCCTGGCTTATGCCGGACCTGAAACAGGTGTTAAAGACAGGGCCAGTTATGCTGTAAGACAGAACAAACTCACTTTTGTATTTACCACTGCATTACATACCGATAACGCAATTGCGGATCATGTGTATAAACATGGTGATGGCGTGAAAATGCTGGCGTTAAAAGTAGAAGATGCTACCAATGCCTGGAAACAAACTACGCAAAGAGGCGGTAAAAGTTATATGGAACCACAAAAAATGACCGATGAACATGGAGAAGTAGTCATGAGTGGAATTCATACCTATGGTGATACCGTGCATCTTTTTATTGAAAGAAAAAACTATGCAGGTACTTTTTTACCCGGATTCAGAAAATGGGAAAGTCATTACAATCCGGCAGAAACAGGGTTGTTGTATGTTGACCATTGTGTAGGTAATGTGGGCTGGAACCAGATGAATCCATGGGTGAAATTTTATGAAGATGTGATGGGCTTTAAAAATATTCTCAGTTTCGATGACAATGATATTTCTACCGAATACTCTGCACTCATGAGTAAAGTAATGAGTAATGGTAATGGTTTTGTAAAGTTCCCGATTAATGAACCCGCCGAAGGAAAGAAAAAATCGCAGGTAGAAGAATACCTCGATTTTTATAATGGTGAGGGTTGTCAGCATGTGGCACTGGCCACCGATGATATTGTACGAACAGTAACCGCATTGCTGGACAGGGGCGTGGAGTTCCTGAAAGTACCCACTACTTATTATGATGATCTGTTAGACAGGGTTGGACATATTGATGAAGATTTGAATCCTTTGCGTGAACTGGGTATCCTGGTAGACAGGGACGATGAGGGTTATCTTTTACAGATTTTCACCAAACCTGTTGAGGACAGACCCACACTTTTCTTTGAAATTATTCAGCGTAAAGGAGCCAAGAGTTTTGGCAAAGGCAATTTCAAAGCCCTTTTCGAAGCCATTGAGCGAGAACAGGAAAGCCGTGGGAATCTGTAGCTTCTGGCTGTGAGCTATGAGCCATGAGTTGTGGGCTTTTAGATATCATTTACCATTACGATTTATATGTAGATGATAATATACTCATAGCTCGTCGCTCACAGCTCATAGCCAATCAGTCATGCAATATTTCAAGCCAGTTCCCGTTTCTTTAACAGGATATTCAATCTGTCGTATTGAACCATTTGTTATTTTGCAGCCATGAAGTGCAGCCTGTTATTTTGTGTTCTTGGTTTTCTGTCAACCACCCTTGTGGCACAAAATGGTTTTATTGAAAACCAACGGGTATTTCCGCGTGTGGCCGGCGCCATTCGTTCCAAGGAAGATACATTGAGAAAACAGTTTGCCGTGGCCAAACTCCAGTGGCCTGCAAAAGATATGTATGTGCGTAGTTTCAAATACGACAGCCAACTGGAAGTATGGGTAAGAAATACTTCAGCAGAACCGTATAAACTGTTCAAAACCTATAAGATATGTGCTTTGTCTGGCACGCTTGGTCCTAAACGTATTGAAGGTGATTACCAGGTGCCGGAAGGGTTTTATTATATCAATGAATTCAATCCAAAAAGTATGTATCATTTGTCGTTGGGCTTAAATTACCCCAATGCTTCTGATCGTTTATTAAGTGATTCCATTAAACCCGGCAGCGATATTTTTATTCATGGCAGTTGTGTTACCGTAGGTTGTATACCCATTCAGAACGACCAGATTGAGGAGCTATACGTGCTGGCATCGCATGCACGTAACCAGGGACAGGATTTTATTCCTGTACATATTTATCCCGTTCGTTTCAGCAATAACAGGAGCCAGGAATATCTTTCCCGCAACAGCAAAGAAGACAGTGACTACCAAAAATTCTCCACCCGCCTGAAAGAAGTCTACGACTTCTTCGAAGAAAACAAAAAACTACCGTTGATTTCGGTGAATAAGAAAGGAGAATATGTTATTTTATGATGTAGGATGGCGGATGTCTGATTTATTGAAGAATGAAAACCCAAAATCAGACATCCGCCATCCTACATCATACATCTCTCTTCCATTTATTCCTCACCACATGATACAACTGCATGGCATCGGGTGTTAGTTTGAAATAGAAGACACCACTGATCATAATAAGAGAGAAAACGGTTCCATTGAGGATGATGGAGGTTAAGCCGCTAAACCGGCGAAACGCAAAATAACATACGGCATAAGCTCCCAGTCCAAGTAAAAGTGCATACACTGTTTTCATATTAAACGGCTGCATATTAAATTTTCTCCGCAGGAACTCATACCTGATAAAATTGTAAGTGCCATAAGCGATGAGTTCAGCTATGGCCGATCCGAGTATGCCGTAGTTTTTTATGAGGTAATAAGTGAGGGGTAAGCGTAGCCCGATAAGCACCACACCACTAATAAAATCGAAGCGCCATGAAGTGGAGGTATTAATGACCATGGCGTTTAAGCCGGTACCTGCGTCAATGATACGAACCATGCTCAATATAAATAGAACGGTCATACCATCCAGGTAGTCGGCCTGAATATTGAGCACGGCAATACCTTCTCTTACATTCAGCCAGATATTGCCAAACAGAAAAAGAGCCATCAGAAGAAGGTTAATACAGGAGCGGGTATAAATGCGGTTTATTTCTGCATAGTTTTTATCCTTCCATGCTCTCGACAAAAAACTGGAAGACACTGCCTGTATACTTCTTTGAGGTACCTGCAATACATTGGCTCCGAACTGAGCGAAAACAAAAATACCTACCGCAGTCAGACCCTGGAATTTGGCAATGATAAAACTATCAATGGTTGCTGCAATGGAAGCGATAATCGTACCGCCATATAACAATGCCTGCATGGATACTATTTTCTTCCAGAATTTCCGGGTTACACGGCTGATGCTGAAGGCAAGAGGAAGATTGCCGGAACGTATCATATAAACCAGTAAAAACAGAAAAACAGCGAGGTATTGAAAAGCAAAAAGCTGTATAAAGGTATTGAAGCTGATGAGTTTAAAATAAAACAGTCCAATCAATATACTTGTGAGTACCCGCAGAATGGTTTCTTTCAAAAAATTGGAGACAATTGATAATTCCAATGCCCAGCAAAAACCTTCTATTACCGAGAAAGATAAAAGCCCGATAGCAAAAGGAAACATCCAGAAATAATATTGAACAATAAGAGGCGATCGCAGCTCGTATTTATCAATAAAAAACGGCTGTAAAGCAAAACTGCTGATTAGAACTACCAGGAAACCGATTAGTGAAGCAATCATTGCCCAGCTCATCAGGTCTATTTTGCGGAATTCAAGATTGTCTTTGTAATAGGGATAGAACTTGTAGATCACCGGAATTACGCCCATCGCTCCAAAAGCTGTCATATTTTGTGCGAAATCAAAGAAGATACGGGTAAGACCGAATTCACCGGGTGTAAATGATCCGTTGCGGGTATAAAAATACTGGTTCACAAAACCAATAAGGAAGCCAATATAAATCAGCACGCTCGAAATAATGGTTTGCTTCCTGATACTACCCATACCCGGTTAATAGTTTATAGTGGCTTTGTATTGATCGGTTAAAAATAGGATATTCGGGGCAGGATGAAAGAATTGAAAATCATAAAAAATAAATCGTTCCAGCTTTGGTTACTGATATGCTGTTGCTGCTTTTATATTGCAGGATGTGGTAGGAAAGCGGCATCGGGGAAAACTGTTTTTTATTACAACGAGTCAACCGGCATTGCCACACTGGATCCGGCATTTGCCAAAAATCAGTCTATCATGTGGGCCATTCACCAGGTGTATAATACCCTGGTTGAAATAGACAGTAACCTCAATATTGTTCCCTCACTGGCCAAAAGCTGGGATATTGATGCCGCAAGAACCTCTTATACCTTCCATCTCCGCACCGATGTTTATTTTCATGACAATGAAATATTTCCCGGTGGCAAGGGTCGCAAAATGCTGGCATCTGATATTGCATATAGCCTGAACCGCATCATCGACAAAGCTACTGCCAGCAGCGGGGCATGGATTTTTAATAACCGGGTCAACAGCCTCCAACCCTTTACCGCAGTTGATGATTCTACCTTCCGGCTTAAACTGTTAAGACCTTTTCATCCAATCATGGGTATCCTGAGTATGCAGTACTGTAGTATTATACCCAAAGAGGCGGTGGAAAAATATGGAAGAGATTTTCGTCGTAATCCCTGTGGTACCGGACCTTTTCAATTTGTTTCATGGGATGAAGGAGAGGCACTTGTGATGCACAAAAATGAAAAGTATTGGGAGAAAGATGCATCAGGCAATTCATTACCTTACCTCGATGCCATCCAGGTGAGTTTTTTTGACAATAAAGCCACAGAATTTTTACAATTCAGACAGGGTAAGCTGAGTTTTGTGAACGATATAGACCCGTCGTTCAAAGATGAGCTCTTAACCAAAAAAGGAGAACTCAGAAAAGAGTGGGAGGGGAAGCTGCAACTCAATAAAACAGCTTATCTCAACACAGAATACTTCGGGATTCTGGTGGATGAAAAAAATCCTTTGGTAAAAATAGCTCCTACAAGACTGAGACTGGTAAGACAGGCTATGAATTATGCCATTAACCGTACCCGGCTCATGATGTATATGCGCAATTCAATCGGTATTCCTGCCGAAGCGGGTTTTGTTCCGGGCGGACTTCCTTCACGCAATGTAGAATTGGTTAAAGGATATCAGTACGACCCTGCAAAAGCAAGGCAATTAATTGAACAGGCCGGGTTTGGTGATCGTAACAGCATGCCTGAACTTAAATTACTCACGATTCCTATTTATGCAGATATAGCCAGCTTTGTAGCAAAGCAGATGGAAGAAGTAGGTATACCTGTTCAGGTAGAAGTAATTCAAAAAAGTCTGTTACTGGAACAAACGGCCAAATCGCGGGCACTTTTTTTCAGGGGTAGCTGGATAGCAGATTACCCGGATGCAGAAAATTATATGGCCATGTTTTACAGCAAGAATCCGGCACCGCCTAATTATACCCGCTATAAGAACGCCGACTTTGATCTGCTGTATGAAAAAGCATTACTAGAAACCAACGACAGCCTGCGGTATGAACTATATCGTAAAATGGATCAGCTGGTCATCAATGATGCACCCGTAATTCCCATCTGGTACGATATGGCCATTCATTTTGTACAACCCAATATCAGCGGCTTCAGAGCAAATGCGTTGAATTTACTTGAGTTGCGAAGGGCTGTTGTCGTTAGAGGTGAAAGGTGAGACGTGAAACGTCAAAAAACTCCGTGCCACACTCTGTGCAATTCTGTGGTTTATGTTTATTTTTTTACCACAGAGTTGCACAGAGTGTGGCACGGAGTTTCACGGAAGGAAGTATTAGTTTTTCTTCAACTTATCTTTGAAAACCTTTTCAAATTTTTCCAGTTTGGGCCTGATTACAAAGCGGCAATAACTCTGGTTGGGATTATCGTTATAATAGTTCTGGTGATAATTCTCAGCCGGATAGAAATTCTTGTAAGGTTCAACGGTAGTAACAATAGGTGCATTCCAGGCGCCGCTTTTATTGAGTAATGCCTTGTACTTTTCTGCTTTTTCTTTTTGTTCATTGTTGTGATAGTACACCACACTTCTGTACTGTGGACCAATATCATTTCCCTGCTGGTTGGGAGTAGTAGGGTCATGTGTTTTCCAGAATACTTCCAGCAATTCATCGTAACTGATTTTTTTAGGATCGAATACAATTCTCGCCAGTTCCACGTGACCGGTATTTTTATCACATACCTGTTCATAAGTAGGGTTTTCAACAAATCCTCCTCCATAACCACTGATTACTTCAAGCACTCCATCCAGTCGCTGAAAAAAAGCTTCTGTACACCAGAAACAACCTTCTCCAAATGTGGCCGTATCGGTCTGAATGCCTGCATAATTGATCTTTGTATCCATTTTCTTTGATTTTTTAGCGGGTTGCTGGGCGCAGGATACCAGGCTGATGCCCAGTACCAGTAAACACATGAACATTCGCATAACAGCTATTTTAATAAAATTACGTAATTGGCAATATAACAGTTTAGACTGTGCAGATGTTCTGTACTTACAAAAAAGCTGTTAAATCTTTGATTTTGTGATCTTTGATTTTTTGATTGAAAGAAGTAATTAAATCAAAAAATCAAAGATCAAAAAATCAACCTTTCCCTGCCTTACCTTTGCGCCCTATGCGTTTGTACCCCGATACAGCCCTTACACAACTGGAATTTGATAAAGTGCGTTCTTTACTGGAAGGACATTGTAAAACCCTGTACGCAAAACAGAAAGCAGCGCAATTGCGAATACATACCAGGAAAGAATACATTGAACTGGAACTGAAGCAGAGTTTTGAATTTAAATCGATCCTCCAACAGGCGCAGTATTTCCCCAATGATTTTACACAGCCCCTGCACAAAGAAATTAAGCTGCTTGGTATTCAGGGGGCATTGATTACAGGTGAACAATGGTTATATATTCGTAAACTGGCTGAAAATACGGCCAATATTTTTCGCTGGTTCGACCAGGAACGCAGACTCGCATTTCCTGCCATGGCAAAAGTGGTTGAAGGAAGCTATTACGAAAAGGCAATCATTGAAATGATTGATGAAGTAATAGATGAACAGGGTAATGTAAAAGACAATGCATCTGAAGACCTGCATAAGATTAGGATGGGTTTGTTTCGTAAACGGAATGAGTTGCGGCGCATGTTTGAAAAAGTAATCAGCAAACTCGCTAAAGCAGGTTATACTGCAGATATTGATGAAAGTTTCAGCAATGGAAGAAGGGTAGTGGCTGTTTTTTCGGAACACAAAAGACAGGTTAAAGGTATTCTGCATGGCGAAAGCGACAGCCGTAAAACCGCCTTTATTGAACCGGAAGAAACCATCGATCTCAATAACCAGGTATTTACACTGGAGAATGAAGAAGCAAAAGAAGTACAAAGAGTTTTACGTCAATTAACGGCACGTATTTCTGTTTACGCTTCTTTGCTGGAACAATACCTTGTTATTGCAGGTGAATTTGATTTTATCAGGGCCAAGGCAAAACTGGCCATTGATATGAATGGACAGTTACCGGAATTATCAGATAAAGCGCATGTACATCTCATCAATGCCTATCATCCCTTATTGTTTCTCTACAATAAAACGGCAGGCAAAACCACTATACCCGTAACACTTACACTCGACGATAAAAACAGGATACTGGTCATCAGCGGTCCCAATGCCGGTGGTAAAACCGTAACCATGAAAACCATTGGACTGAACCAGCTTTTGCTGCAAAGCGGTTTACTCGTGCCTGTAAGTCCCGATTCGCAGATGGGTATTTTTAAGCAGTTGTTTATTCATATTGGTGATACGCAGAACCTGGAATTTGAGTTAAGTACCTATAGCAGCCATTTGCTGCATATGAAATATTTCATTGAAACTGCCAATGGTAAAACCATGTTCTTCATAGATGAACTCGGAAGTGGCAGTGATCCCAACCTGGGTGGTGCTTTTGCAGAAGTGATTATGGAAGAGTTGGCACGCAGGCATTCCTTTGGTGTGGTAACCACGCATTACCTCAACCTTAAAGTAATGGCCAACCGTACACAGGGTATCATCAACGGGGCCATGCAGTTCGATGAAGTTAACCTTCAACCCATGTACAAGCTTATTGTAGGAAAACCCGGTAGTTCTTACACATTTGCTATTGCGGAAAGGATCGGTTTGCCGCAACACCTGATTAACCGGGCAAGAAAACTGGTAGATGAAGATCATTTTAAACTGGATCGTTTATTGAACCGTACTGAACAGGATTTACAACAACTGGAACAAGAGAAAAAACAGTTGCATAAACTCCTGCGTGAGCATGATAAGTTGAAAAAAGAAATGGAAACGGTGTTGGATAAAGAAAAGCACCGCCAACAGGTAGAACTTTTAGAGAACCAGAATCGTATTACTGAAGATCGGCTGGTATATTTAAAAGATATGGAACGTAAGTTGAAACAGATTGTGCTGGACTGGAAGAAAACGGAGAACAAACAGGATGTGATTAAAAACCTGCAAAACCTTTTGTTTAAACAGAAAGAAACGATTGTTGTAAATAAACTGGCCAAAAAAGTAGATCAGAAATACAAGGAACTCAGCCAGCACATAGCAGTAGGTTCATTGGTAAAGCTGAAAAAGAATTACCAGGTAGGAGAGGTTAAAGAAATAAGAGGGAAAAGGGCTATTGTACAAATAGGTATCCTACCTATGAATGTTGATCTGGTTGACCTGGTGGTGGTGGAAAAACTTACGGAGCCAGAATCAAAATAGAAGAATGGTGAATGGTCAATGCTGAATAAGTAGACAAAATTCACCATTCACCATTCACGAATAGTTTATCCCTTTTTGTAAACTGCTTTTGTTTCAAAGTCTCCCTGTGGTGTGGAGAGGTTGGTTTTGAGGGTCATTGTTTTTCCATCGGTGCTGATTTCCCATTTTTCATTGCCTTTCATTTCAAAGCTCTGGCCCTGAAATTCCATTGAAAGCGTGAATTCTACTTTAAAACCTTGTTCGCCCTCCCAGGAAAGTTTGCCGGTTTTTTTACTGTTCATTAAGCCGGTATTTTCAGTGTCTTTACCTATGGTATAGTTTTCGGTAACATCTGCAGCACTGCCATCGAACCCGGTATTGGAGCGAATCATTTTAAAGGCTTCAGCCGATTGCTCTATCACAATTTTTGAAGATGCGGCTCTTGCACCAAATTGTCCGAGTTCACTGGCACTTTCGTCCAGGTTCCAGGTACCGGAGAAGTTGGCGGCTTTGTACGAAAAAGAAAACAGGAGTGAAAGGCTCATTATAGCCGTTGCAAAAAGGAATAGTTTACGGGTCATGATGATTAGATTTTGATAAATATAAGAAAATAAGCTAATTGGTAAAGTTATCTATCTGTAAACGGTCTAACAGCTTGTTTATGAATGTTTTCCTGTATTGTTTCGAATATTTTTTGGTAGAAATATTTCAACCCTTACTTTTGCCGCGGAGAGATGGCAGAGCGGTCGAATGCGGCGGTCTTGAAAACCGTTGACTGTCAAAGGTCCGGGGGTTCGAATCCCTCTCTCTCCGCAGAAAGGCTTAAGTATCTAGATGATGCTTAGGCTTTTTTTATGCTCACAATTATGCCTTATTACACCTACATCCTGAAAAGTTTATTTGATCACGGGTATTATCATGGTCATACCTCTGATATTGAGAGTAGACTAAAAACCCATAATGCTAAAAAAGTAAGAAGTACAAAGTCAAGGGTACCTTTTATTCTTCATTACTTTGAGGTCTTCGATACAAAGTCTGAAGCATACCGTCAGGAAATGTTTTTTAAATCTGTAGGAGGTAAGGTTTATTTAAGGTCTAAAAACATTATTTAGGTCGAATGCGGCGGTCTTGCCCGCAGGATCCTTTGGAAAAACCGTTGACTGTCAAAGGTCCGGGGGTTCGAATCCCTCTCTCTCCGCAGAAAGGTCTAGGTAGTTATACTACATAGGCCTTTTTTAATTTTATCACTGCCACTCTTTGCGGACAGCGCTTTCTTAATTGCTATGTGACAAGTGATAAAAATCTTTCGAGTTCTTTACACTTGTCGCAAGCCTTTTGAGTAGGTTCGAGAGTATTCAGGATTAACAGAATTTCAATTCGCTATTAGTATTCAATAGCTTAAGTTATGATTTACAAATAAGTTACTAAATCATTTATCTTTCAGCTTTAATAATACCAAATGATACCAATTCCAAGCTTGCCAGATAATTCACCTCGAATTATTATGCTTATTGGCATAAGCCTAATCATAATATCTTCTTATTTAGTATTAACACATGATTCTAAAATTGAAGATCTCTACGAGAAAAAGAATTATTTAAGTGACAGTCTTGATATACTGGAGTTTGAAAGTGATGTAAG
Source organism: Bacteroidota bacterium (assembly GCA_049324295.1). Classification (GTDB taxonomy): domain Bacteria; phylum Bacteroidota; class Bacteroidia; order Chitinophagales; family Chitinophagaceae; genus Sediminibacterium. The sequence continues at coordinate 43,193 of JBMOKQ010000083.1, forward strand.
ATTAGAAGAAATGCTTGATAAAGATTCTTTCTTTTCAAAGAAATTTAGTCGTAACCGTTTGATCTCAACATCCAAAGATAGTGTGCAGTATACTTTAACAAGAACTATATTAGGAGATTCAGTTTCATTACTTCAAACTGATTCAGTTAAAAAATATTGGGAAGCTTGGAACATCTCTCAAAATAGGCAACAAATTTTTATGAAAAAAATTGAAAATCTAGATGAACGAATAAAGAGTGAAGCAGACTTGCCAATATTAATACTATCTCTTATTGTATTAATTATTGGGATGTTGCATTTTTTTTATGGATTAAACATTCTAGAAAAGAGGGAGAGTAATAATAATCAGTTACTGCTAAGACAAAATGCAGGCTTGCCATTTACACATGAAAGATGCCAAAGTTGTGGAAAAAATTTTTCTTCAATGGTAAGTTATGGGACTAATCTTGATAAGACAAATAACTATTCATTCTGTAAAGAGTGCTACTCTGAAGGTGACTTTATTGAACCGAACATTTCATTGAACGAGATGAGAATAAAAGTGGAAAAAGACCTGTTTAACTTATCTAAAAGACGAAGAAAAAGAATAACTAAATCTTTAGAATATTTAGAACGTTGGAAAAAAGATAGATATTAATCAAGTAATCCTTCTAGTAAAATTATCCATATAAAATATGCCCTATCCAATAATATTTTCCTAAGTGAAGAATAATGGTAACAATATTCCCAAGTGGTTACGATATCTATTACTTTGTATCGCAATCGGCTATCTTTTATTTGTAATGCTTGGGAAACGTGGTCCGCAAAGAGAGGACTTCCCTTTTTTTAATAAATAAATATAAATCTTCGTTTATTCTCTATTTGGTAGCTAATTTGGTAACCATAGTAACAGAGAGGTGTCCGAGTGGTTGAAGGAGCACGCCTGGAAAGTGTGTATACGGGAAACCGTATCGAGGGTTCGAATCCCTTCCTCTCTGCAATACGATTTTTCAAATCACCCCAAACGCATCAAAATCCATTCTTTGCTGCGTTTTTTGCTTTATAACCCCCTCAAAATTCATCATAATACCCAAACCTTACCTGTCTAAATCATTGTCTTAAAACGTCTAAAAATCGATCCAACGATTTAACCTTAATTACTTGATTATTAATTAATTACTTTGTAATTTTTAATCAAATTGAATCCCTAAATCGTTGTCTATGTCTGCTGGTTTACCGATTAGAAATACATTTTCTATACTTTTCTTCCTTCACAGAAGTAAAACGAATAAAAATCAGGAACATCCCATTTATTGCCGTTTAACTGTAAAGGGAAAATCAAACGAATTTTCAACTCAACTATGGATAAAGAATGAAAAATGGAATCCCTCTGGTGGTAAAGTGATAGGCACTAATGAATTTTCTAAAACTGCTAATTACACTCTTTCAACAATTAAAAATAGCTTGATGAATATTCGAGCTGATCTACAAGCAAAAGGGAAATTGATAACCGCAAAAATTGTAATCAATATTCACTTAGGCAAAAGCGAAAAAAATTATACGTTGATTGAATTACTTGATTACTTCAATGAACAACATGTGAAAAAACTAATTGGGAAGGATTATGCACTAGGAACTTATAATCGTTACAAAACTTCTCTCGAACACATAAAAGACTTTCTCACTTATAAATATAAAATTGACGATTTGTTATTAAGCGAACTTAGTTTTTCTTTTGCTACTGATTATGAATTTTATCTTAAAACTGTTAAACAGTGTTGTCACAATACAACTCTTAAATCACTAGTGTCCGGTTAAAATAGTTAACAGTTCTTTGAAAGCCTTGGTACATAAGGGTTACAGTCAAAAACAGGACGGTGACGATTTGAAATGACCTAAATCATAACTTACTGTAAATCAGCAAG
>JBMOKQ010000084.1:0-44558 GCA_049324295.1 Bacteroidota bacterium
GATTGTATTGCATTATAGGCGACAAAAAATTAAATTCCGAGAAGAAATTACCAGTTATCCCACCAAATCCCGAGAGCCGTCCCGGGTTTTCCCGAAGCGCGTCACATTTCCGATGTTCCACGGTTTTTGGGAGTTAGTTTTATATGATCAGTTGCGAAAAACATTTTTAACTGTAAGCTACAAATGCGAATCACCTGTTGAAATGTTCTGGTTTGGCTTAAGGGGAGGTGGGTACCGGATGCTGGGTTTCAGGCCTTAGGTGTTGGGTTTTTCAAATTGGCTGCTTACCATAAACCTCCTCCTACTATCCAGTACCCAGCTACTAATTGCTCAATGCTTGATTCGCATTAATCGTGAATGGTGAATCGTCAATCGTGAATAGTCAGTAGTGAGAGGTCAATAAGAAATGTTATCATTACTCACCATTCACGCTCTCACAACGACCCTCCTTCCACCAACACAGCATCTACCAGTAACTCTGTTGGTTCACTGTTGCCATTGATGCAATTAAGCATGTGTGTAAAAGAGAGGTGTCCCATTTTTTCACCACTTGTTTCAACATAAGTAATCTGTGGATGAAAAAGTTTTGGGATGGTACCATTGCTAATGGTGAGTAAGGCAATATTATCAGGATATCGTAATCCTTTTTCCTGTATCGTTTTTAATACACCAATCAATACTTCATCGCTCATACAGAAAATAATATCCGGCAGGTGTTTGTTGAGCATTTTGTGAGAAATGGTTCTGGCGTCTTCCGAACTATGAGCGTGTTCAATCAGTAGCTGAATATTTTTGTGTTCCCGGAAAGCCATTTGTAAAGCTGCTTCCCTTTTTTTAGTTATGGAAAGTTTCGGGTTACCAAAAATGGCGAGAATGGATTGATAAGGATGTTTGAGAATGAGTTCCGCCGCCAGCTGAGCGCTCTTTTCGTCGGCCATACAAATCTTGTGAAGATTTGGTTCCTCAGGTACATTATCAAAGAATACAACCGGAATATCCATTTCACGCATACGCTCAAAACCTTTCATATCTGTTGTAGAAGAACTCAAACAAACAAATACACCCGAAACACGGTTTTGCCGAAACAGTTTCAGGTTCTCCAGTTCAATGGCCGGATCGTTTCCTGATTGTAAAATCATAACCGAAAAACCCTGTTTACGCGCATCTTCTTCAACAGCAGCAATAAAAGTTTCATAGAAATAATTCGAAACGGTAGGCACCATCAGTCCGAGCAGCTTACTATTTTTGGTTCTTAACTGTACAGCGCTGGCATTGGGTTCATAATCCAGTGCTTCGGCCAGTTCAATTACTTTTTGCCTGGTTTTCACAGAAATATCAGGGTGATATTTCAATGCTCTCGAAACGGTGGAAATGCTGATTCCGAGTATTTCGGAGATTTTTTTAAGTGTTGTATTGTGCATTACAGGAACAGTTTCAAAAGCTCAATGTAAATAAATTTCCACAACAAACATTTCCGCAAACCTTTGCGTAAATATTTTTAATATTCTTTAAATGGTTGATAATCTTTTAGTTGTGGTTTCGCCAAACGTAAAAATTTGTCAAAATCAATCAAAACAAGCATCATTTTGTTGTTTATCTTGGTCTTACAATGGGTACAGGTATCATTTTTCACAAAAAAGCAGAAAATTTTAAGAAAATATTTTGTTTCTGAAAAAAATGTGTACTTTGTACACGCTTAATAACCAATAAACTGCCATTTATGAACCTTTCGAAGCTTGTCAGGCCCACCCTTGTGGGTTTACTCGCTTGCGTATTTACCCTATTCGCGCAGGCACAAACAAAAACAGTTACCGGAAAGGTAACAGACGCCAAAGACGGGTCACCACTTGTTGGTGCATCTGTTTTGGTAAAAGGATCAACGACTGGTACACAAACCGGTGCCGATGGTACTTTTAAAATTTCCGTTCCATCTTCAGCAAGATCATTAACTATTTCCTTCTCAGGATATAGCTCTGCTGACGTGAACATTTCAGCATCCAATACTGCCAATGCCTCGCTTACTGCTACTGCAGATGCGCTGGCCGATGTGGTGGTAATTGGTTATGGTACCAGGAAGTCGAAAGATGTAACTGGTTCTGTTTCCCGTGTAACTGAAAAAGACTTTAACAAAGGTCAGATCGCTTCTCCTGAGCAGTTATTGCAGGGTCGTACAGCGGGTGTACTTGTTACACCTTCCAGTGGTGAACCCGGTGCTGCTGCTACCATCAATATCAGGGGTACCGGTTCTATCAGTGGTGCACAGGAACCTTTGTATGTAATTGATGGTGTGCCCCTGATACAGGGCGGTACACTTGGTACAAACGGTAGTGGTGTAGAAGGTGGTACATCTGCTAAAAACCCGCTCATCTTCCTGAACCCAACAGATATTGAAAGCATTACAGTATTGAAAGATGCCTCTGCTGCTGCTATCTACGGTTCAAGAGGTGCCAATGGTGTAATCCTCATCACCACCAAACAAGGTAAAGGAGGTAAGCGTGGTGTACTTTCTTATGGTGCATCAACAACCATTGCAAAAACTGCACGTCGCTATGACTTGATGAATGCACAGGATTTCCTGTTAGCAGCTAAGAAAGCCAATATCGATGGTGGTGCATCACCCACTGCTGCACAAGCTGCTGTAGTAGGTATTGACAGAGGTTACAACACAGACTGGCAGGATGAAATTTTCAGAACGGCCATTTCTAATAACCACAACCTGAGCTGGTCAATGAGCAATAAAGGAACTACTGCTCGTTTGAGTGGTTCTTATGATAACCAGGAAGGTATTGTTAAGAACACCGGTCTGAAAAGATTAACTGGTCGTGCCAACATTGGTCAGAAATTATTTAATGATAAAGTAAAGCTGGAAGCTAATGTTACATTCTCTAAAACAGAAAACTCATACGCACCGCTTTCCAATAACGCAGGTTACCAGGGTAGTTTGTTAGGCGCTGCTTTGCAGTTTAACCCAACCAACCCTGTTTACAATGCTGATGGTTCATTCTACCAGCCAGGTGATCAGCGTAACCCAAGCCAGATGCTGGCTTATTTCTCTGATAATGATGAAATCAAAAGATTCCTCGGAAACTTCTCTGCCAGCTACCAGATAACAAAGGACCTGAGTTATAAAGTAGTACTGGGTCTGGATAATTCTAAAGCTGAAAGAATTTCTTTTGCTGATCCACGCCTGGGTTCAAATGCTTACGGGGGTACCATCAACGTATTTGGTAAAGATTATGGTAATGGTATTCAGGGTAATGGTCGTACAACCAAACAAAACCTGGAGACCAAATCAACCCTAGTTGAACATTACCTGACTTATGACAAAACTTTTAATGATAAACATGCAGTGAACGCTATTGCAGGTTATTCTTACCAGAGTTTTGAAAACCGTTACAAAGCCTCCTTTGGTTGGGGTGTAAAAACGCCTGTAAGCGGACCTAAAGATATATTTGTAAAAAATTACAGTGCGTTCAACAACTATGCGAACTTTGTTCCTGGTTACGATAAAAACGAATTACAATCGGTCTTTGGTCGTTTGAATTATACCTATAACGACAAATACTTCTTTACTGTAACTGTAAGATCTGATGGTTCTTCTAAATTCGGTTCTAATAACCGTTACGCTACATTCCCGGCTTTTGCTTTCAAATGGAGAGTACTGGAAGAGTCGTGGGCACAGAAAGTATTTGGTGGTTTCCTGAGCGATCTGAGTTTCAGGGCTAATTATGGTAAATTAGGTAGCCAGGATAATTTAGGTTCTTACGCATCTTTAAACCTGCAGCAGACATTCGATGTAGGTGCCGGTCCTGTTACCCGTTTTATTCAGCAAGGTAATCCTAACCTGAAATGGGAAGAAGTGGCCACAACAGGTTTCGGTATGGATTTCACTACCAAAGACAGAAGATTATCTGTAACCTTAGACTATTATAATAATAACAGAAAGAACATGTTGTTCTTTGCTCCCACACCCGGTGGTTTTGCTCCAACAAGTAACTGGTGGATCAACTTAGATGGTAAAGTGATCAACAAAGGTTGGGAAGTAAGTGTTAATTATCGTGCTGTTCAGGGCAAGAAATTCAGCTGGGATATCAACTACAACATGACCACCGTAAGCAATAATATTGAAGGTCTGCCAACACCCATTAATACAGGAGGTGTAAGCGGACAGGGTCTTACAGGTGCATTTGCACAAACCCTTACCAATGGGTCTCCCATCTTTACATGGTCAATGCCTGTATTTAATGGTTTCGACGGTAATGGAAACGCCCGTTATGGTGCCGGTGCCTCTAACCAACTGGTTGGTACCGCCTTACCTAAATTTTTTGCCGGTTTAACCAACAATTTTTCTTATGGCAGATGGAACCTGAGTGTGTTCCTGAACGCAATCACCGGTTTCCACGTATATAATAATACGGCCAACGCCCTGTTCCTGAAAGGTAGCTTGCGCAATGCCCGTAACGTTACGTATGCGATTGGTAACGGACCAGAAAATCCATTCAACCCGGGATCGGTTTCAACACGTTTCCTGGAGAAAGGAGATTTTATCCGCCTGGCAAACGTAAACCTCAGCTATGCATTCAACCTGAAAAAGAACAGCATTTTCAAATCGCTGTCTGTTTATGCATCAGGTCAGAACCTGGCACTGATTTCAGGTTACTCCGGAATAGATCCTGAGGTGAACGTTGATAAGAGCATCAATGGTATCCCTTCTCGTGGATTTGATTATACGCAATATCCAAGACCAAGAGTGATTACTGTGGGTGTTAATGTTGGATTTTAATAAATATAAAAACTGCCGAAATGAAACATATATTTAAAAGTAAATTTATACCGGTTATTACCGCTGTAACTATACTTACCATATCATGCTCGAAGCTTGATCCTAAGCTGGAAGCACCTAACTCAATTGCACCCAATACGGGTTCAGGAGCCCCTACTCCTCCGTCTATTGCTGCGGTGTATGAACAATTAAATCAATTATCAGGCGGCCAGGGTAACTGGTTTGGTATGCAGGAACACTCTACCGATGAAATCATGGGCCCAACACGTGGTACCGACTGGGATGATTTCGGTACCTGGCGTCGTTTGCACCTCCATACATGGGGGCCCGATCATAACCAGATCAACGATACATGGAACGGTTTGAATGGTGCCTTGTTCCAGACAACACTGATTGCTGAAACAGCTACGGGTTTAACCAAAGCAGAAGGCCAGTTCCTGCGTGCTTATTTCCGTTTGCTGACATGTGACCTATATGGACAGGTACAGACAAGACCTGCCACAGCAGCAGCAAACGTAGTTCCTGATGTATTAACAAGATCAGCGGCCATTGATGCCATCATCACAGAGCTGGAAGCTGCAGTGTCTAACCTGCCCTCATATAATGGAACCAACAGGACCCAGGCAACCAAAGAAGCAGCTTATGCATTGTTGGCCAAAGCATACCTGAACAAAGCAGTTTACAAACAGGCAATAACATCGCCAGCCGGTCCATACACTTTTGCTCCTGCCGACATGAATAAAGTGGTAGAATACTGTAACCTGGCAGCAAATGGTGCAGGTTTGGCTCTTGATACTTATTGGGATAACTTTAAATGGGATAATGGTACACAGTCGTCTGAAAATATCTTTGTTCGTAAACCAGGTAGTGACGCAAGAGCGGGTAATGGCGCTAACCTGAGATGGCAGACTTCTCAGAGCTGGCATTATAATCAGACTCCATCTAGCTGGAACGGTTTTGTAACATTGTCTCAGTTCTACGATAGTTTTGAAGATATTGATGTTCGTAAATCAACACCACTGACCGGTTATACCAATCTGGTAGGTGCAAATGCAGGTTTTTTGGTGGGTCAGGCACGTGGTCCGGTAAAAGCCAGCGATCCTAAATCACCCGGTGTAATTGGTGATCCTATTGGTGACCTCTACGACAGAAGCGGTAACCCATTGATCTTTACACGCACTGCATCTATCTTCTTCAATGGAGAAGCAAGTGGTATTCGTGTAAATAAGTTTCCGCTTGATCCGGCTACTATCAACGATGGTGCATGGGGTAGTGGAAATGAGTTTCCTCTCTTACGTTTAGCTGATGTTCGCCTGATGAAAGCAGAAGCATTGTTAAGAGGAGCCTCAGCCGGTGCCAATGGCGAAACACCATTGAGCATTGTAAATATTATCCGATTGTCAAGAAATGCATCACCGGTAACTTCAGTTACCCTTACATCATTACTTGCTGAAAGAGGTCGTGAACTCTACCTCGAAGGTCATAGAAGAACGGATATGATACGTTTTGGCCGTTTCAACGCTCCTGTTGAAGAAAGACCAAACGCATCTGATGCTTATAAAGTGGTATATCCTATACCAACAACAGCATTGGCGTCTAACCCTAACCTGAAGCAGAATTTCGGTTATTAATTTAGATGTGCGAGAATATAGTTGTAAAAAGCCGGTCAGTGAAAATCTGACCGGCTTTTTTATGCATGGTGCTTTTTCGGCCATAAACCATAAGCTATAAGCAGTTACTCGAAAACGCAGGGTTCATGGTAAATAGTTTAATAGCAATAAATAAAAAGTACCGTAACAAAAGTTAATACTGTCTGATCTTTTTTATATCCTTACCAGGAAGAAGCAGCCACTATTTATATTATTTTAGCGTATGACGATGCTGAATAAAAAATGGCTGCTGATAGCCTTCATATGCTCCATAGTAGCCTGTAAAAATACAAAGGAGAAAACATTGTTTTCACGTGTAACCGATTCCAATATCGATTTTAAAAACACACTCACAGAGTCGGAATCATTTAATGTTTTCCGGTATAGAAATTTTTATAATGGTGGTGGTGTAGCCACAGGCGATTTGAATAACGATGGCCTGCCCGAAATTTTCTTTACAGCTAACCAGGGCAGTAATAAACTATACCTCAATAAAGGTAACCTGAAATTTGAAGATATAACGGAGAAAGCCGGTATAACCTACAATAAGGAATGGAGCACAGGTGTGGTTTTTGTTGATGTAAATGCGGATGGATGGCTGGATATCTATGTGTGTAACGCAGGCAATATGATGAATAAAACTCTGCGTAAAAACAAACTATACATCAACAATAAAAACCTCAGTTTCACGGAAAAAGCAAGCGAATACGGATTGGATAATGACGGGTATACAACTCATGCATCATTCTTTGATTATGACCTTGACGGTGACCTCGATTGCTTTCTGGTAAATAACAGCCCTATTCCTGTAAACACACTTAACTATGCCAATATGCGAAGTGTGCCTGATGAAGAAGCGCCGTATGCAGATTTTCTGAAAGGTGGCGGTGACCATTTATACAGGAACGATAATGGCAAATTTGTAGACGTAACCAAAGAAGCCGGTATTTATGGTAGCATCATTAGTTTCGGATTGGGCGTAACGGTGGGAGATATTAATCTCGATGGTTATCCGGATGTATATGTGTCGAATGATTTTTTTGAAAAAGATTATCTCTATATCAACCAGCGTAACGGCACATTCAAAGATGAAATAGAAGATCGTACACAGCATATCAGTTTTTCATCGATGGGCGCCGATCTGCAGGATATCAATAATGACGGCAGACCCGATATTTTTACTACCGATATGTTACCGGGGGATGATTATCGTCTCAAAACCAATACTTCATTTGAAAACTATGATGTATTTAAGCTAAAACAGAACCAGGGTTTCTATAACCAGTTTACACAAAATGCACTGCAGGTAAATAATGGCGATGGTAAATTTCTGGAAACAGGTTTTTATAGTGGTGTTGCCGCCAGCGACTGGAGCTGGGGCGCTTTGATGTTTGATGCCAATAACGACGGGCTATCTGATATCATTGTATGTAATGGTATTTACCGTGATGTAACCGACCAGGATTTTATTGACTTTTTTGCCAATGATGTGGTAAACCAAATGGTAATAAAAGGGAAAAAAGAAGAAGTAAATACTATCATCGATAAAATGCCATCGGTTCCCATACCGAATAAGGCATTTAAAAATCAGGGTAAACTGCGTTTTAGCGATGCCGGAAAAGAATGGGGACTCGATGAGCCCACATTCTCCAATGGCGCATCATATGCCGATCTTGATAATGATGGAGACCTTGACCTCATCATCAATAACGTGAACCAGGAAGCACTAGTGTATAGAAACAATAGCAGAGATGATACCACTTCCAATTACCTGGCATTGCAGTTGCAGTTCCGTGAACAAAATCCGTTTGCAATTGGAAGTACCATTAAAGTGTTTGCGGCTGACCAGGTTATTACAAGAGAATTGATACCCAGTAGAGGTTTTCAGTCATCCATAGAATACAAACAAACAATTGGGTTGGGTGCTTTTAAGCCAGATTCTGTTCAGGTATTATGGCCCAATAAAACGGTAACCACTATTATTAAACCGGCTGTTAACCAATTGATGAATATTAAGTACGACAGCAGTAATGCCCGTGTAAACCATTTTCAATATGAGTTGCCACAGTCAACATTACTTACACAACTAAGCCTGCCATTCGAATCGCATAAGGAAGATGAGCATGTAGATTTTTACCAGGAAAGAAATATTCCTTTTATGCTTTCCAAACAGGGCCCTAAAACAGCAGTGGCTGATGTTAATGCCGATGGACTGGATGATATATTTATTGGAGGGGCGGTTGGACAACCATCGCAATTGTATTTACAGACAGCCAATGGCTTTTCAAAAAAACAGGTTGCCGATTTTTCAACCTTTACTTTCAACGATGTAACTGCAGCATTCTTTTTTGATGCGGATCAGGATGGAGACATGGATCTGTTTGTTGGTGGCGGTGGCAATTTTGCGCCGGCTACATCTGATAAATACCAGCACCAGCTTTACCTTAACGATGGTAAGGCGAATTTTACTTTACGGTCGGGTAGTTTCCCGGTTAGCCATACGAATACCGGTGTGGCTATTTCATTGGATTATGACCAGGATGGAAAGATGGATATTTTAGTTGGTAGCAGAAGCGAACCACAGAATTATGGTATGGCCCCTAAAAGTTTCCTGTTTCACAATGAAGGAGCAGCACGCTTCACAGATGTTACCGATAAAGTGGCCCCTTTCCTGCAGTCATTGGGTATGATAACAGGAGCCGTATGGACAAACCTGAATGCCGATCAGCAAAAAGAATTATTGATAGTGGGTGAGTGGATGTCGCCCAAATTATATGCATTTAAAAACGGGCAGTACACAGAACAAAAAACAGGACTGGAAAATGAATTGGGCTGGTGGCAGTCTGTAACGGTTGGCGACCTGAATGCGGATGGACACCCCGATCTTTTACTTGGTAACCTGGGGCAGAACTTTTACATGAAGCCCGATGCTAATAACCCTGTGAAAGTATGGATAAAGGATATTGACCAGAATGGAACCATTGATAAAATATTCAGCCATACCATCAATGGAAAAGAAGTTCCGGTGTTCCTTAAAAAAGATATTACCGATCAGATTCCATCGCTGAAAAAATCAAATCTTAAACATGCCGATTTTGCTGATAAAACCATCCAGCAGGTATTTAAAGATGGATTAAAAGATGCGAGAGTGCTAACCGTAAATAATGCAGCAAACTGTATTGCTTATAATGATGGTGAAGGGAATTTTAAACTTGAACAATTACCGTTTATTGCACAACTTTCATCGGTACAAGTATCGGTCATCACCGATATTAACCAGGATGGTAAAAATGATATAGTGCTGGCAGGAAACTTCTTTGACCTGCTTCCCCAGTTCTGTAGTATCGATGCTTCATATGGACAGGTGCTACTAAATAAAGGGAATAAAAACTTTGATCCTGTATCATCCATAGCATCCGGATTATCGGTTAAGGGGCAGGTAAGAGACATGGCACTGATAAAACAAAAAAGTAAAACAACTTTACTGTTTCTCAGAAATAATGATACACCCTTGTATTATGAAGTTAACTCACCGGCAAATAAAAAATGATCATCGCAGGGAAATCAATTACATGAAATAGCCTTGAAAAATTTGATATGAACGATAATGTTTATTGACGAATTCCATCCCGTTTTACGGGACAGGTTATGACTAAAATCAATAGAAATAAACAGATGAAACAAAAACCGCTTTATAGTATCGTTGGCTTGTTTATATTGTTGCTTGCAGGGTGTTCCGGTAAAAAATCAGCTTCCGTATTTGTTCCACTTAGTCATGAAAAAACGGGGCTTCATTTCAGCAATAAACTTCAGCCAACACCAGGGTTCAATCTCTTTTCTTATATGTACTTCTACAATGGAGCAGGAGTTGGTGCGGGCGATTTTAATAATGATGGATTGATCGACCTTTTTTTTGCGGCCAACCAGCAAAATAATGCTTTGTACCTGAATACAGGTAACCTCCAATTTAAAGATGTAACCAAAGAAGCACAAATACCTGCAGATGGTGCATGGAGCACAGGAGTATCGGTGATAGATATTAATAATGACGGGTTACTTGATATTTATGTTTGTCGTGTTGGTCAATACAAAACGCTGAAGGGAAAAAATCAGCTATTGGTTTGTAAAAGTATTGGCGCCGATAAGATACCGGTATACGAGGACCAGGCTGAAGCTTATGGCCTGGATTTTTCCGGCTTTAGTACACAAGCCGCTTTTCTGGATTATGATGCCGATGGCGACCTGGATATGTTTCTGTTGAACCACTCTGTAAATCATGATGGTAACTATGCGCCAAGGGAAAATTTTATTAATACTTATGATTCTTTGACGGGTCAGCGTTTATACAGAAACGATCAACACACAGGTAAAGATGGCACGCCTGTAACAGGCTTTACCAATATTACCAGGGATGCGGGGATTAACGGTAGTAAAATAGGATATGGCCTTGGCGTAACAGTTGCAGACATTAACCTTGATGGCTGGCCGGATATTTATGTGGGAAATGATTTTCATGAGAACGATTATCTCTATATCAATCAGCAAAACGGAACATTTGCAGAACAGGGTTCAAAACAGTTGATGCATACCAGTCAGTTTAGCATGGGAGTAGATGTGGCAGATATTAACAACGATGCCTATCCCGAAATTATCTCCATGGACATGCTGCCCTATGATCCCTATATGTTAAAGCGTTCAATGGCAGAAGATGATTACAATATTTTCCAGCAAAAATTACAATACGGCTATACATACCAATACGCAAGGAATAACCTTCAATACAATCGTAAGAACGGACAGTTCAGTGAAATTGGTCAATACGCGGGTATTCACGCCACCGACTGGAGCTGGGCATCGTTATGGATGGATTTTGATAATGATGGACTGAAGGATCTGTTTGTATCGAATGGCATCCCGAAACGAATGAATGATCTTGATTACATTAATTATGTATCTGGAAGCGAACTACAGGAAAAACTAAAAAACAATACCATTCAGGATAAGGATATAGCGTTGATCAATAAGTTTCCCGAGATTAAAATACCCAATCAGTTTTACAGGAACAAAGGAGACCTTTCTTTTGATAACCTTACAGATAGTATCAAAAACAATCTGCCTACATTTTCTAATGGTTCAGTATATGCTGATCTGGATAACGATGGCGACCTTGACCTCGTGGTGAATAATATCAATGATCCTGTATTGGTATATGAGAACAGAACAAATACCGACACAGCGTCAAAAGATTTTGTACAACTGAAACTTAAAGGCAATGCCGGTAACCTGATGGCCATCGGTGCCAAATTATTGTTGTACCAAAAAGATAAGGTACACAGCTACGAGCATTTTCCCGTTCATGGTTTTCAATCAAGCATGTTGTTGCCCATTCATGCCGGACTTAAAAATATTGAAGTTGATTCGGCCTTACTGATATGGCCCGACAGAACCTACCAACCTGTTCAAATAAAAAAGGGAAGCATCAGTCAGATCACCTATCAGCCAGGCCTGCCAATATTTGATTTTACGAGACTAAGCATGCAAAAGCAGAAACAGCAAAATGTGCTTGAAGATATTACAGTATTAACAGGTATTAATTATCGGCACCAGGAAAACCTGTTTAACGAGTTTGACAGGGAGCCTTTGATACCACATATGATTTCAACAGAAGGGCCTGCTTTAGCGGTTGCTGATATTAATCATGATGGTTTGGAAGATGTATTTATTGGAGCGTCAAAAGGGTATGCCAATGCTGTGTATGTTCAAAACAAGAATGGTACATTCAGTAAATCAATACAACCTGCACTTGCGCGCGATTCTATGTGGGAAAATGTAGATGCTATTTGGGTGGATGTAAATAATGATAAAGCTGTTGACCTGGTGATAGCCAGCGGAGGTAATGAGTATTACGGTGAAGATGAACATCTTCAGCCGCTGTTGTACCTGAATGATGGAAGGGGTAACCTGCGTAAAAAGGAACAGGCTTTCCCGCGTGGTATGAACACACAAAGCAAAGTGATTGCCCATGATATTAACGGCGATGGATTTATTGACCTGTTTTTTGCCGGCCGGTCAATTACGTACGCGTATGGAATGCCTACTCGCTCTTATTTATTAGTGAATGACGGATATGGAAACTTCAGTGATGCTACAGCAGCTTTTGCAAAATCACTCATACAGCCCGGTGGCCTGGTAACTTCAGCACAGTGGGTTGATTTGAACAAAGACGGACAAACAGATTTATTACTATCTTATTTGTGGGGAGGAATAGAAGCATTTGTAAAACAGGGTAAAAATTTTATACAGCAAACCATCACCACAAAAAAAGGATGGTGGCAATCTGTTTATGCAGATGATATAGATGGCGATGGCGACATGGATCTTATAGCGGGTAATTTTGGAAACAACAGCCGGGTGAAAGCTTCGGAAAAATATCCGGTAAGAATGTACATAAATGATTTTGATGATAATGCAAGGGTAGAACAGATACTCACCTATTATGTAAATGGTACTGAAATGCCATTGGCCAGCAAACTCCAGCTGGAAAAATCAATTCCATTGCTCAGAAAAAAATATTTGTATGCAGCAGACTTTGCAAAAGCCGATTTAAAACAGTTGTTTGCGCCTGAAAAATTTGAGAAAGCCTACCAGTTAGAAGCCAACTGTTTTGATCATTTATTATTGATGAATGACGGGGCTATGAAATTTTCGGCAACAGTATTACCCTACGAAACACAGTTTAGTCAATTAAGATCTGTAGTGAGAATAGAGAATGGTAAACAACCACAATGGCTTTTAATGGGTAATTTTTATGCCAATAATGTTGAAATAGGCCGACAGGATGCAGATTTTGGAAACCTGTTGTCATATGAAAAAGCAAAAGGTATGAAGATATCGGCCTCATCTATACCTTCCATAACCGGTCAGGTGAGAAATGCAAAACCCATCACCATCAATAACCAAATAGCATACATCCTCGCCCGGAATAACGAAACTGTGATCGTACTGGGAAAAAAGTAAACCAGCCCGGCGTTTACGCAGGAGGGTATTACTGAAATACAGGGTAGTTGATGGTGCTGACCCAACGGGAGCTGTCTGTAGTTAACCTGTTACTAATCATTCTTTCAAATGCAATAGCCGGAGAAACTTTCCTGTAATCATTTACATAAAACTGAACGGCCTGTCTGCATTTTTCAATTTTAGCCGGGCCACCAGTAACTTCTGCAACCACAATATTACCCAGCATCATTTGTTTTAGCATGAACTTTCCTTTAGTAGGCAGATCCCTGTCTGAAGCCAGTGCCAGCATAGCCGAGTAAGACTGGTTATTTTCTTTTACAATATTGAGTATGGGGGCATTCACTACTTTACTGTTCTCAGAAGCTATATATGCTTTAACTTCATCAATCATTTTGTATAATTCTTTATTGCCGGGATAGTGATCGAAATCCTGTTTTACAGATACATAAGAAGAGTTAGGTACTTTGCCCATCCTGATATCGAAACCATAAATTTTTTTCACATCTGAAAGCGTATTTTTCAGCCGGTTAAACAGATCGGTGGTCATCTTTTCTGTCTTACCGGCAGACAGGTACTGAAAAACTTTTGCAAAAGGATTAGATGACAGGTAAATGGTTGTATTCAGCGTAATAGAAGTTTCGGCATTATAAGTGGCAATGGATTGAAGATCAAGCTGCGTATTTTTATCATCATCAATAATAGTAGCCCTAAATCCGTTTAACAGTATAGTATTGATATGAATATTTTGTTCATTGAAACTTACTGTACTGTCATTTAAAATTTTTCCAGGCCACCAGTTTTTCCATAAACCCTTGTTCACAATAACCCTTGATATGCCATCGAAGGGAATAGGTGAATTAACAGTTTGTGTAAATGTTTTCTCTTTCGGAAGAAAAAAACCAACTGTGAAAATGACAAGCACAGTAACAAAAACAGTAATTAAAAAACGCTTCATGAGTCAGACAAAATTTTAGCATCCAAATTTAGCGCTTACCTGAAAACAAAAAAGTGGTTTTCTCAAAAAACTGCTTAGTCTTCGTTATTTCTAGTTCCCTGCGGCGAATAGCTTTACTAATTCTATTTCCTACATTTTTTTGAAACTTTTTCATCGCAGAACTAGCGGTAACAAAGGTTACGCAGAGAGATTTATTGTGGTAAGAAAATTTGATTATAGTAACTGCCGATTTGTTGTCCCTGCTTTTGCCCATTCATGATTGCCGAACGATAGTGAATGCCACCATACACACGACTCATACTAACCTCATCGGAAGCAGCTTCCAAAGAGCTGAAACTTCTTTCCAGTCCCAGGTATTTTAATTCGGTGGTATCATGAAAAGCGGTTGCTTTTCCAAATACATTTGACAACACAGTTGCGGCGGCGGCAGAAATAACACTATGGCCACTGCTGTATTCAGGAAAAGGAGGTGTTTGTAACAGTGGGTTCCATTCAGATGATACGTGTTCCCTGATGACAGTTACAGGGCGTACTGTTCTGCTGGTATATTTTTCCTCCCAGGTAGAAATAAAACCATCAAAAATAGCAGCTGATGCGAGCGCGTAAGCTTGTGCAATTTCCAGTTCCGTTTTCTTTGATTGTTTGCTAAGAATTGAAGTAATACCCATCCAATGTCCCACCGGCGTTGTTTTTTTAGTGGCATAAGTAAGATGCCCCTTGTGTTCAGAAACAAAAGGATTGTCGTCCCAGAAACGGGCAATCAGTTTTTGTTCATCTGTCAGGGCCTTGCTAATAGTGTATACTTCCATCATTTCTTTATAATACTGACTCGATGGATTCATATCAAAAGCAGGAGGTCTCGCCGGTTTAAACTGAGCAGCAGAATCCATTAATAGAGGTTGAATAAATCTCCAGTTGGGTTCAACCGCTTCTTCGTAATCGGGAGGTGTTTGTTGCCAGATACCGGTTTCTCTGAACACACTGAATTTAGGCATGCCACGAGTGAGTTTATAGCCATCTTTGGAGGCTCTCTCTAAAATAGCAGCAGCCACTCTTTCGCCCCAGGCAACAGATATAGAACGTGTATCATCTTCTATATCTGCAAAATCTTTTAATATTATCTCCCTGCTTTTCCTGATACTGTCTTTTGAAAAAACCAGCGCTTCAGCTACTTTCATAAAAGCAGTTACTGCCGATAACCTGAAATCATATTTGCTGTTGCTATCTGAAATAGTAACCGGCTTAAATCCTTTTAGTAAAGGAAGCATACTGCTGAAATGCTTATCCATCGGACGCAATGCTTCATAATAGGCGATATTACTGTAGCTGTACATCCTGCTCGCAACCGGGGGATTGATAATATCATATACAATAACATCTGTTAACGCCTGTACACATGCATGCTCTAAGTTGGCTCCTGTATACAAGGAATTTCTATTTTTTGTTTTACACCCGGTAAGTATAAAACAAACAACAATGCATGCCGTAAGAAGGTACCTGGTATTTTGTTTCATTCTGATTATGGTTTAATTGATCTGTTTTTTGAATTACCTGCGAAAATATCTACCGAAACAATAACGTTACTGAGCGTAATAAACCGCGATGATTGAGAAAGAAAACCCTGGCCAAAAGAAAATTCCTCTCTGCGTTTACTGCCATCTTTCAGGTAAATAATAGCATGCGTTTCTCCCGGGTTTATTCTGATGACAGACTGATTTTTATCAGTTGCAGCAAACAGTTTAAGCATATCCCTGTTTTGTCCAGCAGCAATAGCCGGCCGGTTTTGTACAATCAGTTCAGCCAAAGCTCTTCCATTCGCAGGCGTATAAAAACCGGATTCAATGATGGATAATGGCTTAAATCCATTTTTCCCTTTGTTTAATAATACCAGTCCATTTAAAGCATCTATTCTGCCAAGATGAGGCGCCATTGAAAATTCATTACCTGTTACTATCAAATCCATCCATCCATCGCCATCCAAATCCCGCGACACAATACCATACAATGGTCCTAACTGAGACCTGGCCGGTAAATCATGTAAATCAAAGTTCAGGTTTCCTTTATTTTCAATCCAGCAGCTTTGAAGATGAGTAGCTGTTACTTTAAATGCATCTTTTGTAACTTCCGGTGGGAATAATTGACTCATTTCCGTTTTTGCATAAGCGGCATAATTGGGGAAACGTTCTTTCAGAATACTCATCTCTCTTAACAAAAGATCCCTGCCTGCAATGGGAAATTCTTTTTTCTCACCTCTTACTGTTACAGGTAGCCAATGGCTGAACAAAGCATCAAAGCTTGAGTTATTATCAAAGTCTTTTGCATACGCAGTCAGCGGATATTGTTCAGAAGCCTGTAAAAAACTATTCGTTCCGTAATTACCGGCTACATAATCCATATCGCCATCATTGTCAAGGTCAACTGAGATGATACTGTTCCACCAGCCGGTATGTTTTTCTAATGCAGTTTTCGTTTTGCTGAAACGCTGCCCGGTATTTTTAAATAATTGAATATTACCCCAGTCGGTGGTAAGCAGTAAATCAGTTTTCCCATCAGCATCTGCATCGGACCACACGGCAGCAGTAACCATACCAACATTTTGTAGCTCGGGGGCCACTTGCCGGGTAATATCTGTAAAAGCTATACTGTCTTTTTTTGAATCGTTTCTATAAATAAAACTACTGGCAGGCATCGGGTATCTGCCGGGTATAACCCTGCCACCAATAAATAAATCAAGATCGCCATCCTGATCAAAGTCATTGGCAATAACACAGCTTTTGGAGGATCTGTTATTGGTGAAATCAGCAGTTATTTCAGAGAAATTTCCCCTGCCATCATTAATGTAAAAATGATCGGTATAAGCTTTTGTCTGTGGCTGGTTTTCTGCACCGCCCGACACAATAAACAAATCAAGATCACCATCGCTATCTGCATCAAATAAACTTATACCTGCATCATCCTGGTATTGTGGTTGGGTGTGGCCAGGTAAATATTTCCTGTTGAATGTGCCATTTGCTGACTGCATAAATACAGAAGCATGAAAGGGAGAGCCGCCACCGCTTACCAGGTCATCTAAACCATCGCCATTTACATCACCTGCTGCAAGTGATGGACCATATTGTGTTAATTTATGCAACAGCAACCGCTGGATATCGAAATCAATGAAATCAACTTCAGAAAAACCATATTTAATTCCTGCCTGTGAAGTAATATCACTCAATAATGCTTGAACTGTTGTGGTTATTGCCGGTGAAAAAGGTTGAGAATGGTTAGCAGAAAAAATAATGGTTTGGTTACTACCGATGTTTTTTCTTAATTCGGTTCTTCCATCAGGCCATATCACTTTTATGGAGTCAATATTTTTATTTTGACCAATACCAAAATGAATCGTCTGTTCAACTGTTGACAGATAACCCCTGTAGGGAGAATGTTCAATCACCTGATGTCCGTCTTTTGTAAACACATGTACCCAGGCGCCAATACCTGACTTATTTTGAGCCGTGCCCTGCAAGCCAATACGGATATAGTTTGACGCTGTTTTTTGTTGCTGCTCTTTGTTCTCCAGTAATGTAGCTGGCATATTGGTATTGTTGATCACAATATCGAGGTCGCCGTCTTTATCAAGATCGGCATAAGCCATACCTGCAGAGAAAGTTGGGAAATCAATTCCCCATTCTTTTGTGCGATCGGTAAAATGTAAATCACCATTATTCTGGTACACATAATTACTGATCTTTACTACAGGTAACTGCTTTAGTACTTCTTCCAATGGCGCATTTGCAACGGCATTGCTGCGGTAAGCCATAAAGTCTTTATCAGACATGTCTTTTGGTAAACCAGTGGTAACAAATAGATCTCTCCATCCATCATTATTTACATCAAATAAAAGCGGCGCCCAGCTCCAGTCGGTATGTGCCACACCACTGAAATAAGCAATTTCACTAAATACGGGTCGCTGTACTGAATCATATCCTGCTGGTAAAAAGCCCTGATTTAGTTGTAAGGTATTACGAGGATATTGATAGATATAACCATAACGGTCACTGTTTTGAAAAGTCTGGTAACTGATATCAGAATGCATCATCTTCTGCCTGTAATTATCTGCGGGCATCATATCTGTTTCAATAATATCGGCTAAACCATCATTGTTGATGTCTGCAATATCATTGCCCATGGCATTTTTACTGGTATGTTTCAGGTAAGCAGCACATTGGTCTGTAAAACTGCCATTGCGATTATTGATGTACAGTATATTATTCGACAGGTAATCATTGCTTACATAAATGTCTTTCCATCCATCCTGGTTAATGTCTGCAATGCTTACACCCAATCCATGTCCTTCAATTAAAATACCGGCTTTGGCAGATACATCTTTGTACACAGGATGATGAAGACTCGAATCGAAGTTATTTTCCAGCAGCTTGTCTGTATTAGGCCAGCTGCCATCTTTTCGGATAGGACGAAACTCGTTCGGGTATGTACCATCCAGGTCATTAATTAAAAGATATACATCCAGGTCGCCATCATTGTCGTAATCAAAAAAAGCGGCCATATGGGTATTGGATGCATCTGCCAATCCGTATTCACCGGCCATTTCTTTGAAAGAGGGAATACCTGTTGATTGATTGATGCCCTGGTTGATGTATAACAGATTCTTTCTTGCATTACTGTCTGGTAATACCGCTGCACAAACATAAATGTCCATCAGGCCATCATTGTTAACGTCGATAATACTGGCGCCCTTGCTCCATTTTCCATTACCATTTACACCGGCCTTTTCTGTAATGTCTTCAAATTTCAGGTTACCCTTATTCAGGAAAAGTTTGTTGGAAGTTTTGTTTCCTGTAAAATAAATATCAGGCAAACTATCGTTGTTGAAGTCGCCGATACCAACGCCACCCCCATTATAAATGTATTCGTAGTTCAATACATTCAGCTCTTCGTTTTCAGTAATAAGATTGTTGAATATGAGTCCGGATTTATCCGGATTGACTTCTTCAAAAAGCGTAGCAGGTTGTTTACATGACATACCAGTCATGCAAACGATTGCGGCAAGAAAAATGTGCTTCATACAGCGTTTTAGAATAAATTTGAGGAAGCTCAAACATTTGCAAAATAAGCATTTATGAAACGATTGCGCCTGATTTACCTGCTATTCTTTTTTACGGGTATCGGATCTGCCAAATCGCAGGATCCGTGGAAACTAACGGTACCATCTGTTAACCCATCCAATTATTACGGTGTTACCGTTGCTAATGGAATGATAGGTATTGTTTCGTCACCGGAACCCTTTAAAGTAAAAGAAGTAGTGCTGGCCGGAGCCTATGATCAGTATGGACGTGGAAGGGTGAGTAATTTCCTGCGTAGCTTTAACCTGTTGAATATGCAATTGGGTATTGATGGCAGAAATATCGGCGCCTCAGATGTAAAAAATATGAGACAGGAACTCGATATGCAGCAAGCATCTTTCACCTGCTCATTTGATTATGGTGATAAGGCAACTGTTAATTATACCTACTATTCACTCCGTCATTTGCCGTTTACTGTATTGATGGATGTTACCGTAACGGCAAAAAAAGACATACTTGTAAATGCGGCCAGTGTAATGGAAGCACCTGATGCACTGAAAGATGTACAGAACTATTATAATGAAATTGACCGGCCGCATGTAACCATTAGCCTGCTTACTTCATCGGCAAAAAGTCCTACAGGTAAATTACTGATGTGTGCATCAAATACATTCCTGTTCTCCGAACATCATGGAGAGGAACCACGTGTTATTCATGAAATGTGGGATAATAATATGCACCTGATGAAGTTCAATAAAACAGTAAAAGCAGGCAGTAGTTATCGTTTTTCCATTGCAGGTTCATCTATCACCAGTGCACATCATGACGATCCGTTGAACGAAGCGGAACGCATGACCATCTTTGCAAAACTGGAAGGAAGAGATCGTCTGATGTCCTTTCACAGCAAGGCCTGGAGCGAGTTATGGAAAAGTGATATCCAGATAGAAGGCGATGCGCAGGCACAACAGGATGTACACAGTATGATGTATCATCTCTATTCTTTTGTAAGAGAAGGAACAGATTATAGCCCGTCGCCCATGGGTTTAAGCGGTCTTGGTTACAATGGTCATGTATTCTGGGATACTGAATTGTGGATGTATCCTGCATTGCTGGTATTACAACCATCTATGGCAAAAAGTATGGTAGAATATCGTTACAATCGTTTGGCCGCAGCGAAGAAAAATGCATTCAGCCATGGATATAAGGGCGCCATGTATCCCTGGGAGAGTGCTGCCACCGGTGTTGAAGAAACACCTGTTTGGGCATTGAGTGGCCCATTCGAACATCATATTACTGCTTGTGTAGGAATAGCGGCATGGAACTATTATTGTGTAACACAGGATAAAGAATGGCTGAAAGAAAGAGGCTGGCCCATCTTAAAAGAAACGGCAGATTTCTGGGCAAGCAGGGTAGAACGTAATGGCCCGGGAAAATATGATATTAAAAATGTGGTGGCCGCCGATGAGTGGGCGGAAAACGTTGACAATAATGCATGGACCAATGCAGCTGCGAAAGCAGTATTAAACTATGCAACAGAAGCTGCAGTTTTAATTGGAGCCAAAGCAGATGCAGACTGGTTACACGTGGCCCAAAACATTCCGATTCTTAAAATGGAGAATGGTGTTACGCAGGAACATGCTACCTATAAAGGAGAGGGAATAAAACAGGGAGATGTGAACCTGCTCGCATACCCTTTAAAAGAAGTGAGCGACCTTAAGCAGGTGCTGAAGGATTTGGAATATTATGAAACCCGTGTACCCAATGAGGGCACGCCTGCCATGACCCAGGCCATTTTTACATTGCTGTATGCCAGGTTGGGGAATGCAGATAAGGCACTGAAGTTTTTTAAGGAATCCTATGAGCCTAACCTTAATCCACCATTCAGGGTAATTGCAGAAACCAAGGGAGGAACCAACCCTTATTTTGCTACCGGGGCGGGTGGTATTTTACAAAGTGTACTAATGGGTTTTGGAGGAATTGATATTACATCGAAAGGAATTTCACAGATTAAGTCGGTATTACCAAAGCACTGGAAAAAACTAACACTTACAGGTATCGGTCCCGATAAAAAAACCTTGACAGTTCAATAAAAATCCCTATTTTTAATTGCTTGAAACGATTTGCTACGATAGTATCCCTTGGTCTATTACTGTTCAGCCTTGGTGGCTACAGGATGCTGTTGGGTTATATGGAAACAGCATCCGACAGGGCATTTCAGGCCAATATCTATGCAGATGTTTATGATGAAGCCATGTTGCTTCACATTAAAGTGCCGGCCAGTACACCTTATGGCTCCAATTCAGAACAATACGAAAATGCTACCGGTGAGGTAGATATTAATGGAGTGACTTATCACTTTGTAAAAAGACGTTTTTATAAGGACTCACTTGAATTATGGTGTGTACCCAATATTGAAAAAATAGGTATCCGGAATGCCCGGGATGATTTTTTCAGGTTAGCGGGTGATTATAATGCAGGTTCATCAACACAGAAATCTTCTAATCAGCATACGGTTCTCAAATTCTCTATTCTGGACTTTACCGGGGATCATTCTTTTTCCTGGCAGTTTAGGAATGCAGGCCCTGCGCAGGTTCATTATATGAAACAGGAGACCGCTTATTTGTCTGATTACGTAAATCGTTTAGAACGCCCGCCACAAGCTTAATGCTGGTTCATTAAGCATTTTTTTCCGAGATATTTAAATCAGCGTTTTTTATGAGAAAGCTCTTATTGGGGCTCATTGTGTTTGTGTGCTTACAGGCATGTAAACAATCTACTGAGTATAAAACATTTTTGCACGATCCGGTATTATTTAGCCATACTGTATATGAACTGAATACGGTAGTGATGGGAAATAATTTTCCTCCCATGGTAGCATCACGCAACTATGTATATGCGGCCGTTGCAGCCTATGAAGTAATAGCTGCGGCCTATCCGAATGAGTACCAATCTTTAGGCGGACAATTAAAAGGCCTGCAAAAACCTGTTGCACCAACGATTACAGCTGATATGGATATAGAACTGGCCACGCTCCTTGCTTATATTAAAGTAGGAGAGATGGTAACTTTTCCAGAAGGCAGTATGAAAGATTATGAAGACAGTATTGTACAGGTTGCGAGGGATAAAGGCCTGAGCAGCAAAGTAGAAAAAGCGTCGCGTATGCTGGCAGACAGTATCAGTATGCATATAATACGCTGGAGCAAAAAGGATAATTATTTGCAGACAAGGGGTGCCGAAAAGTATGCGGTTAAAAAAATACCCGGCCGCTGGGTACCCACACCGCCTATGTACACATCTGCCGTAGAACCACACTGGTTTGAAATAAGACCAATGGTAATAGACAGTGCAGGTGTATTTGATCCTCTGCCACCGCCTGTATTTAATGTGTCGGATAAAAACAGCAAGTATTACCAGGAAGTGATAGCCATTAAAAATGCTATCGACAGCTTAACGCCTGAGCAGAAACATATTGCAGAATTCTGGGACGATAACCCATTTAAGATGAATGTAACGGGGCATGTAATGTATGGCAGCAAAAAATTCTCACCATCCGGTCACTGGATGAGTATCGTTGGAATTGCGGCTCAAAAAGCAAAAGTTGACTACGCTACGAATGTTTATGCTTTTGCCAAAACATCTATCGCTTTATTTGATGCGTTTATACAGTCATGGTATGTAAAATACAAATACAATACCGCCAGACCTGAAACCGTTATCAATGAATATATTGATCCAAACTGGAGACCCTATCTGCAAACACCTGCTTTTCCTGAATATACCTGCGGGCATTCTACCATTTCATCTGCCGCCGCTGAGGCACTTACAAGTGTGTTCGGCGACAATTTTTCTTATACCGATTCAACAGAACTGGAATTTGGTATATCCAACAGAAGCTTCAGCTCATTCAGGGCCGCTGCTGAAGAAAATAACTGGGCCAGATTTTATGGTGGTATCCACTTCCACAATTCATGTATCGTGAGCACCGATTATGGTCAACGCGTAGGTAAACTCGTTGTTGATCGGTTGAAAATGAAAAAATGATCGTTGACAGGTTGGGTACCATTGGTCAGACGACCAACACATAGCTAACCATAACGCCATTGTTCATTACAGGCCAATATCAAAAGCTGAACCGATACGGTCAACAAAAGAACCAGTGTTGATTTATTCATCGAACACCTGTTGTAATAACAGTATGCACAGTTGTGCCATTCAAACAACCAATTGCTTTATGCTTAAAGAAGCCTAACCTAACTTAATCTAACATTATGCAAATTATACAAAATAGAATATGCCGTTTGACTAGCCTGTTCTTTCTGTATTTATTCCTCAATATACCATTACATGCGCAAACCGAAATTGATGGTATTATGATGGCAAAAAACAATTACTGTTCCGGTATTATGTACAACTACAGCAGTTGGGATCAATACTGGGAAGGAACATTAAAACGAAATAACCTGAACCTGGGTACCGTATCAACCAGTATGCTGGCTTATATGGGTAACTATGGTGTTTCTGATAAGCTGAATGTGTTATTTGGACTGCCTTATATAAAAACAAAAGCTACAGCAGGAACCCTGCATGGTATGCAGGGATTGCAGGATTTATCAATATGGATAAAGTGGATGCCTTATGAAAAAGACTTTGGAAAATCTATCTTGTCGTTTTATACAATCGGCGGGGTATCGGTTCCGCTTTCGGATTATACACCCGATCTATTACCACTATCTATTGGTCTGAGAAGCCGTACTGTTTCGTTAAGGGCAATGGCCGATTACCAGATAGGCAGCTGGTTTGCTACGGCTTCAGGAACCTATGTAATCAGAGACAGGGTAACACTCGACAGAGAATCGTATTATACCACACAGTTATATAATACCAATATGGTAGCAATGCCCGATGCTTCATCTATAAATATAAGAGCAGGTTACAGAACGGGCAGAATGATTGCTGAAGCTGTTTGGAACAAATGGACCACACTCGGCGGTTTCGATATCACAAGGAATAATATGCCCTTTGTAAGTAACAGAATGAATGCAAGTATGCTGGGTATTAATCTCAAATATAACCTGAAAAAAGTAGAAGGTTTATCACTTATTGCAAATGGTAATATTACCATGAGTGGGCGAAACATGGGACAGGCATCAACAATTGGAGGAGGTGCTTTTTATATAATTGATTTTACAAAGAAGAAAAAAGCAGAACAAAAACCCTCAACAAAAAAATCATAGTCATGAAAAAAATATTTCTCTCAATTATACTCATAGCAACTGTTGTTTCAGTTGCAGAAATATCCTGCTCCAAAAAAGCAGAGGGCAGAACGGATGAAGCTCCTATGCTTGCTCCGTCAAATATTGATATTAACGCAGGTACCTGGAAACCGGTTTTATTAACCGCACCAACAGAATTTCCTGTAGCGGCACCCACGGCAGTAAGTACACCGGCATATATTGCAGAATTGAATGAAATAAAAGGGTATCAGCAAAAATTAACTGTAGAACAGCAAAAAAAGATAAAATATTGGGGTGCCGGTTCTGTATTACGGTTAAATGAGTTGCTGCGTGAATTAGTGGCTAAATACAACCTTCCTCCTTATCAGAATGCAGATGGTACATATCCTTTTCCAAGTCCGGCCAATCCATTCGCTTATCCTTTATTTCCTTTTGCTAACCCGCCTTATTCAGCAAGGGCATATGCTTATGTAAGCGCTGCTCAGTATGATGCATTGGTAGCGGCCTGGCATTATAAAAAATTGTACAACCGTGCGGCACCTTATAAAACAGACGCAACAATAAAAGCATTATTGCCACAAACCGATTTGCCAAGTTATCCATCAGAAGATGCAGTACTGGCCGGCGTAACGGCTGAAATGATGAAACTATTATTTCCTGGTGAAATTGCATACATACAGCAAAAGGCAGAAGAACTAATGCTGGCAAAAATTATGGCTGGTGCAGCAACCAGAAGCGATATGGAAGCAGGTGAAGCATTGGGAAAATTGGTTGCACAGAAATTTACAGCAAGGGCCAGAACAGACAGAGCTGGCGTAGCAGCAGGTACACCGACCGATTGGACAGCCCTTGAAACAACTACTACCGCAAAGGGAGAAATACCATGGTATAGCCTTGAGTTGCCCAAAAGGCCACCTATGTTACCGCTTTTTGGGCGTGTAAAACCTTTCCTTTTTGATGAAGCTACTGTAATTGCTATCAGACCCGGCCCACCTCCTACTACTGCGAGTCAACAGATGAAAACAGAAACAGCAGAAATATTGGAATTCATTAAAAATCCAACACCTGAAAGAATCAGGATCACGCATTTCTGGGCAGATGGGGTAGGAACATATGCACCACCCGGACATTGGGATGCCATTGCAGCAGAAGATTTTATCCAGCAAAAATTCAGTGAGGTACGATGGGCAAGAAATATGGCCCTCCTGAATATGGCTCTTATGGATGCTGCTATTGTTTGCTGGGATACCAAATTCTTTTATTTTAATCCAAGACCTACACAGTTAGATCCAAATATTAAAACTCTAACAGGTATTCCGAATTTTCCTGCTTATACATCTGGTCACTCAACATTTAGCGCCGCTGCAGCAACTATATTAGGATATATCATTCCAGGTAAAGCGAAAGCATATGAGGAAATGGCAAAAGAAGCATCACTGTCAAGAATGCATGGAGGTATTCACTATAGAAGCGATTGTGAAGTTGGACTCATCTCAGGAAAACAAGTAGGTACTTATGCTATCGCAAGGGCACAGACCGACGGTGCAGACTAATTGAATTTAAAAAACTCGACTTACCTGATGGTTACATACTATTAGGTAAGTCATATTTTAGAATGTATGTTGTATAAAAAATTATGGATACCCCTTTTGTTAATAACAGTTCATTCAAAAGGGATAGCACAGCAAAAAAAAGGACCTGATACTTTGGTGTCAAAAACACTAAACAGCGTAATCGTTAATACATACCTGAATGCCGCAAGGCCTGTAATGCCTGATGTTCAAGGTACTTATTTATATGCGGGGAAAAAAACAGATATCATTAGTATGTCAATAACGGATGCTGATATATCCTTAAAGTCTGGCAGACAAGTATTTGCCAAAGTACCGGGTGTGTTTGTGTATGATATGGATGGAAGTGGTAATCAGGTAAATATTGCTACCCGCGGTCTTGATCCGCACAGGGGTTGGGAACTAAACAATAGGAAAGATGGCATTCTTACCAATTCAGATATGTATGGTTATCCGGCCAGTCATTACAGTATGCCATTTGAAAGTATTGACAGAATTGAGTTTGTAAGAGGAACTGCTTCCCTGCAATACGGGGCACAATACGGCGGTATGTTAAATTATGTTTCAAAAAAGCCTGATTCAACCAAAGTATTCAGCTTTGAATCTATAAATACTGTGGGCTCCTACCGCATGTTAAGTTCATATAATGCTATCGGCGGAACCATTGGTAAAATCAGTTACTATGTTTACAATTATAATAAATCCAGAGAAGGGTATAGAAAGGGTGAACAAACAGCTTCACAAGCGCAAAGCCTCATGTTGCAATACCGGCCATCAGCAAAAGTATTGCTACAGGCAGAATGGTCACGTTCAGCATACCTATATAAAATTCCCGGGCAATTAACCGATGCCATGTTTAATGCCGATCCACAGCAGGCCACCAGGAACAGAAATTATTTCAATCCAGATATACATATACCATCGTTACAACTAGAATGGAGACCGTCTGCAGGAACAGAAATAAAACTGATAACTTCAGCAGTTCTTGGTACTCGTAATAGTGTTTTATTTGATAAGCCGGCTAATATCCGGGATACTATCAATCTTGCAACAGGTGCATACAATAACAGACAGGTTGATATAGACAGGTTTAACAGTTATACTACAGAATTAAGAATAATGCAGCATTATTCAACCGGAAAATACATGAGTACATTGGTAGCGGGCATACAGTATATGAATAACGATCTGCATCGCAGACAATTGGGAAAAGGTACAACGGGTT
This sequence comes from Bacteroidota bacterium, assembly GCA_049324295.1. Classification (GTDB taxonomy): domain Bacteria; phylum Bacteroidota; class Bacteroidia; order Chitinophagales; family Chitinophagaceae; genus Sediminibacterium. Next base: position 27,501 of record JBMOKQ010000084.1, read on the forward strand.
CCGATTTCGATCTGTCGCTTGTAGACCCCGTATGGGGTAGGGATATACATTTAAAGACAGGTAATATTGCTTTTTTCGCAGAAAACAAATGGCAACTAAGCAAACGAATGGAATTAACAACAGGTGTACGAGTAGAATCCGGGACCACAAATATGACGGGTAAAATCAATTATTATCCCGATCATGCCATACCCGTACAAATGAAACATCGCTTCCCATTGTTGGGTATGGGTTGGTTATATCGGGTAAACGAAAGAATACAATTATATGCTGGCTGGTCACAATCGTACCGGCCCATGGTATTCAAGGATCTGATACCGTCATCTGTTTATGAAAAAGTAGATCCCGCCATCCGCGATTCAAAAGGATACAATGCTGAAGCGGGTTTTAAAGGAACTAGAGGTGGATGGAAATGGGATATATCGTTTTTTTTGTTAAAACAGAAAAACAGGTTTGGTACGCTGGCGCAAACAGAAGCCGGTACTGGTCAGCTCTATACATACAGAACTAATACTGGTAATTCATTGACAAAAGGTGCGGAAGTATTTTTACAGTACGATTGGCAAATTGCCAATATGCGCTATAGTCTTTTTACATCAACAGCTTATATGAATGCCCGATATACATCGGGAGAAGCAAAGAATGGAGCCAGCCAAAATGCCAATATAAAAGGTAATAAATTAGAAGGCGCCCCTGACTTAACTACAAGAAATGGGTTTACTGTAAGACAAAAAGCAGTAAGTATAACCCTGTTATATAGCTATACATCTTCAACCTATGCTGATGCACTTAATACCGAACAGCCGCCAGCTGCAACAGGAGCGGTGGGAGAAGTTCCTTCATATAGTATTGTAGATTTAATGAGTACCTGCAGAATTATGAAAGAAGTAGAATTGAGGGTAAGTATCAATAATATACTGAACAAACAATATTTCACAAAACGACCCATGTTTTATCCAGGACCGGGTATCTGGCCTTCCGATGGAAGAAACATCAATCTCACTGTTGCCATCAAGCTCTAACTTTCTCTGCGCAAACTTCGTTCCCTCTCTCTCTGCGGTGAATTTACTCGAATCTTCACCGCAGAACATGAGAACACAGAGGTTTCGCAGAGTTTTATTTTATTGCTTCCAGTAAACAGAAAGAATAGGGTTCTATGATGAGGTATTCGTAATCGGCACCCACGCTGAGTCTTTTATCATTCCAATGGTCATAGAGATTCACTACATCAAAACCTTGTTCTTTAAATGCATACCATGTAAGATAAGCCGCTTTATCGCTGAAGTTAAACAAACAAAATAACTGTTCGTCATTCATCGATCTGATAAAACCTGCTACATGTATATTGTGCGGTGTAATCCACCGGATGTTCTTATAATCGCTGGTTACGGGTAATTGTTTACGCAGCTTCAACAAACGTTGTGTACCGCTGAAAATGCGGTGTTCAATGCTTGCCTGCTCTTTTGTTTTTTCATTTTTCTTCCAGTCTATCACCGGACGGTGCATCCAACGGTTGTCATAACTTTTACCTTCATCATTTAAATAACTGTAATCATTGGTGTAGGCGGCTTCATCGCCATAAAATAACATGGGAATACCGCCAATGAAAATACTCTGTGCCTGCATCAGTAATATTTTCTTCACTGCTGTATCAATACTTTTTTTATTACCTGATGCAAGTGCTTTTTCTAATCCACATAAAGAAGCGAGCGAGCCGCTGATGCGGGCATCCTGTGTTTTCGGGTTCACAGAAAATAAAGCGCCTGCGGCAGTTGAATCAGGATGTGTACCCGAATAATATTCCTTTAAAAATTTTCGATGCTCATAGGCATTAAAACCGGCGGCGGCAATCATACTATCATCATATCCCAGCCCAATATCATCATGGCAACGTGTATAACTGATCCAGGTACAACCAAAAGGTTTTTGAAGTAGCTCATGTTGCGCCGCCAGCATTACGCGGGTATCGCCTGTGGCCAGTGCATCCCATTGGAGCGCCATTTGTGTGGCATTATAAGCCACATCACATTCCCTGGCGGTATATAAATCTGTTCCAAAATATTTCATAATTTCTTTCGGAGCAACAATTGCTTCACCCAGTAAAGCCATTCCCGGAGCGGCAACTTCCACACATTGCCGTATGAGACGAAGAATAGTATGTGCCCCGGGTAAGTTCTGGCAGGTAGTGCCTAATTGTTTCCATATAAAAGCCGGGGCATCGATGCGTAAAATATCAACACCGAGATTGGCATAGAATAAAATATTGTCCAGCATATCTACCAGCACAGAAGGATTTGCGTAGTTCAGATCCCATTGGTAATTGTGAAAAACGGTCATCACCCATTTACGTGCTTCTTTGTTCCAGGTAAAACTGCCGGGTGCGCTCTCCGGAAATATTTCTGGCATGGCAGCATCGAACTGATCGGGTAAGGAACGGTCATCATACATGTAAAAGTAATCCTGGTACACAGGGTCACCCTTTTTTGCTTTAACCGCCCATTCATGGTGATGAGAGGTATGGTTAAGAACAATATCCAGCATCAGGTACATATTTTTTTGCTGCATGGTTTTTTGTACCCTTCGCAGGTCATCAATACTACCAAAGCGTTTATCTACTTTTCTGAAATCGGAAACTGCATAACCACCATCACTCTCACCTGCCGGACTTTCAAAAATGGGCATGATGTGGAGAAAGTTTATACCGAGCAACTCAAGATAAGGTAAGCGCGTAGGCAGATCGTTTAGTTTACCACAGAAACGATCTACATACAAACTCATACCACATATTTCATTGCTAAGGAACCATTGTCCTTTTGCAGCTTTATCTGTATCACGTGTACGTAGTTCCCTGGTTCTTTGCTGATGACCCCGTATCAGTGTAATTAGTAATTGTTCAAACAAGGCATCGGCAGCACGATGATTACTGTATAATGACTGATATAAATTATCTATAGTAGTTGCGTTGGCACAAAGCCTGGTATAAAAATGAAGGTCATCGCCACTAAACAAAAGCCCCTGCTGTTCACAGATGCGGGAGATGCGTTGGTGTAGGGTGAAGTTGTACATGTAGCTTCTGGCTGCCAGCTACTAGCTGCTAGCAGATTTGTTTTTAATTCATATCAAAATTCTACTAGCAGCTAGCAGCCAGTAGCTAACAGCTCAGTCGAATATGGTGCTGCTCAAATGTTTAAACGCTTCCATGGCTCCCATATACTCACAGGTTCTGGCTCCGGCTTTATTGGCGTTATGAATAATCTGTTGCCAGTTATTGGCTGATAATGCCAGAATTTGGTCCAGGGTTTTATTGTGTAACTGATATAAAACAGCTCCTGCAAAAGCATCGCCTGCACCGGTAGTATCAACTGGTTGAACAGGGATACTTGCAATGGTATAGGTATTGCCTTTAAAACCAAGTAATGTGCCTTCTTTACCAAGCGTAATGGTAAATACTGCATTTGTTTTTTCCAGCAAAATGGCCGCTGCATCTGTAACTGCATGTGTTCCGGTAATCAGCATAGCTTCTTCATCGCTCAGTTTAAAGAAATGACATGATTGTAAAAAATTCCATGACTGATCAATAAACGTCTGTTTATCATTCGGGAAAAGCAGGTGACGATAATTGGGATCGAAACTGATAAAGATATTGTTTTGCAACAATGCTTTCTGTAACATACTCTGGTAAGCTGCCTGTAATGGCCCGGGCAAAAAACCAGTGGCTGAACCAAAATGAATAATACTTACCTCATCCAATGGAATGGCTTCTGTTTCGTCTCTGTTGAGCAGGCCATCGGCACCGCGGTTAAATATAAAATCACGTTCGCCATCAAGCATAAGAGAAACGAATGCAAAAGTGGTGAAGCTGTCATCATCCTGAAACATCCAGCGGGTAGATACACCGAAATCCTGCATCACTTCTATCAGATGTTTGCCAAAGGGGTCATTACCTACTTTGGCAGCCAACTCCACATTGCCGCCGAGTACAGCAATGGCCGCAGCTACATTGGTAGGCGCCCCGCCTGGTTTCTTGAGAAAATGCTGCCCATTAGAAAGACTGCTGCCCTTGTCGGTACAGATCATGTCAATAAGTGCTTCTCCGATGCAGAGTATTTTCATGGTGAATGGTCAATGGTGAATATTGTTTGTGATAAACCCACAACAGGTATATCGAAAAAAGTTTCTCATTTTCAAATTTCCAAATTCCCTCCAAAGGAGTCTCCAACGGAGTTCTATAAACCTTCGGGCAACTTAATCAATGCCCTCCACTTATGTTAACCTCAATCTCTTCCTCATTTTTAGCAACCGTCATTCTCATTGTTGCGAATGCGGCTACTAATAAAAGTGCGCCTGCAAAGCTGATGGCATTAGCGGGGTTGCTGTTGAGGAAGGTTTTGTAGATATAACCGAAGGAAAGGGTTTGAATAATCATGGGCACCACAATCATCATATTGATAATACCCATGTACACACCATACTTCTCTTTCGGAATGCTACCCACTACCATAATGTAGGGAACACCCATCATACTGGCCCAGGCAATACCAAAACCAATCATGGGAGCAAACAGGTAATATTTATTTTCAATATGGGGTAGAAGGAACAGTGATAATGACGCAAGCAACAGGCATACGATATGTACCTGTTTGGCGCCAAACTTTTTTGCCATCCAAACCAGCCCGAAAGCAGATAGAAAAGTGATGATATTGTAGAAACCGTTTACCAAACCTGTCCAGCCAACAGCTTCTTCATACAGTTGCTGATTGGCTTCTGCATTGGTGTGCCAAACCGATTGTGCAATACTATGCGAAATAAACTGCCAGTAACAGAACATGGCATACCACTGGAAGAGATACACAAGACCCAATTGCCACAAGGTTTTGGGCATATGAATGATGGAAGTAAATATTTCTTTGAAAGGTGTTAAAAAGTTTTTATGTTCTGCTTTCAGTGTAGCCAGTTCTTCAGCGGTTGGAGGTATCTCCGGTGTTTTAATAACCGACCATGCAACGGATGCAATGGAACAAACTGCCCCTACAAAAAAGGAACCATATACCCAGTAAGGAATACCCGGTTCACCGGTAGAAGTGGTGGAATTACCTGTAATGATTTTCTGAAAAAAGAATAAAGAGAGATTGGCAAGCGTAATACCGAGGCCTGTAAAAAAACTCTGTGTTAAAAAACCCATGGCCCGCTGACTCGCCGGTAACTTATCGGCAATAAAAGCACGATAAGGTTCCATGGCGGTATTATTGGCCGCATCAAGAATCCATAATAAACCAACGGCCATCCATAAGGCACGACTGAATGGAAAGGCAAATAAACAGAGGCTGCAGAAGATGGCACCAATTAAAAAGTAGGGTTTACGACGACCCCAGCGGGGGTGCCAGGTTTTATCGCTTAGTGCGCCAATAATGGGTTGAATCAATAAACCCGTCATAGGGCCCGCGAGGTTGAGTAAAGGAAGGTCTTCCGGTCTGGCATCTAAAAAACTATACAATGGATTTACAGCCGTTTGTTGCAATCCGAAGCTGTACTGAATACCAAAGAAGCCGACATTCATATTAATGATCTGCCAGAAACTCAGTTTAGGTTTGGTTAACGACATGGCAAGCAATTAGGTAGATAAGCGTTATATTGTAATATACTGGCTTTCCGTGAGCGTTATAACAGGAAAGAGTAGATATTTTTTTTCGAAAACGTTTGCAGAGAGGAAATGGAGGAGGTTTGATGTCTGATGGCGGATGTAGGATTTGGTTCTTTGCGGAGCCTTCGCCAAGAATAATAAACTATATAAAGCCACAGATGCACAGATTGTACTTTGATAATCTGTGTATCTGTGGCTTTATTACTGTAAACAGATGTTTACAGTAATTGTTTTATCTATGGTTGTCCTTTGAATTTTACATCAAAGTCAACCATCCATTCAATACCAAATTTATCTCTGAACATACCAAAGTACGAACCCCAGGGACTATCGGCCATGGGCATTTCTATTTGTCCACCTGCAGAAAGTCCATTAAACAGATGATCGGCTTCTTCCCGGCTTTCGGCGCCTATAGAAATTTTGCTACGGGTTTCCATTTCGTTATGTTTTCCCATTTGCTCCGGTGTATCGCTACCCATAAGTACATTGTGTTTGCCAATGGGCAGTGCCACATGCATAATTTTTTCAGCTTCTTTTTCAAAGCTGGGGGCGCCTTCAAAACTCATGTCTTTAAAACGAACGAGGGTAACAAATTCGCCACCGAAAACTGATTTGTAAAAGGAAAATGCTTCTTCTGCATTTCCATTAAAATGGATGTAAGGGTTAATGGATGCCATGATTGTTTATTTTAATGGTTCTAATTTACTTTTTTGTTTATCATATTTTTATCATCTCATCATATTCTTTCCACGTAGCCGGGCCATCATCAACAATGCTGTTAAAAGAGTAGCCTCTTGCGAAGCAAGAAATTGATTTTGCCGATTCAAACCTACTGCTTCGCCATATAGCAAATAAGGTAGAATCGCGACAAAAAAGAGGTTGATTGTGCCATGGTTATATGGATATATCAGCGTGAAAAAAGTGATACTTTGTTCTCCGTAAGTTTCCCTCTTTCACAGCAGGCGAGAGTATGAAAACGCAGCGAAGAAAGAAGTACCCTTTCAGCTAATAACATTTTCTACTACTCATCCATTTGCTTCACAGCGCGCATGCGTATGAGAAAGTAGATGGCAAATATCCATAGCAGTGCAACAGTAAGCCAGGCAACAAGTGAATTACTCAGCGCAAATTGGTTAGTGGCACCCTGAACAGCAGAAGGAACAATGTCTTTGGTGTTATTTACGGCAGCATGCATTAACATCACCAGCAGCAAGCTGCCACCTGTGCGCCAATAGAGAAAACCTAAAGCAACGGAAAGAGCCGTAACCTGAAGTAAGTATAGCGGGAACGACTGCCCGAAAGTATCTGCCCCCTTCACAAAAAACAGGGGTAAATGCCACACTGACCATACTAAGCCAAGCAGCAGCGTAGAAAGAGCCAAACCGAATTTTGCGGTAAGTCTTGAAAGTACAAATCCACGCCAGCCAATCTCTTCACCTGCCTGCACCCAGGTTGAAAACAGTATAGCTATCAGCATTATATACCAGGCATCCTGGCCAAACAAGGGCCATGCTTCGGTGCTGACCCTGTAAATAATGGCTGCCAGGAGTTTAATGATGGCTATATAGCTTACCGCAAATACATACCATTTTATGTTTACCTGCCACCTGCCGATTCTGCCAAGTAGTTTTGTTGTTTCACCCGTAATGCCAGAGCGCCGGGTAAGAAACAGAGCCACCAAAGAAGGTGTAATGGTTCCCAATAATACTAGTACCTGTTGCAATAATTGTAATGCAGGTGAGATTAACGGAGTTCTTTGAGCAATAACAGCAACAGTAATAAAACAAACCCATGAAATGGTGAATGTAAACAGGAAGTATTGTTTAAGCAGTTTCATGGTTGGTTATTGCTGAATAACTATTGAATTTGAAGCGCTTATTTGAGTTCTGAAAGAATCAGTTTTTTCTGCTTTAATGTATTCTTCATTGCTTTTTCCCTTATTATAGAGTCTTTACTGTGTATTAATTCAAAATATTCAGTGGGTACAACCTGCCACGATAATCCATATTTATCTTTGCACCATCCACAGGAGCCTTCCTCACCGCCATTTTTTGTAAGTGCCTCCCAGTAATAATCTGTTTCGGCCTGGTCTTTTGTATTGATCACAAAAGAAACGGCTTCATTAAATTTGAATAGCGGGCCTGCTGCCAATATGGTAAACTCCATTCCTGCTATTTCAATGACAGCCGTTTCTATACCTGCTGCATTTCCGCTTTCGTTGCTATTGAACCTGCGAAAGTCTTTCAGCTTACCGTCTTTAAAAATAGATAAATAATAATCTGCCACCGCTTTGGCATCTTTCTCTACCCATAAGTAGGGTGTAATTTTTTGTGTAACCGGGTTTTGGTTTTTACCGGAGTCTTTTGCTATTACAGTTTGATTGACTTTGTTATCAGTATTATCTGGCTGCTTTGAATTTGAACAGGAACCTGTTAAACAAAAAACAATAGCTGCAGAGAAAATCAGTTTGTTCATTTGCTATGAATTAAAAAGTCCTTATAAGATAGTGAATTTATTTAATCTGGCAATTAAACCATTGTCTTATGCTATCCAATCGTTTCCCTCTGTTACCCAGGTAAGAGGGGAAAACGATGCGACAAACTTCTCTTGACTAAGCACATCCTGTGGAGAAAAATAGCGAATGGGTTTACTCTTTTTTATGAACCGGTATAAACTTGCGCACTTGTAAGCCAATGATATCGCCTACATACACATTGTTTTTTTTATCAATGGCAATATCATGAAACCAGCTATGTCCTCTCTCTTTACCGGCTGTTGCGCCAAAGTGCGAGGTGGGTTGGTAAACGGTATCAAACCCGAAAAAACTAGAACCATTAACGGTGCTGTCTGATTTTTTTCGGGGGTCGTAATCAATGGCGTAGAGTGTATTGTTAAGGTCTATGGCAACAGAAGGAAGTTGTTGTACCTGTTCATTGTTTTTCAGTTCTTTCAGAAATCTCCCGGTGGTATCAAACACTTGTATCCGGTTGTTTTGTCTGTCGGCAACATACAGTATATCCTTACTGTCGATAGCAATGCCATGTGGAATTATAAATGCTCCTTCTCCTTTTCCGTACGATCCCCAGGCTTTTATGAAAGCGCCGGTGGGAGAAAATTTAGCCACCCTGCTATTGCCATATCCGTCACTCACATAAAAAGAGCCATCGCTGGCAATAGCAACATCTGTTGGCAGGTTAAAATGAAAGGCGTCGTTACCCGGTACTTTGGCTGTACCTAATTTCAGGAGCAGTTTACCGTCATGACTAAATTTAAAAATCTGGTGCTGGCCCACATCTGTTACCCAGATATTATTCTCTTTATCAACCGTGAGGCCGTGTGGCATGATAAAATAGTTGGCTCCCCATGCATTAATGACTTTTCCTGTTTCGCTGTCAATTTCGAAAATGGTGTTTTTTGAGATGAGTGAATCCGGAAAAGGGTCTGTCCATTTACGACCGGTTCTCTGGAAAACAAAAATATGGTTGTTGCTATCAATGCCAATGCCGGTAGGCTGGCTCACTATATATTGGTTGCCGGTTCGGTTCCAGGCAGTGTCTGGTATATAGTAAGTGGCGCTAGTATCTTCTGTTGCTGAACTGGCTTGTTCCTTGCAGGCTACTACAGAGAGGATAATTAACAAATAAAACAGTCGCATGTTTTACAGGGTTTTGGAGCTTTTGTATATTATTTAAACCTAAGCAATTTTATGCGTAATATCTATCAATGCGAATCAAGGGTTGAAAATTTGATTCAGGAAAGCGGCTGCAATTTTTCCAAAGATGTGTGCCGGTATTTTTTTTGTTGATCTGATCCTGTAGGCACTTTCGACCTCGTGCCCCAGAGACACCGCAACAAATTTCTCTTGATACAGATAGAATGTCCTTATTGGTGTTATCCTTCGCGAAGCGAAGGATGATTTCCCTGTCTCTTCCTGAAATCACTTTACAGGGGTTCGGACTTAACTCTGTAAATTGATTTCAGGAAGAGACAATCACTGGCTTAACCCTATTCTTACCCTCTCATGAGGTTCTTAATAACCGGTCTATAGCTTGTATTATGCATACCTTATTTTATCAAAGGGGTTTCTTATCTGCAGGGAACCCGCAAAAAATAGAATCTGAGGAGAATAAAAGGATTAACCAGCTATAGGTGCTTTGGGTATGCTTTTAACAATGGAGAGGTACAGAAGAAAATGAGGAGGAGCAGCGGAGGAAGAAAAGCCGGAAAGAGAGAAAACAACGGACCTGATACGGACTTGTAACGGACTTATAACGGAGTTGTAACGGGCCAGTTTGGTAGTGTTTAGTTAACTGTGTAAAGGGGTTTAGGAAGGCAATATCTGAAGTTGATTCAAGATTAGAGAATAACACATACACTATCACTAAGTACTCCCAATACCATCCCCCTCATTTCTCCCTCATCTTTCCCCGTTACTACCCCCACCTCCCGGTAGGTTCGCCGTACTCTTCTCCCAGTATAACCCTAATACTACTATACTCTAATTGTACTATAACCCCGGGCAGGGATTTAAAAGACCATTTTAAAATGCAACCTATTGATTTATATAGCCGTTCACAGTGTTCATGTAAACACTGAGAACTAAAAGGGATAATAGGGCATAGTAGTTTTGTTCTACGATCGTCTCCCTCTGTTACCGCAGGTAATAGCATGAGGACGTTGCGGTAAATATCTTTTTTGTTATAACAATACAGTGCGAGGAAAACTTTGTACGGAACGAATAAATTAAGCAGATCGCCTGGAAAATGAAAATGCAATACATTTTTTCATAATAGTTACATCCAATCCCCTAAACAGCATCAAACAAATCATAAATCAAAAAATCAAAGATCAAAGATCAAAAAATCAGATATCCTGCTCCTATCTTTGCCCTATGCAAGTCAGCTTCTCCTACGATAAAAAGAAAGTAATACAGGCATTACGATACCATTTTATACAGAAACCCGAGATAAGGGTATTGATGGTATTAGTGAATGTATTTGCCATTGCAGCAGCTGTTCTTTTCTATATGAAGAAGATAAGACCCGAACCTTTTTTACTGGGTTCTTTTATCTGGATTATGCTCATGGCATCGTTCTGGTATTTTTTACCAAATACTATTTATAAAAAAGCGGCCACTTTTAAAGATAGTTTTATCATCGACTTTAATGAGCAGGCTATCCGCCTGGAAAATGAACGTGGTTATGTTGACTGGGAATGGAACAAATTCTCCCGTTATTTCGAGAGCCCGCATTTTTTTCACCTTTATTTCAACAGCAAATCATTTTTTCTCGTACCCAAAGAAAATATGGGCGACGAATGCAGACACGATTTGAGAGGGTTGTTGAGAAAGAAGATAGGAGGAGGGTAAACAGAGGAATAAGAAATAAGAAATAAGGAATAAGAAATAAGGAAGTGAAATACTTTCTCATTCCATGTTCCTTATTTCTTATTTCTCTGTTTTACAGCGTTTTCTCCATCACATAATGCGGAATGGTTACTTCGAAGAATTCATCGCTGCAGATATTATAGCCCTGTTTTTCGTAGAAACCAATTGCTGTACCACGGGCGTGCATGGTGAGGCGTTTGTAGCCGCGGTCGCGGGCGATGTTTTCGGCAAAAATCATCAGCACCCGGCCAATTCCTTTACCCTGCAAACCGGATAATACAGCCATCTGTCTTAGCCGGACCGTTTTTTCACCTTCTTCCATCAGCATACAGCATCCTTCCAGCTTTTCTTCATCAAAACAGCCGATCAGGATATCATTTTTCTCTTTTTCCAGCTCCTCCATGGTAAAACTGAGTCCGAGAGGTTTACGGAGTATCTGGTAGCGCAATTCTACCATTTGCTGGTACTCTTTTGAGCCGTGGTCGATGAGTTTAAGTGCCATAATTGAGGGGAAAGGATGTACAAGATAGGGATCATTTTTAATATTTGGTTGGGAGTCGGAAAGTCCGGGAGTCGGAAAGTCCGAAAGCCGGAAACCAAGTTTTTGGTAGTTAATAGCACTAAAAATGTGCAAAAAACGATCTTCCTTCGGACTTTCGGACTAATGGATTTTCCGACTCATTAATAATATCCCGTTTGGGCATCAACAGCCTATTTTTGCCTGTGGAAACAAATATGCCTGAAAAGATTGCTTATTTGACAAAAAGTATATTTTTGCGGCTGTAACAAAAACTTTTTACAATGTCAGACATCGCAACAAGAGTAAAGAAAATCATAGTTGACAAGTTAGGGGTTGACGAAGCCGAGGTTACCAATGAGGCTTCATTTACCAACGATCTCGGTGCCGATTCACTGGATACCGTGGAGTTAATTATGGAATTCGAAAAAGAATTCAATATCTCTATTCCTGATGAGCAGGCAGAAACCATCACTACAGTTGGTCAGGCCGTAGCTTACCTGGAAGAACATGCCAAGTAAGAATTAATTTTATTGAAGGAATAATTTATGCATCCGCCTTTCTGCGGCCTCGGCCACAAAAGGCGGATGTTCACTTAAACAGGTTTTGATCATGGAATTAAAGCGCGTTGTTGTAACCGGAATTGGCGCCCTCACACCGTTAGGAAATAATCTGGAAGATTATTGGACGGCGTTGATCAATGGTGTGTCTGGAGCAGATAACATTACTTTATTTGATGCTTCCAAATTCAAAACCCGTTTTGCATGTGAAATCAAAGGCTTTGATCCAACACAGTTCATGGATCGTAAAGAGGCCCGTAAAACAGATCGTTTTGCACAACTGGCCATTGCTGCAAGTGAAATGGCCGTAACCGATGCCGGTATATCAAAAGACAATGTTGATATTGACCGGGTGGGTGTCATCTTTGCGAGTGGTATTGGTGGACTTACTACTTTCCAGGAAGAAGTGATCAATTTTGCCAAAGGAGATGGAACGCCACGTTTCAATCCATTCTTTATTCCTAAAATGATCCTCGATATTGCTGCCGGTCTTATCTCCATGCGTCACGGTTTTCGTGGACCGAACTATGCAGTGGTAAGCGCCTGTGCATCGAGTACCAATGCCATTATCAGTGCAGTTGATACCATACGTTTGGGAAAAGCCGATATCATTGTTTCAGGCGGAGCCGAAGCGGTAATCAGCGAAGCTGGTCTGGGTGGTTTCAATGCCATGAAAGCCATGAGCGAACGCAATGATGATCCAAAAACAGCCAGTCGTCCTTATGATAAGGATCGCGACGGATTTGTAATGGGTGAAGCTGCTGGTGCTTTGATACTGGAAGAATACGAACACGCCCTTAAACGCGGTGCAAAAATTTATTGTGAAATAGCAGGTGGTGGAGCCACTGCCGATGCTTATCACCTCACGGCCCCACATCCTGAAGGACTGGGCGCACGTAATGTAATGCTTGCCGCATTGAAAGATGCCGGTATCCGTGCAGATGAAATTGATTATATCAATACACACGGTACTTCCACACCTTTAGGTGATGGAGCGGAAGCCAAAGCAATTACAGAAGTATTTGGCGATCATGCTTATAACCTGAATATCAGTGCCACCAAATCAATGACCGGTCATTGCCTGGGTGCAGCAGGTGTAATTGAAGCCATTGCCTGTATACAGAGCGTTATTCACGATATTATTCCGCCAACCATCAATCATTTTACTGATGATCCGGAACTGGATCCGAAATTGAATTTCACTTTCAATCAGGCACAAAAAAGAACCGTTCGTGCTGCATTGAGCAATACCTTTGGTTTTGGAGGGCATAACGCCTGTGTGATTGTAAAAAAATATTCAGCCTAAGTTCTGTGCAGTTTTTAAAAAGACTTTTTTCATCTAATTCACCCGACGCCTCTTTTGAAGCACAGTTAAAAAATGTACTGGGGCTAAAACCAGGTAACCTGCTGATCTATCGTACTGCTCTTAGTCACCGTTCGGTAAAAGACACGCCCGAAGAAAACAATGAGCGGTTAGAATACCTGGGCGATGCTGTATTGAGTGCCGTTGTGGCCGATTATCTCTTCAAACGTTATCCATACAAAGGCGAAGGTTTTCTTACTGAAATGCGCAGTAAAATGGTAAACCGCCAGCAGCTGAATGATATTGCCCTGAAAATGGGATTGCGCAAACTTACTTTTTATAATAAATTCGACAGCTCACTCAAAGGCAGCCAGATTTTTGGTAATACACTGGAAGCCGTTGTGGGAGCCGTATATCTCGATAAAGGCTATTCAAAAACACAGCACTGGGTACTCAAACAGATTGTAATACCACACATGTTTGTTGATGACCTGGAATCGGTAGACATCAACCTGAAAAACAAACTGATTGGCTGGGCCAGTAAACATGGCCGCAGTCTTTCTTTTGATCTTGCAGATGAAAAAATGGAAGGTTCCCGCCGCCTCTTTACCATTCATATCGTACTCGACGGGGAACTACTATCTATAGGAAAAGGCTACAATAAAAAAGATGCTTCCCAGGTAGCCGCACAGGCAGCAGTAGAAAAATTGGGACTGCAATAAGAACAGAGAAATAAGGAATAAGAAACATGGAATGAGAAAATAGTATACTTCCTTATTTCTTATTCCTTATTTCTCTGTTTTCCTCGTTTTCCTGGCAAAGCTCCATCAACACCCCATTCGTTCCTTTGGGGTGAAGGAAACAGACCAGTTTATTATCGGCTCCTTTTTTGGGTGATTCATTGAGGAGTTGAAAGCCAAGGTTCTGTAAACGCTTCATTTCAGCCTCAATATCAGCTACTTCGAAGGCAATATGGTGCATACCCTCACCCTTTTTTTCGATGAATTTGGCAATGACTCCATCCGGTTCGGTGCTTTCAAGCAGTTCAATCTTGGTATCACCCACCTGGAAAAAAGCCGTGTTAACCTTTTCTGAAGCCACGGTTTCGGTTTTATAACATGGGGTAGACAGCAACTGTTCAAAAAGGGGGATGGCATCGGTAAAGCTTTTGACAGCCAGTCCAATATGCTCAACTTTTAACATAATTCTTTGTTGTTTAAAAAGGCTTTCGATTTGTGAAAAAAAGCCGCCTGAAGCGGTTTTCGGTTCTGCAAGTATAGCCTGATTAATGTATTTTTGTATTTAGAAGCAAGCAAATTTCTGTGTACTATGTTGAAATTACCGATTTACCTTGACAACAATGCCACCACACCTATGGATCCTCGTGTGCTGGAAGCGATGATACCCTATTTTACCGAGCATTTTGGTAATGCGGCCAGCCGTAACCACCCTTTTGGATGGCAGGCGGAAGAAGCGGTTGATTATGCACGTGAGCAGGTGGCTAAACTGATTGGAGCCGACCCGAAAGAAATCATTTTTACATCGGGTGCCACAGAAGGCGATAACCTGGGTATCAAAGGTGTATATGAAATGTATGCCAGCAAAGGCAACCATATCATCACCTGTACCACAGAACACAAAGCAGTATTGGATACCTGTAAACATATTGAGCGTTCAGGTGGAGAAGTAACTTACCTGGAAGTAAATCCGGAGGGACTGATTGACCTGAAAGAACTTGAAGCGGCCATTAAACCAACCACTATTCTTATTGCCATCATGTATGCTAATAATGAAATTGGTGTGATACAGCCGGTAAAAGAAATCAGTGCCATTGCCCGTAAACACGGCATATTGTTTTTTACCGATGGTACACAGGCGGTTGGTAAAGTACCGGTTGATGTAAACAAGGACGGTATCGATATCATGGCTTTTACAGGACATAAAATGTATGGTCCGAAAGGCGTAGGTGCTATATATGTACGCAGAAAAAATCCGCGTGTAAAAGTAACCGCACAGATGGACGGTGGCGGGCATGAAAGAGGGATGCGTAGTGGTACCCTGAATGTACCCGGAATCGTAGGTTTTGGTAAAGCCTGTGAACTGGCCCGTCTTGAAATGGCCGACGACGCTGCACGACTGAGCAAATTGCGCGATAAACTGGAAACAGCATTATTACAACTGGAAGAAGCGTATGTAAATGGAAGCCGTGAACATCGTCTGCCACATGTAAGTAATATATCTTTTAAATATGTGGAAGGGGAAGGTCTGATGATGGGCTTTAATAAAAATATCGCTCTTTCATCGGGTTCAGCCTGTACATCTGCTTCACTGGAACCCAGTTATGTGTTAAAAGCACTGGGACTCGGAGACGATCTGGCACACAGTTCGCTACGTTTTGGATTGGGCAGGTTTACCACAGAAGAACAGATTGACTATACCATTAAAGCGGTAAGTGAAACTGTTTTAAAACTGAGAGAAATGAGTCCACTCTGGGAAATGTTCAAAGAAGGGATAGACCTGAACAGCATTGAATGGGCACACCATTGATAAATAATTTGAAAATGTGGCAATTTGAAAATAATTTTCAAATTAACCTAACCAACAAAAAGGGCCCTCATTTTCAAATTTTCAAATTGTTTAATTTTCAAATTTTCTTCAACCATGGCATATTCAAAAAAAGTAATCGACCATTACAATAACCCCAAAAATGTGGGTACGCTTGATAAGGCAAAAACAAATGTGGGTACCGGTCTTGTAGGTGCACCAGAGTGTGGAGACGTAATGCGTCTGCAGATTGAGGTAGACAATGCAACAGGTGTTATTACAGATGCTAAATTTAAAACCTTTGGCTGCGGTTCTGCAATTGCATCATCTTCACTGGCAACAGAATGGCTGAAAGGCAAAACAGTTGACCAGGCAGTACAGATTGATAATATGGACCTGGTGGAAGAACTAAACCTTCCCCCGGTGAAAATTCACTGTTCTGTATTGGCAGAAGATGCTATTAAAGCTGCCATCAACGACTACCGTAAAAAGAACGGACTGGAAGAACTGGTATTTGAAGAGAAAGGTGTACACTAATCAAACATTGGTTACTGTAAACTATTAACCATTAACTATTAGCTAAATGGTAGCAACAGAAAACAGCATATACGTAAGCGATAAGGCAAAAAATAAAGTGCAGCAACTGATGGAAGAAGCAGGTGTAACGGGTGATGAGTCCTATTTTCTGCGTGTAGGTGTAGTAGGAGGAGGTTGTTCAGGGTTGAGTTATAAACTCGATTTTGATAACGAGATTAAACCCATGGACCAGGTATTTGAAGATAATGGCGTAAAAGTGGTAACCGACCTGAAAAGTTTTTTATACCTCGTAAATACGGAACTGGATTTCTCTGATGGACTGAATGGGAAAGGTTTTTATTTTAATAATCCCAATGCCAGCAGAAGTTGCGGTTGTGGTGAGAGTTTTGCGGTATAACTAAAATAAATAAGGAAAAGAATGGTAGACCTGGACGAAAGCCCGGGTCTTTTCTTTTTACCCGGATTGAAATCCGGGGCAAGGATAGAAGAGTGTGTTGTGTTTAGAAAAGCCTCGATCATTAATTAATTCAAATAACCTAGCCCCGGACTTTAGTCTTTTCTTTTTACCCG
>JBMOKQ010000085.1:0-2396 GCA_049324295.1 Bacteroidota bacterium
TTGGGCATTGGTGCCACCTGTGCTTGGTAAGAAGAGAAAACCTGATCTTGGAAGCGCTGGATGAGGCGAGAGTCTCACGTCCAGTGCTGTGAGAGCCTTAGGGTGAAATTCCCCTTGGCTACTTGACTAAAAAATAGATCGTTCACAAATGAAAAAGCTCTTCATACTGTTTGCAACACTTGGTTTTGCAATGTCATATGCAATTGTACAAAAACCAATTACGCAGGCAACTAAAAAAGAGGAGCATTAACTTTTGGAAAGTTCCGAAACTTTCCAAAAGTTGCACAGAGGCCAGCTAATCATTTCTTATTCATCTCGCATATTACGCAGTAACATAAGCAGGTAACTATAAATAGCTACCATCCTTTTCATAAAAAAGATCCTTTGCGATTTAACTTTAGGAAAGTTTCGAAACTTTCCTAAAGTTAATCTGCACCGATGACAGGCTTATAAACAGGTAACGTTGAGGGAGGACGTAAGGCCAGATACATGCCCGGCTAAGAAAAATTAGCACCCAAAGCAGCAAAATAAAGAAGGTAAGCAGTACATTTATATCAACATCCCCCCGATGGCTAAAAAAAGCTCCATAGAAAGGAGTAGAAACACGAAAAGTATTTTTAAAAGATAACTAATAGAAGAAGTAAGGCCGATACTTTCTCCCTAATAGCAAGCTTACGGCGAAGTCGGTCAACTCAAAAGTATACCACAAAGCCCCGCCACTGAACTTTATAGCGGGGCTTATATAAGGGGCTTTGCGGATACTTTTCTTATTGTTGTAAGCAACCCTATTGGACACCCAAATCAAAAATTACCAGTTTGTGGTATTCTAGGGTTGACATTTCGAAAATAATTTACAGCGGCATGATTGCCATTAAAACCTTAAAATTGCGAGAAAAAAGTCCTCCGGTTGTATATTGCCTGCATTATTTCACATTTAAAATTATCTACAATGAAACCTTTTTTGTTCCTTTTATTTTTTGGTACGGCGTTTCAATCATTCGGTCAGTTAACTAAAAACAATTGGTTGGTTGGGGGCATTGGGAGTTTCTCATCAAGAGAAGGGACTTATTCAACTCAATCCATTTCGTATGATTCAAAATATACAGACCTAACTATTGCGCCTAATGTCGGATATTTTATCGCTGATAAATTTGCATCAGGGATTAGAACCACTTTCAGTTGGGAAAAAAGCAAAACATTTCCACCCGGTGGGGGAAGTACAGACATAAAACGAATTGTTGTCGGGCCATTTTTGAGATATTATTTCCTGAATATTGATAGTAGAATAAATCTTCTCATTGATGCAAATATTCAAATTGGCGCATATAATGCAGGTGTCAGTAAAGGTAATATCACAAACTATGGATTTAAGACAGGACCTGCTGTATTTTTTAATTCGGTGGTGGCCTTTGAATTGTTATTTGGATATTACTCCAACGTTGAAGACGTTAAAAACAGTTACAAGAACGATTTGAGAGGCATTCAAATCAATGCAGGATTGCAAATACATTTAGAAAAATAAAATCATTTAATCATGAAGAAAATAACCTTATTCATCTTGACCTTAATGGCCTTTTCAACGGCAACACTATCTCAAACTATTTCACCCCTTGAAATAACTGAGTTTTGTCCTGACACTGAAATTACGTTTACGGTAACTGTTCCTGGAACAAGCCCATCTGTTGCGTCGTGGACAAATCACCTGTATTAATTCAAGGGGCTTACAACATCACTTCAACCGGCGGAAATACAACATTTAATTTTCGTGGGAAGTTCAGAGATGTTAATATAAATCAGGTTTTCAGGGTTAGTTATACAAATACAGCAGGTGCGGGTGCAATAAAAGATTTTGAATTCAAACGAATCAAATCCTTATTTTACAACAATACAGCATCTTGTGCATTGATTCAACCCAACCAAACAACCATTAATGCCCCTTCTTGCCAGTTATCCAACTTCAATATCAGTTTTAATAACATTCAGTGGCAAACAGCATTTGAAAATCCAACACTGTGCTTTGGTTCAATCACAACTTATGAATATTTACTCCCCAACGGATGGAAATTGGGAACTGCTACTTCTAATGGAAGCACATGGTTAGCAGGAAACAATAATGTTACCATAACATCTAATCTGATTGGCGGAGGGCAGATTGCTATTCGACCAACCAATAACTGCAATTCTGGTTTGCAAAACGGACAGACGCCCAGATATATCACTATAAATCGCACAAATACTCCAGTTCTTAAAATAAATGGCAGCACTTCACTAACTATTTATTGCGGAGATGCCGGAGCTAAAACATTTACTGTCGAAAATGCTGGCTCTTGCATTACAAGTTATGAATGGCAGGTGGCGAATAAAGGTTGGTATGATGCTAATGGAAATCTGATTAC
>JBMOKQ010000086.1:0-43013 GCA_049324295.1 Bacteroidota bacterium
TTGCATGGTTTGACAATGACAGAAGATTATGCAGGAATTATGAACTCCTTATGGAATCTTCCGAAGAAATGGTCAAATTATCCGCCATAAAACTTTTATTGAATAAATTTTAAACAGGCTCTAAGTATTTTGAGTACGAATGATACGTTTCGAAACCATATTGCAGCAATTTGGTGAAAAAGGAGATAAAACCGGCTGGACTTATATCCAGGTGCCACAGGACATAGCAGAACAATTGCAACCCGGATCAAGGAAAACTTTTCGGGTAAAAGGAAAGATCGATGCTTTTGCTATTAAGGGCGTTGCATTAATGCCAATGGGCGATGGTTCATTTATGTTACCTGTAAATGCAACCATGCGTAAAGGGATACATAAAAAGAAAGGTGCAATGGTAGAAGTGTCTGTTACCATTGATAAAACAGCGCCTGCAATACCCCCGGCGTTAAAGGAATGCCTGGAAGATGAGCCAGGCGCCATGGAATTTTTTCAGCAACTTAACCTTTCACACAGGAATTATTTCATCAAATGGGTAGAAGGGGTGAAAAATGAGATGGCCCAGGCAAAACGAATTGCACAAACAATTGACGCACTGCTACTTAAGCAAAATTTTGTAGACATGATGCGGGCACATAAGGCACAAAAAGGAAAAGATAAAAATTTTTAGGATGCCGGGAACAAAACTTACTATTTAGTAAGTAATCCTTAACTTTAGCTTGTGACAGCAAGAAATACTGATACCAAAGAAGAAATAGTACGGATAGGAACAGCATTGATCAAGAGTCATGGATACAATGCGTTCAGTTATGCAGACATAGCAGAGCAGTTACAGGTGCGTAATGCTGCTATTCATTATCATTTTCGTGGTAAAGAAGATTTATTATCGGAAATCATTGATCAGTATATTGATTTGTACACTTCACTCGATAAACAATTAAAAGCAGCCGGTGCATCTGCAACAGTTGCATTAGAGAAGTTCATAGAACGATATTCATGTCTTGTAGATGCTAACAGTATCTGTATCATCGGCTCAGTTGCATCTGACTATAATACATTGCCGGTTTCCGTAAAAGAAAAAGTAAACCAGCTGGTATTCCTGGTATTAAAACTGGTAGAACAGACGCTTGCTGCCGGCAAAAAGTCCGGAGAGTTTGTATTCCAGGAAACCCCCAGAACCCAAACCCTGCTCCTGATGACCAATCTGGCCGCAGGTGTGCAACTGGCCCGAATCACCGGACAAAAAGATTATAATACAATAAAGAAAGCAATCATTCGTCAACTTAAAGGAGGATAAATTTTTTTTATCCATAAAACTTACTTATTAGTAAGTAAAAAATCGATATCTAAAATCAAAACCATGAAAAAAGCACTCACATTCATCATTGCCCTGCTGGGCTTATCAACCTTTATTGTATCTGCGCAGACAGAAACAAAAGGAACCATTGTAACTTCTGCCAATGAAACACAGGAGGGTTCAATCAAGAACCAGATGCAGAAAAAAGGTAATATTCTGTTTACTGCTGCAACAGGATCAAAGAAATTATATTCGCCATCTGATATCAGTGGCTTTACTGTCAATGGTGTAAAATATGTGTCGTATGCCAATGATTTTTACAAAGAAGTATCAAGCGGCAGCAAAGCCAGTTTGTTTATTCGTGTAACAGATAACAGCGGAAAAACAATTTATAATGGCGCAGAACCTGTAGTATTGGCCACGGCTGAAGGCAAATCGGGTGATTATTATATACAGGTAAAATCTGACAGCAAATTCAACCTGGTAAGCAAAAAGAATTTTGCTAAAGTAATCGGAAATATCTGTGCCGATTGCGGAAGCGTGCAGTCTGGCGTTAAATCAGGCCAGTTGGGCTATGATCAAATTGTGAAGCTGGTGGAACAATATAACAACTGTTTATAAGCTGGTTGTAGATTTATAAAAGAACGACCCCGATTTCGGGGCCGTTCTTTTATAAATCAGAATAAATAGTCGGATGCAATAAAATAATATCCAGTTTACTGACTGTATGCTGGTATTCCGGTAACCCTGATAATCGTTTCCATTCAGGATGATCAGAAAATGTTTTCCAGTGTTTGTTCCGCTCATTCATATTGTTGAAGCTGGTCATATACATGAGGTTAGGCATTCTGCTGCCTGATAATACCTCAGCATAAAATACAGCATTAAACGAAAGACTTTTAAATAGTTTGATTTCTCCTCCTTCATTAAACATTTCTACTTTCTTCCTGTATAATTTTTCCGTAGCCCCTTCATAACTTCTTAATTCATACACTCTTTCATTAACAGGACCGGAAAGAACGGGCTTTTCCATTTTGGGCATATCGGCAAATGCCCTGAGCAGAAATGTTTCTATACGATTATAAGCTGGTTTATCATGTGCTGTTTGAAGATAAGCTGCGCCTGCTGAAAGGTATTGCTGATCTTTTAAAAGTGCGTCATCTAAACGATACACATCAGTAAGTGATGAAAGTGGGATAAAGAGATAAATTTTCTTTTTTACAGCAGTATCATTTCCTACGGGCGTAAACACTCCCACCTGTTTAATACCTTTTTTATGAACAGCAGGTAACCAGGCTTTCTGTAAAAAATCTTCTGTAGCTTTTTGTTGAGCAACTTCATCAAAATGATAAAGTTTGATAAGATAAAACTGCCTGTTGTTTTGTGCGTTGAGGTTTAGTCCTGACAGTAAGAACAGCACATAAATAATTTTTCGCATGGTTATTTATTTTATTCGCTTTGTGTAAGCCTGTAAATGAGTAATGCGGCACGCTGAATCAGTAATGGAAACTGTTTCAGGTTAATGGTTTCACCCACAGCATGTGCACCCCTGCCTGATGCACCAAGACCATCGATACAATCTATATATTTTGCCACATAAGAAATATCTCCGGCTCCTCTTGATCCCGGATCACCTGCATTGACCGGCCCAAGTCCCATATCTCTTGAAACTTTATCAACCCGTAAACGTAATACATCATTACCCTTGCTTGGCTCCATGGCGGGGATTCCATCTGTAAAAGAAATTTTAGCATTGGTGCCATTCAGGTTCTGACTTGCAACAATAGCCGACATTTTTTGCCGGGCTGTTTCTCTCTGTTTTTCGGTAAGGAAGCGAAGATCGCCTTCCACTACAACTGAGGGTGATATAATATTGGTTTTCCCGGAAATAAGCGCCCGCATTTTCTCATCATCATATTCCATTTCAGATCCGCCGGCTATAATACCCGGATTGAATGTGAGGTATTTTTCATTACCCAGTTCTTCTCTGAAGCGATTAAGGATTCGGGCTGTTTCATAAATGGCGCCATATCCTGAACCCTGGCCAAATACACCGGCCGAATGACCCGTTTTTGCAGTCACATCCAGTTTCCAGCTGCTGAAACCTCTACGCCCGATGGCAATGGTGTTCATGCCCTGGGCCGTTTCAAATGCCAGCGCGAGATCGGCAGTGCTGGCTCTTTCAATAAAATCTTTTCTGCTTATACTTGTTGGTTTACCGGATTCTTCTTCATCTCCGGTAAAATAAACAATCACCGATGCGTCTTTTAAAAGATCCATCGAATGCAGCGCCTGTAGTGCCATCACTACTATTACATCTCCACCTTTCATGTCATTTACACCCTGACCGGTAGCCGTAGAATCATTGATCCTTGTAAACGGACCGGCAGGCATATCGGGTTCAAAAACGGTATCGAGATGACCAATGATAAATATTTTCTTTCCCTTGTTGCCTTTTTTACTGGCAACCAAGTGCCCGGCTCTTTTTAAAGAGTCAGGTAATAATACCCATTCGGTTGTAAGACCCGCTTTTTGCAATTCACGGGCAAATATTTCACCGGTTTTTTTTACGCCGGCAATATTGAATGTACCACTATTGATATTTACGGTTTCTTTCAGCAATTTTTCTGCATCAGTAGTATGTTTTTTAACCCAATCGATGATCTTTTTTTCGGTATCGCTCAATGACTGGCAAAAAATAGTATTAGTCAGAAGCAACGCAAGAACAAGTGCCGGTATCTTTTTCATGAATTCAGTTTGATGGAAGCCAAGATAAGCAAGATTTGGCTATCAGTCAATAAGAGTAATTTATCCAACTACTGCTAATTAATGTGTAATGCTCCTTTTACGGGGCACTATTGAAGAAAATTAAACTAAAAATGACTGCATGTGCAGAGAAGAAATGGTGTGTCCGGTAGATAATCATAGCAACATATGCTTGAAATAAATCATTTAACGATTTAAAATATCCTTTAACAAAACCTTAATACACAGTTGGCATTCTTTTGGCTCTAATAAAAAAATAGGAAAATAAAAGCCAATGATTGAAATGCTACGCTAAAAACCAAGCACACATGAAAACAAAACAAGTAATCCTCGGAGTAATGATGTTCTTCGCCATAGCATTGGCCATAACATCCTGTAAAAAAACTGATTCGGCACAAATTCCAGCCGGCAAACAAAACCTAAGTCTGTATATGACAGACGGCCCTGGTTTTTTTGACAAGGTATTTGTGGAGATTAAGGCCGTTCAGGTACTGGTAGACACTACCAAAGACACACGCAGAAATGATACATGTAACTGGGACAGGTTGGGTAACAGAGAAGATGAAGATTCAGATGAAGATTCAGATGAAGACTCAGATTTTGTATGGACCAATCTGAATATTAATGCGGGTGTATATGATATTCTTAACCTGCGTAATGGAGTGGATACATTACTTGGATCAACTGAAATTCCAAAAGGAGCCATTCGTTTGATCAGGATAGAAATCGGTACCAATAATTCAGTGGTAAAAGACAGTGTAACATATCCGTTGTACTGGCCCGACAATAAACCCAATTATATCCTGATAAAGTTAAAAGGTCATGAAGCAGATGAGTTCCTGCCTAATAAACTTCGTTTATGGCTCGATTTTGATGTAAGCAGATCAATTGTAATTGTCAACAATAACAAGTTTTATCTGAAGCCTGTATTCCATCTCTTTGTGGAGAAATCTACTGCCAGTGTTTCCGGTAAAGTAAAACC
The DNA here is from genome assembly GCA_049324295.1 of Bacteroidota bacterium. Taxonomy (GTDB): domain Bacteria; phylum Bacteroidota; class Bacteroidia; order Chitinophagales; family Chitinophagaceae; genus Sediminibacterium. Next base: position 5,040 of record JBMOKQ010000086.1, read on the forward strand.
ACTTGACGCAAAAGCTGTACTTACATTGTACAATAGTACGGATACCGCTTATGCACTGCCCAATAAAGATGGGGAATTTAAAATGCGTGGTCTTAAAAACGGAACATATTCACTGTATGTAAACGGTTCAAATAACTATAAAGACACAACCATCAATAACATCGTAGTTCAGGTGCCAAGAAACACCAATGTTGGCGTAATTGAACTGAAAAAATAGTAGGGTTTTTCAAGAGCAAGGGTTGAGGAGGGGCTTCGTGCCCCTCCTTTTTGTTGTAATGGTAACCTTAAGACGAAAGCTTTATTTGTATATTACTCCATTGTTTGAAATAAAACGGCAAATTTGCAACCATAACCCCGCTTACTGCTATGATCAAAAACCGCAAAGCTGCTATTGGATTTATTTTTATTACCCTGCTGATTGATATTACCGGATTGGGGCTGATAATACCCGTAATGCCCAAACTGATTGAAGAGCTGTTACATACCTCTGATGTAAGTAAGGCATCGCAGTACGCAGGGTGGCTCACTTTTGCCTATGCTATTACACAGTTTGTGTTTGCCCCTGTTCTGGGTAACCTGAGCGATAAATATGGACGCCGGCCCGTATTACTTTTTTCTTTACTGGGTTTTGGTATCGATTATTTGTTCCTGTCTTTCGCACCCACCATCGGTTGGCTGTTTATAGGAAGAATTATTGCAGGTGTTACCGGCGCAAGTTTTACTACAGCATCGGCCTATATAGCCGATATAAGTACCAACGAAAATCGTGCACAGAATTTTGGTATGATTGGCGCTGCTTTCGGACTGGGCTTTATACTTGGTCCATTGATTGGGGGCCTGTTGGGTGAACTTGGTTCAAGGGTTCCTTTTTTTGTGGCGGCAGGGCTGGCTTTACTAAACTGTGCATACGGTTATTTTGTTTTGCCTGAATCTTTAGATAAAGAACACAGAAGAGTGTTTGAGTGGAGAAGGGCTAACCCCATTGGTTCATTATTGCAGTTGAGAAAATATCCTGCGGTATCTGGTTTAATTATTTCAATGATATTGATTTATATCGCGGGACATTCCGTTCAAAGTAACTGGAGTTTTTTTAATATAGAACGTTTTGGCTGGAGCCCCAAGATGATTGGTATTTCACTTGGCATAGTAGGATTGCTGGTAGGAGGAGTACAGGGAGGATTGGTACGGATAGTGAACCCAAAAATCGGTAATGAAAAAAGTATTTACCTGGGACTGGGCCTATATGCACTGGGGCTTTTACTGTTTGCTTTTGCCACACAGGGCTGGATGATGTTTATATTCCTGATTCCATATTGTTTGGGAGGAATTGCGGGGCCGGCCCTACAATCCATTATCTCAGGTCATGTGCCACCCAATGAACAGGGCGAACTGCAAGGGGCATTAACCAGTCTCATGAGTGCCACATCTATTATTGGTCCGCCATTGATGACTAACCTGTTTGCTTATTTCACCAAAAAAGAAGCACCTGTTTATTTTCCAGGCGCCGCATTCTTTTTGGGTGCTATATTAATGATTGCCAGTACATGGTATGCGTACAAAGCATTGCATTCAGAAAAAAAATAAATCAATTTTCTACTTCCACAACCATTTCAATTTCAACGGCTATATTCATGGGTAAAGAGGCCATACCCACTGCACTGCGGGCATGTTTGCCTTTGTCGCCAAAAACGGCCACCATCAGGTCTGAAAAACCATTGATTACTTTGGGTTGATCAGTAAAACTATCTGTACTATTTACCATACCCAATACTTTTACAATACGTTTTACTTTTGAGAGATCACCTACGGCATTTTTTAAAGTAGCCAGTAAACCAATACCTGTTTGTTTTGCCGCTACATAACCTTCTTCAATAGAAAGATCGCGCCCTAGTTTACCCGTTATATAACTGCCATCTGCTTTTGCAGGTCCATGACCCGATAAGAAAATCAGATTGCCGGTTCTCACAAATTTTACATAGTTGGCAATTGGTGAAGAAGGTGCCGGTAAAACAATATTGAGACTTTTTAATTTCTCTTCTGCTGTCTGTGCAAACAGACTATTGATAAATAGCGTCATCGTTAATACAAGTAATGATCTCATATGCAAATTGTTTTGTGATAAATAAATATAAGTACCCCGTCAGAATTAAATTTAAACAATAGCACAACAGGTACGGATAGCTCGTACTATATTTTTCGAAAAAGAAAGTATAATTTAATTCTTACGGGGTACTTATTATTACTCAGCTTTTGATGTAAACCAACTGTTCCTGATTTTTTTCATTGATTCAGTAATAGTCTGACCACTATTTTCTATATCCGTAATCGTTAAGCTGTTGTTCTCTTTTAAAGTCAAGGTAGTTCTTTTTTCTTTACCACGATGTTTATATACAACCGTTACAGTTTCGCCGGGTTTTTTCTGAGAAAGGAAATTGGTAATATCTGCTGCTGTTTTAACCTGTGTTTGGTCTAATTGCAGCACCTCATCATTCATGTCGAGACCAGCTTCATATGCTGAACTGCCTTTGCTGGTGGGGCTGGCTACCAATAACTTTCCCTGTTCATTTACACGGGTGTTTAAACCAATATTTACTTTTCCTTCATTTGCTTTTTTTACCTCATATCCGGCTTTGGCAAAAAGCAACTTGTAATCAACGGCTTCATGTCCGGTAATATATTTTTTGAAAAACTGTTCAGCAAAACCGGTATTTGTAATGCCAGCTAATGTTTTCTGCATGGATGGAATGGTATATGGTATTTCATGTTTCCCATGTGTTAGCCACATGGCTTTCATAAAATCATCAAGCGATTTATTGGTTTTTGTCTGCAGTTCCAGGTCAAGTGCCAGCGCCACAGCAGCGCCATAAGTGTAATAAGATGTAAACATATTACCATAATTGTTTTTGTCGATGGAAACAGAAGCATCTACAAAAACAGCATGATTACTGGCGTCAACCGGAGAATAATAAACGGCACCCGGACTATTTGATTTTGTATTTACCAGGCCGCCGGAAATACTGATAAATGTTTGCGCTGTCATGAGTCCGGCCCGTGCCAATAACAGGTTGCCATAATACTGTGTAAACCCTTCTGCAAACCAGAGCTCATGGCTCATGTTGCTTTTTTCGAAGTTGAAAGGTTCAAGTGTTTTGGGTCTTATTCTTTCGACGTTCCAGTTGTGAAAAAATTCATGCGAAGTTACACCCTGTAAACCAGCCGGATTGAATACAGCAACAGGTGAACAAATCATTGTAGAATTTCTGTGTTCCATACCATCCCCCTGGATATATGGATTTGCACTCATGATAAAAGTATAAGTACCGGTTTCATAATTTGGGAACTCTCCAAAAACAGCTTTTGATTCTGCTACAATTTTTTTGGTTCTGTTAACCAGATCGTCAACCTGCTGGTTAGTAGCATCGGCTTCCAATGCAATACGTATGGCATATTTTTTTCCATCTGCATTATTTACCTGCCACTCACGAATGATGAGATCGCCAATTTTAGTAGGACTATCCATAAAATATTGCAAACCCGGTGCTGTAAAACTGTGAGGTTTACCAGTTGGAAATAACTGTGTGGCAACAATACCTTTATTTTCTTTCGGAAGATCGAAGCTAATGTCTATGGGCGCCTTATCATATCCTTTGATCCACATAAACACAGCAGGCATATTAAAATGAATACTTTCAGGATCAATTCCTGCATAAGTACCATCTGCATGATTGGCAAAAAGTGTATAAGTAACTGTTATGGTTCCGGAGTGTACGGGAACTTCATAAATATCTCCATCAATACGGTTGATGATAATTGATTTGCCATTTTTATCAATTGCTTTTACATTATATACATTTTTGCCAAACTCATGAGTGGCATACCTGCCCGGAGAAGAGCGGCTCATGTTGAAAATGGCAGGTTTGTTTTGTATACCACTCGCCGTAATACTGATGACAGCTTCATGGTGAATCGCATTTGGGAAAGCAACTTTGTAAGAGATTTTTTGTGCGTGTACAAACGCACAAATCAATAATAATCCAAGAATATAACCAGATCTTTGTAACATGATGATTTATTTGTGTATATGCTAAGATAAATGACTGGCAGGATTTAACAGATCATTCTGAAAAGAGAAGGATGAGCGGTTGGCGGGCCTTTTGCACTGATTGTTAGCAGTTTAGTTTCTTAAAAACAATTAGAAACAGAAGAAGAAGCCTGATATTGCCTGAATAAATTGGCTGGCGACTTATTTACACGTATCTTTGCCATCTTATTTATAATTACAATTTTACAAATGAACACACAAATTCAGGGAACTGTAAAGTTCTTCAATGAGGAAAAAGGTTTTGGTTTTATTAAGCATGAAAACTCTAGCCAGGAAACTTTCGTACACGCTAACGGTCTGATTGATCAGATTGAAGCAAACGATAAAGTAGTTTTCGACGTTCAGGAAGGTCGTAAAGGACCTAACGCCGTTAACGTTAAGCGTATCAACTAATCAGTCATACCTCTTAACTTTCCGAACCATCCCGATTATATCGGGATGGTTTTTTTATACCCTGTTCTTTCCCAAATTTGGCCTACAGGGTCTTGTATGGGTTATATTTGCAACCTAAACCTGAAATTGATGTCGACAGTAATGCAACAGTTACAAGAAACTACCAACTTTATCAAAGCAAAAGTAAAAGGCGAAGCTAGTATCGGAATTATCCTGGGTAGTGGTCTTGGAAACCTCGCTAATGAAATTATAACAGAATTTGAAATAGCCTATAACGATATACCACATTTCCCTGTAAGCACCGTTGAAGGACATAAAGGCAAACTTATTTATGGAGAACTGGGTGGAAAAAAAGTATGGGTAATGGGTGGCCGTTTTCATTTTTATGAAGGTTATACGGCACAACAGGTAGCCTATCCGGTAAGGGTAATGCGTATGCTGGGAGTGGAGACGCTTTTACTATCGAATGCCGCAGGAGGTGTAAATGCTGCATTTAAAGTGGGAGATATTATGATCATCAATGATCATATCAGTTTCTTTATAGTAAACCCGTTATTGGGTAAAAATGAGGAAGCCATCGGCACCCGTTTCCCCGATATGAGTAAGCCATACGACAAGGGCCTGGTCAATAAAATGTTGGCCATAGCCGAAAAACACCAGATACATCTTCACCAGGGTGTTTATACAGGTGTTACCGGCCCTACTTTTGAAACAAGGGCAGAATATAAACTGATCAAGGCTTTGGGTGGCGACGCTGTAGGAATGAGTACCGTTCAGGAAACCATCAGTGCATTGCATTGTGGTATGAAAGTGTTTGCCATGAGCGTAATTACTGATCTGGGTATTCGTGAAGAGGAAAATGTAATTACCCATGCAGAAGTACTGCAGGCTGCACACGATGCAGAACCCAAACTAACACTCTTATTTACCGAACTCATTAAAACATTATAAACTATAGTTCCAGTTTTAACTTCCTGCAAATAAGCATTCATCTTATTTTGCAATAGATTCAATAACATGCGTGTAACAAAGTACCAGGTTTTAACGGTTGTGTTGGTTTCCATCGGACTATGTCTGCATGCACAGACCGGTAATTTCCGTACACGTAACAGCAGTACACAGCGCTCCAATATTACAACCGATGCAAAGGGACGTCCAATCAGAAGAAATACGGGTAATGATTCTTTAAAAACCAGAAACAGTCTTGCTGATTCTATTACAATTTTTTATCGCTATTTCGATTCAACACGCCCACGTACCATCGACTCATCTATAAATGATTTTTATACGCGCTTCCCTTTACCCTATCGTTTTCATAGCCTGGGTAACTATGGAACTGCTGCACAGTCACTGGTATTTGAACCCTTTATGAAAGCAGGTTTTGATGCCGGATTTCATGCGTATGATATATATCGTTTTACACTCGGTAATACACGTTTATACCAAACCACAAGACCTTATACAGAATTGTCTTACCTGCTGGGAAGTAAAGCAGAACAACTGATTAGTTTTCTGCATACACAAAACAAAAAAGACAATTTTAATTTTGCGATCGAGTATCGTTTTAGTAATGCACCCGGGGCAATTAAAAACCAGAATGCCAGTCATAATAATTTCAGGTTTACTACTCATTATCGTTCACCCAACCGTAAATATGGTCTGAACCTGATTTATTTATCGAATAAAGCCGCATCATCTGAAAACGGAGGTCTGCAGGATGTTAAAATGTTAGACAGTCTCAGGCTGAATGATCCTTATGAGCTCGAAATAAGATTGGGAAGACCAGCAGCTGCACGTCGTAACCCGTTTAATACAAATGTTACCACGGGCAATGTGTACAAAGAAACTACGCTGTTGTTAAGACAGTTCTATGATTTCGGGAAAAAAGATTCCATTATTACAGATTCTACCGCTTACAAAATATTTTATCCCCGTTTCAGGCTAGAACATACATTGCGTTTTACCGGAACCAGTTTTCAGTTTTATGATCAAGTGGCCGATTCTATTCTGTATCGGAAATACTTTAACCGAATCATACCCGATTCAGCTTATATAGGTTTCCAGGACCGTTGGACCGACATCACCAACCAGTTCAGCATCCTTACTTTTCCTGATAAAAATAACCAGAGCCAGTTTATAAAAGCAGGTATTGCCTTACAAAACCTTGGTGGAAGGTTTGATAGTATTATCACAAAAAACTTCTACAATATTTATGCAGTGGGCGAATACAGAAACCGAACCCGTAATCAGATTTGGGATATTGAAGCAAGAGGTGAGTTGTATTTAAATGGGTTGAATGCCGGCGATTATGAAGTTTTTATCAGTATGAAACGTTTACTGGGCAAAAAAGCAGGTTATTTCAATGTTGGATTTCATAATGTAAACAGATCACCGTCTTTCATTTTTGATCCGTTAAGCCGTTTCCCGATTGATAACAGAACAGGTTTCAATAAAGAAAATAATACCCGACTCTTTGCCAGTTATGAGAATCCACGAAATGGACTGGTTGTAACCGGTTCTTATTATGCAATCAGTAACTATATGTATTTTGATAGTTTCTTTCATGCAAAACAAGAAGCTACTCTGTTTAATGTGTTACATATTAGGGCCGAAAAGAAATTTAAATTGTCGCGTTACTGGAACTGGTACGCTGAAGTGGATGTACAACAAACAACCGGTCAGCCACCTGTTAATCTTCCCCTCATACTCACCCGCCACCGGATTGCTTTTGAAGGTAATTTTTTTACCAACCTTTTTTTGTCTACCGGACTTGAACTCAGATACCATACCGCTTATAAAGCGGACGGCTATTCTCCGTTCCTGGGTAAATATTTTTACCAGAACAGGGAAACACTCCGGAACCGCCCGGATATCAATCTTTTCCTTCATTTCAGGATTAAGAGCTTTAAAGGTTTTGTGCGTATCGAAAACCTCAACTCACTGAATACCAATAAAGGTTTTGAGTTTAGTAAACCCAATATGGTATCGTCATTGTATCCAACAACTACCCTCTGGACAAGGGTGGGTATTTGGTGGAACTTTATTAATTAAAGCCTTAATAGGTTTTTTGCCTGATTATTCAGCTGCTTTGCTAATTATGTATTGTTATGAAAAGGATACTTTCCTCCATTATCGCAATTGTATACTTTGTAATCAGTAGTGGACTAATGATGAGTATTCATTATTGCATGGGTACGATCAGCAGCATTGAGCTGAATCATAACAGCACTGAAACCTGTATTTGCGGAATGTCTTTAAAGAAAACTTCCAATAAAGGCTGCTGCAAAACAGGGTTTAAAATGGTAAAACTGGAAGCCAACCACAAAGCAACTTATGCTTTTTATGATCTTTAAGCCCCAATTATATTATTTCCCCGCACCATCAGTCTTTTTGATGCAGTGGATCTGCGTGAATCTTAAAAAATTTATGCAGATATTCACGGTCCGCCATTAATATCCGAACAGGATACCTATCTTCTTAATTGCGTTTTCAGAATCTGATACCCACCAGGGTTATTGAACGGTATTAACTGGTAGTTGATATCGGCATCTTTATTTCTATGCCTTGGCATTCACAGATTTATTTATTCAATCAAACAAATTATCATGAAAACACAATCAATATGTTTAAGTATTTTATTTTCATTTTTTACTGTTATTGCTATAGCGCAAATCAAATCGCCCGCTTTAAAATCGGAAGAAACTAAAGTGTGGGTAACTGTGGTATGTGTAAGTCAACTATTGAAAAAGCCGCAAAAGCAGGTAGTGCCAGTACTGCAATCTGGAACGAGGATACTAAAATCCTGAAAGTAAAATATGCATCAGCAAAAACAAATGGTAATAAAATTTAGCAGAAAATAACTGATACAGGATATGATACCAAAGATATTACAGCTAAAGATGAAGCCTATAATAACCTGCACGAACGCTGTAAATATGATCGTAAAGCAACTGAGTCTGTAAAACACGATAAAGACTGCTACAGTTCAAAAAATTGCACCGCTTCAAAAAATTGTTGCGCCGATAAATGTGCAAAAAGATGCAAAAGACTGTTGCACTAAAACCAAATAAGTAAATATTTTTATAGGGTTATCGTTGAAAGTATTCATCGGTAACCCTTGGCAATACTTCAATAACAATTATGAAAAAATTTTATACTATTGTTTTTAAGCATTCGTTATTCTTGTTACGAGAAATGTAGATGAAAACAGGTATTGTGCAGAATGGGAGAACGGAACTGAAAGATGATGAACCAGTTAACTGGAAAGAGCAGACGCTTGTGTTAAAAAATGCGTACAGTTTATTAGGGAAACTGAAGAATTAAACAGAATAGGAATAATTTGCGGAGGGTATTATTCATTGTGAGGTTTCAGCCGGTTACTGATAGCAATAAAAATAGCAAAAAGAATAAAGAACAGTGCAGCCACAATTAAACAATTCAGGATAACACCAGGATACCCTAAACTGTTTACGTCAACAAATGGATAAGGATAGTTGTGTACAATGGTTCCCCTGATGAGGGTGTAAACAAGATAGAACAAGGGATATAACATCCAATATATGATCACCCTGAAAGAAAGTTTTTCTTTCTTTGTTATAAAAAACCAATAACACAGAAAATAAAGTGGGGTAACGGTATGTAATAGTTCATTGGCAAGTTTTGCCCATCCGGTGAAGACCCATATTTGCCGAAGACTGATATTATAAATAATACCTACCACTAAAATATATACTGTAATTGCTGTAGTGCTGCTATACTTCCTGAAAAAACCTGAGCAAACGGAAGAAGTGGCAAATACAATGCTGCTAAAATATACAGCTACCAGTAAATTGGTGAGGATAGTAAAGTAACTGAAGAATTTGATCAACGAATTAAAAACAGATAACTGTTGTGCCTGCAACATATCGTACAATTGAATACCAATGCCCGCCCATGCAAACAGGCATCCTATGAGCGACATCCAGAAAACTTCAGGTTTTAATTTTTGCTGCATATAATAAATATACAGTTTTGTAATCATTCAAATATCTCCTTTGCATTCTTATATTCCTTACGGTGAATGTTCAAACCAAAATCCTTTCAATGTAAGAAAGAACATAAAGTTTACGCAGATGGTTTAGTGCGAAACGGCTTTTAACCTTACTATAGAAGCAATAAGTGTAGTGATGAAAAACAAGTGCCAGAAATCTGCTGGTTCTTTACAGGAAATAATACCTATAGTAACAGCGCCAATGGGTAATTCCTGTGTTGCTTTCATCAGTAATAACATACTGATGGTTAAACAAACCGCAAAACTGGTGTATAAACATATTGCACTGCTGCCTGAAGCAGGCCTGGCTTTCCCGACACAAGCTGCCAAGCCAACTTCAAATAAACCGGCTATGATGAGTAATATCCAGTTCATGGTAGTGGTTAAAATTTAATGGATGCTATAGTCAGATAACTGTTCTTCAGCATTATAAAAAGAAGCTAATTTTCTGATAACAGATTCTACCACTGCATCAGGGCAACTGGCTCCACTGGTCATGAGTATGCGAACAGGGTTTTGGTCAGGCAGGTAATTGTGAATGGTATGCTGCTCTTTTGTTCGCCAGTTGCAGTTAAGTATTGCTGTTTTACTGATAAGTTTATCTGCAGCATCAATAAAATAAGTAGGTAGTTTTTCTTCACACAATTCAACGAGGTGCGATGAATTACTGCTGTTGTATCCTCCAATAACAATGGCCAGATCGGCTTTTGTAGTGGCCAGCATACCGGTAACGGCAGTCTGGTTATCGTTAGTAGCATAACATAAAGTATCTCTTGTATCTGCAAAACGATCTGCAATGGTATCTGCCGTAAGGTTGAAATGACGGATAAAAACAGCTTTAAGATAATCGGAAATAGCCTGCGTATCTGTAGCCAGTTGGGTGGTCTGATTAACCACGCCAATACGCTGGAGGTCTTTTTCAATATTGAAACCTTCAGAAAAACGACCTTTGAATTCGGTATCAAAATCTTCGGGATTCTTTTCGCCGGTAATGTATTTAGCCAATTCAACAGTTTCGTCCATGTTATTTACTACAACCGTAGGAGTATGATAGGAAGCATGTGAAAAAGTGGCCCTGGTTTCTTCGTGTTGTGGTTTTCCATGTACCACAATGCTGTATCCTTTTTTGGCGATTTGCTCACTTCTGTTCCATACTTTTTCTACAAAGGGGCAGGTTGTATTGTATTTTTCTGTTGGTATACCCTTTTCGGTAAGTATGGATTCAATTTCAAGCGTGGTACCAAATGCGGGAATAATCACCACATCTTCTTTTGTTAACGAATCAAATGAAATCAGTTGCTTGCCTTTGGTATCCTGTAAAAATTGTACCCCTCTTGCCAACAGATCGGCATTAACCTGTGGGTTATGTATCATTTCACTCAGAAGGAAAATACGTTTGCCAGGGTTATCATCAATGGTACGAAATGCAATTTCTATGGCGTTTTCTACCCCGTAACAAAACCCGAAATGACGGGCCAAATAAATCTCCATGGGACCCAGGTCGAGTAATGTGGGAGAAAAATCTTTCTTAAGCTTATCCTGCTCCTTTCTACTCTGCTTGATGCTGCTGATCAGCGGACTTCTATAGCTTACAGGCACATTAAACTGCTTCATTAGGCAAAGATAAGGGATCGCTAATGGCTGATAGTTTATAGCCGATGGTTTTCTGATTTTAGGAGTAGAAATACCTTATTCACCCTTTGTCATACGCTATTCACCATCAACTATCTGCTATTGACTATTTCTCCCTATCTTCCGCAAACCAAACTAACTGTTGCGCATGTCGAACCATATGTTTCTGCAAGCTTGCCTTATCGTGAGCGGAGGTGTAGTAATAGGAGCTGCACCCAAAGAAAAAACCATCTTCACTACTATAGCACGTCAGCGTGATTCACAGCAAAAAAGCTGGAAAAATTTATTTAACGGCAGTTCGATGAACGGATGGCGAACGTATCAAAATAAAACAGCAAATTCCTGGTCAGCAAAAGAAGGTATGTTGTATTGTAGTGGAAATACAAAAGAAAATACACAGCATGCCGATCTGATTACGGATGATCAATTTGAAAATTTTGAGCTTTCCATAGAATGGAAAATAGCAGCCGGCGTCAACAGTGGAATTTTGTATCTTATATCGGAAGATTTTCCCGCTGCCTACCATAGCGGACCTGAATATCAATTGATTGATGACAAAGGATATCCGGCCAAACTCGAAGAATGGCAGAAAACGGGTGCCAATTATGCCATGAATACTCCAACAGAAGATGTTACCAAACCAGTTGGTGAGTGGAATCATACCCGTATCATTGTTGATCATGGAAAAGTAGAGCACTGGCTTAATGGGAAAAAAATTGTTGATTACACGTTATGGAATGAAGACTGGCAGAAAAATAAAGCCAGTGGAAAATGGAAAGATATGCCTGCTTACGGCAGTGTAAAGTCTGGTCATATTGCATTACAGGATCATGGCGGTGAAGCCTGGTTCAGGGAAATCAGGATCAGGAAGATATAAATGTTGAGTAGTGCATAGTGAGTAGTCGGTTGTGGGTATCTCATACTTCTTACTACTCACAACCGACTACTCACTATTCACTATCTTTGTTCCCATGCATTACGTGTCTGTTGAAGGACTCACTAAGAGTTATGGTATCAATCCCCTGTTCAGGAATATTTCTTTTCACATTAATGAGGGAGATAAAATTGCGCTGATCGCCAGGAATGGGGTAGGTAAGTCTACTTTATTGCGCATACTGGCAGCACAGGAAACGACCGATGAAGGTAAATGCTGGGTCAATAGAGAAGTTACGGTTGCCTTGTTTGAGCAGGAGCCCTTATTTGATGAGGACAAATCTGTACTGGAAAATATCTTTCACCTGGAGCATCCCGTTATTACAGCTATTCGTGCTTATGAAGCGGCAACAGAATCAGAAGATGGTCACCTCATCGCAGCATCCATTACCCATATGGATGAACTGGGAGCCTGGGATTTTGAGGCAAAAGTTAAACAGATATTGGGCAAGCTGAATATACATCATTTGCAAAACCCGGTAAAGAATTTAAGCGGTGGTCAGCGTAAGCGGGTGGCGCTGGCTAAAACATTAATCGATATTGGATTTGAACATAAGCATACATTACTCATGATGGATGAGCCCACCAATCATCTCGATGTAGAAATGATAGAGTGGCTCGAGCATTACCTGAATGCTGAAAACATTACACTGCTGCTGGTTACACACGATCGTTATTTTTTGGATGCAGTCTGCGATGAAATATGGGAGCTGGAACGGGAAAATATGTACGTGTACAAAGGCAATTACGAAAACTACATGGAGAAAAAAGCTGCCCGTATTGAAAGCGAGCAGGCAAGTATTGATAAGGCACGTAACCAGTATAGAAAAGAACTGGAGTGGATGCGCAAACAACCCAAGGCACGCACCACCAAAAGCAAAAGCAGGCAGGATAATTTTTATGAGGTAGAGGCAAGGGCCAAACAAAAAATAGAAGACGCTAAACTTCAACTGGAAGTTAAAATGAGCAGGTTGGGCGGGAAAGTAGTGGAGATGAAAAAAGTGTATAAATCTTACGGAGAACTGCCCATTCTAAAAGGGTTCAATTATACATTCAGTAAAGGAGAGCGGGTAGGTGTAATAGGTAAAAACGGAGTGGGAAAATCTACTTTTCTAAACATCATTCAACAACTTGAACCTGCCGATAGTGGTAAAATAAATATCGGCGATACGGTTATCTTTGGTAATTTCTCACAGCAGGGATTACAGTTTAAAGAAGACCTGCGTGTAATTGAATATGTGAAAAGTTTTGCCGAAAGTTTCCCATTGGCAAAAGGTGGAAGTTTAAGCGCAGCTCAATTCCTGGAACTTTTTCTTTTTCCGCCCGATAAACAATACACTTATCTGTCTTCATTAAGTGGTGGTGAAAAGAAAAGGCTTCAGTTGCTTACTATTCTCTTTCGTAACCCGAATTTCCTGATACTCGATGAGCCAACCAATGATCTTGACCTGCCTACGCTTGCTGTACTTGAAAATTTTCTGAGCGAATACCAGGGCTGTGTAATGATTGTTTCGCATGACCGCTATTTTATGGACAGACTTGTGGATCATTTATTTGTTTTTGAGGGAGCAGGTGAAGTAAGAGATTTTCCGGGAAACTATACCCAGTACCGTATCTGGCAAAAAGAGCAGGAGCAGTTAGCAACAGGATCAATACAGCTGTCTGTTGATAAAAAACAGCAGGTAAGCAGTGTATCATCTGGCGAAACTGCGGTAAAAAAGAAGATGAATTTTAAGGAAAAAAGAGAGTTTGAATTACTAGAGAAAGGATTGCCCGCACTGGAAAAGGAAAAAGAACAGGTTACTGAGCAAATGAGTCGTGGCGATCTGTCTTTTGAAGAAATATCTAAACTTAGTGATCGCATGGTTGCTATTACGCGGGAACTGGAGGAAAAAGAAATGCGTTGGCTGGAGCTTAGTGAAATGAATTAATAACCCGTATAGCCTTTCTTCATAGCCATAGATTTACATATGGAGCTATGAAAAAGCAGGATTAAGACAACTCAAAAGATAATTTCTTGCTTTCTTTGCCATTCATTATTATTGCTAATTGATGCATACCCTTATAGAAGACACGTGTGGTAATAGGTTTGAAACTTTGTCTTTTTGTAATGGGTAACTTTTCCCCGGCATTTAGTTTCCGCTCACTGATCTTGAATACTTTTTTGGAAAGTGTTCCATTGTTTCTAAGATAATAAACAGCATATTCAAGACGAAGGGTTTGAGTTTTATTACTATTGTTTTCAATTGTAAACTCAAATTTCAGGTATTCTCCAACGGATAGTTCCAGTGTGTTGATTTTGAAACGATTGAGTTTAAAATGATCGCCCGTTAGTTTATAAAACGATAAAGCTGTTAAATTGCCTGCTTTTAATAAGGTTCTTAATCCGTGTTTAATAACAGCATCTGTTTCAACGCCAAGTCCTTTCCATTTTTTTGCTAATTGTAACGTAATAGCCGGGTTATCTTTTGAAATATCGTTCAGGTTATTTGCCACACTTCTTCTTACCACTTCGCAACTGTCTTGCTTCAGGTTTTCGAGGATGGGCAAAATGGGTGAAGGATCTTTTTTTATTTTCGGTAATGCTATCGCCCATGGTAAACGAGGTCTTGATCCTTCGGTTGCCAGTCTTCGCACCTGCCTGTTTTTATGTTTACTCCATTTGAGCATTTGAGGAATCATACTGTCTTCATACCGCAGAATGAAATGGCGGATGGCAAATTCACAAGTGATAAACTGTGTTACTTTTTCCATGGTGACTACGGAGCTGTTGTAATCATCCAAGCCATATAAATAAATATACTCAGGAATAAAAAGGTATTCAATACTGCTGGCTACCGGGCCATGTATTTTGATCTGCTCTACCAGTTCACATAATAAAGGTGCAGCTGTTTTATACTCTTTTGGGAAAAACTGGTGCAACACATGTGCTGTATGTGCCATTCTTTCTTTTAATTCATAATCTGCAAATGCCGGTGTAAAAATTTGCTGAAGGAATTTCTTTTTATCAACAGAAGGGATTGTTTTTTTTAAAGTAGCCGAAAACTGATCGTAGAAAGCAGGAGTGTAAAGGTCTTTCAAAAGTGTACTCATATATGGCCGGTTTTAGGCAAGTTCCTGAATCTTTGTTTGAGAAATATGTAATTTCGATAAGCGGTTAATGGAGAAAAACGGGATGATCCGGACTCACTTTTTCAGGTATAATGTTTTGAGCCACTTCCAGTAATTTATGTACTGCTGCTTTTCCCGTGATGCCGAGGTCAAGAGAAAAATCATTTACATACAGATCAATATGTTTCCGCATAACCTGTTCGCTCATTTCCTGTGCATGTTGTTGTACATAGGCCGACACATGCGGATAATGGGCAAATGCATATTCAACACTTTTACGAATCAGCTCATCAACCTGTATGGCAACACTATCAATTAAACGATTATGTGCCATAATACCACCGAGTGGTATAGATAACCCTGTTTGCTCTTCCCAGTAATTGCCCAAATCCATTAATTTATGTAACCCTTTTTGCTGATAAGTAAATCGATTTTCATGAATAATAACTCCTGCATCAACGGAACCGGATAATACAAGGTCTTCTATTTCATGAAATACATAGAAGCTTTTGTTGAAAGCATTCGGATAGGCCAGTGAAAAAAGCAAATGTGCCGTTGTGTTTTTACCAGGTATGGCGATGCTGAGTTTATTGATATCTGCTAAGCTGAGTGCCGGGTTTTTTGTAATAAGCAACGGGCCCACCCCATTTCCCAACGCGCCGCCACTATTCAATACCTTATACTGATTCAATACCAGTGGTAATACTCCATAACTAATTTTCGAAATATCCAGTTTGCCTTCTATGGCCCATTGGTTGAGCGTTTGAACATCTTCCAGTTGTACTTCAAATGATAACCCCTGTGTATCAATCTTATGATTCACCAATGCATCAAAAATAAAAGTATCATTTGGACAAGGCGAGAAACCAAGGGAGATTGTCATGATAATTTGAAAATTTGTGAATTTGAAAATTTGAAAATGGAGTTTTTTGTTTAGGAAAGCGAATTAGGTTGTGTAAGATGCTGTATTTTGGTTGCTATTCACCTCACCCCTCACCTCTAACCTCTAACTAACCTCTAACATCTAACCTCTAACTCCTAACTCCTCACCTAACCTTATACAACCTGTCAAGATATTTAATCAATGTATCATTCAGCGCTTCCAATGCCTCTTTCATTTTCCAGTTGGCTTTATTGCGTTCACCGATATAGTTCGAGATGGCCCTCATTTGAATAAAAGGAATATTAGCTTCACGGCACACATAATGTAATGATGCGCCTTCCATGCTTTCAAGATCGGGATTGTATTTTTTGCTGAGTAGTTCTATTCGTTTTGGATGAGTGGTTATTTCATTTACAGTGATGGAACTTAATTCGGGCAGCTTCAGCAGGTTATAAGTAGAGAGCCAGGGATTGGGTAGTTTTCTTTTTTCAAAAGGATGATAATTACTTTTTTCCAGTTTAAGATCGAACAGGTCCTTCCATTTACCATCTTCTTCCACACCCATATCGCCCAGTATTTCTTCTTTTACCAACACCACTTTTGTGAGGGGTATTTTTGTCTGGAAAGTACCGGCAATGCCCATTTGAATGATCAGGTCGGGTTTTTCTTCGCTTACCAGTCTTGTTAAAGAAACGGCACTGGCCAGCATACCAACACCCGACTGGTGAAAACGTACTTTTAAACGCTGACCTTCACCTGTATAGAGATTATTGATGTTAAGAAAGCCGGGCATCCATTCTCCGATAGTGGCAGCGGTGATGATAACACGCATGAGACCTTTTTAAAAGAGTAATAAATACTAAAAGTACAGCTATTTATCCCTCTCCGTAGGAGTCCTTTACACTGCACCCTCCTTTCTCCCTGGAGAACATACCCATTCATCTTAATGCTCAAAGATAAATCCCCCATCAAAACCCACAACTTTCTTAACTTTGCGGAAATTTTTGTGTTTGCATGGTGTATTTAACGAGGCAGGAGCATTTTAATGCTGCCCATAAACTATATAATCCCCGCTGGAGTAAAGAGCAGAATGAAGCAGTTTTCGGGGTTTGTGCCAATGAAAACTGGCATGGGCATAATTATGACCTTTATGTTACCATTAAAGGCAATCCTCACCCCGATACCGGTTTTTTATACGATGTAAAAAAACTAAGTAAACTCATTAAGGAACATGTAATCGACAAACTGGATCATAAAAACCTGAACCTGGATGTAGATTTTATGAAAGATCAACTCTGCAGCACTGAAAACCTGGCCATAGCTATCTGGCAACAATTACAACCCCACTTACCACAACAGGTTGAATTACATTGTATTAAGCTTTACGAGACACCCAGGATTTACGTGGAATATTTTGGCTAAGGGCTTTTTCTCTTAGCTTATGCCTTATGGTACTTAGCCGCTTGTAAGAAGTAGATCGTGTATTAATGCAAACTGATACTTTTTGCCATCAGTATTATCTGTTCAATCTTTTCTTTCCAATCTCTAAACAAAATAACATCCTGCCTGTTATAAATATCGTATGTACCTTTGTTACCAGGATGTCTTGGATATATGAACCTGGATACATAACTATGGTATATGCACCATTAACGATGGGCGCTTAAATAGACATTCAAGCGTTGTTATCAATAAACAGGCTTTCGAACAGCCGGGCCACTTGATCAGCACACTTCTGAAACAGTGCCGGGCTATTGATAACTGACTTACTTGATTTAAGGATCATGAACACCTGGGTTTCTGTAGCTGAAGTGTGCGACGCAACGGAAGTTGAATAATGAACTGTTGCCGGGTTAATAATTGTAGGCATAAGAATTGAATATGGAGAAAGTAGCAGTTTTCAGGAAAGAACATTTTAATGCGGCGCATCGTTTGCATAACCCGGTATGGTCGGACGAGATGAACAGAAAAGTATTTGGTCTCTGTAATAACCAGAATTATCACGGGCACAACTACGAACTGGAAGTAAAGCTGAGTGGTGTACCTGATACGGAAACAGGTTATGTGTTTGACATGAAATTGCTGAGCGATATTATTCAGGAAGAAGTAATAAAAAGATTTGATCATAAAAATTTAAACCTTGATACAGTTGAATTTGCAACACTCAATCCTACGGCAGAAAACATTGTTGTAGTTATTTATAAACTGTTGCGGGCGAGGCTGGATGAAGCATTGGATTTAAAAATAAGATTGTATGAAACAGAACGAAACTTTGTTGAATATCCGGCTTAATGGTGAGCAGATAGAGTTGAGTGATTTGCATATTGATGATATGGGTGATGACCATATCAGTACATCTGTAGATACGCCTCTGCGTGAAGATGCGTTTGTAAAAACTGATGACGAAAAAGTGCAGGCAATTGAGGCACATTTCCGTTCGATTATGGAAATACTCGGACTTGATTTGTCGGACGACAGTTTAAAAGGAACGCCTCGTCGTGTGGCAAAAATGTATGTGAAAGAAATATTCCAGGGACTTAACCCTGCGAATAAACCGGCTATTGCTTTGTTTGAGAATAAATACAAGTACAATGAAATGCTGGTAGAGAAGAATATTTCTTTTTACAGTAATTGTGAACATCATTTTGTACCCATTATAGGTAAGGCGCATGTGGCATATATCAGTAACGGTAAAGTGATTGGTTTGAGTAAGCTGAACAGGCTGGTGGAATATTTTGCCAAACGCCCGCAGGTACAGGAAAGATTGACCATGCAGATTGGTAAAGAATTGCAGAAATATATTGGTACAGAAGACGTAGCTATTGTAATTGATGCCAAACATCTTTGTGTAGCAAGTCGCGGAGTAGAAGACGATACATCTTCAGCCATTACTGCATTTTATGGCGGTAAGTTTAAAGAAGATAAAGTAAAAGAAGAGTTTTTGAAATACCTGGAGTTAAAAACAGCATTCTAAATTATTGATGTTCTATCAACTCTTTGCCCGGTATTACAGTTCGGGTAAAGAAAAAGCAGCTTTGGCTGCTTTTTTTGACAATAGTATGCTGAACAGAAAATAAATTTGGGATATTGTCAGGATTAGATTTTTTTAGCACTGTCTAAAATCAAATACATGAATAAACATGCCTATATATTCCCTGGCCAGGGATCGCAGTTTAGTGGAATGGGAAAGAATCTTTATGATCACAATGCCTCCGCAAAAAAATTATTTGAAAATGCCAATGATATCCTCGGTTTCCGCATCAGCGATATTATGTTCAACGGAACCGACGAAGCATTAAAGCAAACCAATGTAACACAACCGGCTGTGTTTTTACATTCGGTTGTAGCTTACAGAACCATTGAAGGCGCCACACCACATATGGTGGCGGGCCATTCACTGGGTGAGTTTTCTGCACTGGTAGCCAATAATACGTTGAGTTTTGAAGATGCTTTACAATTGGTGAGTATACGTGCAAAAGCCATGCAGAAAGCCTGTGAGCTGGTGCCATCTACCATGGCAGCGGTTCTGGCATTGGATGATGCCAAAGTAGAAGAAATATGTGCCGCTGTTCAGACCGAAACAGGAGAAGTTGTGGTGGCAGCAAATTATAATTGTCCCGGCCAACTGGTCATCAGTGGCTCCGTTAAAGGAATTGAAACAGCCTGTGAAAGAATGAAAGCAGCCGGTGCCAAAAGAGCATTGGTATTACCTGTTGGCGGCGCTTTTCACAGCCCGTTAATGGCGCCTGCACGCGAAGAACTCGCAGCAGCCATTGAAGCTACCAGTTTTCATCAACCTACCTGCCCTGTTTATCAGAACGTTGTAGCCGCTGCTGTTACAGAACCTGATATGATCAAACAAAACCTCATTAACCAGTTAACCGGAGCCGTAAGATGGACACAAAGTGTGCAGGCAATGGTTACAGATGGCGCCACCAATTTCACAGAAGCGGGGCCGGGTAAAGTATTGCAGGGTTTGGTGCAGAAAATTTATATGGAAGCAGTGGTAGAGGGGGTTAGTTAATTTGAAAATTTGATCCGCCTTAGGCGGATTGAAAATGGAGTACTTCATTATGCGGTACTCCATTTTTTAATTGTAGTATAAAAATTTTCACGATTCACCATTCACCTTTGCCGTCACCTCAAAATCCAAAATACCATTCACCCATTCCGGATCAAGGCTGGCATTGTATTTTTTGTAGAAGTTAATCGCGGGTTCGTTCCATTCCAATACCTGCCATACCATTCTTGTAAAACCTTTTGCTTTGGCTTCTTCAATGATTCGATCGAATAATAATTTACCGGCTCCTTTTCCTCTTAGTTTTTCGGTTACTAAAAAATCTTCCAGGTACAGGCATTGTCCTTTCCAGGTACTGTATCGAATATAATAAAGTGCAAAACCTTCTACTTTTCCATTAATTTCCGCCACAAATGCCCACCATACGGGCTTTTCACCAAAACCGCTTTCTTCAAAATGCTCAATTGTTACGGTAACTTCCTGTGGTGCTTTTTCATAATCGGCAAGTTCCTGTACCAGTTGCAATAACCTTTTGCAATCTCTTCTTTCAGCTCTTCTGATATGAATGTTCATATAAATAAGATCGGTTTATTTTTTTCTTTTGGCAACAAAGTTTCCATTGGGTTGCTGAAAAGTTAGCTGGGTAACTTCTTTATCTTTTATTTCAAACTGTACATAATAACCAGGTGCTATTTTTAATGCAAACCTGTCGTTACCTATTGCAGACATTTCATATTCAGGCTGACCCGGTACCAATGTAAAAAGTGTATTGTTCTTTACCGATACTTTTACAATGGCCCCGCCGAGTTCGTAATCACCTGCATATTTCTGAAGATCGTCTGCATTGGTTTTAACTGTTCTTGGCGTTTTGATAAATCGTAAAGCATCAAGAGTAGGTTCCAGTTTCAGGTTGAGTGCATTGATTTCGCCAGACTCATTCATGAAAAACTGGAACTTTAAAGGACTGTTTCCGGATGTATCAATCGTACCATTTTTGTCTACATTATATGGACTAAATATATCGTAATGATAATGTTTTAACCAGGTAACATCATTATCGGCTACATAACCAAACAAAGAGTCATTACGAACTATAAATTCCATACTACCATAGCCAGGGTGTGTGTAAATACCTTCATAATCTTTCAAAACATGACTGGGTGTAGTATTTTTCTGCTGGTTAGAGCTTGCAGTTTTTTCAGCGGCTTTTGCTGCTTCCTTTGCTTTTTTCTTACTTTCCAGGATGTCTTTATTCCAGTTGAAATATGGCAGCTTCAACAAACGGTCAGCTATCATGTTGCGAACAATAGCAGTTACTGATGATACATTCTGATTGGTGAGCACAATAATGCCAATACTATCTGTTGGGAAGAAACAGGTACTGGCAGAAAAGCCGTCAATATTACCACCATGTTCCACCCTGTAATGTCCTTTATAAGATGCGAGTGACCAGCCCATACCATAACTGGAGAAAAACACATCCGGTCTTTCCTTCGATGGTAAACCGGTACTGGCAACCATTTGGGCCGACATGGCGTTGTTGATATAACCTGCAGGTACAATCTCTTTCCCTTCATATTTTCCTCCGTTGATCCAGGTAATCACCCAATTTGCCATTTCATTTACACTGCTGTTAATGCTGCCTGCTGGCCCCATGGCATTGATATGGTAATAATCGAGCTTGTCAATAATGCTGTCTTTTTTTATACCGTATCCGATTGCAGCATCGGCATCTTTTGTTAATGCCTCAATGCTGGTATTGGATCTTGTCATTCCCAATGGTTGGAAGATATGGGTGCTGATATTTTCTTCCCAACTTTTGCCGGTAAGTTTTTCGGTAATCAAACCTTGTGTAAGAAACATGAAATTATTGTACTGCCATCTTTCCCTGGTACCAAATGATGGTTGCTGGTAGCGGATTCTTTGTAACAGGCTGTCTCTTGAATTTGTTTTAAACAGGTACCAGGAGTAATCGTGCCGCGGTAATCCTGTTCTATGGCTCATCATATCGCGAATGCTGATATGCTTGTCCATATCTTCATTATAGAACTTTAAAGTGGGCAGGTATTTAACAGCCGGCTCATCAAAATCTATTTTTTTATCTTTTTGAAGAATACCCAATAGCGCAGATGTAAATGCTTTGGTACAACTACCAATGGCAAAAAGTGTATTAGCTGTTACAGGCAGTTTTTTTTCGTAGTCGCGAAAACCAAATCCTTTCGCGTATACAATTTTATTTTTTTCTACCACAGCTACTGCAAAACCCGCAGCCAGCTGATCTTTTAATACCTGTTCGAATGCAGTATCAAGTCCGGCAAAACGATCGGTTTGCGATGGAGTTCTATTCTTTTTTTGGGCATCGGCAGATATTGCCACGCAAATAACAGCAAGCATGAAAAATAATCTCATAGCAGTATATTTTGAACAATAATATTAGTATCAGTCTGCTCAGAAGCAATTTTATTACAACCTGTATTATTTTAATGCCTGTTCCAGGTCGTTCAGTATATCTTCCACATTTTCAATACCCACACTCATTCTTATTAATCCGTCTGTAATACCATATTTTATTCTTTCTTCACGCGGTATACCAAAATGACTCATACTTGCCGGATGTGACACAAGGGTATCAACAGTTCCCAATGAAATGGCACGAACGCACACCTGTAATTTATTGATGAACTGTTTGCCTGCTTCAAGACCGCCTTTGAGTTCATAGCTCATTACTGCACCGGGTAAACGCATTTGCCGGGCACTTAATGCATGATCAGGATGACTTTTCAAACCGGTAAAATTAACTTTGGCAATGGCAGGATGTTGTTCAAGATACTCCGCTACTTTTTGAGCATTTGCACAATGTCTGTCCATTCTTAACTCCAGGGTTTTTATGCCTTGTGCCAGTAGAAAAGCATCAAATGGATTACTGTTACCTCCTAATAATACATGCCATTTCCATATGGAGGTTCTCATTTTGTCCAGATCCTTCCCAATCAACACACCACCAATGGCAGTGCCATGTCCATTAAGAAACTTGGTAGTGGAATGAAATACAAAGTCAACATCATATTTAAAAGGTTGCTGCAAATAGGGAGTGGCAAAAGTATTGTCTACACTAACAATCAACCCTTTTGTCTTGGCTATTGTAGCAACCGCATCAATATCTACACATTGAATAGTAGGATTGGCGGGTGTTTCAATATGTACCATTTTAATATGTGCGTTCTGTTGTAAAACTTCTTCTACTTTATTCAGGTTGCGCATATCAACGATAATGACTTCAATACCGGTAGCGGCTAATACTTTGGTCATTAATTCCTGTGTGCCTCCATACAAAGAGTAATGTGAGAGAATGGCGTCACCAGTTTTCAGATTGCCTAAAAACAGCGTGGTCATAGCGGCCTGACCGCTGGCATGTAACAGCGCTTTAAGTTGGAGCGGCTTTCCATCAGTGTCTTTCAGGCCAAAAGCTTCAAGTGCCGCAATAGTTTCTTCTGCAGCAGTAAATGTGGGGTTTCCCCAGCGACTATACACCCTTGTTTTATCTGTTCCTGCAAAACGGTTCATGCCATCTTCGGCAGTATCGAATGTAAAAGTTGAAGTGGCAAAAATGGGGGTGAGATGCGCATCTTCTGCGTTCTGGTGCCCGGCAGCATGTATGGCTACCGAACTTATACCGGTTAATGGAAATTTTTCGGACATTCTTAGTAAATTGGCTGAATAAAATAATTCTTCTTCCTCAAATGTAAGACGAATCATGAAGCAATTACTCCTCTCTTATACAGCTTATGAAGTGTGGGCCAATGAACAGTTGCTGAAACTGGCTGTAGATCTGTTGCCTGAAGAGCAAAACAGACCCATTGTAAGCAGTTTCCCCTCTGTTCACAAGACTTTTCTCCATATGTGGGATGCTTCGAGTGCATGGTGGCAAAGATTACAGATGCACGAACAGGTAGTGATGCCAAGCCTGAACTTTCACCCAGGTATGAAAGATATAGCAAATGGATTACTCCAGCAGAATCGTCAATGGCATACATTCGTTCAAGATGCAAGTGACGATATGTTGTCCGCATCTTTGCCATACAAAAATATCAGGGGAGAGCATTTTGTTCAACCTGTTTTCGAAATTGTCATACATCTGTCTAATCATGGCACCTATCATCGCGGACAGGTAGTAACCCTGCTCCGGCAACTGGGTGTTGAAAAAATACCACAGACAGATTATATTTTATTTGCGAGGACACGCTGAGTATTGTGCAATAAACCACCAGCCACAGGCTGTTTCTTGTAAAATACTTACCATTGACTACTCACTACTCACTTTTTCACGTTTCACGTATCTTAGCACAAAAGTGAATTTGATGAAACGTATTCTATCTTTTGTTCTTGTGCTGATGCTATCTATGGTTGTGGAAAAGGTCCAGTCACAGTTTATTGATTCAATTATGGATTCGCATGCGAATTTATTTCCGAAAGAAAAAATGCACATTCATTTTGATAAGCAGTTGTATAACCAGGAAGAAACTATCTGGTATAAAGTTTATCTGCTTACAGATAATAGTCCAAGCCCGTTAAGCAGGAATGTATATGTTGATTGGTACGATGCCGAAGGAAAAATGTTGCGACAGACAGTCGGGCCTCTTTTTCAGTCAACAACA
Source organism: Bacteroidota bacterium (assembly GCA_049324295.1). Lineage (GTDB taxonomy): Bacteria > Bacteroidota > Bacteroidia > Chitinophagales > Chitinophagaceae > Sediminibacterium. Next base: position 29,796 of record JBMOKQ010000086.1, read on the forward strand.
AAAGGATCTTTCGATATCCCGGCAGAATACAAAGGAGAATTCGTGAGGGTTAAAGCGTATACCCGCTGGATGCTGAATGATGATACAAGTTTTATTTACCAGAAAGATATCCGGATCAATAAAAAAGAGAAACCCGTAAAGAAACCGGTGGTCTTGCGAACTAAACTTGAACTTTTTCCTGAAGGTGGTACTATTGTAGAAGGCCTGGATGAAAAGATAGCTTTTAAAGCGAGTAATCAATTTGGTATACCGGTATTGATTAAAGGAGTATTGTTGAATGATAAAAATAAAGTACTCGACTCTTTACGTGTTTTGCATGATGGAATGGGAACCTTTTCGTTACGTCCGTTAGCAGGGGAGAAGTATCGTGTAGACTGGACAGACGAAAATGGCGCAAAAGGCAGTACGGCTCTTACCGGTATCCGGCAGGAGGGAGTGTCGCTCAGTATCCAGGGTACCAATGACAAAGCTTTGATACAGATACAACGTACAGCTAATGTAGATGATAACAGCAAACAACTGTTCCTGCTGGTACATATGAATGAACGCCCCATTTATAAAGTACAGCTTAAAATGCCGGAGAAGACTTTACTCAATACTGCTATACCTATTGAAGAATTGCAAACAGGAATACTTCAGTTTTCCCTGTTTACCAGTAACTGGATACCACTGGAAGAACGTATTTTATTTGTCAATAACCGTATGCACGAATTTAATGCAAGGGTGAATCCCGGTATTATTGATCTTAAAAAACGTGGTAGAAATATTGTTGAAATATTTGTTTCAGATACAACTGCCACCAATATGTCTGTATCGATTACCGATGCTGAGCTGTCTGGGCCGGAACAATATACGATCTTCTCCGACTTTTTGCTTAATAACCAGTTGAGAGGATATATACACAATCCTGCTTATTACCTGAAAAGTGACGCTGATAGCATTACCAGAAGACTTGATCTGGTAATGATGACCAATGGATGGAGACGTTTTGACTGGGATAAAATAAAAGCAGCTAAGGAGCCTGTATTGCAATACCCGCCTGAGACAGACTTTATGAAACTACAGGGCAAAGTGTATGGTATGGAAACAGTAAGAAGTGCCGGAACTACACAGTTAAATCTTATACTGTCTAACAAAGACAGTAGTGCAAATATGTATTTTGTTCCGGTTCAGAAAGACGGAACTTTTGAGGAGCCCAATGTTTTCTTTTTTGATACAGCACGGGTGTATTATAACCTGAACGATAACAAGAAAACAACAGGGCGGGTTACACAGGTACAATTGAGTAATGGCCTTTTAAAAAAGCAACCCGGAAGTACAGTACGTATGGATGATCAGCAACCATACCTGCAAACATGGTCAGACAGCCTGGCGCTGGTTCGTATGAATATGTTTTTACTGGAAGAGGAAAAGCTGAAAAAAAGCATGGCATCCACAACATTACAGGAAGTAGTGGTACATGCAAAGACAAAAAATCCTATGCAAATCATTGATGAAAAATATGCGTCAGGTCTTTTTTCAGGTGGAGATGCATATAGTTTTGATCTGCTCTCAGATCGTTTGGCAATGGGAGCATTTAATATACTCACTTATCTGCAGGGTAAAGTAGCCGGTCTGCAAATTTCGGGATCAGGGGCACAGATGTCGCTCAGTTGGCGTGGCGGAACACCATCACTCTATCTTAATGAAATGATTTCAAATGTAGATATGGTTCAATCTATTCCTATATCTGATATTGCTTATGTCAAAGTAATGCGACCTCCTTTTTTTGGGGCCGGTGGTGGTGGCGCAAATGGAGCCATTGCTATTTATACCAAGAAAGGAGGCGATGCAAAAAGAAATGATCCCAGTAAAAAAGGGATGGAAACAACCATACTGGCAGGGTATTCAAGATTCAGGGAATTTTATAGTCCCAGTTATGAAAAAGACGAAACTTATGATGCAGATACAAGAAGTACACTTTATTGGAACCCTTACATTATGACAAATAAAAAAACACCCAGGTTCAGGATAGAGTTTTATAATAATGATTTTTCAAAGAAACTCCTGCTTGTACTCGAAGGAATTAATGCAGATGGAAAGATGACGAGAACGGTGAGGTATCTTGAGTGATAATTTGTCCGAAGGACTCCTTTGTGAGAAAATTTGGGAATTTGAAGATTTGAAAATGAGCTACAGTGCATACTGCAGTTCTTGTATATGGTTGGCAAGCTGATACAAACCGAAATTTGTTAAAACAGTAAAAAACCTCCGTGCAACTCTGTGCCTTACTCTGTGTACACTGTGGTTAAACCACGGAGTTACACAGAGTAAGGCACAGAGTTGCACGGAATCTAAAAATTCACCTTTCTCTTTTCACATCAACATCTTCTCACGTTTCACCTTTCACCTTTCACATCTCACGTCCTCTCACGCCCCATCATATCCCCACTTCACCCAGGTAGCGCCCCAGGTAAAGCCTCCGCCGAAAGCAGCAAGTACGATATTGTCGCCTTTTTTCAATTGTTTTTCCCAGTCCCATAAACAAAGTGGAAGGGTAGCGGCAGTAGTGTTACCATATTTCTGAATATTGATCATTACTTTTTCTTTGGGTAACCCCATACGATTGGCTGTGGCATCTATAATACGCAGGTTGGCCTGGTGCGGTACCAGCCATGCGATATCATTGCCGGTCAGTCCGTTTCTTTCCAAAAGTTCGGCACTAATGTCTGCCATGCCTTTTACAGCGAATTTAAAAACGGCCTGCCCTTCCTGGTAGGCAAAATGTTCCTTTGCCATTACGGTTTCAACAGTTGCAGGTTTTACCGAACCACCTGCTTTCATGTGTAAATAGTGACGACCACTTCCATCACTTTTTAAAATACTATCAAGTATACCTGAACCATCTGTTGTGGGTTCTAATAAAACGGCGCCGGCGCCATCACCAAAAATAATACAGGTGGCACGGTCGGTATAGTCGATGATGGCACTCATTTTATCTACACCAACAACGATTACTTTTTTAAACCTGCCACTTTCAATATACATGGCTCCGGTGGTTAAAGCGTATAAGAAACCACTGCAGGCGGCGCTCATATCATATCCCCAGGCATTCGTAGCACCAAGTTTATCGCAGATAATATTGGCCGTTGCGGGAAATACCATATCAGGTGTAACGGTGGCACAGATGACACAATCAATATCGAGTGGATCAAGGTTTTTCTTACGTAGAATTTCCTGGATGGCAGGAACGGCCATATCGCTGCTGCCTTTACCAGGTTCTTTTAATATTCTTCTTTCTTCAATACCGGTACGGGTACGTATCCATTCATCATTCGTATCTACCATTTTTTCCAGATCGAAATTGGTGAGTTTATCTTCCGGTACATATCCGCCAACTGCGGTAATGGTTGCTGTGGGTTTATTCATGTATAGTCTGATTGAACGTGTCTAAAAATTCTTTGGGTGTTTGTACAAGTAGCTGTTTTGTTTTAAAATGTTTTGGGTTTCTTGTTACAATCGTTTGTATATTTTTTACGACATATGCACATTCTAACTGAATGGCATCTTCGAAATCGGGATTCGTATTTTCCAATGCTTTATCTATAATACTATTATCTACCCCAATTGTATTAATGAGCTCGCGCATATCTCTTATCGCCTGAAAGGCTTTGGGCTTTCCCTTTAATTTTGAAAACAGATAAAACACGGTTGTATAGCTAATAGCAGAACAATACAACTCAATTTCTTTTTCATAAGCCAGCTCCATAATCTCTTCAGCCTCTTTATCAAAAGGTTGCCGTTCTGCAAAGAAATCGAACAATACATTGGTATCAAGAAAAACTTGTATCATGTATTGTATTTTTCCCAAATGGCTTCCGCAATAATCTCTTTATAATCTCTTTCATCTTCTATTTTGAATGCGCCATGCCACCTTTTAAGATGTGGGGGTAGCTTTGATTTTTTCTTTTTAGTGGGGTGGGTAATAGCTTTCAGGTACGATTCAACCAGTTGAGAAACACTGCGACCTGTTTTCTGGGCATACTCTTTTGCATCCCGTATTACGGACTCGTCTATGGAAAGCGTAAGTTTAGTTGCCATACGTATATATTTTATACAAAGATACGTATAATCTGTCGATTTTTACCCCTATTTTTGATACCTGCTATGATCGCTTTTGTAAGAGGAAAGTTTGCAATCAAAACACCCGCCCGCGTGGTGGTGGATGTGAATGGGGTTGGCTACGACCTGCAAATCAGTCTGAATACCTATGCGGCCATCAGTAACGTAGAAAACGGACAATTACACACTTATTTACATATTACCGAAAATGCACAAACACTGTTTGGTTTTGCCGATATTGCAGAGAAGGAACTTTTCCTGCAATTGATCAGTGTGTCGGGTGTGGGTGCGTCAACTGCCAGAATGATGCTATCGGGAATGAAACCAACTGAAATCATCAGGGCCATTGTTCAGGGCAACACAAAGCAGTTAGAAGGAATCAAAGGTATTGGAAAGAAATCGGCAGAAAGACTGATCGTAGAGCTGAGAGATAAACTGGGTAAACAAACAATCGGTCAGCCATTGGGCGGGTCTGTTGTTTCCGGTATTGATGAGGATGCCATACAGGCACTGATTGCACTCGGAATAGCGAAACCACTGGCGGAAAATGCTATCAAAAAAACCATGTCATCTATACCAGAAGATGCATCACTGGAACTGATCATCAAACAGGCATTAAAAAATTTATAGTCTATCGCATATACTTCTACCTAACCAAGAGTTTCACATTGCGTTTGCGACTGCTTTTTATTACTTCCCTTGCCCTGTTCTGGCAATTTAGCTTGTTGGCTCAACAACGTGATTCTTTGCGTTACCCTATCAGCGACAGGAGAGCAGATGCTTTATCTGAAAAAAGCAAAAACCCGTTTGACCTCCGCGATACATCACTGATTAAACGAACCATTGAATACGATCCTAAAACCAAACAATATGTAATCGTTGAAAAAATTGGTAATCGTTATTACCGTACACCTACTACACTAACATTTGAAGAGTTCTGGCGCTTACAGGGAAGGGAGCAGGAAAGAGCCTACTTTAAAAAACGTTCCGATGCATTAACACTGCTGAATAAAAAAGTACAACGTCCACCCCTTCGTGTTTATAATACTTTATTCGACCGCATATTCGGTTTGAATGATGTAGTAAACAGGTATGGTGGCGATATTAAAGATGCCATTGGTAATGTAAAAAATGCAGCCAGCGAACTCGCGGCACAAAACCGCCTGAAAATCGATATACGACCAACAGGTGATGTAAATATACTGGCAGGTTACCAGGGACAAAATATCAAGAACCCGACTTTACCGGAACGTGCCAGGAAAAATGGTGGGTTTGATTTCGACATGAATGCCAACCTGAATGTAAACGCAAATATTGGCAATAAACTAAAGTTTCCTATTAATTACAATACCCTCTCTAATCTCAACTTCGATAACCAGATTAAACTGGATTATAAAGGAATGGATGATGAGCTCATAAAGAGTATTGAAGCAGGTAATATTTCTTTTCAGTCGAGAGGAACACTGATACCCAGTGCACAGAATTTATTTGGTGTCAAAACACAATTACAATTCGGAAAATTATTTGTTACGGGTGCATTGGCCAACCAGCGTTCCAGCAGGCAATCAGTGGCATTGCAGGGAGGCGCCGCATCACAAAATTTCCAAAAGCGCATGGATGACTATGAAGAGAACCGACACTTTTTATTGGGTCAATATTTCAGGGATAACTACAATAAAGTAATGCGTAACCTGCCGGTTGTAAACTCCCAGGTGCAGATACAAAGAATTGAAGTATGGGTTACCAATCGTACAGGCGCCACTACTGAGGCCCGTGATATTGTGGGTTTGATGGACCTCGCCGAAACAAGACCGTATAATCCGTCCGTTACGGCACTTACCAATAATCCTTTACCCTCTAACCAGGCAAATAATTTGTATGGCTCACTGGCCGGTGATCCGAATAGTCGCAACCCTTCCTTTATCAATACCCTTTTATTGTCGAAAGGATTAAGACCTGTTGATGACTACGAAAAAACGTTTGCAAGAAAACTGGCCACCACAGAATACTCATTCAATCCGCAGGCAGGTTTTCTTTCCATCAATACACAATTACAACCAGATGAAGTACTGGCAGTAGCTTTTCAGTACACCTATAACGGTCGTGTATACCAGGTGGGTGAATTTTCGCAGGATGTGGCACTTGATTCGGCCAATGGTGTACAGAAAATATTATTTCTGAAATTATTGAAAGCAACATCACAACGTATACAGTTACCTATCTGGAACTGGATGATGAAAAACGTGTATTCACTGGATGTGTTTGGTGGTATTCAAAGAGAAGATTTTAAACTGAATGTTCTTTATGAAGAACCAAGTGGTGGATTGAAAAGATATTTACCGGAAACTTCTCCTTCTGTTGATGGACAACCATTGTTACGGATACTGAATTTGGATAGACTGAATAACAGAAATGATCCGCAGCCCGATGGGGTGTTCGATTTTATTGACGGATTTACTGTTCTGCCACAAACAGGAAAAGTAATTTTCCCGGTACTGGAACCTTTTGGCCGCGATCTGGATACACTTGCATTTGGCGGATTATCTGCATCTATAAAAAATAAGTATCTGTATTATGCTTTGTATGATTCTATCAAGGCAATTGCACAAACTTATGCTAACCTGAACCGTTATGTAATGCAGGGCCAGGTAAAAGGAAGCAGCAGTGGCTCTGAAATATTCCTCAACACATTTAATATTCCACAAGGTTCGGTTACTGTTACTGCAGGTGGACAAATACTAAAAGAAGGAACAGATTATACGGTTGATTATAATCTTGGAACGGTGCGTATTCTGAATGCCGGTATTCTTAACTCCAATGTACCTGTAAATGTTTCATTCGAAAACAATGCCGGCTTTGGTATGCAGCAAAGAGGTTTCAGCGGATTGCGACTCGATTATGTGGCCAATAAGAAACTGACTGTAGGAGCTACTGCTGTTCGATTGGGAGAAAGACCTTTCTTTACCAAAATGGGTTATGGCGATGATCCTATCCGTAACACCATGTATGGTCTTGATTTTAGTTACCAGTCTGAGCTACCTGGTCTCACAAGGTTGTTGAATAAACTTCCTTTCTATTCAACCAAAGCAACATCGGCCATTAATGCATATGGCGAAGCTGCCTTCCTGAAACCCGGTCACCCGCCCCAGATTGGTAAAGGAGACCAGGGATTAATTTTTGTAGATGATTTCGAGGGAACGAGAACCAGTATCGATCTTCGTTTTCCTTTTGTGGCTTGGGCACTGGCTTCTACACCACAGGGTAATCCAAAGTTTCCGGAAGCTACTTTAACCGATTCAATTGATTATAATTTCAACAGAGCCAAGCTTGCCTGGTATAATATTGAACCCAACCTGCAGGATAAAAACAGCAGTAATAATCCATTGAGAAGAAACCTCGCCGAACTCAGTGATCCGCGTGTTCGACAGGTATTTACCAATGAATTATTTCCGCAGCGTACAACCAATATAACCGATGTACAAACTGCCACATTCGATCTTGCATTTTATCCGACAGAAAAGGGACCCTATAATTTTGAAACAAGATCTTCAGAATTTACGGCCAATGGAAGATTAACAAAACCTGCCAACAGGTGGGGCGGTATTATGCGTGCCATTGACCAGACCGATTTTGAAACGGGTAATATTGAGTTCTTTGAAATCTGGTTGCAAAACCCGTTCATACTGAATCCCGGAAGTCGCGGGGGTAAACTCTTCCTGAACCTGGGTAATATCAGTGAAGACGTTCTGAAAGATGGAAAACGTTTTTATGAAAATGGTTTGAATACACCTACTATTCCTGCATCGGTTGATAGTTCAAATACATGGGGTAAAACACCGGTGAATCCCATACAGATAACGCAGGCATTCAGTAACGACCCGAACGACAGGCCTTTCCAGGATGTAGGTTTCGATGGACTGGATGATGCCGCTGAAAGAAGAAAGAAAGGATATGTGTTAAATCGCATTGCACAGAATTTCGGTACGGGCTCTACTGCATTCATACAGGCTCAGGAAGATCTTGCACGCGATAACTATAAATGGTTCCGCGATAATTCATTTGATCAGTTGGGTACGGGTATCTTGGGCAGGTATAAAAACCACAATAACCCACAAGGCAATTCACCCATTGCTACAACAGGCGGACAGTTTACACCTGCCGCAACTTTATATCCTGATAATGAGGACCTGAACCGCGATAACACACTGAATGAAACAGAAGCTTATTATGAATATGAAGTAAACCTGCGTCCGGGAATGGATGTGGGTATTACGCCATATATAACTGATAAAAGAAGGATTACGGTGAATGCTGCTGATGGAACCACTAAAACGGAAGACTGGTTCCTGTTCCGTATTCCTATTCGTTCCTTCTCCAATAAAGTGGGAAGTATCTCCGATTTTAAATCGATTCGTTTTGCACGTTTATATCTTACTGATTTTGAAGACTCGGTTGTAATTCGTATGGCACGTATGGATTTAGTGCGTAACCAGTGGAGACAGTTTTCTTTCAACCTCGATACAACAGGTTCTTATACACCGGTGAATAATGCAGCGGGTACCACTTTTAATACACTTGCCGTTAACCTGGAAGAAAACAGCAGCAGAACACCGGTAAATTATATTATGCCTCCGGGTGTGGAGCGTGTTCAATTACTGAGTAATAATGGTGTGAACCTTCAGCAGAATGAACAGGCCATGAGTTTACAGATCAGGAACCTGGTTACAGGAGATGCACGAGCGGTATTTAAAACATTGAATCTTGATATCAGGCAATATGGTAATCTAAACATGTTCCTGCATGCAGAATCGGTACCGGGTCAGCGAGTATTGCAGGATAATGAACTGTATGCAGTAGTGAGAATAGGGCAAGATTTCCTGAATAACTACTATGAAATTAAAATACCATTGAAAGTAACCCAGCCGGGTAATTATCCACGCGGGCAGGAAGAAAAAGTATGGCCATTGGTCAATGAACTCAATATAAGTTTAAGAGATTTGATTGATCTTAAACTACGGAGGAATAAACTGGGAGGTACAGTAACCAATATTTACCGGGAACCATTTGGTAATAAAACGTATTCTGTTCGTGGTAACCCGAATCTCGGAGAAGTACGAGGCATACTGGTAGGTGTGGAGAATCCATACAGACCCGATGGACCAACGCTTAGCTCCGAAGTATGGGTAAATGAATTGCGTTTGTCTGATCTCGATGAACGTGGCGGATGGGCCGCATTGGGCCGGGTTGATCTATTGCTGGCAGATCTGGGAACCATGTCAGTATCGGCCAATACCAGGTCGCAGGGCTTTGGTACCATTGAACAAAGAGTGAATGAAAGAGCCCGTGATAACCTCATGCAGTTTGATATTGCAGCCAGTATTGATGCCGGTAAACTGTTACCTAAAAAAGCAAGGATATCATTACCAGTATACGCCAGTATCAACAGAACAGTGTTAACACCCGAATACGATCCTTTCGACAGGGATATTCGCTATAAAGAAAAATTAAACAATAGCCCTGCAGATAAAAGAGATTCTATCCGTAAAGCAGCAGTTGACCAAACGACCATTCGTACATTGAATTTCACCAATGCAAGGATATTGCCGGGCAGTAAACAAGGCTTACTAAGCCTGAGTAATTTCGACTTCAGTTATTCCTTTACGCAAACCGAGCAAAACAGCCCGGTGATTGAACAGAATAAAGTAACAAGACATCGCGGTGGTTTTGGTTATACCTACAATACACAGAGCCGGTATATTGAACCGTTTAAGAAATTCATCAAATCAAATTCGCCCTGGTATGCGTTGGCGAAAGATTTTAATTTTAATCTTCGCCCATCCTATATCAGTTTCAGGGCCGATGTACAAAGACAGTTTGGTGAATTTATTCCACGTATCATCAATACATTTGATGGTAAGGTAGATCGTGTTGATACTACTTACGACAAATATTTTACGTTTGATCGTTTCTATAACCTTCGCTGGGACCTGAGCCGTTCACTCAACCTCGATTTCTCTGCTACCAACAATGCAAGGGTGGATGAACCATTTGGCAGAATTGATACCAAAACAAAAAAGGATTCTGTCTGGAAGAATTTCATGAAGGGTGGAAGGAATACCTTGTACAACCAGAAAGCAACACTCAGTTATACCTTACCGCTGAACAAGTTTCCAATAACGGATTGGATCACGGCGCGGTATGGCTATACAACTACCTACAACTGGATTGGTGCCAGCAGACTTGCCTACAATCTTGGTAATACACTGGAGAACGCACAGGAAAATAATTTTACGGCACAGTTCAACTTTGCCAGTCTCTACGCAAAATCAAGGTGGATGCGGGCTTTGGAAAATATTCCGCCACCCCGACAAAAAGGAGATACCGCTAAAAAACAAAAACCACCATCTAATTTGTTGGGCTCAACATTATTACCCAAGTCGGTGGCGTTGGAAGGACTGGCAGGTAAAGACAGGAAAGATGCGCTGAAAAAATGGCGCGCACAAAGAAGAGATGAGCGAATAGCACAAAAACTATTACGTGCAAATCAGTTACCTGAATTAAGTGGTTTGGAAAGAACAGGTGGTAAATTATTAACCATGCTTAAGAATGTATCGGTGAATTATTCCGCTAATTTCAGAAGCAGGTTACCAGGTTATATGGATAGTACAAGATTCTTTGGACAGAATTTCAACAGCATGGCGCCGGGTCTGGATTATGTATTTGGCAAACAACCGGATACCGGATGGCTTAATAAGAAAGCGGCACAAGGGTTATTATCAAAAGACACCACATTCAACTTCCTGTTCCGTCAGAGTTTTGAACAGCGTTTCAGTATTACGGCCCAGCTTGAACCGGTAAGGGAACTGTTGATTGATATCAATCTTGATAAAACATTTACCAAAGACTATTCAGAACTGTATAAGGATACACTGGGTAATGGTAAATTCAGTCACCTGAATCCATTGGCAACAGGTGGATTCAGCGTTTCTTATATTTCATTCGGTACATTATTCGGTAGTTATAATCCGAATGAGATTTCAAAAACATTTAAAACATTTGAAAATAACCGATTGGTTGTTTCGAAGAGGGTGGCAGAAGCCAATCCTTACTGGCAGGCATTACCTGCCGGGCAGAAATTTACAGCAGATGGTTTTGCAACAGGTTACGGACGTTATGCGCAGGATGTGTTGCTGCCATCATTCCTGGCAGCGTACACAGGCAAAGATCCTAACTCGGTGGCGTTGATTAAACAATCGAACCCCAATATTTCTTCGAATCCATTCAGTGGTATTTTACCCAAGCCGAACTGGCGATTAACGTACACCGGTTTAACCAAATTACCCGGCTTGCAATCGAAGTTTAACAATATCACGTTAACACATGGTTATAAGGGTAACCTGAGTATGAATAGTTTCAATAGTGCTTTATTGTACACCGATCCGTTCCGTTTGGGTGGCCCGGCATTTATTGATACGGTGAGTGGGAACTTTGTACCTTATTTCCTGGTGCCGAATATTACCATGCAGGAAAGCTTTGAACCATTGATTGGCATAGATATTACTACGAATGACCAGATGAACTTTAAGTTCTCTTATGCAAAAGGAAGAAGGTTAAGTTTAAGCCTGGTAGATTACCAGTTGAGTGAAACCCGTAATACGGATTGGGTGTTTGGTTTTAGCTGGCGTAAAAAAGGAGTAAGTCTGCCATTTAAATTACCGGGTGGTAAGGGTAAAAAACTGGAGAACGATATTACTTTCAAGGTAGATGTGGCCATGCGAAATGAGTCGCTTACCAATAGCAGGCTCGATCAAACAAATGCTTATGGTACAGGCGGACAAAAAGAAATAACCATACAACCTTCTATTGATTATGTAATTAATAACCGGGTAAATATCCGTTTCTTCTTCGATCAGCGAAAAGTAACACCATATATCTCTACATCGGCACCGAGTATAAATACAAGGGCCGGGGTGAATGTGAGGGTTTCACTCGCGCAGTGATATCCTAGTAATATCCTACCCAACTGTAAAGTTTTTTCAGTACAAGACAACTATATCCTTCTATCGGTTTAGGAAAGTTATGCAGACTGTTTGGCAAGACCCGTCAGGCATTTTATGATCATTCCTGGAGAGGTAGTGAAGAACAGCTTCAAGAAGCTCTAATTATTGATCTGGTTAAGCAGGTCAGGAAATCATTACCTAAAGTAGGAACGCTCAAGTTAATACACATCCTCAAGGATGATCTGACAGCACATGGGATATCCATTGGCAGAGACCGCTTCTTTGCCCTGCTTAAAAAGTATCATCTATTGGTAAAAAGAAAAAAAAGGTATGCTGTAACCACCGATTCAAACCACCCTTATAAGAAGTGGGCAGATATGGTCAAAGGCTTATCAATACAAGCACCTGAGCAAGTCTGGGTAAGTGACATTACTTATCTAAGAACAACCAGTAGTTTTATTTATCTGTCCTTAATTACAGATGCTTATTCCCGAAAAATCGTAGGCTATCATTTAAGCCAGAATCTAAGGGTTCAAGGCTGCTTAACCAGTCTGAATAAGGCCATTAAGACCAGAACAACAAATCGCCCTCTAATTCATCATTCAGACAGAGGAATACAGTACTGCTGCGAGCCATATGTGTCGACTTTACAGCAAAACGATATTGCAATTAGTATGACCCAGGATGGTAATCCTTACGATAACGCCCTTGCCGAACGAGTCAACGGTATCTTAAAAACAGAGCTGAATCTGAGGGATACTTTTGGCAGTTATAGTGAAGCAATACCTGTTGTTCATCACGCTATTGATGCTTACAACCGTTTAAGACCTCATATGAGTGTTGATAACCTGACACCCAATAAAGCCCATTTTTCACCTCTAAAACTCCAAAAAAGATGGAAAAAGAAACAATACCGTAAAGCTAAATCAGTACTATTGTGAAACACTGTAAAGTTCTCTCAGTAATGAGCAGAACACTTGTAAAGTTATCCTAGTGTCATGTCAAGATAATATTGTCGGATACAGTTTTTTTAGTTTAACCCTTGCTTTATCATTGGTAAACTGCCAATTAATTTTGGCTTCTTTATTATTACGATCTTCCTGCCAGGCTGCTACCT
>JBMOKQ010000087.1:0-2298 GCA_049324295.1 Bacteroidota bacterium
AACCTTTGCATGGTTTGACAATGACAGAAGATTATGCAGGAATTATGAACTCCTTATGGAATCTTCCGAAGAAATGGTCAAATTATCCGCCATAAAACTTTTATTGAATAAATTTTAAACAGGCTCTTAGTGTATTCGATATTTTGCCAGTAATTTTTGTGGACATGTCTATTGCCAGTGGCTGTATTTTAACCTGCTGTACATTACTGGCCTTGCCACCACCAGTAAAGAAGCTGAAAAGTGACAATGCTTCTTTAATGCCTGTATACGCCCCTAATCCAAGATTTATAAAAGTATTCTTGGAAATCTTATCTACGAAATTTGTTACACCATCCAACACATTTTGCTTTTCTGTTGCAGTAATTGAATCGTCTCCATTGTAGGCGTGTTCAATATAGCTTCCGAGTAAAGCTGTGCTATTAAAAAACTGTGTAGCTTTTTTGGGGCCTTGTGTTATAAGATTGTCAAACGATAGTTTATTATCTACCTTGTTACTGCTTGAGTTTAAATCAACGAGTGTACCAGTAGTTGTGCCTGTTGCAACAATACTATAATTTACCGATAAATATGGTGTAATAATAATTTTGGAATTGTAAAGACAAGTGCATGGATCATATGTCATTGGAAAATCTGCATAAAACCATGTATCTGCATCATTGATGTATACATTCACAGAATTAAATGATGGCTGTTGTAATGGAAATGGACTTGATAAAGGCTTCACTTCTCCAGATGATAACATCAAAAGAGAAGATGCATAACTATTTCCACCAGCAGAAGAAAAGAATGAGACTTTTACTGACATGGAATTATAGTCGGCCTGTCTGTCTCCAATAATAAAAAATACACGAAGTGTCCCTGTGTATTTATTGTAAAGAACTACATAAGGATTCGTTACGGGTGTAATAGCCAGCGTCCCATTATCATTATACCCATTGTCTTTTGTGATAAGCTCCCACCCATCTTGGTGAAGCATATCCTTAGAGTCTAATAAATTATTCGTTATTGGATTGTTTAATTGATAAAACGGACTAGCAACAGTTGTGGTGAATCCATTTCTTATCCAGTTCAATTGATAAGATGGACTGGTCCAATCGAAGTAGTTTAGTTTAGCTGGAGAATGAGTGTTTACTGGGTTTATCGGGTTTGTGTTAATTGGGCCAATCGGTGGACAATCCTGAGAGAACAGGTTGGAATTATTAATCAATAAGATTACTCCCATTGTAATAACAATGGTCTTAAATGTTAATTTCATAAAATTAGTTTTTGGTGCCTATAAATTTTTTAGTGTAGTAGGTAGGGTTACTAATTGTGCCGTATTCAAGCTCATTGGCATAACGATAATCAATAATGATTTTATTACCCTTTAGAACTAAACTCCCGGAAACATTTACGCAGCCATAATTTTCTCCTGCCTCATAAAATGTTGCAGAATTATACCCTGCAGTCATTTGAACTCCAGGTTTTATTTCTTCCTGAGAAGGTGGGATTAACCCCTGGTAACATCCTTTATTAATATTTTTTATCCAGTACCCATAAAAAGCATTGTAACGGTATTCGCCCTTTATGGAGACAGCGAACTGAGGCTCATTTTCTTCTTGGTTTATTCCTATATATAATCCAACAATTCGGCTTTGTGTGATTGGTTTTACTACTAAGTTTTTAGTAACAGTGACAATATTCGTATCTTTTCGGCATGTCAGTAGTTCTGGATCATACTTAAGTTTTATACGGACAGTAATTTCAGCATCGCCCCCTGTTGGAAATCTTAATCTCAGCTTAGGCGTGTTATAAAATTTATTTCCACCAATTTCCCATTCAATAGATTTAAAAGGATTAAAAACTGATTGATCATCTAATAGCAGGTTAGCATCAAGAACAGCAAAAGAGCCATCTAATATGGTATCTGTGAGAAATAGTTTTTCTCCAACTTCTTCGTAGACCCTAATTGATGGCACAATATTGCTGATCTGTTCACACAAAGCATTTTCCTTGTTTATCTGTTTTTTGCAGCCTGCGAATGTGAAAATAATAATCAGACAAATGAATATTGGTTTTACAATAAGCATATATAATACCTTTTTAACAAATGTATATTTACCGCTACCAATTTATGCTAACTATGTATTATATAATTATTAAGTCGCTAAGGATAATAATTGATAACAATACAGGGCAAACGCATATAAATCTCAATAAACACGCTAATTTTCTTTAAAATTCGTTATGTATAAAAAAGTAAATGTCAGTAACCCTTTTAGAACACTTTTCATCAATTGAAGACCCGAGAATTGATCG
>JBMOKQ010000088.1:0-41430 GCA_049324295.1 Bacteroidota bacterium
AACCGGGTCCTTTCTACCCGCGGATCCACCAAATTATCAAAAAATGATAGCATAAAATCGTTTCTACTAAAACGATCCTGACGCTATCTCATTGTTATTCAATCAAAATTTAGATGCGTTTGCCCTGACCAGCCATATCACATACCCAAATATTTAGGTATCTTTCAGTAGGCCATGCATCTATCCCCCCAAGATTAGTAAATTTTATTCTGGCAGCTTGTTCATTAATACTTCCGTCAGTATTAAAATTCCCTAATGGATTAAATTGATTTAGACCTGCAAATGTTCTGGTGATCCCATTTGTAGGGTTACCATTGGGGTCAATACATGCCAGCCGAAATTCAAAGTTGGGGTCTCCGGCTACAGGCTGAAATGCAACAGGTGTGTTGAACCGGTCTGCATTAAGCCTCCTAAAATCTTCATTAAGAACATCAATTTGTGATTGTATCTGGGCATTATTTATGTTTCTTCCAACACCAACCGCTTCACCTCTATGTAAAACATGCACGACAACCGGAATAATGATGGTTGCGTTTGGAGTAATAAGCCTTACTGAATTATTGCCGTTATTCACAGAATTGATATAGTTCTGCGTATGCTGTTCTAAAGCCATTATCCGTTGATAACGTGCTGGGTTTACTTGCTGTATTAATGACAGGTTTAGTTCGGAGGCACAAGTGGTTTGTGTTTGGGCATTACTTTGCCAAACGATAAGTAAAAGAGTTATAAATAGGTATATCCTTTTCATATTATTTGATTTTAGCCCATTTTACTTGACCTACTGCATCGGAACGAATCTGAAAGTTCAATGTCAATGTATCATTACAGATTTTGTAATGTACATAATTACTTCTCTGCCCGGTAGAATAATCTTTAAATACTAAAACATTTGTTGTGTCGTCTGGATAATTGGTTATAGAATTTTCAATAACAAACTCGTAACGGTATCTTTGCTCAAATGAATTATTCTTAAAGAATTCAAGCATATCGGAATAAACATTTAACTGCCTTGTGTAGCCTTCTGACTGCGGTGTTTTTAAAAAGATATTACCAGTAAATGGCTGTACATAATATTCCGAAACCCAAATCCATTTTCCCAATATCAAATTTTCAGATATTTTAATATTATTTGTCGGACTAATACAAGGAATATTGTATTGAACTTTGTCTTTCTTGCAAGATGCAAGAAGAAAAATGAGAATTATTAAATATAGTTTCATGTTTTTATTTTAGTTATTTACGATCTAATGACAACTGAGGTTGTCAAGACGTTGCATTGGGGGAGGGCTTTTGTCCCTCGGGTAAGAATATTCTGATAATTTCATAATACGCTGTAAGTTATTTTGTTTGATGAATCATTTGCAAAGCCATGGGTGGTATATGCCAAGCGTCCGTTTGGCGGGCCACGCCAGGTGATAGAATATCTGGGACGTTATACCCATAAAGTAGCCATCAGTAATCATCGTCTGAAAGAGGTGAATAACAAAGAGGTCACCTTCAGTTACAGGGATTACAAAACAGGAGGCAGTAATAAACAAATAACGCTATGCAACCAGGAGTTTGTAAGAAGGTTCAGCCAGCATATACTGCCTAAAAGATTTGTTCGTATCAGGCATTACGGAATACTGAGCAGCACCTGGAAAAGGGGCAGGTTACAGGCTTTACAAAAAGAGTTGAAGGTACCCCCAAGCGGCAAAGCTATTAAAACGCTTTTACGTCGTTGCCCTTGCTGCAAAACCGGAACACTGGTAATCATAGAAGTCTTTGGTCAGCGAGGCCCTCCCGGAAAATATTTACGGGAAAGGCAACCTGTGCCTGTTGGATAAAACAGCGGGTAAGGGAACTTATATACCTACCGTATGAATTTGGAGAAAAATATCTTGGCAAATGGCATCATTATCCCTCTCCAAAACAAAAAACAGGCGCATAGCCTGTTTGCCATCCTTATACCATCTTCCGACAACTCCATACAGTTACTCCGCTCATCACCGGTTCCGTTCAACAGGGGTTTCATTGTTCGCCCGTTGGGCGCAACGAAACCTTAGTTATTGGCAGTAGCGTTATGGGTTCATCATTGCGATCTTATTAAATAATTCTATTCCGTAAATAAATGCATCTGGATGAAAAGAGAATTCATTGGTATGAACATTAGCAGAACCTAATTTGTCTTTGGCAATACCCAAGCCAAAATATAAGCAAGGAATTATTTCCGTGTAATATGAAAAATCTTCTGCAAACATTAGCCTAGTAGGGGAAGAGTCAATAGTTCCTGAAAATACCTTTGAAAGTCTAGGAACTAATGAATTAAATAAGAGTTCATTATTATGAGTAGGAGGCGATGCTTTTATGATCTCTATTTTGGCAGTTGCATTTTGAGCACTGCATAATCCATTTATTTCTTTCGTTAGAATATCTTTAATAGATGGCTGATTTTGGAAAGGAGAATCTACCTGTTCATAGGCCCTGATTGTCCCTTTGATTACTGACTTTGTTGGAATGACATTCAGGGCAGTTTCACTTCCCAATTCGACCATTGTCACACTAATGACACAAGGACGCATAGAAATATTCATTTTTATTGCTGGAATGGATGCAATTGATTCGATTACCTGACTGGTAAGTACCGGGACATTACTACCTTCATTAGGTGAAGCGGCATGCGAACCCTTTCCTTCAATCTGTATCGTAAAGTAATTACTGCCTGCCATGAAATAACCGGGAGCTATTGCTACTGTGCCTACCGGAACTTTATTTGCAGCATGTAAGGCAAACATTTTTTCAATCTTCAGTTGGGTTAATATGCCTGAATTCACAATGTCATCTGCTCCTCCTTTTGTTTCTTCTGCCGGCTGAAAGATGAAATAAATTTTTCCTTTTAGATTTTTCTTTTGACTATACAAATGCTTGGCAGTCCCAAGCAAAATGGCAGTATGAGCATCATGGCCACAACTATGGATAGTTGTGTCAATCTTAGATGAATAAGGCAAACCTGTGTTTTCTTTTCCTGGTCTTGCATCTATATCTGCTCTAAAAGCAATAACATGCCCTTCATTTTTTGAATCAAGGACGGTAATAACACAAGTTGGTAAATTAGGAACATCATAGAATTGTGTGTATCCAATTTTCTGAAGTTCCTTCTTAATAAGTTGAGCGGTTCTAAACTCCTGTTTTCCAAGTTCAGGGTATTGGTGCAGTTGCTTATATATTTCAAAAGTGTAATCGGCAATCTCCTTTGCCTCTTCCTTAGTTTGAGGAAAAGATAAAAGGGGAATAATGAAAAAAGCAATAATTAAAAGAATTTTAGTAGGATTGTGCTTCATAAGCAAAGTTTGATTGATAACGTTGCGCCCAACGGTGAAGCATTGGCGATGTGGCGGTATTCTGTGTTATGTCTGCCTGGTGCCGCTGCTGATTAAAGATACAAAAGCTCATTGTTAATTCTATAGCTCGGCGTTATTCGTCGGCTAAAACCGAAGTTGAATAGCGATATGCTGCCGATTGTTCTTGTGTCGCCCCGCCATATACGCCAATGCAATTTTACCAGCCGTTTTATTCGTCAAGTTGAATACTGTTGATGTTTTTTATTGTTTCAAATGTTGTGTGCACCGTTTCTATTAGCTTAACAAGTAATTGAATATTTGTGTCGCCGCTATTTTTAAAAAGCTCAAAGTCAAATTGGTGTGTCTCGCCAATAGGAACACTGTCGTTCCATTCTTTAAGGTCGCCTTGCATTGAAATGTCAATTAGCGAATTGAAAATGCTTTCATTTACTCTGATTAAGTTTCTCAAAGCCTCTTTTAAATTCTCTTTATAATTCTCTGTCTGCATAGGCGATTACTTATAAATGTTCCATGTAATGCAATTTAAAATCCCTCCGTCAAATGCAAGGTCATTGCCGTTAATTGTCGCAATTCTCTGTCCGGTAAAAAGCTGTTCAAATTGTTTTACTACTGTGTCATCTTCTTTTATGCCGAATGTAGGAATGATAATGGCTTGCTGCATTTGCAGAAAATTAATATACTCGCCGTTGGCATGCTCATCTTTTTTGTTGTCGTAAGGATTGTATGGAATTTCTATGTAGTCCAGCCCTGCATTGTGTAAAGCCAACCGAAAGCTCAATTGAAATTCTATATTTTCCTTTGAGTAGTCGTTAATCAAAACTGTGTTGCTGTCATAAAAACGAACCATGCCGTCTGCATGACCTGTAAAATCAATAGGGTGTGTCGGAATGAAAATTAATTTGTCAACCTGGAAGAGTTCTTGAAGTTCTTTGATTAAATCTTTTTCTTTTATAGTTGGGTTTTCAGTGAAGACTTTATCACACATTATCACTTTGTCACTTGTTCGTGTTACGTTTCCACCGTCAAGTACAATGTTTGATTTCTTGGGTAAAAGATTTATTTGTTTACAGATTGTATCAACATCCGAAATGGTTTTGCTCCATTTTGCGGTGTTCCGCAAGTAGTCAGGATTATATACGAATTGAACAAAGCTGTCTTTGGTAATTTGAATTGGCATATAATCAACTGCCCAAACATCTTTCGTGTTCGGTAATAGTTGAAAGCTAATATTGCAATCACTAAGAACCTTTTCAAATCGGTTGAAGAAGTCTGAATATTTTTTTGGTAAGATGTCTGCTAAAAACAGAAAGTTGGTTTGCTTATCGGGTATCATTTTCCTAATCGTGTTTTCCAGATTTCTTTAAACACCTGCCCAGCCTTTTTAAATTCTTCCTCGGTGAAAGTGTCTGTCTTAGCATTGTTGCACCAATAGCAGGCAAAGGCGATATTATCAAAGTTGTCGTACTCTAACTCTGGCTGTTTGCGGTCAAGTTCAAGTTTTCTACCTCTTGTTGCGATGCGTTTTGTGGTCAATCGTCCACTGTCAAGAAGTTCCTTTATTTCTTGTTCGGTGATGTCGCAGTAAAAGCATTTTCTTTCGTGAGATAGATACCATTTATAGAAGTCGCCAAAAGGCATTTTAATTTTTTTCCGTGTCCATAGGTTTCTGATTTCTGCAATTTTCAGTCTGTCCTTCTTGAGTTCCTCGTACCATTTGGTCAAGGTTGAGTTTGGTACATTGAGCTTTTGAGCAATCGTCTTATAGTCTGTCTGCTCAACGACACATAGATGTAAAAATTCTTTCTGTTGGTCGGTCATGTTGATGTTATGGTGTGTCGCCGAAAAATGGCTGGTAACAACTCATAAATTTACGAAAGTTCATCCTTCTAACATGTTTTCGGCAATTTTTATACCCGCTTGATTAACAGAGGCATATAGAAATTGCCGAGAAGTAATTACATCTCTCGCCAATACACAATCAATCTTTTTTCCCCCGGAAATATCTACATAGAACTCCTCTTGATGAAAAACCCGCTACAAGGAAAAAAAAGTTGTCTAGGTAGAAACCCGGTCGGTTACAACTCCGTTATAAGTCCGTTGTTTTCTCTCTTCCCATCCCTTACTCCTTCTCCATTCTTCTTCAATACCGCCTTTACCTTACTTCTTATTGTTGTTAACTGATTATCAGTTCAGTGTTTGTTATTTGGCTAATAGTTCCCGCATAGTTATCGCATTGATCCCGCATTGATGCCCCATTGTTCACGCATACCTTTAAGGAATGCGATAACTATGCACAAAAAACAAGAGTAATACGTTGTAAATATTGCAAATAGGCATTGCTGCATCACTTTTGGAAAGTCCAAAGGACTCCATGAGAGTTCCGAAACTCTCATGGAGTCCTTTGGACTTTCCAAAAGTTCATAGAAGTAGTGTTATCACCATAATAGAATTGCCCATCAATTATTCTCAACCTGTTTAAAAAATTAAGTCTTTTATGTTATATCCTGCCCAATTTTATCCTCTTTACAATCATAAGAAGTCTTGCTTTTGCCCTATTTAACGCTATATCTCAAACAACTTTTTACACTAAAACAGCGCTTCCTATCTTAGATTTTAGAGATGTCTTTATTTCTTATTTCTCTGTTTTCCTTATCTTTCTTATTCAACTAATGCTTATGCAACAACGCAGACAGTTTCTTCAGCGGATGGGATTGCTGGCAGGTGCATTTTCTGCAAACAGCCTTTTTCAGCAGGCACATGCTGCTGAATGGGATGCGGCCCATGCAAGGGTAGCTTCTTTATTACCTGAGCAAATAGCCGCCGATGAAGATTACTGGAGTGTAATTCAACAAGGATACACGGTTAACCCGAACCTGATTAACCTGAACAATGGCGGTGTTAGTCCGGCTCCAAGGGTGGTACAGGATGCTGTTGAACGTTTTAACCGCATGTCGAATGAAGGGCCATCGTATTATATGTGGCGCATTCTCGATCAGGGCCGTGAGCCATTACGTTATAAACTCGCCACACTGGCCGGCTGCTCACCCGAAGAAATTGCAGTGAACCGAAATGCCACAGAGGCACTTAATACGGTCATCTTTGGACTTGATCTGAAAGCAGGCGATGAGGTAATAGGAACCAAACAGGATTATCCAAACATGATTCAGGCCTGGCGCCAGCGAGCATTAAGGGAAGGGATTGTGTACACACAGATTAATTTCGATTTTCCGATTGAAAATGACGAAACCATTGTAGCTGCATTTGAAAAAGCCATTACACCCAAAACAAAAATGCTGCACCTCACACATATCATTAACTGGATCGGGCAAATATTACCAGTGAAAAAGATAGCACAGATGGCACATAAAAGAGGTGTTGAAGTAATTGTTGACGGGGCACACTCTTTTGGATTACTCGATTTTAAAATACCCGATCTGGACTGTGATTATTTTGGTACCAGCCTGCACAAGTTTTTAAGTGCACCCATTGGTAGTGGTATGCTATGGATTAAAAAAGAAAAGATTGAAAAGATATGGCCACTGGTATGTAATGATAAACCCAGAAGCAATGATATCCGGAAGTTTGAAACCATTGGTACCAGGAGTTTTCCGATAGAACAGGGTATTGGAGAGGCGCTGAATTTTCATAACGCCATTGGTGCAAAAAGAAAAGAAGAAAGGATTCGTTACCTGAAAAATTATTGGGCATTAAAAGCCAAAGACTTACCCGGTGTAAAAATACACACATCGTTTAAACCTGAATACGCCTGCGCCATTTGTGGTGTTTCGGTTGATGGACTTACACCCGCGCAGCTGGATCAGGCATTATTCAATACCTATAAAATACATACTGTAGGAATTGTGTGGGAAAATATCAGTTGTGTACGTGTAACGCCACATGTATATACCAGGCTCCAGGAGCTCGACAAACTGGTGTTTGCACTGGAGGAAATAGGAAAGAAAAAGATGTAGGATGTGAGATCGCTGATATCGGATATATTTTATCAAATCAGACATCAGCGATCTCACATCCTACATTACTATGATGCTTTCGCTGCTTTCTTTGCTTTTACAGCAGTTGCTTTTGCGTTAGCAGGGCGGCTTTTGCCAAATGAACCCTTGAATCTTTTACCTTTTGCGGTCTTTTTATCGCCTCTACCCATGGTACAGTTATTTTTTAGTGAACAATAGTGCGTTACAAAAATAGAAAAACCCCGCGAAAGCGGGGTTCAATTCTTTTTTTACGCCCGGATTAGATCTTAGCGCTCAATTCTTTACCGGCTTTAAAGCGGGCAACTTTTTTAGCTTTGATTTTGATAGTCTCGCCAGTCTGAGGGTTACGACCAGTACGAGCAGCACGCTTAGATACAGAGAAAGTACCGAAACCTACCAGGGTAACTTTGTCACCTTTTTTCAGTGTTTTGGTTACAGTATCAACAAAAGAATCTAAGGCAGCATTAGCTTGAGTTTTTGTAATACCTGCATCTTCTGCGAGTTGTGCGATTAATTCGGCTTTGTTCATAGATGTGTTTTTAGATGTGTTTAAATAAGAGAAACAAATGTATTCGCTTTTGGCAAACAGAAAAATATTTTTCAAACTTTATCTTGATTTTATGAACCCATAAAACCCTTCCCCGCAAAGGATTTCAGCCGATTGTTATCAAATGAAAGGATGATGTTTCAACGGTGTATTTCGTTGAAACCCTTTATTTTCAATACTTTCAGAAGAAATTTGCTGAAAATCAATCCCGTAGCGGGTTTCAGAACAATATAGCGAAGTTTTGTCATTACCAAAATGAATTTGCAAAACTATCCACACTCAATTCACAACCTGCATCAGGGAGCGAAAACCGGCAAACTGATCGCCCCATTGGTTAAATGCATCTTGCCGGAGTGCAGCGGCAAACTGGCTGATATACCGGTCATAATCTTCCCGGCTTGCGGCAATATATTGAGTAGCATAAGTAGGTCCTTCGGTTTCATCAATTTCGAGTACACGTACAAACCTGAAATCTGAAAAACATCCTGTTTGCATTACTTCCGGAATATGTTTGGTCTTCATCCACTCCACCCAATTGTCATGAATGGGCCATGCGAGTTGAATGGTAACGTTATAGATATACATGTTTGTATAATTTATTGATGATATCAGGATAACTGAACATAAACAGGACAATGGTCGCTGTGTTTTATATCGGGATAGATGGCAGCAGCTTTAAGGCGGTCGTTCAGTGTATCTGTAATACAGATATAATCGATCCGCCATCCCTTATTCTGTAACCTAACAGAAGGGAAACGCTGGCTCCACCAGGAATAAGCGCCTTTTGCATCAGGATTGAGGTGCCGGAATGTATCCGTCCATTTATTAGACAGAAACTGATCCATCCAGGCTCTTTCCTCCGGTAAAAAACCCGATGATTTTTTATTGCCTTTTGGGTCGTGAATGTCAACTTCTGTATGCGCTATATTGTAATCACCCGTTATGATCAACTTTTTTCTGGTTTTACGAAGCTGTTGTACATAGTTGAAAAATTCATCGAGCCACTGGTATTTATAAGTCTGTCTTTCATCTCCACTGGTGCCCGATGGGAAGTAAGCGTTGATTAATGTAATATCTCCAAAGTCGGCGCGTATTACCCTGCCTTCAAAATCGCTTTGTTCAATGCCGTTTCCATATAAAACCTTATCAGGTTTAATCTTTGTAAAAATGGCCACACCACTATACCCTTTTTTCTGAGCAGAAAACCAGAAAGTTTGGTAACCCAGTTTTTCAATTGCTGCAACATCTGCGTCTTCTTTAGTGGCTTTGGTTTCCTGCAGACAGATAATATCAGCCGGGTTGGTAGCGAGCCAGTCTGTAAGTCCTTTTTTTATTGCGGCACGAATACCATTTACATTATATGATATAATACGCATGATTTATTGTTTGTTATTGATAAAATTTAGAAAAAGCGATCATTAATAACTGGTTCAATTTTTCTGTATCTAAAGATGCATCAAAAACAGCAATCCGTTCGGGTAAATAAATGCCTTTTGCAATTGCTACTTCTTTATCATTAAAACAGATTTCTTTTAAACTGTTTCTGTCGGCACAACGAATCACAAAAGGTTGCTCTCCCAGTAAGCCACTTATCTGGTATTCAAAAAATACGTTCCTTGATACAGTTGAACTTCCAATGGTTACAACAGAACTGCTGTCATAACCATTGCTCACTTTGTTTAAGAATATTTTTTTCTCCGGTATCCCGATATTTTTATGAATGGTGAACCGGGCAACCGTATCAGTGTCTTTTAATAATACATGTATCATCCCAGGTAAAAACTGCGTAAACACATCTGCCTGCGAAATAAAACTGAAATTAGGGTTGATTTCAGTGATCAGTTTTAAGGTATAGTTTTTATCACGAATTACATCCCTGCATTCCTGTCTTAGCTGAACAAAATCGGAACTGTTCTGATTGCCTGTTGCGTTAATGGCATTTGCTGCCTCAGAGTTATCCGGCACATTTTTCTTTTTCCCTTTTATAACAAGTTCTTCATAAAAAATATCGCCCAGCCTGATTATTTCCGATTCATCATTACGCTGGTAGGAAAAAATATCTTTCTGCGATTTTGTCTGCAGAACAGGGTATTTACTGATCTCTGGTAAAATAAAATTATCTGCGTAAAAGGCAGGAGGTGCTTTTATTTCAATCAGATCAGCATTGTTCTCTTCATCCAGCAAGCGACCAATACCCAGATTGAGTATATCTGTAAATCCTTTTGGTGTTACCGCCAGCGTAGTAGGGATAATACCAAAACCATTGCTATTGCCGGGACTGATACAAATGGTTAATACCTCATTGGCAATGATGGCTTTCTGGTTATTTACAAATAATACCGCCAGTTGCAAAACAGATTTTGCTCTTTTAAATAAAAGCGAATCCTGCAGGTACTGTGGCTGGCTGTAATAAAATGTATTGGGTTCATATTCATAAATGTCGATGTACAAGTGATGTGTGCTGGTATCGGCTTCGGTGAAGTACACATTTGTAGTATTATTCTGCCTTAACCGTTCGAGTGTAATAATTCTTAAACTGGTATCGCTGATGCGCGCATTCTTTTTGGATAATAGCTGATTATTTAACTGTTTTATAAATACAGCGCGCGTATTGGGTAATGAAAAATAATTCATAACCGGACCCAGCATGGAGAATGTGCGCACCTGTTCCAGTATGATATTTCTTTGTGCATTGGCAAAAAGGGAACAAGAAAGCAATAAAATGAGCAGGTTGATTTTTCTCATAAAACTGTTAACCAGGGTTGACTATCCATTATGGCAGCAAATTTTGTGCTAATTTGAATTTTTATCAATATAGGACGAAATGGAGAAAACAGAAAGATTCATTCCTACAAAGGAATCGGTGTATTTAGACGGCCCTAAACCGAGGATCAACGAACTGGTTTTTGCCTGGCAAATTTTCCGGCAGTTTATTAAGGGTTTCAGAACCCTGCATTTTGTGGGCCCTTGCATCACGGTATTTGGTTCGGCAAGATTTAAAGAGGACCATCCTTATTACCAGGCAGCTGTTGAATTTGGAAAACGGATCGCGGCACTGGGTTTTACCACCATGACAGGTGGCGGCCCCGGTATTATGGAAGCGGCCAATAAAGGAGCTTTTGAAAATGGCGGACAATCGGTGGGTTGTAATATTAAATTACCTTTTGAACAGTACCCCAATCCATATATGCATAAGTGGATTACGTTCGATTATTTCTTTATCAGGAAAGTATTGCTGGTGAAATATTCCTATGCATTTGTAATTATGCCGGGTGGTTTCGGTACCATGGACGAATTTTTTGAAACACTAACACTTGCCCAAACCAAAGTGATCAATGATTTTCCGATAGTGTTGTATGGGAAAGATTATTTCCAACCGCTCTTAAACGGCATTGATGAAATGGCGCAGCACGGTACCATTTCCCTGCAAGATAAAAAACTGATTTTCCTGACAGATGATATAGATGAAGCAATGGATTATATACAAACCTATGTTCGCAAGAATTATAAAGTAAAGCCGAGAAAGAGACTGTGGTGGTTGTTTGAGAAAAGATAAGAAACAGAGAAATAAGGAATATGAAATAAGAAATCAGAAAGTAAGATTGTTTCTCACTTCCTGATTTCTTATTTCATATTCCTCTGTTTCTTATTCTAATATCGGGCTCAGCCATCTCTCTGCTTCGGCGAGTGGCATATTTTTTCTTCTGGCATAATCTTCCAACTGATCTCTTTGTATTTTTCCTACACCATAATACTGACTTTGGGGGTGGGAGAAATACCAACCACAAACGGAAGAAGCAGGATACATGGCCAGGCTTTCAGTAAGTTCAATCCCAATTGTTTCAGTAGCCTGTAAGAGTGCAAAGAGTTTGTATTTTTCAGTATGATCCGGACAGGCAGGATAACCCGGTGCCGGACGAATACCCCTATATTTTTCTTTGATCAGCTCTTCGTTGCTGAGGTTTTCTGTTTGATCATATCCCCAATATTCTTTTCTTGTTTTGAGATGTAAGTATTCTGCAAATGCTTCTGCCAGTCGGTCGGCCAATGCCTGTAACATGATTTTGTTATAATCATCATGACTGGCTTCAAAGTTTTTAATATGGGTGTCGATACCATGAATGGTTACGGCAAATGCACCTATGAAATCTTTTTTACCACTCGTCTCGGGCGCAATGAAATCAGCCAGTGATAAATTGGGTTGTCCTGGTGCTTTTTTAATTTGCTGACGGAGGAACGATAAAGTGGTAACAGCGCTGTCGTAACTAACCGTTACATCATCATCATTACTGCTGGCTTCCCAGAAACCAATGGTTCCTTGAGCGGTGAGCCATTTTTCGGCAATAATTTTATCGAGTAATGTGTTGGCATCGTTATACAGTTTGGTGGCTTCTTTGCCAACTACTGTATCACTTAATATTTCCGGGAAGTTACCATGCATTTCCCATGCAATAAAAAATGGCTTCCAGTCGATGAATGGCCTGAGTTCATTCAAATCAACATCTGGAAATACTTTAGTACCTGTAAACTGTGGGTGGGTAGCATTGAAATTAGCCCAGTCTATATTGGCTTTGTGTTGTAATGATTCCTGGTAAGAAAGATATTGTTTGATGCTTTTCTTATTGTCGAACCCTTCTTTCAGCTTAATATATTCCTCTGCAGTTGATTGCAGGAAGGGTTCTTTTTGTTCTTTATTCAATAATGAACCTGCTACCGTAACACTACGTGAAGCATCTAATACATGCACCACCCCTTTTTGATATTCCGGGGCAATTTTAACGGCTGTATGTATGCGTGATGTTGTGGCGCCACCAATCAACAATGGCTGTGTCATATTTCTTCGCTTCATTTCTTTGGCGATATGTACCATTTCATCCAAAGAAGGGGTGATAAGGCCACTTAAACCTATAATGTCTGCATTTTCTTTCTGAGCGGTGTCTAAAATTTTATCGGCCGGTACCATTACACCGAGGTCAACAATATCATAACCATTACAGCCAAGCACCACACCTACAATATTCTTTCCGATATCATGTACATCGCCTTTAACCGTAGCCAGTAAAATTTTTGCGGCACCGGCAGTTTCTGTATTGGCGGTACCTGAAGCGAGGTTTGCCAGTCTTTTTTGTTCTTTTTCGGCTTCAATATAAGGAGTGAGTACGGCTACACTTTTTTTCATTACACGCGCACTCTTTACTACCTGCGGAAGAAACATTTTACCTGCACCAAACAGGTCGCCCACAATATTCATTCCGTCCATTAAAGGCCCTTCAATTACATCGAGTGGTTGTGGATATTTTAATCGTGCTTCTTCTGTATCCGCTTCTATATAATCAGTGATACCATTGATAAGTGAATGTGATAATCTTTTTTCAACCGCTTCATTGCGCCATGCTTCGTCTTTTACTTCTACTTTTCCTTTTGCTTTTACCGTTTCAGCAAATGCAATGAGTTTCTCCGTGGCCTCGTTATTATCATTGTTTTTATTTAGCAATACATCTTCGCAAAGTTCACGCAGGGTAGGTTCTATTTCATCATATACTACCAACTGGCCTGCATTTACAATACCCATGTCCATGCCTGCTTTAATAGCATGTAATAAAAACACGGAGTGAATAGCTTCCCTTACATGATCATTACCACGGAATGAAAAAGATACATTCGATACACCACCACTTACTTTGGTGAGTGGCATCAGTCTTTTAATTTCTCTGGTGGCTTCAATAAAGTCTACGGCATAATTATTGTGTTCCTCAATACCGGTAGCAACAGCAAAAATATTGGGGTCGAAAATGATGTCCTGTGGAGGGAAACCTACTTTTTCGGTAAGAATTTTATAAGCACGATGACAAATTTCAATCTTTCTTTCTTTGGTATCGGCCTGTCCCACTTCATCAAAAGCCATTACAATAACGGCTGCGCCAAATGCTTTGCAGATAAATGCCTGTTCAATAAATTTCTCTTCTCCTTCTTTCATAGAGATAGAGTTCACAATACATTTACCCTGTACACATTTCAATCCTGCTTCAATGATCTCAAATTTAGAACTGTCGATCATGATGGGAATGCGTGCAATATCAGGTTCGCTTTGCAGCAGATTCAGGAATGTGGTCATGGCTTTCACTCCTTCAAGCAGGGCGTCATCCATGTTCACATCCAATACCTGCGCCCCGCTTTCTACCTGCTGGCGTGCAACGGATAATGCTTCTTCGTATTTGTTTTCACGAATAAGACGGGCGAATTTTTTAGAGCCGGTTACATTGGTACGTTCACCCACATTTACAAAGTTGGTTTCTGGACGAACAACCAGTGGTTCTAATCCGGATAACCTGAGATAAGGCTTGATGGTAATAGTATCGCTCATGTATATATCTTGAATTAAGCCAATGATGTTTCCACTACGGGGAGTGATCTTGGTGTAATTGTTTTAACGTGATCGGCAATATGTTTAATATGATCGGGTGTTGTTCCGCAACAACCACCTACAATATTTACAAAACCCTGTTTGGCCCATTCTTCAATAAAATGCGCCGTTTCATGTGGGGCTTCATCATATTCACCCATAGCATTGGGTAAACCTGCATTGGGGTAAGCAGATGTATAACAGGAGGCAATCTGGCTGAGTTCTTCTATATGTGCGCGCATTTCAGCGGCTCCTAATGCACAGTTCAGTCCTATGCTTAATGGTTCAGCATGCATTACAGAAGTATAGAAGGCTTCAAGGGTTTGTCCGCTCAATGTTCTGCCGGAAGCATCTGTAATGGTACCACTGATCATGATAGGTATTTCAGCTGTTCCTGTTTCTCTGAAAAATTGTTTGGCTGCAAAAATGGCTCCCTTGGCATTGAGGGTATCGAAAATGGTTTCTATTAATAGTATATCAACACCGCCATCAATCAATCCCTTGATCTGTTCTTTGTAAGCTGTTACTACTTCATCAAAAGTAACGGCCCTGAAACCCGGGTTGTTTACATCAGGTGAAAGACTGAGTGTTTTATTGAGTGGACCGATAGCACCCGCCACGTATTTTGGAGTTGTGCCGTGGTTTTCATCCATCAGTTCTCCAATGGCATCTTTGGCGCATTTGGCAGCGGCTACATTTAATTCATAAGCCAGCGATTGCATATCGTAATCGGCCATGGCAATAGTGGTGCTGCTGAATGTATTGGTTTCAATAATATCGGCACCGGCAGCAAGGTATTGTTTATGAATACCTTTAATGATATCGGGCTGTGTAATACATAAGAGATCATTGTTACCCTTTACATCGCAGTGCCAGTCTTTAAACCTATCTCCACGGTAATCTTCCTCCGTGAGTTTATGGCGCTGGATCATGGTACCCATGGCTCCATCGATTACCAAAATTCTTTTTTCCAGTTCTTTACGAATACTCATACTACTTTCATTTATAACAATAAACGATGTTCGTTGCTGGAACTAAGAAACGTATAACAGAAGATAAATGAGGCTTCTTGTACGTTTATTAGTTCGATTTTGTCCCGATAAAATCGGGATGACAGGCCGAACAATAAACAAATCCGCCTGTGCAGGGTGCAAAGATAGATAAAAACCAATAAAAAACCCCGGCGATGCTGCCGGGGTTTGATGCTGAGGAAATAGTCTCTTATTTTTTCTTTCCGCCTAAGGTAAAAATGCGGGAGATATTAAAGCCATACCTGATATCGCCTTTGCCCCATGAACCAAAAGTTTCATGGATAAAAGTATGCTCATTCATACCAATAGAATTGGTGAAGTGCAACTGGAAAACGTGGCCTCCGGTTTGAATATCTACACCGATTGACAATGGGTTATAGGTACCATCGAAACGCTGAGTCTGTACAAAATATTCAGCATTGATGCTTACCCTCTTGCTTATTTTTTGCCTGGCCAGGAAACCAATGGAGAAAAGATCCTGTGATCCTCCGGTTAAAAATAATTTCCTGTTATAACGTGTATAGGTTGGCGATACCTGTAAGGAAGTATGTTCATTGAGTTTACGGGCAATCATTACCTGGGCCGTATAATACATCCTGTCTTTTGTTTTTACATTCAAAGTAGGGTCGGCATAACGAACGCCACGGTAAGCCATTGCAGCAAGTAAGGAAATGGTTACAGGCGCATTTTTTTCACCGGATTGTTGACGTAATACACGGTATTTTAAAAAAGCATCCCCTTCTTTATTCGTACCGGTTCGTCCAATGCCAATCATGAGGTTATCAGCTAAACCGAAATCGAAACCAATACGGGCCGAAACAAAGTCTAAACCAAACAGGTTATAAAAACCCTGGTTCAATGGTGCAAAACGGTGGTTAATACGGAAATCCATGCTTCCTTTGCCGGTAATTTCAACGGTTTGTGTGGTAACCAGTCTTGTGGAATAGAATGTGTTTAAGGTGCGTTCGGTTTTGTTTTTGTCTTCTGCAATGCTGGCACTGTCTTGCATTTTAAACAGGTCTACTTGCTGTGCAGTAGAAAAAATAGTGGTACAGGTCAGGCAAGATAATACCAATGACCTTTTTAACAGGGTCTTCATACAGGTGTTTTATATTGATGAAATGATTACTGGTACTGACAGCTTACTTCTACATTCACTTTTTCAGTTACAGATGAAGCATCGATCTTGAAATCTTTAAGACTAATAACAAAAGAACCACGTACGACAGGTTTGCCTCCTTTAATGTCTACTATACCATTTACGGTTACATTTTTTGTTACGCCGTGCATGGTGAGGTCGCCTTTTACGCTTACTTTATAACTACCATCTTTTGCAAAATTCACATCTTCCAGGTTCGCAATATTTCCTTTGAAATCGGCACGTGGAAATTTGGTGCTTTCCGCGTACTGGTCATTAAAGTGTTCCTGCATTTCTGCCAGTTTGAACTTAAAGCCTTTTATCAGCAGGCTGAAAGTAAGCTGGCCATTATCGGCTATCCTGCTGGTTACTTCATTGTTTACTGCTTTCACATCGCCATCGGTAGGTGATTCGAATGTAATTCTTCCATTACGGGTGCCGAATATTTTTTGTGCCTCTGCCTGGTATCCTATGAACAAAAATGTTGTGAGGATGGCTAAAACTTTAATCTGCTTCATGTTATTATCCTTTCCTATTTTACTAATACACCTTCATTTATTACCACATTTGCATCGGGTATATAGCCGGTACAAATGCCTTTAAATGTAATATTATCACCGGCTTTTAAAGTGCCGGGATTGGTTTTAAACGTACAATTGATTACAAAAAACGGATCATTGGTTTTAAAATCTACGACAATATTGCCATCCTGGTTTGTTGATACATTTACTACCTCACCTGTAATTTCAATAGCTTTATCGAGGTACAAGGTATTGGCTTTCGTTTCATCTGCTGCAAATGCTTCAAATAACTGTTGGGCTGTTACCTGGATTCCTTTTTCTGTCGTTACATCACGATGTTCCCTGGCGTAAACAAAATAAACCGTCAAGCCTACCGATAATGTTATGCCTATTAATCCTACCCATAACAGGTTTTTTGCCTGCTTGAAATTAGCCAGGATATATACCAGAAGCCCCAAAAATGGAAAGAGCAGAATAGCGATCAACCATAAAATTCTGGTATTGCTTTCAAGGTCTGTTCTTCTGAAAATTTGTATCAAGGCCAAGATCAGAACGATAAGCCAAATGATGCCTGTACAAATCAATCCTGCTACAATACCTGCAAATTCAAATTCCATAATATTTAGTTTAGATGGATGAATAAACCCCTGACTATCCTTTTTGTTACTGCTTTCTAAAAGAATAAAAGGATTGGGGCTATATTCGATGTTTAAACTGCAATTTAAACAATCCTTCTGATACCAACAATTACGGATAACTGCCTCAAAGGTTGCTTAATCTTAAAAATTCTGTTATTTCACATACTGCTGAACCGGCAGCCGGTTGACAATACTTCGTGCGAGGGTCATTTCATCGGCATATTCCAGTTCGCCACCAAAAGCAATACCACGTGCAATGGTGGTTACCCGGCAGGAGAGATGGGCCAGTTTTTTCTGGATATAGTAAATAGTAGTGTCGCCCTGTATATTCGGATTGAGTGCAAACACCAGTTCTTCGGTTTCTTCTTTTTCTATTCTTGCAACCAGCGATTCAATGTTTAACTGGTTAGGACCAATGCCATCCAGTGGTGAAATAATACCACCTAGTACATGATAGGCGCCATTGAATTGTTGTGTGCTTTCAATGGCAATAACATCCCTGATATTTTCCACCACACAAATGAGTTTCTGGTTACGCATGGAGTTGGCACAGATGGAACAGATATCGCCATCGCTGATATTGTGGCAACGCTGACAGAATTTAATATCTCTCCGCATTCTTGCAATGGTTTCTCCAAAATGCTGCACATCGTTCACGTCCTGTTTGAGTAAATGTAAAACCAGTCGCAATGCCGTTTTCTTGCCAATACCCGGCAATTTGGCAAACTGCGCCACTGCATTTTCAAGCAAGGAGGATGGAAGCTGCATGAGGCAAAGATAACTACCCTGCGGGTAAGTTTCAAGCTGCAAGCAATAAGCCTCTGGCTGCGAGCTATGAGCCATGGGCTACGAGTAAAATACAATTAGTAGCTAGAAGCTAGTGGCTCGCAGCTCAAAGCTCATAGCTGCTTACTGCAACGCAATCGTCACCTCATTATCCCAGTTGGCTCTTATACTGAGTGTTCGGGGGATGCTGACAACGCGTTCGGGTTGTTGTTTTTTGTCGGAAGAAAAATGACCGGTATCCCATTTGCCGTTTTTATTGCTGTCGTACAATATTCTTACATCATAAGTGCCTGGTTTGAACCTTTTGATGGTAAAATCATTGATGGTTATGGGATAGGATGCGGCAATTTCATCGTTTTTTACCAGTTGGATAACGGGATGTTGGGCTATGTTGAGATTTGTGAATCGAAAACGAACGGTTCCATATTCTGTTTCCTTTCTCGATGTTATGGTCAGTGTATCTGTTTTGGGTATTGTAACTGCGTTCGTATCGGCGAAAGCTTCTTTTTGAAGCAACAGTTTATAAACCGTATTTTCTTTCCAGGGATAATCGATAATTAATTTCTTGCGGCTTGTATCAAGCTGAACAGTGTAACCATTGATGGTACTGTAGTTGGTATCGAGCAACTGAATTTTAGTGGTGTCTACTGCGAATAGTTTCCGGTTAAAAAATAAGGGGAGATTTTCCAGCAGGTCCTGCTTACCATTATCCAGAACAGGTAAATAGCGTAAACGTCTGTCGTCTCGTAAAGATGGCGGTAGCGCCGCACCGGCGTTGTTGGAGGTTTTTACCGGTTTAGGCGATTGTATAAATGCATACAATGTATCTCCAGTTGCATTTCCATTTATTGTTAAAGGGCCGTTCCGGAATGCAAATAATTCAGTGCTGTCGAATATCTTGTTATAACTACCCTTGTTTACCACATATGCAGCAAAAATACCTGCAGGAAGATTATTAAAAGTAAATTCTCCTTTACCATTCAGTCTGGTATAAAATCGTGGCTGAAGTTTTTGAATGGCCGAATCAGCAAGATCGCGGTGAAGTACTATCCATAGTGTACTGTCTACTTTACCTGTTTCAGCAACCATTACTTTTCCTGCATAAGTGTTATAATCTATTGTTGGGCCGGTAGAGAAAACGTAACGAAAATTTTTGGCAATATTGCCTTCGTTTACATCCTTTACAGCATTGCCAAAATCGATGGAATAAGTTGTATTGGGTTCCAGCGAATCACGAAAACGAATAGTAACATTGCGTAATTTATAATCGGCCGAAGGCATTGTTTTAACAACAGGAGAGTAGATAATGTTTCCAATGGCATTATCCAATTCTACAAATTCATCGAATGTGAGGGTGATATTTTTCGTTTTTACATTTACAGCAGAATCTTTGGGTAATGCCATTACCAACCGGGGAGGTAAACTATCTCTGAAACCACCACTGGGCGGAACAATATTGGCGCAGGATCCAGCCAGTATTATTACTGATATAAGTATAACCAATACCCGGATGAATGATGTAAAGTGCTGCTTTGCTTTCATGAATGCTGCAAACTTACAGGCTTTCCGTGGAGTGAGTAGCCGTTCTTTTGAAAAATCCTGTTAATCATGTTCTTCCTCATCGGGTTCGTGTAATGCCACGGCCATTTCATTGGTCTTTACAAACCGGCACCAACGGCAATCTTCTTTTCCGCATCCTGTATAAAACTCCCGTGCCTGTATTTTACCCCAAACAGTTTCAATTTGTTGGGTTACGGTTGTGATGTCGCTTTCGGTAATTATTCTTTTTTCTTTGAGGTATCCTTTCTTTTTATCAGGTTCAATAAAATCGAACTCGGCACTTACGGCCTGCCAGCTTTTAGAAGGATAGTTGTCAACCAGTATTTTATAAAAAACAGCCTGTCTCCAGTAATCGCCACCATTGGGTTCTTTATCGTTTGGCGGGTTTAGTTTTTTGATCCCTTTTTCTGCATCACCTGTTTTGTAATCTACTACGTTAACCTGCCTGCCATCAAACTCCAGTTTATCCAGTTTGCCTTTTAATGGAATGCCTTTAATGATCACATTGCGGATATTGGTTTCTATCGCCACAATCTTATTCCATTCATTGATATATCGATTATAATATTCCACCAATACCTGCTCACCCTGTTCCATTCTACGTGCAAACTGTTCTTTGGTAAAATTTTCGCGATGACGGTTCATGTACCATCTAAAGTCGGCCATAAATTCTTGTATATCCGGAAAAACCTGTTCACGCTGTTGCATTTTCTGGAACAGCGACTGTAATGCATGGTGAACCGCAGAGCCAAATTCTGTGGCTTCCGATTTACCCGACGGTACACGCACCAGGTTATTGAAATAAAACTGAAGTGGACATTTCAGGTAGTTGTTCAATGCGGTAACATTCATTACAAATTTGTCGAGTAGCTGGGTAATGAAATCGGCTTCAATTTTTTCGATCTCTGGTCTTTGCTCCTTTTCAAGTGCCAGCATGGCAAAGTCGGCAATAGTATTTTCATCGAGACTGATGGCTGAATAGGGTAGCTGGTGTTCTTCTCTTATCTCGGCAATAAACATGGAAGGTTCTATTTCTTTTCCATCTTTATTTGTCTTTGCATACGATACACATAATTGCTTTGCTGCCCTTGTAATGGCCACGTAAAACAATCTGCGCAGTTCTTCTTCTTCATTATGCGCAGGTTGAGAAGAAAAAACAGTATCGGGCATAGTGTATCCACCACCGGGTTTTCTTTTCTTTTCCCAGTTCGCTGAATTACAACCGGCAAGAAATACATACTCATATTCCAGTCCCTTAGAGCCATGTGCCGTCAACAAATTAACAGCCTGATCCGTACTACCTACTCTCACTAATGGAAGCGCAAGTCCTTCTTTTTCCATCAAATCAAAAATATTGATGAGTTGTTGAAGGCTGAGTAATGGATTACGGTGTGTTTCTTCTTTAATAAAATCGAATAAGCCGGTGAGCAATTGTAAGAGCCAGTGTTTGTCGGCACTTTTCATAATATAGGTTAACACACCAGCCTCACGTATCATATTCTCAAACAGTTGTTGCAGGGTAACATTGGGCACATCTTCAATCAGTTGCTCTATTGCCGATTGTGCTTTTTTTAGTCCGGGTATTTCTTTGCAGAATAAGTCTGGTAATGGGCCTTGTAATTTCTCTGCAATGAGTTGGCGGAGTGAGATTTTTTTGTCGCCAAACCTTCTGTCGGCCACTTCGGCACTCAGTTTTGCAATTTCGATCGGGGGAATGGAAAACCAGTTATAATGTAAAATCTCAAACAGCATTTCATCACCACCAAAGGGAACATCGTGTTCAGCAGCCAGGTATCTTAATACTTCTACAAGTTGTTTACCCAATGGCTCCTGGAGAATATTTATATTTCGTTTGCTGTAAACAGGTATCTTTTTTTGCTGAAAATAACGTGCCAGCTCTTCACCATATTTGTTTTCGCGATAAATAATACTGATATGTCCGGGTGGTACGCCCTGTTTAATTAGAGCTTCTACCTGCAG
This sequence comes from Bacteroidota bacterium, assembly GCA_049324295.1. Lineage (GTDB taxonomy): Bacteria > Bacteroidota > Bacteroidia > Chitinophagales > Chitinophagaceae > Sediminibacterium. The sequence goes on from JBMOKQ010000088.1 coordinate 21,938, forward strand.
GGTAATATGAATCATTTCCTGCCGTGGGTTTTCATATTCAAAAATCTGTGGCAGTTCTTTTAACTGGTTGAGTTGGTTGTTTGCAGCGATCAGTTCTTTATTTAATCCATCCAGTTTTTTTACCAGTCGTTCATTGTTTCTTTCAATGAGCGTTTTGGAAACATCGAGTATGGGTTGAGTAGAGCGATAGTTATTGGTTAAAATAACAGTGTATAAAGATTCGCTGAACTGATGCGCAAAAGCCTCCATATTTTCCACATTGGCGCCCTGAAAACGATAAATACTCTGGTCATCATCTCCCACCACAAATACATTGGGAACTTCCCAGTAATTAATGAGCAGACGGATGAGTTGGTTTTGTGTACCACTGGTATCCTGGAACTCATCAACTAAAATATACTGGTATTGTTCCTGGTAGCGTGCGAGTAAAGTTTTATTATTATTGAATGCATCAATAACCCAATTGATCATATCATCGAAATCGTAGCGGTTTCTTTGACGCATCATCTGTTGAAAACGGGAGAACTCAGACGTTGCTGCGCGCAACTTTTCCATTTTTTCTGTCTCTTCTGCAATTTTGTTTTTTTTGAGATCTCCTTTTTTATTGGGGCCACTTGTGCGTTGATAAATATAATCCTGACGTGTGGGTAGATGAGTCAGGTAAGCATCAATTCTTGAATTGATATATTCAGCGGTCCAGCCTTCTCTTTTCATGGTGCTGAATAACTGTTGCAGGTTATTGATTTCATAATACACATCACCTCTGTATCTTTTTAACGGATGATTCTTTGGGAAGCCATCAATCAGTTCTTTGAGGTAAGCAATTCTCTCGAGGTCGGAAATGGGATCCATGGATGTTTTTTCAAACAGCGAGAGGTTATCCTGTATTACATCATTACAAAAAGCATGGAAAGTGCAGATGTTTACTTTATAAGCGTCGGGACCAATAAATCCCAATAATCTTTTGCGCATGGCCACCACACCTGCATCGGTATAGGTAAGACAAAGAATATTTTCGGGTTGGGTATCAGTTTCAAGTCGCAGTTTCCCGATTCTTGCCCCCAAAATCTGTGTTTTACCGGTACCCGGTCCTGCTATAACCATTACCGGTCCCTCGAGGGTATCAACAGCTTGTTTCTGTTGCTCATTTAATCCTTCATATATTTTTTTGAATTGAGCCAGTTGTTGTTCACGGGTAATCATGGAATAAAGATAGAGTAAACAGAAGAACAGCAGAATGCCGAATATCGAATGTTCAACTTATTACCACCCTCTTTGTGCAGGAGAAAGGGCAATAATAAGTTGAACATTTTAGTTGATGAACTGTTATAAGCTAAAATAGTATCATGTCGAAAGTATATTCAGTAAAAACAGTTCAGCAAATACCCATATCATTAGCCGATGCCTGGGATTTTTTCAGCAGACCTGAAAACCTGAAAGAAATTACACCTGCTAACCTGGGTTTTAATATCATAAGCAAACACCATGGCAGCCGTATGTATCAGGGTCAGATCATTGAATATAAAGTGAGTCCTGTTCTGGGTATTCCATTGTATTGGATGACGGAGATTACACATGTTGCAGATCAACAGTTTTTTGTGGATGAACAGCGCTTTGGTCCTTATAGTCTCTGGCATCACCAGCATCATTTTAAAGCCATTGAGGGTGGGGTTGAAATGACGGATATTGTACACTATAAATTACCCTTATGGATTCTTGGTGATATAGCCAATACCATTATGGTACGTAACCAGCTTCGGCAAATATTCAACCATCGTTTTGTTGCCGTTGAACAAAGATTTGGTCAATGGCTGACGGTACAAAACAGAGAAATTGCTTTCAGTTAATATTTAAAACTCCTATGGAGTAGAAGAGTTAAAACAGGAGTCTTAATGGACTTACATTATTATCTGTATCTACAGAAGCAACCAGTATTTTTTTCTCTTTTGCTTCCGCATGTTTAGTAAGATCAATAATGGCGGTTTTATCGCCCACGATAAATTCAATCAACTGGCTGTTGCCAAAATCGGGGTTGGCTTTTCCTTCATTCATAAAAACGGCAAAGCCCTTAATTTTTTCTTCTCCTTTATAAACAAGCCTGTAAGTATATTCATTGGTTTTTTCTATTAAAGGTTGTACTGGTATGCTGTTATCGAGCCACGACATGGGAGGCACTAATGCCGGGTACCGATAATAGTTTTGTTGCAAACTATCGTTCCAGCCATTGGGATTTTTGTTGAATATGCTGCTGCTGTAATAAATACTTCCCTGTGTATTCTCATAACTTCTCAAAGCTTTTATCTGTTCCGGTATTTCATTCCTGTTTTTCCAGGCCGTGTTCGATCCTGCGCGATAAATACCATGCCCTATGTACAAATGCCGTCCATAACTATGTTTATTCCACCAGCGTAATAAAATATCATAGCTGGCGAGCGGGTGTCCCCTTTCCCAATAGAGTTGCGGTGTTATATAATCTATCCATCCTTTCTGTAACCACAGCAATACATCGGCATATAATTCATCGTAGTTGGTAGGACCGGAGCGGGTTTCGCTGCCCATGGGGTCCTGGCTTTTATTGCGCCATACACCAAATGGACTGATACCAAATTTTACTTTAGGGTTTGCTTTCCTGATGGTTTGCTGCAGTAATACAATGATGCTGTCGCAATTACTTCTTCTCCAGTCATCTTTCGCCATTCCTTTGCCATACTGTAAAAAAGTGGCCTGATCAGGAAAATCGCGGCCGGGAATTTTATAGGGATAGAAGTAGTCATCCATGTGAATGGCGTCTATCCTATACCTCATCACAATATCTTTTACCACTTCTGCAACATGTTTACGAACTTCTGTTAACCCGGGATTGAAATATTTTTTGTTGCCATAGGTTACAAACCATTCCGGATGTTGTTTGGTAATATGATTGGGTGCCACTGATGAACGAAGAATATTGAATACAGCGCGGTATGGATTGAGCCAGGCATGAAATTCCATACCACGTTTATGTGTTTCGCTGATCATGAACTCCAGCGGGTCGTAATAAGGTGTAGGTGGGAGGCCTTGTTTACCTGTGAGGTATTCACTCCAGGGCTCCAGTGTAGATGGGTAGAAAGCATCTGCTGATGGACGTATCTGCACAATCAGTGCATTCATGCCATTACGACGATGCATTTCGGCCATACGTATAAATTCGGCCTGTTGTTCCGCAACAGACAGGGCTCTTTTACTGGGCCAGTCAATATTTTCCACTGTTGCCACCCAGGCGGCACGGAACTCATAATTGGGTGAGTGCTGGGCAATGGCCGGAGAAAAAACAACAGATAAAAACAAAGTTAGACAGAATTGCAGCAATACTTTCATGCTTCAAAGATAAACCAGCGGGCAGGCTAAAGCTGTTGATGTGGAAGAATTAGAGAAACGGTAACAGAAATTAACAATCAGGCAGGCTCCTCACGCATTTTATCGAGCAATTTATTCAAAGCGGCAGCTTCTGTTTCAGAAAGACTCTGTACCAACTGGTCTATTTCTGCACTTCTCTTATCCAGTTTTTCAAGTAATGCCAATCCTTTTTTGGAGATGCTAACGTCTACCAGGCGTTTATCGGCAGAACAAACTTTCTTCTCTACCAGTCCTTTTTTCAATAAACGTTCAACAATCCGGCTCGTATCGCTCATTTTATCCAGCATACGTGAGCGGATCTGTAAGGTGCTCATAGGTTGCTGACATCCTCTTAATATCCGGAGAATATTGTACTGCTGAGGTGTAATATCATCCGGGTCGAGCATGGTTTTGATTTTTTCATTCAACCAGTTGGCAGAATAAATGATATTCACAGAAGCCTTCTGGTATTCATTCCTGAAATGCTGTTGTTGTATATCTTTTTCAATACCCATAGTTGTAAATGTAGGCAAAAAGTAAAAAGCCAAAAGTGAAAAGTCAAAAGAAGAAGCGGTTTTTACTTTTATATCGACTAATCCTGCCACACACTGAGTCCTTCACTACAGTTGGCGCAGATATCAATATTTTTTCGGCTGTTCATCAGGTCTTTTCTGAATTGCCGGTAATTATCGTTATCCCAGACCTGTTTAAAACTTTGCGTTTTCAGGTTGCCGAGCTGGTGCATGGCATCTTTATCGAAACAGCAGGGTACTACCAGTCCATCCCAGGTAATTACATTGGCATGCCAGAGTTTCCAGCAGCGATTGGTTAAACCGCTTTTTACCTGCATTTTTCCGTCCCGGTCTTTTTTGTAGCGACTATATTTATTGTTTTTCGGAATCAGGTTATGCGGGTCATTTTCATAATCATATACCTGTGCGGTTTTAAAACGAACCTGGTCAACACCAATTTCGGTACCTAATTTTTTCACTTCCTCAATCTGGTGTTCATTCGGTTTCACCACTAAAAACTGGAAGAAGATAAAAGGTGTTTTACTGTTTAGTTCTTTTTTCCATTTTACAATATTGCGTGCGCCTTCCAGCACTTTATCTAATTTACCACCAACACGGTATTGCTGGTAAACATTCTGTGTGGTACCGTCGATGGAAATAATGAGCCTGTCGAGCCCGCTCTCTACTGTTTTTTTTGCTTTTTCATCTGTCAGATAATGCGCATTGGTAGATGTGGCTGTATAAATGCCTTTATTATGTGCATATTTCACCATCTCCAGAAAATCCGGATTCAGGTAGGGCTCACCCTGGAAATAAAAGATAAGGTATAAGAGATCTTTATGGATGTCGTCAATAGTTTCCCTGAAAAAATCTTTTTGCAGCATACCGGTGGGTCTGGTGAAGGCACGTAATCCGCTTGGACATTCAGGGCAACGCAAATTACAGGATGTAGTGGGTTCAAATGAAATAGAGATAGGGAACCCCCATTGAACGGGCTTTTTACTAAAGCGGCTGACCTGGTAACTTCCATACACTTTTAAAGCGTTCCAGACCCTTCGCGCTGTGAGTTTGCCAAGAAAATTAATACTGTCGTTCCAGTTAAAATAAGCCATTGTGTAAAATTAAGAAAAAGCGGGAAGGGAGCATTTATAAAACTATTCCCGAATAAAAGATACAATACTGATTTCACCGAATTTTGCATAGATTATGACAAGAAAAAGATCTAAGCGCTTAAGCAGGGAGCAGAAATTATGGCTGATATTATTGCTGGGCGGTTTTGCACTGATTCTTTATTTCACTTTACTGAATAAATGGCAACAACAACAGGAGGATACAATCTCTTCTGTGAGGTATGAAGCTTTTGGTATACAGCTTCCGCCCGGTTATGCCATTCATGGTATTGATGTAAGCGTTCACCAGGGCCCCATTCACTGGCCCTCTGTTTATGGAATGAAGGAGGAGAAACTAAGAATGGGTTTTGCATTTATGAAAGCTACAGAAGGACTAAACGATACCGATAAGCGGTTTCATAAAAACTGGAACGATGCAAAGCAGGCCGGTATGATTCGGGGAGCCTACCACTTTTTTCTTGCAACAAAAAGCGGAAAAAAACAGGCGTTACAATTTATTCAGCAGGTATCGTTAAAAAAAGGTGACCTGCCACCGGTGGTAGATATTGAAAAATTATATGGTGTTAAACCTGCTTTGATGCGGGAGCGATTAAAAGAATGGTTAAAAGAAGTTGAATCTTACTATCAGGTAAAACCCGTTATTTATACTTATGCCGATTTTTATGAGCGTCATCTTGGCGATGAGTTTAAACAATATCCACTCTGGGTGGCGCATTATTTTAAGCCCGATAAACCAAAAATTAACCGTTCATGGCAATTCTGGCAGCATAGTGAACAGGGCAGAATTAACGGTATCAGGTCGAAAGTAGATTGTAATGTGTTTAATGGAGATTCAATAAAATTTAAACAAATATTAATTCCTTAACTGGTTTAGTATCTTTTAATGGGTCAGGGTGCATAAATAACTTTATTTTTGCATCTCAAATCCTCAGATGCAATCTCAACACGACTACTCAACTTGTCAGTCCTGTGCACAACGATTTAACTCTGTTTTTTGTAAAGCCAGGGAAGAGTATGTTAATGCAATCAATGAACAAAAAATATGTAATACCTACAAAAAAGGGCAGGTACTTTTTAATGAGGGAGCTTATCCCTTTGGAGTTTATTGTATCAATGAAGGAAAAATAAAATTGTCGCACCAGGGTGATGATGGGAAAGAACAAATTGTTCGCCTCCTGAAAGCCGGTGATGTATTGGGTTACAGGGCTTTATTGAGTGGCGACAGGTATGGTGCTTCTGCGGTGGCACTGGAAGACACAAAAGTTTGTTTTATTCCGAAAGACATATTTGTTACGGTTCTGAAAAATGATACCGGACTTGCTTTTGAAATGATGAAACTGTTGAGTGATGAACTGCATAAAGCAGAAGTAAAACTCACTCATCTTGCACAAAAGCCTATCAGGGAGCGTCTCGCAGAAACACTGCTGTTCATCAAAGAAACCTATGGTTTTGAAGAAGATGGTGTTACACTGAATGTTCGTTTATCGAGAGAAGAAATTGCCAATCTTGTTGGCACAGCCACAGAGTCTGCTATCCGCCTGCTTTCCGATTTCAAAAAAGACGGTATCGTAGAACTGGAGGGGAAAAAAATAAAAATCCTTCAGCATAAATTACTGCTTCACACCGCCAATCTCCAGGATTAAACATGACAAAAATCATGTTTGCGATTGAGTATCATCATAGTTGAACCTTTTAAGCGACACTACCTTGCAATCAAATTGCGTGTATCATGTTATTGCAGGCAGGTGGCCAAATATTTCCGGGTGCCGGTTCAGTCGGAGAAATCTGCAGAACTATTCCTTCTACATATCATATGCCTATTCTCGATTCCTGTGGCAGGATACGTGTGTATCTCGACCAGCATGCATTTATCGAAGAACTATCTGAACCTGTTTCGGAAATTGTACAGCTTATTTTTCAAAAAATTGAAGATGAGTTAAGCCATTCTTTCAGGAAAGAAACCGGAATTATTTTTCCCTATATACAACAGCAAATGGTGGGAGGTAAAGTGTTGCTGCAGCCTAAAGTGGTAGATGCCATGTTGCATACACACCATGTGTTGATTGAATTGTTACAGAAACTTCGTCAGTTGATGCATCACTATGTAACACATCCAAGCTGGCCAGATTCGCTGAAAGCCTGTATCAACGAAATGTTCCTGCTGGAAACACATGTGCTTAGATGGATTCATTTTGAACAGAGTGTATTATACCCGCTGTTGAACCAGCATCTTTCAACAAAAACAATATGAGTAAAGACAGGTCGATACCATCAACAGAACTGGTCTGCTACCATTGTGGTGAAACCTGCTGGGAAACTGATATACAGGCTCACGACAAACATTTCTGTTGCGAAGGCTGTAAAATGGTGTATGAGATACTGAATGAGCATGGCATGTGCACTTATTACGACCTAAATCAGAACCCTGGACAGTCGCAAAAAATAATGATTCGGTCAGATAAGTTTGCTTTCCTGGAAGATGTTTCCGTCCAACAGTCGCTTATTAGTTTTAAAGATGATCAACATACACATATCAGCTTTTATCTTCCGCAAATGCATTGCAGCAGTTGTTTGTGGCTGCTGGAGCAGTTACATAAACTCAATGATGGTATTGTAAGTTGTAAGGTGAATTTTGAAAGAAAAGAAGCGGATATTGTTTTTGATCACCGCCTGATGAATTTGCGCCAGCTGGCAGAACTGTTAACAGGAATAGGTTATGAACCGTATATCAGCTATAACGATCTTGGTAAGAAAAAACCGGTGACTGACCGGAAAAAAATATTCAGATTGGGTGTGGCAGGATTTTGTTTTGCAAACATCATGCTCATGAGTTTTCCTGAATACCTGGGTATTGATGATACGGAAGATCAACTACTGGTTTTTTTCCGTTACCTCAATCTTGTACTGAGTTTACCCGTATTCTTTTATAGTGCGGGTGAATTTTATACCAGTGCCTGGAACGCACTCAAACAGAAATTCCTTAATATAGATGCACCCATTGTGTTGGCCATTTGGGTAACCTTTGCCCGAAGTCTGTATGAAGTTTTCACCGGCACAGGTAGTGGTTATTTTGACTCGATGACGGGTATTGTTTTCTTTATGCTGGCGGGTCGTGTGTTGCAGGACAGAACCCACAGGCAACTGAATTTTGACCGTGATTATACCTCTTACTTTCCTGTAGCAGTAACGAGAATTAAAGACGAAGGTTCATCTACTGTTACTTTACCCGATATCTGTCTGAATGACACCCTGCTTATACATCACCAGGAACTCATTCCTGCAGATGGCATTATTACCCGCGGCAGAGCACTTATTGATTACAGCTTCGTAACCGGGGAAACTTTACCCGTAGCAAAGGAAATGGGTGAAATAGTATATGCAGGTGGTAAACAGGTAGGGGGTAATATTGAAGTATTGGTTATTAAAGAAGTGGCGCAAAGCTATCTTACCAGACTGTGGAATAATGATGTATTCAAAAACGAAACGAATAACGGAAATTCATTTGTACATGCATTGAGCCGCTGGTTTACCTGGGTAGTATTTGCGGTGGCTATTGCAGCAGGGGCATATTGGTTTTGGCAGGATGAGAGTAGAAGCTGGAATGCTATTACTGCAGTACTCATCATCGCCTGTCCATGTGCTTTGTTGTTGAGTAATACATTTACCAACGGAAATATCCTACGTATACTTTCGCGTAATCATTTTTACCTGCGTCATGCTACTGTTATTGAAAAGCTTGCCGATATTGATACAATTGTTTTCGATAAAACAGGCACACTCACTGCCGGTACAGAAATGGAAGTAGTGTATGATGGAAAACCTATTACGCCTCAGATCAGGAAAAAAGTAGCTACACTGGCGGCACAATCAACACATCCTTTGAGTAAAGGAATTGCGGCATGGGCGGGGGAATTTTTAAAAGATCCGTTCCTGGCTTTCGAAGAATTTCCCGGAAAAGGAATTGAAGGTATGGTGGATGGCGATCTTATTGCACTTGGCTCAGCTCTTTTTATTACTGGTAAAACACAAAACGATGAAACCTCGGTAGTATACTTGTCGGTTGAAGGAAAATTACTCGGGAGGTTCCATTTCAGGAATCATTACAGGCAATCGGTGCCGATGCTGCTAAGGCAATTGCAGACTGGGTTTCATGTTGCAGTTGTAAGTGGCGATAATAATGCTGAATTACCCTACCTGCGTAAATTATTAGGCTGGCATTCGAAACTTTATTTTAACCAACAGCCGGAAGACAAACTGGAAGTGCTTACATCTATGCAGCAGGAAGGAAAAAAAGTGATGATGATTGGAGATGGACTAAATGATTCGGGTGCATTAAAACAGGCTGATGTAGGTGTTGCTATTACCGATAACAGCAACAACTTTACCCCCGCCAGTGATGCCATCATTGAGGCCGGAAGTTTACCCCGGCTTTACCAGTTGATCAGGTTATGCAAGTTCAATCGTACAATTGTTATGGCAGCTTTTGTTATATCTATTCTATATAATATTTCGGGTTTATATTTTGCGGTGCAGGGAACATTATCGCCCATGATTGCCGCCATACTAATGCCTTGTAGCAGCATCAGTATTCTCCTCATCACTTTTGGGTTAAGCAATCTCGCTTGTAAACGTTTGCAGCTTGCCTGACAAAAACATGACTAAAATCATGTGTTCCATTGAGTAATATCATAGGCTGCGCATTGCCATGAAAATACTTTTACAGTGTTTATTCAACAGCTATGAGTGTAATCATTCTTCTTTTAATCGCAAGTATCAGTGTAGCAGGATTATTCCTTGGCGCTTTTATCTGGAGCGTGAAAACAGGTCAGTATGATGATGAAGAATCTCCTTCCGTTCGTATGCTTTTCGATCAACATCCCAATAAAAAATAGTTACTAACGCTCTTCTATAAAACGACCATTCATGCAATCAGAACAATTTTATTACGACAACAAAACGGTAAAGCTTTTTGCGTATGCCACCATTCTATGGGGTGTGGTAGGTATGCTGGTGGGTTTGCTCGCTGCCATCCAGATTTATTTACCGGCGGCAAACTTTAACCTGCCTATAACCACTTTCGGCCGGGTAAGGCCACTGCATACCAATGCGGTAATTTTTGCTTTTGTAGGTAATGGTATTTTCATGGGTGTATATTATTCACTACAACGTTTGTGTAAGGCGCGTACGTTTAGTGATACACTCAGTAAAATACATTTCTGGGGATGGCAATTAATTATTGTAGCCGCTGCATTAACACTACTGGCAGGTTATACTACGGGTAAAGAATACGCAGAACTTGAATGGCCCATCGATATAGCCATTACACTAATTTGGGTGGTATTTGGTGTCAACATGTTTGGTACCATCCTCAAGCGCAGGGAGAGTCATTTATATGTAGCTATCTGGTTCTACATTGCCACATGGGTTACTGTGGCCATGCTGCATATTGTAAACTCATTCGAAATTCCGGTAACCTTTTTAAAAAGTTACAGCTGGTACGCAGGTGTACAGGATGCACTGGTACAATGGTGGTATGGCCATAATGCCGTAGCATTCTTTCTTACTACTCCTTACCTGGGTATCATGTATTATTTTCTTCCGAAAGCGGCCAACAGACCGGTGTATAGTTACCGCCTTTCCATTATTCACTTCTGGGCGCTCATCTTTATTTATATATGGGCGGGCCCTCACCACCTGTTATATACGGCATTACCAGACTGGGCACAGAGCCTGGGTGTGGTATTTAGTGTGATGCTGATTTCCCCATCATGGGGTGGTATGCTGAATGGTTTGTTTACACTGAGAGGTGCATGGGATAAAGTTCGGGAAGACCCTATCCTGAAATTTATGGTGGTGGCCATTACCTGTTATGGTATGGCCACTTTTGAAGGCCCATTATTAAGTCTTAAAAATGTAAATGCCATTTCGCACTTTACGGACTGGACAATCGCACACGTTCACGTAGGCGCGTTGGGATGGAACGGCTTCCTCACTTTTGGTATTCTCTATTGGATCATACCTAAAATCTTCAATACAACATTGTATTCAACCAAACTGGCGAGTACACATTTCTGGATCGGCACCATTGGTATAGTGCTGTATGCCATTCCTATGTACTGGGCTGGTTTTACGCAGGCCATGATGTGGAAACAGTTTACTGAAGATGGTACACTCAAATTCCAGTTCCTTGAAACTGTTACACATATCGTTCCATTATACGTGGCGAGAAGTATTGGCGGTCTGTTGTACCTCGTAGGCGTATTCATCATGGTGTACAATATTGTTAAGACTGTAAAAGCGGGCAAACTGGTGGCCAACGAAGCTGCAGAAGCCCCGCCACTGCCGGCAAAGATTGTTACACATGGTAAACAATACTGGCATCGCTGGATTGAAGCAAGGCCTATACAGATGCTTGTATTGAGCCTGATAGCAGTTGCCATTGGTGGTATACTTGAAATCGTTCCTACTTTCCTCGTGAAAAGCAATGTGCCAACCATTGCAGCCGTAAAACCTTATACGGCACTTGAACTGCATGGTCGTGATATCTATATACGTGAAGGATGTTATACCTGTCACTCACAAATGATACGTCCATTCCGCGATGAAGTGGCCCGTTATGGTGAATACAGTAAAGCGGGTGAATTTGTTTATGATCATCCTTTCCAGTGGGGTAGTAAACGCACGGGTCCGGACCTGGCACGTATTGGTGGAAAATATCCCGATAGCTGGCATTATAACCATATGCTCGAACCACAAAGTATGAGTCCGGGTTCTATCATGCCATCTTACCCATGGTTACTGGATGATGCTATTGATACTGCAACAACCGCTGCACGCATCAGAGCCATGCAAACGCTTGGTGTGCCATATGAAAAAGGGTATGACCAGATTGCCAATAAGGAACTGATGGCACAGGCATCAAAGATCAGTAAAAACCTGAAAGCAGATAAAATTGAAACTGCACCTAATAAAGAAATCATTGCCATGATTGCTTACCTGCAAAGGATTGGTGTAGATATTAAAGGCTCACAACCAGTAACAGCCAAACAATAAAAGAAACAAACATGAAATTTATTAACTACCTGGAGAAGATCATTGGCGTAGACATCTATGCACTGAGTTCTTTTTCCATCTTCTTTACATTCTTCCTGCTAATGACCTTATGGGCCTGGAAAGCAGACAAAAAAATGATAGAAGAAATCAGCCATTTACCATTAGACAACTAACTTCTGACTTATAAACGAATTGCAATGCAACAGCGTAATTTTCAACGGATCAAATACGTAAGCGTTTGGATGATTGGTCTTTTTTGTACACTGGTTCCGTCCAGTGTATGGGCCGAAGGTCCGCCTAAACCATCGGCAATGGCTAATCCGCTTGCGCAGGTATTGGTAGTCATTATAGCTGTATTGTTACTGGCTATCGCTTTACTGGCACATGTGGTGCTGGGAGCAGCAGAAATGAAGATGAAAGAGTTTCGTACCAAAAAAGCAACTTCCTCACAGTCGAAAATATTGAGTGTAATTGCTTTGTTACTGATGAGCTCAGCAGCATTTGCAGCAGATGAATCCCTGACGGTAGCCGCGAACAAAACAATCAGCGGACTTTCTCCTACCGCATTTTATTCACTGATTTCTGTTGTGGGTGTTGAACTGTTGGTATTGTTATGGCTGCTTTATCACCTGAAAAGCTTACTGGCCAAAGAAACCGAAGTAGCATCGCGAGAAATTGTTGAAGCAAAAGAATCTGTTTTTGCGAAATGGTGGAGCAAGGCCAATAATTTCAAACCGGTACATGAAGAAGCGAATATTGATCTCGGGCACGATTATGATGGTATCCGCGAACTGGATAACCGCTTACCACCCTGGTGGCTCTATGGCTTTTATATCTGTATTGTTTTTGCCTGTATCTATCTCTGGCGCTATCATGTTACCCATACGGCAGCATCCAGTCTGGAAGAACTGGCAGCAGTTATGAAAAAAGCAGATGTAGAAAAAGAAAACTACCTGAAGAAAGCGGCAAATAACGTAAATGAAAATACGGTCACTTATCTCAGCGACGCATTGGCACTCAACGCAGGTAAGAAAATATTTGTAACAGCCTGTGCAGCATGTCATGCTGCAGATGGTGGCGGAACAGTAGGACCTAACCTGGTAGATGAATACTGGTTACATGGAGGAAGTATTTCAGATGTTTTTAAATCGATTAAATATGGCTGGCCCGAAAAAGGAATGAAGAGCTGGAAAGATGATTATTCACCGGCACAAATTGCACAACTGGCCAGTTATATTAAGTCTATCAAAGGAACCAAACCGGCTACAGCGAAAGAACCACAGGGTCAAATATACAAGGAACAGGTAGTAAATGATACAACAAAAGCAGCAGTTCCTGTAACGAAAACAGGACTGAATTAATAAGATGAGTGGAACAAAACATAGCAATCTGGTAGTGACTGAGGCTTTCCGCGACAGGATCGCAACAGTAGACGAATCTGGTAAACGGAAATGGATTTATGCATATAAACCCAAAGGACGATTGTATAATATTCGTTCAGTATTAAGCGTGGTTTATTTTGCTATCTTCTTCGGACTTCCCTTTGTAGAAATAAATGAAAGACCGCTTTTCCTGTTTAATATACCGGAAGCTAAATTCATTTTATTTGGTAAGATATTCTGGCCACAGGACTTTTTCATTTTTGGTCTTACCATGGTCACTTTTGTGTTCTTTATCATTCTCTTTACAGCAGCATTCGGAAGATTGTTTTGTGGTTGGGCCTGTCCGCAAACCAACTTCATGGAAATGATGTTCAGGAAAGTAGAGTATTGGGTATTGGGTGATGCTCCTGCACAGAAACAATTGAAAGCGGCACCATGGACAGCGAAGAAGATTGCTAAAGTAACACTGAAACATGTGTTGTTTTTCCTGCTGTCTTTTATCATTGCTAATTTTTTCCTGGCATATATTATTGGTATAAAAGAACTTGAAAAAATTATTACCGAACCTGTTACAGAACATGTGGTGGGTTTTGCATCTATCCTTGTATTCAGTGCCGTATTTTATGGTGTATATGCTTTTTTCAGGGAGCAGGCCTGTACCGTGGTTTGCCCTTACGGACGTTTACAAAGCGTGTTGCTCGATAAAAATTCCATGATCGTAGCATATGATTATAAAAGAGGAGAGCCGCGGGGTAACTTCAAAAAACAGTCAACAACAGCTTTAGGCGATTGTATCGATTGCCATCTCTGCGTAAAAGTTTGTCCAACAGGAATTGATATCAGGAACGGGGTGCAGATGGAATGTGTTGGTTGTACAGCATGTATGGATGCCTGTGATCATATTATGGATAGTATTGGTAAACCGAAAGGATTAATCAGGTATGCTTCTGAAAACAGTATTACCAATGGAGAGCCTTTGCGATATACCGTTCGGATGAAATTATACACTGGTTTGTGTTTTTTATTACTTGCTATTCTTTCCTTGATTTTAATGACGCGTAAAGATATAGATACAACAATCATTAGAACCGCAGGAATGTTGTACCAGGAAAGGGGAGCAGACAGTTTATCGAACCTCTATAACATTAAACTGATCAATAAAACAACAAAAGACCTTTCTATAAAAGTTGTATTGCATGGCGGGCATGGAACTATACAGATGGCCGGAAAATCTACGATTGATATAAAAAAAGAAGGACAGGCATCGGGTACATTTTTTATCATTTTACCCAAATCGGCTATCAAAGAAAGGAAAACCATACTGAAACTGATTTTATACAGCGATGGAGAGGAACTGGTAACAAACACGACCAATTTTTTAGGACCGGCCATGTAATAAAAATTTGAAGAAAGCAATATCACTAAAAATATTTTTATGAATTGGGGAAACAAACTGATACTCGTGTTTATTGGATTTGCGGGTCTGATGACCATACTGGTATACAAAGCTGTAAATACCCGTTTTGAACTGGTGAGTAAAGAATATTACCAGGATGAACTCCGGTATCAGGATAAAATTGATGGCAGGGCAAATGTTGCTGCTATTAGTGCCATTGTTATTACCAGTACAAAAGAAAACCTGGTACTGCAATTACCAAAAGAAATGGAAGGCTTGTCTGTAAAAGGAGAAGTATGGTTTTATTGTAAGACAGATGCAACCAAAGATTTGCGCTTGCCACTGGCAGTTGATGCTAATGGTAAACAAACAATCGCAAAAGAAAAACTGCTTGCAGATAAATACCTGATGAAATTAAGCTGGGAGGCTACAGATAAAAAATATTATCTAGAAAAAGAAATAGAACCTGCTGTTCAATGAGTATTGCCATAATGATATCAGCGTTGTTGTTAGGATTGGCCAGCAGTCTGCATTGTATTGGTATGTGTGGTCCGTTGGTGATGAGTATTCCTGTACAACATTTGCCACAACATAAAAAATTATTAGGCATACTCTTATACCAGTTTGGCAGAATAGGTACTTATATGCTATTGGGTGTTCTGGCCGGCCTAATTGGCTGGCGTATTGGTATTGCAGGCTGGCAGCAAGTGTTTTCTATAGTTATGGGAATTATCATCCTGTTTTTTTTGTTAAGCAGGTTGTTTCTTAAAAAAAGAGAAGGCTGGAAATGGTTCAATCAAAAAATCACCCGGCTCATTTCGTGGTCAATGCATCGTCATAGTTTCTCTGGAATGTGTTTGATGGGAGCGGCCAATGGTTTATTGCCATGTGGTATGGTGTATATTGCCATTACAGGGGCCATGGCTACAGGCACTATTTTGAATGCAACTCTTTTTATGTTTGTTTTTGGCCTGGGTACGCTGCCGGCATTGTTTTCGCTTGCTTTTTGGGGCAGCCGTTTAAGCTGGCAAAACAGGCGGGCTATGCGTAAGCTGGTACCCTATGCTGTAGGTCTTACGGCGATTCTGCTGATAATCAGGGGATTAAACCTCAATATTCCTTACCTGAGTCCATTTATCTCTGAGCGTAGTGCGGATACAGTGCTCTGTCACTAATCCTTTAACAAATCATTGTTAAATCATTGACATTTATTTCTGTTTTTACTATAGAACTTTGCATCAGGCAACAGTGAAAGAAAAAGAAGTATCTGTTAAGAAGAAAACAGGTTTTGTTTAGAAAGGATTAACAAATCTGAACAATCTTTTGGCACTGAATTTGCGTAAATATAGATATAAGCAAGTAGTCAATTTTCTCATAAGCAGTTAGTTTTGGTTGCGTCCCCTGTTTCTACGGGGGACAATTTTTTTATAACTACTGATAATCAACCACTATTTTGTTAAAACAGGCTGTTTTTGTAAGAAAACGGTTTGTGAAAATGCCAAAGCACCCAAAGCTCCCACTGCATCGGCCAATATATCGGCTTCTTCAAAAGATCGGTTTACGATAAGCTCCCGTTGCACAAACTCCATTCCCGTACCATAAGCAATAGCTCCAGCACTTACCAGCCAGAACCAGCGATGTCTTGCTCTATTTTGTAAACTGCTTTTCCAGGCGGGGTAATGAAACAACAAACAGAGTAAACCAAACATTCCAATATGCACCAGCTTATCGAACTGGGGAATTTTTTTAAACCACCAGCCAGCAGGGAACGATGCATTGCCTGGCAGACATAATAAGTATATGCTGACAGCAAGAAAAACAAATGCCGGAATAAAATGTAAAATCTTCAAATTAAAAAGTATTAACGGGTCAGATAACCTGCAAAAATACTTTTCTGACCGTTTAAAACTGTTGTCATTAGGTTAATTAGCGAAACTATTAGCTATTAACATTACCAATTACCTGTAACTGCTGAAGATTAGGTGTAGAACTTCCACCTCGTTTTTCGAGTGTAATGGCGAATGCAGAAGCATTGCTGATATTTTTCATTTTGCATAAACCGTTACAACCATCAATCATTCCTGCATCAACAGGTTTACCATCAACAATAGCCCAAAGTTGGTATTGCGTTTCCGCATTTGTTTTTGGCAAGCGATTAGCAAGCAGGTACACTTCACTCTTTTTCTTATCCCAGAAAACAGTGGCTAGTTTATTTTCTTCGGCTTTTACACCGGGCATGGTTATTTTGGTAAAAGCAGGGTCGCTCATAATCTGTATGCCATTGTATAAATCAAGCCCCTTTGTTTGTAAAGCTTCATTCTGAGCCAGCAAACTTGTTTTTTCAACAAGTAATGCCTGGTATTGATTGGATGCTTTACGGAACTGGTTATAGAAATAAACATTGGTTGCGGCACTAACTACCAATAAAATAATAGAAGCAGCAGCCATATAGCGCAGCCATCCTGTATTGATAGCAGGCGTTTGCATCGATGTTGTTTCTGTAATGGGTTTGAATTCATTTTCAAGCTGAGCGAAAAGATCAGACTTAACACGAGCAGCAGGAAGCATAGAATTGGACAAAGCGGTATGTTCGAGCGAGCTTTCAAAAGCTTCAATAGCGGCCCTTATTTCAGGGTGCTGTTGGCTTAGTTGCTTCAGCTCGGCACGCTCCTGGTCATCGGCCATGCCTAAAACATAGCTTTCGATGATTCCACTTTCTATGTATGCCTGTATATTCATTTATGGTTGAATAATGCCTCTTAATTGAATTAATGCTGTTCTTAATCTTGTTTTCACGGTACCTAAAGGTATATCCATCATTTTGGAAATTTCATCTTGTGTAAACCCCTGGAAATAAGACAGGTCAATCAATACGCGATGTTCCTCTTTTAACTGGTGCACCAGTTTACGTAAGCCTATTTGGTCAACCTGCATTTGAAAAACACCTGCTGCTTCATATACGTTTTCAGATAATTCGCGGTTTTTCTGGTTATTCTGGTAGCTTTTGCTTCTCACCGTATCTATCGAAGCATTACGCGCAATATTAAGCATCCAGGTAAATAACCTGCCTTTGCTACTGTCGTAGCTTTCAACCTGGCGCCAGATTTTTACAAATACTTCTTGTAATACATCATTGGCCAGTTCTTCATCCCTTACAATATTGTGAATAATGGATAGAAGGGCGCCCGAATAATTGTCGTACAGATAATTGAATACCTGTGCGCTCCGCTGTTGAAGCAGGCGTACCAGTTCGGATTCGCTGTATTTTTTGGCTACTTCCAAAAGCAGGTTAAATGTTTTGTACAAGGTTAATTAACCAATGTACGAAGAAATAGTTCGTATGGTTTTCAGAAACTATCCAACCAGTGACGCATAAGCTTCACTACCCATCAGGGCCTCAACATCTGCCACACTGCTAACGGTCATTTTAATCATCCAGCCATCGCCATATGGATCTGTATTTACCAGTTCGGGCTGTTTTTCGAGGAGACTGTTTACTTCCAAAATGGTGCCGGCTACCGGCAGGAACAGGTCGCTCACGGTTTTAACCGCTTCTACCGTACCAAATACTTCTTCCGCTGCCAGTGTTTTACCAGTGGTGCTGATATCAACATATACAATATCACCCAACTCATGTTGAGCAAAATCGGTGATACCGATGGTAGCGGTATTACCTTCTAATTTAATCCATTCGTGGTCCTTGGTGTAACGTAATTCGGCTGGGAAGTTCATATAGCGTGTTTTTGAGTTTTTGAGTCCATAGTCTATGGACCATGGACTTTTCAGCTGCAAATATTGATTAATTCCGGAACATGAAAAATTTATTCCTTGGGTGAATAGTTCATAGCGTATGGCTGATAATGCGAATCAAGCATTGAGCAATTAGTAGCTGGGTACTGGATAGTAGGAGGAGGTTTATGGTAAGCAGCCAATTTGACAAACCTAACCCCTAAGGCCTGAAACCCAGCATCCAGTACCCACCTCCCCTTAAGCCAAACCAACACCGTTCAACAGGTGATTCGCATTGGAAGCTTACAGCTAAAAACGTTTTTCGCAACTGATCATACAAAACTAACTCCCCAAAACCGTGGAACATCGGAAATGTGACGCGCTTCGGGAAAACCCGGGACGGCTCTCGGGATTTGGTGG
The DNA here is from genome assembly GCA_049324295.1 of Bacteroidota bacterium. Classification (GTDB taxonomy): domain Bacteria; phylum Bacteroidota; class Bacteroidia; order Chitinophagales; family Chitinophagaceae; genus Sediminibacterium. The sequence continues at coordinate 40,935 of JBMOKQ010000088.1, forward strand.
GATAACTGGTAATTTCTTCTCGGAATTTAATTTTTTGTCGCCTATAATGCAATAAAATCAAGGGTTCAGCATTTTCTTCTCCTCATTGCTTCCTCGGGGCACCCCGTGGAACCCCCAATTTTATTGAGTCGATAGTCTATTTCTCCTCATTGCTTCCTCGGATTTGAACTAACGATCCCTATCTGGTGCGGGTTATAACGGGCCGTCTCCTCATTGCCTCCTCATTGCTTCCTCTTTGCCTCCTCAATTCCTCCCCGGGAGAGCCTTTGGGGTGAGGTGTTAGGTGTGAGGTGTTAGAGGGCTTTTGTATTGGTAAATGGGTCTTACACTTTTACAAAACGAAAAACCAGGTCTTTGGCCCTGGTTACTGCATAAACCTCCGCGGAGAAGGAACAGAGATAGGAACGAGGAGTAACAGAGGTTGAAAATGGTAGAGCTATTAGTTTTGCTTCGAACACATTACTAAAACGCTCTTTGCTTTTACTTCATTATACCT
>JBMOKQ010000089.1:0-2224 GCA_049324295.1 Bacteroidota bacterium
AACGATCTATCTTTTTTGCGCTGCCTATGAAGAGAAATACAAAATAAAGTCAATGTATACTCACATCAAACGTTACTGGCACAGTTGGTTCCCCTCACTTCCATCCTACCAATCCTTTAATGCAAGGGTGAATAGCCTGTGAGATGCAACTTTTGGAAAGTTCCAAAACTTTCCAAAAGTTTACTTCGTTTTGTTTCCCCTCCGGGGAAGAGTGCGTTTATTAGATTGAATTACAATGAAGGGTCTTTTTTTATGAAGAGGGAAGTAGCTATTTATTGTTACCTGCTTATGTTGCTGTGTAATATGCGCGATGGATAAGAAATGATTAGCTGGCCTCTGTGCAACTTTTGGAAAGTTTCGGAACTTTCCAAAAGTTAGGTCTCAGTGAAATTTCTTTATTTGTATAATATCTCCTAATTTTTGAGATTTTAGGAAATATTATGAATATTCTGATCTGTAGTCTTATAAAAACTCCTAATTTAGTATAAATTTGGAGTTTTTATGAAAAAGCCTGAGAGAGTTCCAATAGTCCCCAAGAATTTCAATTATGCGGAATTCCTTGCGAGTCTGAGTGGCGAGCAATTCAAGCTTTTGTTTGAATTAAACGATACTAAATATTACTATTATGATAAATGGAAATATTGGGCAACAGATTGGGGTATGGATCCTCAACAGCTTTGGTCTGGTGTTAAAACTGCCCGTATTGGGCAAAAATCATTGGTGATTTCACATCTACCCGGCTTTAGTTTCAAAGTAAATACCCCGGCAGTAGTACAGGAGTATTTGCACACTTTTGATATGAATTTAGGTGGGAATCTACAGGGAGATACGGTGATTCCTTCGGATGACAAGGATCGATATTTGATCAGCTCGCTAATGGAAGAAGCTATTGCATCCAGCCAGTTAGAAGGCGCTGCAACCACCCGGAAAGTTGCCAAAGAAATGTTGGAGAACAACCGAAAGCCGCGTAATCATTCTGAACAGATGATTTTGAATAACTACGAAGCAATGAAATGGATTGTGGCACATAAAGAAGAGCCGTTTACAATTGAAAGAATCAAAACACTCCAGGCTATTATTACCAAGGATACGATTCATGTAGAGGAGCCTGGTACATTCAGAACCACAGATGATATCAATGTCGTAGATGTTCAAACTGGAGCAGTCTTATATACACCTCCGGAAGCCAAGCAATTAGATGAGCTCATGGTTGCCTTCTGCAAATTCGCGAATGATGAATTTAAACTTCCCTTTTTTCTTCATCCAGTTACCAGAGGTATTATTGTCCATTTTTTGATGGGGTATATTCACCCATTCCCAGATGGGAATGGACGTACTGCCAGAACAGTTTTTTATTGGTACCTGTTAAAACATGGGTATTGGTTAATAGAGTATATGTCTGTTTCACGCATCATCCTGCATTCGAAAGCTCAATATGCCAAAGCCTATTTGCATACAGAACAAGACGATAATGATCTGACTTATTTTATTATTTACAATCTCAAATGTATTGACAAAGCCTTAGATGAACTAAGGCATTATATCAAGAGAAAAACAGCAGAAAAGCAGAATGCTTTAACCCTGCTCAGGCATACTAGTTTTAATGAACGGCAGATTATTCTTTTACAGGAATTGATGCAGGATTCAACATTGTTTTTTACAGTTCAACAAGTACAGAACAAGTTTGGTGTGAGTAATCAAACAGCAAGAAATGATTTAAATGGTCTTGCAGAACAGGGAGTATTTGAAGAACGAAGAACAGGACACAGAATACAATTTTTGCCAAGGCCTGATTTTATGAAAAAGATTATGAAGAAGTAGATAAGAAGGAAAAGTGTAGTTTTTTGTCTCACACAGCGTGTACTTAATCAAAGGTAGTTTATCAGAAATGTTTCCGAGTTACGTCGGACTGTGTGTTAAACAGCCAGAGTGCATCATTTACTTTTTTGTTTCATTCAATTACGGAAAGGTATGCGGGATTAATTTTTTCTACTTAACTGTTCTATGTGTAAGTGAAGGCAGCGTTCTCTGCGGGAAATATCTGTGTGGAACACTTAAATAAAGATAGAATGCGGAGGAGAAAAAAATACTCCATACCCCGTAGGGGTTAAATAATGTAGTCCCCCGTAGAATAATGCATTTCGTTACCCCGGAGGGGTAATATACGCCCGCATGTAAGAGGATGTCATTTGTGCAAACATTTTTTCTACGCAGGGTGTACTTA
>JBMOKQ010000090.1:0-40015 GCA_049324295.1 Bacteroidota bacterium
TTGCCTGACGCCTTTTCTGCTTCCAAATACAGAAGCTCCTTTTTGGTTAACTTGATTGGTATTGACATTTAGTAAGGATTGGTCAATACAAATATAATGTTTCTAAACTAATTTGTCAATACACTAGAACCTTCCAGAGCTAAGTTGGATGCTTTGATTGGTACAAAAAGCAGTTATGGATATATTGTTGGCTCTTATACTCCTTCAACAAAAGAAGAGAACAATATTAAAAGAAGATACTATCGGTTTAAGCAATCAGGTATAAGTTTTCAGTATTACGCCAAAGAGCCAGGTATTTACAATATTTTTTAGTTTTCAGATCCAGTCATAACAACCCTTCCAAGAATAACAAAATAGTCTATCCGAATAGTTTCAAAGATGAGTCTATTCTTATTGATTCGCCCGTTACACTTGAGCAAGCCGTAGAAATGATAGGAAAAGAAAAAATAACTAAAAATGGTGAACAACCTTTTTATAAAACGTTTGTGCCCCTATTTGCTTTACGCAAAAAACGAATTATTGATCGAGCTAATCTTCGATCCAACAACAAAACTCATTAAGCTGATATCAATAGAGAAATAAGATCAGGGCGCCAGTCTTTCCACTTTCCAGCTTTCATTTAACTGAGTATATTGAAACCTGTCGTGTAAACGACTGCTTCTTCCCTGCCAGAATTCGAAAGCAGTGGGTATTACCCTGTAACCACCCCAATACGCAGGCCGTGGAATAAGCTGCTCCGCAAAACGTTTTGTGTATTGCTCTACATTGGTTTCAATAATATTCCTGTTGGAGATGATGGCACTCTGTGGTGACGCCCATGCTCCAATTCTGCTTCCTTCCGGGCGCGAGTGGAAATATTCATCGCTTTCTTCCGCTCTTACTTTTTCTACCTTTCCTTCAATTCGTACCTGTCTTTCCAGTTCTTTCCAAAAGAATACCAGCGCAGCATATGGATTTTCCTGTAATTCCTTTCCTTTTGCGCTTTCATAGTTGGTGAAAAATACAAAACCGTTCTTATCATATCCTTTCAGTAAAACAATCCGGGCCGATGGCATACCTGCTTTGGTTGCACTGGCCAGTGTCATGGCATTTACTTCATCTACTTCTGCAGCAAGGGCCTCATTCCACCAACGATCAAATTGTGCAAAAGGATCTGCAGCAATATCTGCTTCATCCAGTGAATGTTGTTTATAATCTTTTCTGATATCGGCAATAGAGTTTTTCATGGTGCTATTATTATAGTGCAAAAATACAATAGTTACGGAGCGGTTGCCATGAGTTTTCTTTTGATTATTGGGCTATTATTATAGTGCAAAAATACAATAGTTACGGAGCATATGCATCAACAAAAAAGGACGAAAACTTTCGCTTTCATCCTTTTTAGACAATTCAATAATTTATTTTGTAATTATTAAAAGTAGTGATCAAATGAACTTATTTATTAGGCATAAAAATTTTCATTTGAACACATTTTTTTTAATAATTAAGAAAATAAGATTCCAAAAAGTCATCGAGACCTTGAAAATTTTGTTAAAGAATTTTTTTGAACAATGATCCTTTCGCTAAGTCTTTCCTAAGAAATAGGAAATCCACTAAAAATATTAATGAAAATAAAACTAATACAAAAACAATATATAAATATTCAGTAGAACCTTTTGGGTATTTATCTAAGAAAATACTAAAAATCATCATTGTTATCCCAACAGAAAAAATTGTAACCTCATTCTTCTTTGTAATGGAAGCTAAAAGAAAAAAAACAGTATAAATTAGAATTCCCCAAAAAACATAGGATGATTCATATGTTTTTCCCGAGAAATACTGAATATAAATAGCAAGGAAAGCGGAAAGATATAAAAAACTGTATGATGAGGTAATTTTCATCTTATTGATTTTTACAGTTCTGATAATTTGCTTCTGCAGATTTATTACATCTATATTGATCTTTTACCGCACTGTAATAACAGCCGGGATTAGGCAATACTCCAAACCAGCACTCCCCCAAATCATAAACAAAATATCTAAAGCACTGATCAACTTCATTATTACGAATTTTTACACAATCAGGCCCCTCTATAAAATCAGTTTTATTTTGAATTGCATTAATGACTTTGTTTTGCTCATATAATTGGTAGAGCTCTTTAAAATCATTTTCGCTAAACTGCTTAATAATCGGCCAAGATGCAGCTATTTGACTTGTCATTCGTTGCTGTATCTTATATGCATCATAAATATACGATTCTTCCTCAGTTCTTGATTGATTATTTCCTTCAATGATCATTTGTATATTATCGACTATTTTGGGATATCGTTGGAAAATAGAGAACTGAACTTTAATGTGAGAAATTAAGGTTGCAACTATTTAGAAGCAGCTATTTTTGAAATAGTCTCTTCTTTGGAAAGTACTTCTGGAGAAATGTTTTACTTTTTGCATCCTACAATGATAATAGGGGAAAAGTTAATAGCAGCAATTACAGAAAGTATTCCTCTGCTAAAAAAGTTTACTTGTTTCATGAGTTTTGGCTTTAGAAGTGATTAATAATGTACTAATCTAAATAAGAAGCGACGTAATAAAAACCGTGTCTTTTTGCAGTCAAAAAATAGTTACGCGCTCATAGCTACATAGCTATATAAATACGCAACTATAGGAGATAAATAAGTAGAGAATAGTCATTTTTTGAGAAGAGATAAGTTAACAGTTTTGCTAACTTATTGATAACCAAGCTTTGAAAAAGTTGACACTTTGAACTTTCGTTAGTATAACACGTTATTCAATACTCAGTCTACGATATCAATTTTTTTCGCTTCATGTTTACCCGAAATAAAAGTGTACACAGCCGGAATAACAAATAAGGTAAGTATGAGTGAGAACATAATACCTCCCACAATTACAATACCCAATGGCATACGACTGGTAGCAGCGGCCCCAATACTCAGGGCAATGGGCAATGCACCCAATGCCGTTGCCAGGCTGGTCATCAGAATCGGACGTAAACGCTGCGCCGATGCTTCAATAACGGCATCCCTTTTCTGTAAGCCAAATTCTCTTTTTTGGTTCGCAAATTCCACAATCAGGATACCGTTTTTGGTTACAAGCCCTATGAGCATAATCATACCAATCTGAGAGAATATATTTAATGTTTGATTAAATAACCAGAGACTCAATAATGCACCCGCCAATGCCAGTGGCACCGTTAACATAATGGTGAATGGATCTTTAAAACTTTCAAACTGTGCCGCAAGAACAAGATAGATAAGCACCAACGCTAATCCGAATGCAAATGTGGTATTGGATGAACTCTCTGCATAATCTCTCGAAGCACCACCCAATGCAGTCTGGAATGTTTCATCCAGCAATTTATCGCCAATGGCCTGCATGGCTTTTACGCCATCGCCAATGGTTTTACCTTCTGCGAGTGAGGCAGAAATAGTTGCTGCTTTAAAACGATTATAATGATATAGTGTAGGCGGATTTGAATTTTCTTCCAGTTTAACTACTGATGTAAGCGGAATATTCTCTCCCCTACTATTTCTCACATATAGGTTTGAAATATCGCCAGGCTCCTGCCTGTCTTTGAGTTCAACCTGGGAAATTACCTGGTACTGTTTACCATTCATGATAAAATAAGCCAGTCGTCTTCCACTGAATGCACTCGATACCACATCGGCCACATCAGAAATAGACAACCCTAAATCTTTAGCCTTGATACGATCAATAGTAAGCTGTAATTCAGGCTTATTAAACTTTAGGTTTACATCTACATTGGAAAAGGTTTTATCTTTTTTTGCTTGATCCAAAAATTTAGGAATAACTTCTTTAATTTTTTCAAAATCAAGATTCTGCAGAATAAACTGTACAGGTAATGATCCTCTTGAACCCAGGCCAACCGATATGGTTTGCTCTTCTACAGGAAATATCCTTGCATTATTGAACTGTGGTAATTTTTTACTAATGGCCCTGGCTATTTCGCTCTGGCTCCTGTTTCTTTTATCGGGATCTACAAAAGAAATTCTTGCAGTACCACTGTTGATACCGCTACCGCCAAAACCAGGAACAGCAGCAAAAACAAAGTCTTTTTCCGGAATAGAATCTGCTAAATATTCCATCAGCTTATTTCCTACATCCACCATATAACTATAACTCGCACCTTCGGGACCCGACATCTGGAAACGTACACTGCTCCTGTCTTCCAATGGTGCCAATTCGCTTTGCAGATTACTTCCTACAAGGTAAATGCCACCCAAACAGGTTACAACAATTACCCATGCCATCCAGCGTACACGCAGAAATGCGGTAAGCATTTTTTTATATCCATTCTCCATACTACGGAAAAAGGGTTCGGTCATTTCATAAAATTTACCATGCCCTCCATCCTTTTTATTCAGGTACACATTCAGTACCGGCGTAATGGTTAACGATACAAAAGCCGATACCAGTACCGCCGCTGCCACCGTTATACCAAACTCACGGAAAAGGCTACCCACAAAGCCTTCGAGGAAAATTACAGGTAAGAATACTACTGCCAGTGTAATAGAGGTTGAAATAACCGCAAAGAAAATTTCCTTACTTCCCTCCAATGCCGCTTTACGTATGGGAAGCCCACCTTCCAGTTTACGGAAAATATTTTCTGTTACCACAATACCATCATCCACCACCAGGCCTGTTGCCAAAACGATACCCAATAATGTTAATACATTCACAGAGAATCCTGCGATATACATAATAAAGAAAGTAGCTACCAGTGAAATAGGAATATCTATGAGCGGACGGATAGCAATAAGCCAGTTACGGAAGAAGAAAAAGATTACCAACACCACCAGGCTGAAGGATATTAATAATGTTTCTTCTACTTCTTTAATTGATCTCCTTACATTTTTAGTCTGGTCGATCAATGTAGTCATTTCAAAATCGCCTTTCTGACTTTTTTTGATGGCATCGATCCGTTTATAAAACTCATCCGCAATTTTAATATAGTTGGCTCCGGGTTGTGGAATAATGGCAAGACCTACTGCATTCACTCCATTCAATCGCCAACTGAACTCTTCCGACTCGGGACCAATTTCTACTTTGGCCAGGTCACTCAAGCGGATAATACCTCTCGCGTCTTCAAATATGATAAGATCGCGGAAGTCTTTTTCGGTTTGCAAACGACCCAATGCACGAATGGTCATTTCGATATTCTCCCCATAAATTTTTCCGGAAGGAATTTCTACGTTCTCCTTGTTGAGGGCATTGCGTATATCGACAAATGAAATATTATAGGCATTCAATTTATCCGGATCGATCCAGATTCGCATAGCCGGACGTTTTTGTCCGAATATATTAACGGCGCTTACTTCCGGAATAGTTTGTAATCTTTCTACCAGTACATTCTCTGCATAATCACTTAATTCAAGCAGTCCTTTGGTACGGCTTTGTACAGCCATCAGTACAATGAAGTCGCTGTTGGCATCGGCTTTACTTACTACCGGTGGAGCATCAATATCTTGTGGTAAATTTCTTGCGGCCTGACTTACTTTATCACGCACATCATTAGCCGCTGCTTCCAAATCCTCTTTAATATTAAACTCTACAGTGATATTACTTGACCCGTTTGTACTAGATGAAGTAATAGTTCTAATACCAGGTATACCATTGATCGACTTTTCGAGTGGCTCCGTAATTTGGCTCTCTACAATATCGGAGTTGGCACCTGCATAAGCGGTACGCACGTTTACAATGGGTGGGTCTATAGCGGGATATTCACGCACCGATAAAAAAGTATATCCAACCACCCCAAACAATACGATGAGAATATTCATCACCGTTGCCAGGATGGGTCGCTTTAATGATAGTTCTGAAATATTCATGTTGTAACCACGTTAAAGAAATGAAAAGATACAAGCAGATCCTAAAGCAACAATTACTGTTGTGTACCTGAGAACTCTTCAATTTGTTTTACACTTCTGACTTTTAATTGTGAATTGGGACGAACAAATAATACACCCGATACGGCAACACTGTCTCCTTCTTTCAAGCCACTCAACACTTCCGCCATACCATTTACACGCAACCCGGTTTCAATATCAGTAAGCTTACCCTTACCATCTTTTACCACTACTACTTTCTTTGCTTTTGCATCGGGTATAATGGCATTGGTTGGAACAAGTATACTGTTATTCTGTCCGCCTGTTTCAATCAATACTTTTACAAAACCTCCCGGATTAATATTGGTACCATCTAACTGTGCCCTTACTTTCAGATTACGTGTAGTAGCATCAATTTGTGGTTCTGTTGCAATGATCACGGCCTTTTTGGTACCATCTCTTCCTGTTGTCTTAATATTTACCGTTTTCCCTTTTGCAATAAGACTCGTATAGGCTTCAGGAATGGTGAAATCAATCTTCACCCTATCCGTTTGTTGTAAAGTAGCAAGAACAGTTGCAGGAGTAACGTATGCACCCGGACTGATCATTCTCAAACCAAGTACACCCGTAAAAGGAGCTTTTAAAATTGTTTTATCTATTTGTGCTTTCAGGATATCGAGGTCAGCTTTTAATGTATTTACCTGGTTCAGTACCGCATCATAATCAGCCTGATTGATACCGCCGATAGATAATAGTTTTCTTAAACGCTCTTCATTTTTCTGTGCAAGATCGAGTTGTACTTTTATTTTTTGTGTGTTTGCCTGGAGGTCTGCATCGTTAATGCGTGCCAGTACAGTACCCTGCAATACTTTTGTTCCTTCGGGTAAGTTGAGATAGATTAAACGACCACTTACTTCCGGTTGAAGATTAGCTGCCTCGTTAGCCACTACCGATCCATTTACTTCCACAATATTGGAGATATTATTTTTTCCGGCTATGATCACGTCTACAATCACTGCCTGCGGACCATTATTCTGTTGACGCGGTTCTTCTTTTTTGCTCTTGCAGGAAATAACAAATACACCGGCAAGCAGCAATGGATACATTCTTTTCAAAGCGTAAAATTTATAGCGGCTAAAGATAAAACTAAATAGACTCTGTTGGCGGTTCATGGGATGAGTGGCCGGGTTCTGATTGATGATGGGTAATTTTAATTCTTTAACCCAGGAGAGTACAAGGCTATGAGCTGTGGGCTACGAGCGCTTTGGGTAATGCGAGAAAAAAGTAGCACTTACAATAAGCAAATACCCCTAGCCCATAACTCATGGCTCAAAGCCCTTATTACACCGGGAATTATTTGCTTTTCACCGAATTTTAAATCTTATTGCCACACTGCCTGCTGGCGTTGGTACAATGAACGGTTATGCTTTACCGATACATCCGGTAATTGTAATTAATAGACCTGCATTGCAGATCGAATAAATAGATATCTATTAATCTTCTCTCCTGCGTAATCCTCCTCTCCAGTTATACCTAAGCGATTTAAACTGTTCATAGCATTTCCCTATATAATATCCCAGCTCAAGATCATTCATCTGCGTCAGTAATTCATAATCGGGTCGGTATCGTCTCATGAATGTATCTATTTCCGGCGGATTCAGTAAGGTAACTTCACGAATGAACTTTTTACTAAAGCGCCTGTCTATATACTTATCCTGCTCCTGTTGCAGCAGCCTGTTCTGCAAAAATTCAAAATTCCGGTTTCTACGTGTTCTGAACATATTGATGAGTTCTACTAAATCAAAACCTACTGTTAATCCGCCGGGATTATAATTGGGGTTATTGCTTAGCCGCAGTGTAGGCTTTTTGAAATCAAACGCTTTGGCATAATCTCGCCGGTTCTGAATGGAATCCAGTTTGTAATAGTTATTACGCACTTTTACTTCCGGTAAATCAGTGGCACGCACATGAATCATTACATTGAAATTATCTACATTAATGATGGTATCTACCGGGTATTTCATGGTCGATTTTCCGATCAACGAAAACCAGATTGAATCTGTTTTAAGAACAATGATCAGGTAACGCCCCAACGAATCGGTAATGGTTCCCCTGCCCGATGTACTTAATACTGCTACTGCTTCCAGTGGCCTCCTGGCACTTATATCGTAAACATTTCCTGAAATAGTAATAAACTGCGCATATAAATCCCTGCTACTCCAAAACATACAAGCGGAAAAACAACAAAGAAAAATCAGTAGCTTTTTTTTCAAACCCTTTAATTGAGTTGTAATATTAAAGCAGGATTGGCAGACCGCCTCAAATTTGCAGGGAATTAACGAGGTTTTTGCAGGATAGTGGTTCATGGTTAATAGTCTATGGACCATAGCAGGATTTTTTTACTATGGACTATTAACTATGGACTACCCTAAAACTTCACATCAATAATATAAGGCAACATCGTGCGCCAGGTGGGCCAGTCGTGGTTAATATCTGCTCCCCATACATCCAGATCGTACCAGATACCTTTATCGTAAAGTATACCGGCAAAACGTTTCGATGCATTCGGGTCCTCATAAGAACCACTACCGGTATAAATATGAATATGATGACTTAATTTTATTTTATCGAGGTACCAGGGATCATTTAGTGTGGGTATATAATGCTCGGGACTGTTATAAAATACCTGTTCGTTCCAGAAACCTTTGGTATACTCCGTTAAATCATACACACCACTCATACTAATGGCGCCGTTGATGATATCAGGACGTTTCAGGAACAGGTTCATGGCATGTAAGGCACCAAACGATGCACCACATGTATAGATCATGGTTTCATTACTCGTATTGGTTCGGATAAAGGGAATTACTTCATTGAAAACATATTCATTAAACTGGTTATGACGAATGGCCTTATGCGATGGTTCCATCTCATTATTCATCCAGCTCTCTTTATTCATGCTGTCGATACTGAATACACGAAGTTTTCCGCTATTGATATAGGGCAAGAGAGCATCAATCAGCTGAAATCTTTCATACTCAAGATAGTCAGCGGCAGCAGTGGGTATCAGCAACAACGCAAAACCGTAATGTCCATAAGACGCTATCGGCATTTCCTTTCCGAGAGCAGGGCTGTACCACGATGATAAATGTCTTTCCATAATCCACAGGTTAACTTAATACGTAATTGACTCAGGATAATCTTTTACCGGCTGAGTTCTTATTCAATACAGGTTTTCCTGATTTCTTTCCATAGATCGCGGTAACATTGTGCCGCATAACTGCTGGCAGCAAAGGTTTCCAGCGGTGCAGCATGTACACCCATTTTCTCTACATCGCTCAGGTATGGAATATAACTTTTCAGGAAAAACTTGTCTTTATAAAATTCATTCATCACTTCATGGTGCAGGTTTTTCCTGTGATCCACCATACTGAAGAAACATTTGATCTTGGAACGATCGAGATCATGCTCTTTAAAATAGTTATCTACTGTTTCATAGGAACGAATAGATAATGTAGTGGGTATATTGGGCATCAGCACCCAGTCTGCCGCCTCAAAAACAGCATCGTGTAAAACAGAAATACCGGGCGGACTATCCAGTATTACAATATCATACTCTTTTTTCAGTGGTGTAAGTAATGCCTGCAGCTTTCGACGCGACTGTTTCATTTCATTCAGCAGAATATCTGCATGCCGGGCAGAAATATCGGCCGGAATGATATCCAGGTTTTCATATGCAGTGGACTGAATGGCATCGGCCAGTTCCATTTCGCTGTTGAGGAGTTTCCGGGATTCATTTTTTACCGTGGCACTTGCACCGAGGTAAAATGAGGAGGACCCCTGCGGATCAATATCCCATACCAGTGTCTTATATCCTTCTTTGGCAAATAAATATGCCAGGTTGATGGATGCGGCAGTTTTACCCACCCCACCCTTGAGGTTGTAGATTGCTAATGTGACCATGGTCTAATATACGGTTTTTTTAGAAAGCCGGGGCCTGGGGATGTGAGCTATGAGCTACGAGCTTCGAGCTGCGAGCTTCTAGCTACTAGTAATGGAGTCTTATTTATAAGATAAATTAATATAGTCTATCTTACTTTCTTTTTTTGTCTCGAAGCTCGAAGCTCATGGCTCACCGCCTCTCTCCTAATGCACCAGATACCCCAACAACAAACAACCCATTACAATCAATGGCGCCGGTATTTTCTTTAGCTGGAGTAGGAAAAAGGTAATGGCAATAATCAGTATATCGAGCAGGGCTATATAGCGGCCCTCGAATAGAGCAATGAGGAAAGTATCTTTCATCAGGTAAAAAGTGGCACCGGCCATAATACCCACTACTGCTGCATTAATACCTTCGAGCGAACGGAAGATAACCACATACCGTTTCAGGTTATGCCATACCGGGAAGAAAAACAATACCAGTAATGCACTGGGCAGAAAAATAGCAATGGCGCCTATAATACAACCCATCAACTGCCACCAGGCCCCTTCTTCCCTTAATACCATTCCTCCTGCAAAAGCACCTATTGAAAAAACGGGGCCGGGAATGGCTCTTACCATACCCGATCCGGTTAGAAAATCTTCTTTCGACATTTTCAATACTTCTCTTCCCGTTTCCTGTATACGTTTCGATTCGGGACGGGTTACATATTGTTCGTACATCAGCGGCATCATTACATCGCCACCACCAAACACAAGGCTCCCGAAACGATAGGCATTTTCAAAGAGGTTAATGGCCTTCCTGTTTTCCCAGTTCTGTCTTGTTGCCGTTTCTGAAATATAACCGGCTATACCAAAGAGCACAAAGAAGATGAGAATATTACCCCATTTAATTTTTTTTCTTGGTTGGTTCTTATCCGGAATCCTTTTATCACTGAAATTGGTGGCAATACCTGCAGCCACAATCAATGCAGGAAATATCCATGGCGTTTTAAACAAAATAAAAGTGGCCAACGATGCCACGGCCATTATTACCCTTGTAATGGTGTTGTGTACCGCCAAACCAAATATGCGATAAGTAGAATAAGCAATAAAACCAATAGCCATGGGCTGAATAAATACAAAGAAATCGGGGCGAATAGATCTGTTGTTAAAATATTCCAGTAAAAAAGAAAGTCCGCCCATCAGTACACAGGCAGGCGTAATCCAGATAAGCAGGGTGAGTACCGCCAATGGAACTCCCCCTCTTTTATAACCAATCAGTGTAAGTGTTTGTGTTGAAGAGGCGCCGGGTAATAACTGGCAGAAAGCATTATAATCCATCAGTTCTGTTTCCGATACGTCTCTTCTCTGATGCACAAAGGTTTTCATCATCATACCCATATGTCCCTGCGGACCTCCAAATGCTGTTAAGCTATGCCACAACACTGCACGCAGGAATGGAATATGGCGTAATAGTATCAAGGAATAAACGGGGGATTAATGAATCCGAAAATTAATGAAAACCTGTAAATAGTGAGTAGTCAGTAGTGAGTAGTTTTTACAGTTCCGTCTTTTCTTTTTTATATCCCTGTCTTGTATCATCAAAAAAAGAACACAGACTATCATGATAATCTGTGTTATAACAAAGAGTTGTTCAGTAAATAGTGAGTTTTTCACTTCCTGATTTCTTGTTCCTTATTTCTTATTTCTTATTTCTTCAGCCCTATCTCCCTCAGTCTCTCATCCAGATACTCTCCTGCGGTTGCATCGGGATAAGCTTTGGGATGTGCGTTATTGATACAGCTTTCCAAACAGGCCAGGCTCATTTCGCTTCTGGGGTGCAGGAAGAATGGCATAGAAAACCGGCTGGTATGCCAGTGTTCTCTTGGCGGATTTACTACCCGGTGTGTGGTACTGCGTAGTTTGTTATTGGTTAAACGCTGTAACATATCGCCCACATTCACTACTATCTGTTCTGGTAATGAAGTTACATTCACCCATTCACCCTGCTTGGTTAATATCTGCAAGCCATCGGCAGAAGCACCTACCAGTAAAGTAATCAGGTTAATGTCTTCATGCTGTTCTGCACGAATGGCACTTTTGGGTTCCTGTGTAATGGGCGGATAATGAATACAACGCAGTATTGAATTACCATTGGCAATATGTGTGTCGAAATAATTTTCATCGAGACCCAGGTATAATGCAATGGCTTGTAACAAGGCCCTGCCGCTTTTTTCAAAATTGCGGTAAGCATTAAATAGTGTTTTATTAAGAGGCTCCACTTCTTTAACCGATACATTATCGGGGTATTCACTTTTAATAGGATCGCCGTTCTCAACGGTTTGTCCGTACTGAAAAAACTCTTTTAAATCGGGTGCCTCACTACCCTTGGCATGTTCGCGGCCAAAACTGGTATAACCGCGTTGTCCGGCCAGGTCGGGTATTTCGTACTGTAGTTTTTTCTCCAGCGGAAGGGCAAAAAACTGTTGAACATATTCATACTGGTGAGCAATCAGTTCATCGGGTATCCCATGATTTTTTACGGCAACAAAACCTACCTCTTCATAGGCCTTACCCAGCTCCTGTACAAAAGCTGCTTTACGTTGGGGATCGCCACTTAAAAATGCTGCCAGGTCTACTACTGGAATGGCCATAACACTCGTTTTTGTGTGAATAATATAGAACGGTTATTGAACCGTCTGGAAAATTACAAAACTACTGTCATTTATGGTAGTATGTAGACAAAGCCTTTATTTCAGGTATTTTTATCAACTTTAAAGAATGAAATACACAAGTGTATTATGCATATTAACAGGGTTTCTTTTCGCCTGCAATAATGGCTATCATAAATATGTATCGCAATACAGGCTTCCCGAAGCCGCGGTTGTACCCGATTACAGTAATATTGATTATTGGGCGGCCCATCCATATAAAAAAGATCCTTCAGACAGCATACCTAAGCCTTTACGTAAACAATACCGGCCCGATTCTACTATTGATGTATTTTTTATTCACCCAACAACTTATACCGATAATGCCCGTTCGTTTGGGTGGAGTGCGCCAATACATAATGCCCAACTCGCCGCTAAAACAGACTACAGCACCATTCTTTACCAGGCCAGTATTTTTAATGAAGCCGGAAGAATTTTTGCGCCCCGTTACCGGCAGGCAAACCTTGGTGCTTATTTTCCGGTAACAGCAGCAGATACTACGGCCGCATTAGCTGCTTTTGAACTGGCTTATACCGATGTAAAAAATGCTTTTCTTTATTACCTCGAACATTATAATGCAGGCCGGCCCATTATTATAGCTACACATAGCCAGGGCACCACACATGGTAAAAGACTGGTAAAAGAATTTTTTGACGGAAAAGCATTACAACAAAAATTAGTAGCCGCCTACCTGGTAGGAATACCCGTTGAAGAAAACTGGTTTGCCCAATTAAAACCCTGCAGCAATGCCTCAGAAACGGGTTGTGTACTCAGCTGGCGCACTTTTAAAGAAGGATACAAACCGGCTTATGTACTGAATGAAAAAGAGAAGGCCATTGTTACGAATCCACTCACCTGGAACAACGGCGACAGCATTGCTTCACGATATAAAAACAAAGGTGGAATAGTTACCAATTTCAACCGCCCGGTAAAAAGAATTGCTGCTGCCCATAATACCAACGGTGTTATCTGGACCCACAAACCCCGCTTCTTCGGCAATATTTTCTTTACCACCAAAAATTACCATATCGGTGATTATAACCTGTATTACCTGAGTGTACGTGAAAATGTAAAAGAAAGAGTAAAAGCTTATAAAAATAAATAGAACTATTCAAAGCACAGCTCCGGAATTAATTCCGGAGCTGGTATTAAATTATTGTTTACTGAAACGAATGGCTTTAATAAATACATCGCCATTAAACGCATTGAGTATATAATTACCACTGGCAAGGTCGCCAAGATTAATTACCAGTTGCTGTAACCCTTCGCTTACATCTTCTACTATGGTTTTGGCCATATGCCCGTTAACATCTAACACCTTGAGTATCAGGTTACCTGCACGTTCAGACATTACAGTTAAGTAACTGTCTTCGCCGATGATATTTGGTTGTAAGTGCTTGATATACATAAACCCTCCTTATTTATTCAGTTACGAAATAATGGCCCAGGGGGATGTATATTATTGACACCAAATATGGTGCCAGTGCTGCATAAAATAGCAGAGAATTCAACCCGGTTAATTCTATACCCCGGTAGGGGTAGTATACCTCAGAATAAAATACGGTATCATTTTCGTATGATTTAACCCCGCAAAATGTATGCTTAAAACAAACAAAAATCTCTTTGTAAACCGTATTCATAACCAATTATCTTTTATGGTAAAATATGTTACCCCTCCGGGGTAATAAAATTCATATACCTGGTTCTACCATGTTTAACCCCTCTGGGGCAAGGTGAATACTCTTTTTGTGAGAGCAATGGTTTTAAAGCAAGAGAAATTATTTAAGTGCGAGTTGTTTTTTTACCTCATCCAACTCCTGTTTTAGCTGATTCAGTGTATTAACCACTGCTTTAAATTCTGAACGGCTGATGGGCTCGGTGGTATATTGCGCAGCAGGTTCTGCTACTATATTTAATTCGGTTATGGATTGTTCCCTGAAAAAACTAGCTACATCTACTTCAAGTATACCTGCTATCTGAATGAGTCTTGTAACTGATGGATCTGTTTCGCCACGCTCAATTTTTGCATAGGCACCGGGGGTGATATCAAGTTCTGCAGCCATATTTTCCTGGCTATAATCTTTACTTCTTCTGAGTTCCCTGATACGTTGACCTATTGCTTTTTTCACTCCTCAAAGGTCAAAAAGATGTTTTTTTATAACTGTCATTAAAGTACAAAAAAAGATATTATTAGTATAATTATTGTCATATTAGTTTAATATTGTCTTTTTAAGACAGTTATAAGGTTTAGTAAGACAATATTTCCTGAAACACTTCAATGAGCAGGAAAAGACATAGCGATCAACTATCACCTGTATGGTCTTGCTCTGAACATTAGCACCGATTGTAAAACGACATAGTAACTGACGAATAGTGACGCCAAATGAAGTATCAAAACATAAGAGAGGAAGAACTTAAAAACAAAATAGCGCATGACTATTTTTGGATATACGACTGCACCAAAATAATTGGCAACGTCGACTTTTGCGTATGTATGTACCAAGGCTCAACCGAGCTATTTGAGCAAGAATCATTGCTTTGGGCAGAAGCAAAAAAAGACTCTTCTGACATTTATAAATCTATTGTTCAGCTCATTCTGACAATTGGGAAAGCAAGAACTTTTGACAAATTTTTACCGCCTGCAATGTTAGGAGCTTTTGATGGAGAAAAAATCGCCTTCATTTCCTATAACGACATTCACGAAGTTTTTTACATAAATGATTTTAATTGGAACGTTACACCTTCAAACCACGACACAAAAGAGTTTAAACTTATTCATGAGAAAGTAAAAACGATCATTGAAAACAAAGCTCTACTATTCAACTTCTTGAATGACGACAGGGAATTAAAGAAATTTATCAAAAAGAATTTCATAGTTGGCAAATTCGGCTTGACGAAAACCAAAATTGACAAAAATAATTTTATGTTTATTTACAACAAATGGTTGCAGAGCGTTAAACCTACCATTTCTGTAAATTGGGAAGCTGCTAAAAAGAACGGAATCATTTATGGTGACTTTTATCTTGCTGACTTACTTTCAAAAGAAAACGACACACTTAAAGACCAATTGTTTGTGTTGCTTAAACAGGATCACTATGAACTTGACAGAAAAATTGATGAAGCAGGGATGTTCAGTAGCAAGCGAACAGATTTTATTGATCAACAAGTTGCACATACGCAGTTCTGGAATAAATACCACCGACCACCCAGGGAAGAATTTTGGGATTACATTGTAGAACGCAGAGATTTACTTGTTCCGCAAGACGTAAGAGAACGCAAAGGGAGTTATTTCACTCCTCAAATTTGGGTTGAACTTTCACAAAAATATCTTACGAATGCCTTAGGCGAAGATTGGCAAGATGAATTTTATATTTGGGACTGCGCCTGCGGTACCGGCAATTTGCTTGCAGGATTAATTAACAAGTATAATATCTGGGCTTCAACATTAGATAGTCAAGATGTTGAAGTAATTCACGACCGAATCAGCAACGGTGCAAACTTGCTCCACGACCACGTTTTTCAGTTTGATTTTTTGAATGATGATTTAAGCAAATTACCAAGACCATTACAAGATATAATAAGTAATCCTGAAAAAAGGAAAAAGTTAGTGGTTTACATTAATCCGCCTTATGCAGAAGTTTCAAGTGTTGGGGTAAAAGGGAAAGCAGGTGTAAACAAGTCTAAAGTACACGACAAGTATTCAGAAAAAATTGGGGCAGCAGGTAGAGAAGTTTATATTCTGTTCTTAGCACGTTTATTTGATGATTTAGAAGGCTGCATAATCGGTGAATTTTCTAAACTAAAAGCATTGCAAGGCTCTGCATTTTCAGAGTTCCGTGAAATTTTTAAAGCCGAATTAGTAAAATCTTTTGTTGTTCCCGCCTTTACTTTTGATAATGTCAAAGGAAACTTTCCAATTGGATTTAAAATTTGGAACACTGCGATAAACAACCCATTTGAAGAAACAATTTCTGACGTATTTGATGAAACGGGAAATCTAATTGGACAAAAAACATTTTCAGTAACTAAAAAAAGTGACTTTATAAATAAGTGGATTTCCAAATACAAAGTAAAAACCAACTTTATAGGCTTTCTCGCTGGAACAAACGGAAATGACTTTCAGCAAAATAGTATTGTTTACATTCTGAACAAGAAAGAGCAGATGGCTAATCCTAGGGGAATTTGGATAAATTCTCAAAATCTTATTCAAGTCTCAATTTACTATGCAGTTAGGCGTTGTGTTGCCCAAACTTGGTTAAACGACCGTGACCAATTTTTACACCCGAACGATAAATGGGAAACAGACACAAAATTTCAAAATGATTGTTTAATATTTACTTTATTCAATACTCATATTCAAACCCAATTCGGCACCAATCATTGGATACCGTTCACAGAGCAAGAAGTAAATGCAAGAGAAAAATTTGAAAGTAATTTTATGAGCAAGTTTATACATGGAAAACTCAAAATAGACTTAACCGGAGACTTATTCGGTAATCAAACACAACGCAATACACCGTTGACATTTACAACTGAAGCGTCAGCCGTTTTAGACTCTTCTCGTAAACTTTGGCAATATTATCATAGACAACCAAATTGTAATGTAAACGCTTCACTTTACGACATAAGAGAACACTTTCAAGGCAGAAACGAAACAGGAAAAATGAATAATAAAAGCTCAGACGAAACATACATGAATTTAATAGGCAACTTAAGAGAAAAGCTTAGACAGCTTGCCGATAAAATAGAACCGAAAGTTTACGAATATGAATTTTTGAAACATTAATAAGAAAGACTTTAAACAAATAATTGAAAGTGTCTGCTCTATTTTGTTCTCGCCGGTGAAGATTCTCCTTCGTCACTCCACGAAGGAAGTTGTAAGGAATTATTTGAATCATGTCTGTTTAAGCAATAATTTAGTTGTACTTGTTTCATACGCCTCAATACTTTCAAAATCTCCTTCACTGATCAGCCATTTTACTTCTGCCAGTTCCCATTCAGTGGATATTTTGTAGCGATAATTTTTGGGATATTTAATACCAAATAATCCTACCACAAAATCATTTTGCTGTTTTAATATAATTTTCTTTCCCTTGGACATATTTGTAATAATAACAGGTCTTTACAACGGCGAATTTACTCATTAAAATAATTACGATTCTGTAAATTTTCCCTTTAAACTGAGCCGCTCCGGTCCAGACTCTACCGTGCTCCTTTTGAAAAACTGCAATCTTTGCAATTCTTTGTATATCAAGAAAACAAACATCATGAGGCGGGTTATAGTACATGAAATTGTTCATCATATGATCCGCATATTCGAATGTAAGTTTCAACTCAACTTTCCGGTTTTGAATTCGTATAATGGCATTATTGGTGCTCAATTTCAGATTTATGAAAATCAAAATTGCACACGTAAATCCATATAAAACTTCATACTCCGATAACCACGTATTAATTCATGGAAAAACACGTATTTCTGCGCATCCGATTGGCATATAACACAATCTGTATTGCAGTAGTGTAGACTTATTGAGTGTAACCCTCATCCAACAACATATACTTCTTCACCCCATTAATCATCATTTCATCGAGCACCTTCACCAGGTTGCCATAACTCGATGCGGGTAATGGCCTTATGAGTACAACGGGTTCTGCCTTCATACCGAACTCTGTTTTTACCTGTTTTATTTTGGCTAGTAAAACTGCCCTTAATCCTTTACGGCTGTAATCTGTTTGCTGAATGGCATTTGTATTGCTGCCATGATAATACAGAATGGTATTATTGTCATTGAGCAATAAGGAGATGGTTTTTCGTTCGCCTGTTACAGTAGGGTTATCTGTTTCATTTTCATCGGGCAAAGGCATTACAATACTGGCTGGTTCACTCAATGCAGTGGTGAAGATGAAAAAAGTAATGAGCAGAAAACCCAGGTCTACCATCGGTGTAAGATCTACCCGGGTCGATAATTTTTTATTGCGGTGCAGTCCTTTACGGTTCCTGCTTTCGGGTGTTTGCATCTCTGCCATCATCATTCGTTTTCAATGAGATGATGTGCCGGCAGAATTCCATAAACAATTATTGCAGATTCAATGCTACCAATACGGGTCTGTGATCAGATGCTATTGGCTCTTGCAACACTGCCGACTCCAATACATAGATGCGGGTTTTGCTATAGGCCAAAATATAATCTATACAACGATCGGGATTATCGGAAGGAAAACTGAATCCGCTTGAACTGAGTAACTGAAATTTTTGCTGCAGTATTTGCATGGTAGTACTGCCGGGTGTATCATTTAAATCGCCCGCCAGAAAAACAGGTTTTGTATATGCCTGCAATGCTGCTTCAATTATTTTTACTGAACTGACCCTGTCTTTCTCTGTTAATGAAAAATGCGTGCAAAAAACTACATACTCTTTAAACTCTACCATCAGCAACACCCTTGCTTCTTCTGCACCTGGTAACGGAACCGTTTTTTGAGCCAATGGTTTTTCTTTCGATAATATTCCCACACCATACTTTCCTCCCTGGAAAGCAATAGCTGCACCATAACTGGCATACATACCCGTAGCTTCCGACAGTTCTTTCAGTACATCTACTCCCTTACTTCTTTGTGTAACACTATCCAGTTCCTGCAAGGCAATAATAGACGCTTTTGATTGTGTAATAATGCCGGCAATACGTGTATAGTCTGTAACATTATCCATGCCTTTTGCATTGCGTATGTTATAGCTGAGTAAACGTAATGGTTCGGAGGGAGAGAAGGAGAGTAAGATGAAGGATAGCAGACTTAGTAAAAACTTGCCCATATTTTTGGAAATTTTTTTACCACAGTGTTACACGGAGTGAGGCACGGAGTTTCACAGAGGCAGTAAAATGATTTCAGTGTATTTCTGTGTTTTCAGTGGCAATAATAAATGCCACTGAAAACACAGAAATACACTGAATGATACAGTTTCGGACTTTCCGACTTCCGGTCTTCCGACTCACTAATTCCCGTACACACTCAAAAACTTGATCCGCATAATTTTTAACTGCTCCCAGGTATAATCGTTTTCACTCAGCTCCTGTTGTGCTATCTGCAGCGAAGAGGTTTCACAGTTTTTGAAATACTCAATAATTTCTTCCTGGTCATATTCATCGAGCCACTCATCAATGGCATAGTCGAGGTTGAGTTTGGTACCGCTGGCAGCAATGGTTTCCATTTCTTCCAGCAATTCATCTAAACGCAGGTTTTTATTACGAGCAATGGTTTCCAGCGGAATTTTCTTGTCTACATTCTGAATGATATAGATTTTATTATTGGCCTTATTTGCCACACTCTTCATCACAAAATCATCCGGCTTTTCTATTTCATTTTCTTCTACATATTTGGCTACCATTTCTACAAATGGTTTACCATATTTTAGTGCCTTTCCCTTACTTACACCCTGGCATTTCTCCAGCTCCTGTAATGTAGTAGGGTACAGCGTGGCCATATCCTGCAAAGAAGTTTCGAGGAAGATTATAAATGGCGGAAGGTTTTTACGCCTGGCTTCTTTCTGACGCAGTTCTTTCAGCATTTCAAACAACCTGTCATCTGCCGCTGTACCGGTTTGCGTACCGCCTTCGCCCTCTTCATCGTCGGCATTGGCATCTTCAAACAGGTTATTCAATACTATTTTAAAGGATGCCGGTTTCTTCAGAAACTTCTCTCCTTTTTCTGTGAGCTTCAGCAAACCATACTCTTCAATGTCTTTCCTGATCAGGTTTTCCAGCATCATCTGCCGGATAAGGCTGTTCCACAAATGCATTTCTTTATCCTTCCCAATACCAAATACATTCAGCTGATCGTGTCGGAACATACTGATCTGCGGTGTAAGCCTGCCTATAAGTACACTGATCACATAATCTGCAACAAATCTTTCATCCAGTGCTTTAACTGTTTTCAGTACCTGCAACACTTCTTCTTTTACTTCAATTTTTTCTTTCGGGTTGCGACAGTTATCGCAGTTACCACAATTTTTTTCGCCCCAGTCTTCCCCGAAATAATGCAGTAGTATTTTTCTTCGGCAAACAGCGCTTTCTGCATAAGCCACTGTTTCATCAATCAACTGACCACCCACTTCTCTTTCACTCAAAGGCTTATCGCGCATGAGGTGTTCAAGTTTGGCCACATCTTTATGCGAATAATACAGCACACAAATACCTTCCAGTCCATCGCGACCTGCACGGCCTGTTTCCTGGTAATAGTTTTCGATTGATTTAGGAATATTAAAATGAATCACAAAACGGATATCGGGTTTATCAATACCCATTCCGAATGCAATGGTGGCCACAATTACCTGAACATCTTCATTCAGAAACTGGTCCTGTCTTTCGGCCCGCAGTTTCTGGTCGAGACCGGCATGATAAGCAACTGCCTTAATATTATTGGCCACCAACAGCTCTGCCAGCTCTTCCGTTGTTTTGCGGTTAAGTGTATAAATGATACCACTTTTACCTTTGTGCTGGCTGATAAACTTTACAATATGTTTTACCGTTTGGTCCTTTTTTATTTTAGGTTGAATCTCGTAATAGAGATTGGTACGGTTAAAAGAGGAGATGAAAATATTGGGTTTGCGTAAACCCAGGTTCTTCACAATATCGCTCTGCACTTTGGGTGTAGCTGTTGCTGTTAAGGCAATAACAGGTACATCGGGGTTAATGATGTCCATCATTTCTCTCAAACGACGGTACTCGGGTCTGAAATCGTGACCCCATTCCGAAATACAATGCGCCTCATCTACAGCAAAAAAAGAAATGTTGAGATCGGCAAAATATTCGAGGTTTTCCTGTTTGGTTAACGTTTCAGGTGCCACATAGAGCAGTTTGGTTTTACCACTGTCGAGATCCTCTTTAACTGCTTTAATCTGTCCTTTATTGAGAGAAGAGTTCAAGAAATGAGCCACGTCATCTTTCTCACTATATCCCCGAACCAGGTCAACCTGGTTTTTCATCAGGGCAATCAGGGGCGATACGATGATGGCACATCCATCGAGAATCATGGCCGGCAACTGGTAGCAGAGACTTTTTCCGCCACCGGTTGGCATGATAACAAATGTATCTTTACCGCTTAATAAGCTGCGAATCGATTTTTCCTGTGTGCCCTTAAATTCCCTGAACCCAAAATAGGTTTCTAATGCCCCATGAATATCAAAAGCGGCATCTGCCAGTTTTTTCGTGGTGTTTTTTTTACCTGCCGCGGCAGATTTGGGTGTTGCGCCCTTTTTAACCGGGGCTTTCTTTGTGCTTGTTGCCATGTATATACAATCAGTTTACCGCACCGGCGGAACCCTTTATAACCATATAAGTTAATGATTTTACCGGAATTTTCACTTAATATTTGCCAATCGGCCTAAGAGGAAGTGTTTCCGGCGGAACCGGTCTATGGTGGCCCTTCTGAGGAAGCTACCTGCTTTTTTCGAAAGGATGGCGAAGTTAGCGAAGAATAGGCTGATTACATAGAGTTTGCTGTTAAAGTTTACCTTTGTGCCGCATGAAAAAAACGATTGTACAAACGGCTTTAGAAACCATTGAGCTGGAAGCTGCTTCCGTTAGCGGTCTTGCTGCTTTTATAGACGATGGTTTTGATAAGGCCATTCAGCAGATAGCCCTTTGCAAGGGGCGTATTGTAATAAGTGGTGTGGGCAAAAGTGCCATTGTTGCACAAAAAATTGTGGCCACCTTAAACTCTACGGGTACACCCGCTCTTTTTATGCATGCCGCCGATGCCATTCATGGCGATCTGGGCATGGTTCAGCAGGATGATATTGTATTGCTCATCAGCAAAAGCGGTGAAAGCCCCGAAATAAAAGTACTGGTTCCGCTCATTAAAAACTTTGGTAATACACTGATTGGCATGGTAGGCAGCACCGAAAGTTTTCTGGCAAAATCATCCGACATCGTTTTAAATACAACCGTTAGCCAGGAGGCCTGTCCGAATAACCTCGCACCCACCAGCAGTACCACTGCACAAATGGTGATGGGCGATGTACTGGCTGTATGCCTGATGCAGTTAAATGGCTTTTCCGATCACGATTTTGCACGTTATCACCCGGGAGGTAATCTTGGCAAACGTTTATACCTGCGTGTGGCCGATCTCTGTAAAAACAATGAAGCACCAAAAGTATCACCCGAAACCGGTTTAAAACAGGTAATTGTAGAGATTACCGAAAAAAGACTGGGTGTTACTGCTGTTGTAGATCATAACAACCAGGTAACAGGTATTATTACCGATGGCGACCTGAGAAGAATGCTTGAAAAAACCAATGACTTAAGTGCCATTACCGCTGCTCATATTTTTTCGCCCCATCCTAAAACAATAGAACCGGGTATGCTCGCAGTGGAGGCGCTGGAAATTTTAAGAGAAAATGATATCAGTCAGCTCATTGTTGCCGAAAACGGGCAGTACATAGGCATATTGCATATACATGACCTGGTAAGAGAAGGGATTATATAAATAAGAAATAAGGTCCAGAGGACTCCTTTGGAGAATAGGGAACAGAGGAATAAGAAAGTAAGATACGAAGGTCAAAACTATTTCATGGTGCTGTGGAATAAGCCTGTAATATTGCAGGGCTGAAAAGGGGATCAAATTAATTAGGAATGAACAAACATCATTATGTTGCCATCATGGCCGGTGGAATTGGCAGTAGGTTCTGGCCCATGAGCAGAACGGCTTATCCAAAACAGTTTCTTGATATTTTACATACCGGCAAATCCTTGTTACAATGGACCTATGAGCGATATGCCGCTTTTATTCCGAATGAAAATATTTTCATTGTTACTTCAGAAGAATATGTATCCATTGTACAGAAACAACTGAAACATTTACCTGCCGAAAATATAGTAGCTGAACCAAGCCGTAAGAATACAGCTCCCTGTATTGCCTATATTTCTTTTAAGCTCCTGCAAAAAGATCCTGAGGCCTCACTTATTGTAGCGCCCAGCGATCATATGATTTTAGACAATGAAGCTTTCAGGGCCGTTACCCGGAAAGCACTTGATTTTGTGAGCCATATAAAATCACTGGTAACACTGGGTATAACACCAACACACCCCAATACAGGGTATGGTTATATACAACACGATAGCATAACCGTTGCGGAAGGTATTTATAAAGTAAAAACTTTTACTGAAAAACCCAATCTCGAACTGGCCAAAACATTCATCAGCAGTGGCGATTTTTTATGGAACGCAGGCATTTTTGTGTGGCAGGTAAAAAATGTAATCAAGGCATTTGAGCAATTACAGTCCGAAATGTTTGAGCTCTTTGAAGGAATTAAAGACACTTACAATACAGATAATGAGAAAGCAGCTATTGACCTCATTTATCCTTTATGTACCAATATTTCTATTGATGTGGCCATCATGGAAAAAGCAGATAATGTATATGTAATACCCTCTTCTTTTGGTTGGAGCGACCTGGGTACCTGGAACAGTGCTTATGACAATCTCGAAAAAGATTATCTCGGCAATGCAGTAGCCAGCGATAACGTTATTGTAATTGATGCCACCAAGTGTATGGTATCTGCTCCAAAAGAAAAATTACTGGTGCTGCAGGGTCTCGATGATTTTATTGTAGTAGATTCAAAAGACGTTTTACTCATCTGCAAGAAAGATAAAGAGCAGTCGATTAAAGAATATGTAGCTGAAGTAAAAAGAAACAAAGGCGACAAATATTTATAATTTTTTAGCCGCAGATTCGCAGATTTCTTATTTATCAATCTGCGAATCTGTGGCTTACACTTCTCCTTCAAAAACCTTCCACAATTTCACCGAAGTTCCCTCATAATCAGTAGATTTGACATTACCCCATTCTAATAGCAATGCCAGAAAAGAAAACAGTCATTACCGGAACAGGAAGTTATATTCCTCCTCACATTAAAACCAACCGCGATTTTACTGTACAGGATTTTTATACAGAGGATCATGAGCGTATTGTAGCAGCCCCGAATGATATCATTGAAAAATTCCGCGACATTACGGGTATTGAAGAGAGAAGATATGTAGGTAATGAATTCAATGCTTCCGATATGGCCGTAATTGCAGCCAAACATGCCATTGAAGATGCTGGTATTGATCCGGAAACACTCGACCAGATTATCGTTGCGCATAATTTTGGAAACGTGGTAAAACATACCATTCAAACTGATGTTTTACCTGCACTTGCTTCCCGCGTAAAACAGGCATTACAGATTCGTAACCCCTCCTGCGTGGCCTATGATATTCTGTTCGGTTGTCCCGGCTGGATACAGGGTGTAATACAGGCCGATGCTTATATTAAAGCAGGCATAGCAAAAAAATGTTTGGTTATTGGAACAGAAACATTGAGCCGTGTGCTCGATCATTACGACCGCGACAGTATGATTTTCAGCGATGGTGCCGGTGCCTGTATTATTGAAGAAAAAGAAGGAGATAGTGGTATACTTGCCGCCAGTGTACAAAGTCATTGTATAGATGAAGCCTATTATCTCTACATGGGCAAATCGAATTTACCGGATTCCGACCCCAGTGTGCGTTATATAAAAATGAAAGGCAGAAAAGTATATGAGTATGCCATTAAAAATGTACCGGCTGCCATGAAGGATTGTCTTGATAAATGCGGCGTACATGTTACTGAGGTAAAAAAATTCTTTCTCCACCAGGCCAATGAAAAAATGGATGAGGGTTTTATTAAAGTATTGTACAAACTCTATGGGTTGAAAGAAGTGCCTTCTCATATTATGCCCATGAGTATTCATAAACTGGGTAACAGTTCAGTAGCTACCATTCCCACACTATACGACCTGGTGAAACGCGGTGTGCTCGACGATCATTCCTTACAGGCCGGCGATATTGTTATGTTTGCCTCTGTTGGTGCAGGAATGAATATTAATGCGGTTTGTTACAGGGTATGAGAATAAGACACAAGGTACAAGAGACAGAATACAAGGGGTTGGTAAGTTTGTTTATTCGTTTTTGTATTGATGTGGATTGAAATTGATAAAGTAGATATCCTCATACATTCTCCTCTCTTCCTTTTTTTGTCTTGAAAAATACAAACGCTTTTCTTTCTCATGATAAAAGGGGCAGCATTTTGCTAAAGAAGTATTGATCGGGGCTCCCAGATTTTTTGGTTGCAACCATTTTCCATTCTTTTTAAAACTAATATACAAATCTACTTCACCCAAGCCTGTTGAATCGGAGGAGAAATAAATGATATAATCTTCCTTTTCTGAAATAAAAGGATTCGATTCGCGAAACCGTACCGTATTCAGCGGCATGCCCATATTTTCCGGTTGCTGATAAATACCATTTATTTTTTTCGACACATAGATATCTGAATTATCCGCTTTATCGGGATTGTCTTTCATAAAATAAATATGGCTTTCCCTCGTATCAGAGGTGTAAGATTCTGGAGCATCGGTTCCGGATTTAAATCTGTAACCAGAAAATGAACTACAATTTATCGAGGTTAAGATATGCTTTCCATCTATTGTATTTTGACTTGCCATTCAGTTGTTGCTTATAAATACTATGATTTCCCGAAACCATGTATGCTATTACACATGCAATGAAAGCATACAATGTAATATCAAACCCAAATAACTCAATGGCCATAATGGTACAGGCAATTGGTGTATTGGTGGCCCCTGCAAATACGGCCACAAAACCAATACCGGTGAGGAGAGACAAGGGAACAGGGATGACAAGCGACAAAGCATTGCCCAATAAAGCGCCGATAAAAAACAGCGGTGTTACTTCTCCTCCTTTAAATCCGGCTGAGAGTGTTACAATGGTAAATAATATTTTAAGTGCAAAATCGTAGGCAGGTTGTGCGGTTTCAAATGACTGTACAATAGTTGGGATACCTAATCCTATATATTTTGTTGTACCAACTACCCATATGGCGGCAGCAACAATTATTCCTCCAATAAAAGGGCGTAGCGGAGAATAAGGAATTGTTTTTTTAAAAAGACCACTGCTTATATTTATTCCCTTACAAAAAATCATGGCGCAAAGTCCGAATACCACACCTGCCAATACCGTGTAGAACAAATTCATTACAGTAACTGCAGGTATGGGTGTAAGGGTATAATGTGTATGTGGCGTTTGCCATAAACGCGTAACCTGGTCGGCAAGTAATGCAGCTGCTGTGGCTGGAACAAAGGCTGTGTATTTCAATTTACCGATGCGCAATAATTCAAGGCTGAAAATAATTCCGGCAAAGGGTGTTCCGAATACCGATCCAAAACCCGCAGCAATAGCAGCAATAATCAATATTTTTCTTTCTGCTGACGATAAATGAAAAGGTTTACTCAACTGGTCGGCAATAGCACCCGACATCTGTAAAGCTGTTCCTTCTCTTCCTGCTGAACCACCCAGTATATGTGTTACCATGGTACCGATATACACAAAGGGTGCCATACGAAATGGAATAATTTGTTTGGGCGCATGAATGGTATCAATCAGCAGGTTATTGCCTGCATTAACTTCTTTACCATAATAATGATACAATAAACCAATCAGCAAACCGCCAACAGGTAAAAACGCAATGATCCATACATGTGTTTCACGAAAATGAGTAACCCAGTCAAGGGTTTGCAAAAAAAATGCAGAAGCAGTACCCGCACATGCGCCCACAATAAGGCATATTACCAGCCATCTGAAAAAGAATCGGATTAAAGTAATTGGTTGAGCAAGTTTCATTTCCTGGTTAAATGTAAAACATAATCAGGAGGATTGTTTGCCGCAGATTCGCAGATTATTGGCTTAAAATCTGCGAATCTGCGGCAAACAATTATTTCAATCTCTCCAGCACCCCTTTTCTCTTCACAATATTTTTATAATCCCACTGAATATCTCTCGATTTTTTGAGCCAGCGTTTCAGGTCTTTTTTATTGATCTGGTCAACCGATGTATAACGCACCCCCGAAGACTTAAATCCGCCTTCTTTTTGCAGACCTTCTTCTTCAAAACTTTCACCACTCCAGAATAATAAACGTATAGCAGTTTTAAGTTTATCATACCCCACTATCGGGTTGCCTTCCAGGAACCAAACCGGATGGGCGTGCCATATTTTATGTTCCGCTTCCGGAAGGTTTTCCGTAATCACTTCATACAATAAAATCGCAGATGGCTTTGTCTTCCGGCAAAAGCGCCTTATGGTATTTTTGGGTGTCTTTATGCATGACTTCAGGATTGATTTTCGCCGTTTTGCTTTTTTCTTTTAAGTACCAATGAGCTAACAAATGCAACTGACAGTCCAACATAAATATCTACTGAATGATCAGCAACCGGGTATTTCCATTGCATCCATTTTAGAACAAATACCAGTAATGCCATCAACAAGGCATAAAAGAAAATGGATTTAGATGATTTCCATAAATGTTTCAACAATGGCATTGCTGTGAATTATTGCAGTTCGGTATTTTCCGAAGATAAATAATTTTTAAAATAAGCTACCGTTTAGCTATATCCATCAACATATCGCACAACTCTTTTGGCTTACTGAAAAACGGTGAATGGCTTGTTGCCATACTATACACTTTCTCACATACTGTTTCTTTGTACATTTTCTGTTGAATAAAAGGAGTCACTGCCCTGTCTTCCGTACATTCAATATAAAATCTGCGAACAGATCCAAAGTTTTCTTCACTCAACTGCAATGGAGTAATACCTGTTGCCACAGTTTCATGACTCAATAAAAGTTTTGCCAGTTCTGTGATATCATCATCACAATCATGGTATAAACCCTCTTTGTAAATTTCTGTCTGTAAAGTATGTGAGCCCGATTCAGGGTAACGGGTTACATAAGGTTTCAGCATACCACTTGTATCCTGTGCAGAATATTCAGCCTGTGTTTTTCCGTTGGGAATAAGATAGGCTGAGAGATAAATCAGTTTTTCAATCTTATGTGAACGGTATTCCGCTGCCTGTGAAATAACAATACCGTTTTTACTGTGTCCTACCAGTATTACTTTCCCCTCTGCTTCATCTATCAGCTTACATAATTTATCTACTGATAACTGTAGCGTTACTTCTTGTATGGGTGTTTTATCTGTGCCCATACCCGGCAGGTCTATCGCTATGGCTTTATGAGCCTGTGCCTCAAGAACAGGAATTACTTTATGCCAGTTCCAGGAACTGTGCCAGGAGCCATGTACGAGGATAAATATTTTCATTGTTTGCATGTTATTATACTCGAAGATGAACATGCATCCAATTTTATACAACCCGAAACTTGCTATGTAGTAAACAAATCTGTTTTTGCATTATCCAGAAGCAGGAAAGTAAAAAAAGTCATCACAGATTCATCAGAATCACAACTTCAAAATTGCATATTCCTCTGTTCCTCTTTTGCGCTTTCCCAACCAATAATAGCAGTCTTCCTGGTTGGGCCCCACATATAGCCACCTATTTGTCCGGTCGACTGTATCACACGATGACAGGGAATCAAATAAGCAACAGGATTACTTCCAATGGCTGTTCCTACTGCACGGGAGGCGTTGGTATTGCCTACCTGTTCTGCAATGCTTCCATAGGTTGACAATTTACCCATTGGTATTTTCAGCAATGATTCCCATACTTTGAGCTGAAAATCGGTTCCTTTCAAATGCAGTTTTATCTTAGGTAATTGTGTCCAGTCGTTTTGAAAAATGAACAAAGCATTTTGCTGAATGATGTCTAATTTTTGCTGGTATGTGGCGTTGGGAAATTTTTCTTTCAGGTTGTTCAATGCTTTTGTTTCATCATCTTCAAAAGCCATATAACAAATGCCTTTGGGGGTAGAGGCGATAACCAGGTTTCCGAACGGGCTCTCGGCATAACTGAAATGGATATGCAGTTCTTTGCCTCCATTTTTATATTCTGCGGGTGTCATGCCTTCTATATTGATAAAAAGATCGTGTAGTCTGCCGGTTCCCGATAATCCTAATTCAATGGCCGTATCGAAAAGCGTGGCCTGCTGTTCTTTCAGCAATTTTTTTGCGTGTTCGGTGCTGATGTATTGAAGGAATTTTTTGGGTGTGGTACCTGCCCATTCACTAAAAACACGTTGAAAATGAAAAGGACTCAAATGCACCTGCCGGGCCAGCTCTTCCAGGCTGGGTTGTTGCCTGAAATAGGTATTAATGTATTCAATGGCCGCCGCAATCCGATTATAATTAAGTTGCTGTTGTTCGTTCATATAACGACTTATTTAAACCGCTAATTTCAGTATTCGTCGACCCTTATACAACCCGAAACTTGCTGAATAGCAGGTTTGGCTTCTGCTTCCACCATGTTTTCAGTACAATATACATTGTTTAAAGCCCTATCAAAGCCCTATTAAAGCCCACCCTTTAAAGGATGGTATATAATAGGTTTTTATTTAGATATTAATAGACTAACTATCTGTTTTATAATATATTATAACAGCAAGCTGATACGAATCTATACTGTATGAAACTGTAATATGGAGTTTTAGACTCCCGGGAAGCCTTTTTCAGTTGAGTGTCAGGTGCATACTGTTAGCGGGTGTAGAAAAATGGTTATCAGGTTTAATTCGTGCAACATGGTTCTGGGCAGTGGTTTACTCTGCTGGAAGTAAGCCATCGTCAGTGGTAATCATTAGCTTTTTAGCAGATGCCTGTATATTGATTTTCTGCCCTTGTTTAAAACCCAGTTTTTCTAACCATTTGCCTTTTATTCTAATATAGGATATGGTTTCAGTCTTATGCTGTGTTTCCTGGTGTGTATAGGATATCGTCATTTTTCTAACCGCCTTTTTCATTGTCATGCTTTAATATGATGATATTTTTGATTTTTTTCTGGACTTTGTAGAGATGAAAAAAGAACAGCTTCAGAAAAAGGTAGGGCAACGTATTATCGCATTAGGTGAAGAGAAGGGCTGGACGCAGGCCGACCTGGCTAGGGCTTGTAATAAAGACAGACAAGCCATTGAGATTATTGAGAATGGAAAAGTGAACCCGACTATCTTTTCGCTTTATGAAATTGCAAAGGCGTTAGAGGTTGAGTTGGGGGAGTTGGTTGCTATATAAATGAAAAATTATACGTCATAACTGCACTATTATTTTCAGCATTGCTACTTAAAGTGTTTGGCACATTATGGAATTTTAAATCGTCCTCCAGCACGCAATAATGTCGAGATTCCTGATATATTACCAATCTTAAACTCTAGTACACCTGAATTCAAATTGTGAATGAAAACACGAAACTCGTTTTGATAGCTATATGAAAGATCTTTTTGAAAAAAAATCTTTTTTCCATTGTGTTGAGAAAAGTCAAAATACTCAACATAATTACATGAATATTGAAACCCCAGCTCACTTATCTTTTGCACTACTCGATTTATAAAAATGGCTGGTTCTTGAATTATTAGTTGATGAGTTCCAAATTGATGATTTCTTTCATCAATAGAGAAGATTTTGTACAACTTACCCACATTTCCACACCCTAAATTCTTACCGGACTATTGAAAAAAGAAAAATAAAAGTATTACTGAACTAATTGCATAGCCAATATTTAAAGTCATAGATAATAAATCACCTGCTGTTTCTCCTAACGTAGTTGCACAAATTTTCATTATCCAAAAGGCAATTGTAATCTGTGGTAGTTTATTCATTTTATTTTTTACATACTGGTTAAGTAAAATAACTCTTCTAAAACTTGTAACTATAACCCAATCTAAAAACCTGAGTTTCGTAGTAATCTATGCTGTTTAATTTAAAACCGTTGCCATTGATTTCTTTTTCAATCCGCAGGGTATTAAAAATGTCGCTAGCATTACAAAAAAGTTCTCCTTTACTTTTTTGTATTTGCTTTTTTAGCCCCATGTCAACCGAAAACCTTGCGCCTACTTTGCCTTGTGGTATAATGTCTGGTGCTAAATAAATACTGGTAACTTGTATGTCTGTTTGTTTGGGTAGATGAAAAATACCATTCAGTTTTATATTACCTGATGTAAACTGTTTTTTCGTTGCTATGTAAGTTGATGGTACAGGGTACCTATTTTCTACGGTAAAAGCGTTAATGACATTTTGATATATGTTCACATTAGTATTAAAGGAAACAGCTTTTGAAAAGTCGTGTTGAAAAACCATTTCCACACCAGTGTTACTGCTATGCCCTGCATTTTGAAATACTGTATAAATTAAAGTGCTTGGTGGAACCTGCGTTGCAATTCTTGTAATAGTTCCTTGTGTGTTGCGATAATATAATGCGGAATAGAAATAGCCTTTTTTTAGAGTAGTTTTATATCCTAACTCATAAGAGTTGGTAAACTGTGGACGAAGTGCAGGGTTACCTACCTTAATAATTTCGGCATCATCGTATTTTGGAAATATACGGATGTCAACTTCGTTGGGTCTGTCAACCCTTCTGTTATAAAACAATGAAATTTTATTTTGTTCATTTATTTTATAAGCCAATCTTACATTTGGAAAAGGCTGGGTGTAATCATAGCCATCGCTTTTATAAGTGTTGTGGTTTGGATTTACTTTGTATTGCAAATCTACATACTCAACCCTTAATCCGATTTCGGCTTCTATCTTTTTACTTTCATAAACATAGTTACCATAAAGTGCAGGAATGATTTCTGTGTAAGTAGCTACACCACCTGCATTGGTATCTAAGGGGGAATTTAAGCCCGGTTTGAATTGCATATTTGTTGGTATATCCCGATACCGAAATTTTACACCACCTTCAATTCGTCCATACTTTAAAGGCTTTATATAGTCAATATTAAAATCAGCAACATGTTCATCTGATAACAATTTAAAAGAATCCAATCCTATGTAGGTTGGTAAAGTATTTACGAAATTATATTTTTCATCTTCTCTGTGAAATGTATAATTGAAAGCAATATTTAATAAATGCCCTGCCTGTTTAAATTTATACTGATAAGCTACCGATGCAACAGCGGTAGTCTTTAATTCATCTTCCAAAAACTGCCAAAGGCGAAGCCTGTTAGAATAATCTTTACTAAAAAACGGTTGGTCGCCACGGTCAATTATTTTTTCAATACCAAACAATCCTGAAACTGTTAGCATATCCTGGTTGTTAATACTCCAATCAATACCTGCTTTGGTAGTAACAAAATGTGTGTTCCTGTTTCTTTTGGTCTGTTGATTAATGATTGTACCATCATCAAAAGTTCTGGTTACAAATTCATTCTTATTGAGTGTTTCAGTGTATAACCAATCTGCTTGTAAAAATGCGTTCACTCTATTTTTACGATAATTTAAAGAAAGTGAAGGATTTATTTTGGGCGTTGCCTGATATTGAGGTCGAATAGTTGGCAGGTTTCCTTTTTTTTGCCACAAAGCTCCAACACCTGTTGTAATAGCAACTTTACCATTAAAGCCCTGCTGCTTATTTTTTTTGTAGATAATATTTATAATACCTGCGTTGCCATTGGCATCATATTTAGCGGATGGATTATTTATGATTTCAATTCTTTCAATGGCTGATGCTGGAATATTGTCTAAACCTGTTTGACTGCCAAAGCCTGTTAATACAGTTTGCTTTCCATCCATCAAAATAGCTACTTTGTCGCTGCCTCTTAACTCTACTTTACCATCCTGGGTGGTGGTTATACCCGGTAAATTTTTTAAAGTCTGTAAAACTGAACCTCCATTTTGACTGATGTTTGAAGCAACTGAATAAGTTTTTTTATCCATTTTGTTAGTTACATTATCTTGCTTTGAGCTAACAATAACCTCCTGTAGTTGTTTTACATCTTGCTGTAACTCTATTGTACCAAGGTCCAAGAAAGAGCTAAGTGAGCCAATTAAAACCGGTTGTGATTTTGATGCAAATCCTGTATAAGAAAATTGCAAAATATAATTACCTGATCTTATATTAGTTAATGTAAATCTCCCCTCTTCATCACTTACTGTACCTGTAATAAAGGCGCTGTCTTTTTTTGTTTTCAAAACAATATTTACAAAAGGCAAAACGGATTTATCCGCTTTGCCTTTTATAATGCCTGATACAGTTACTGCCGAAGTTTGGGCGTGCAGTATTGAAACTGCAAATACAAGTAATGAAAGCATTAAACTGAATTTTATCCTCATTTCTTTACCCTTTTGATTCTTTAATGAATTTTCCGTTGCTGTCAAAAATTAAATCCATTCCTTTAATTTCTACCTCGTAGGTTACTATGCCTTCTTTTGCGTTGGTAATTTTTGCTCCTTCTTTTGCCTGCTTACCTGTGTAATGCGTTCTTACATATTCTAAAATGCCTTTGGGTAACTGGGTCAATTCAATTTCAATCTCTGTTTCAATGATGTTTCCTTGTGCATCCATTAAAACAGAATTGTCTATTTTATTAAGGTCAAAACTTGCTTCGTACTTTTTACCTTCTTTGTCCCACTTTACTTCTGTAGCTGTTGGGTACTTTTTGTGAAAAGTAAATTTTACATTGGCAGGCACATTCTTTTCCTGCATTTTTTGTGCAAAGGTAAGTGTTGCTAAAAGCATTACTACCATAGTTACTGCTGTCTTTTTCATTGTTTTTATTTTAGTGAATTAAGAATGACAGAACAAAGCTGCACCCTGATTTAGAAGAAAGTTTGAATTTTAAAATAGTATGGAAAAAGAATGAAGATTATTTATATAATTGTAGGTTACTGACCAATTATTAATATCGGCTATTTTTTTTACGATGGATAAGCCCAGGCCAGTGCCTTGTTCAGAGGAATTTGATTTAGAAAATCGTTTGAATAGTTTATCCATTGTTAAAGGGTTAGGTTGTCCGCTGTTAGAGAATACAAGTTTGTCTTTATAGATGGTAATACTAATTAGCCCATTTTCTATATTGTGCTTTATTGCGTTTAAAAACAGGTTGCTTATAAGTACTTCGGCTAATACAGGATTCGACCTTATTTCAAAATCCTTTTCCAGTTCCATTTTTATTATCAATGACTTTGCTTTAGCCTGTTCTGCAAAAAAGTTGAAGTTTTTTTGGATACAATCAGCTAATGATATGGTTAGTATATCGCTGTAACTCTCATTCTCTATTTTAGAAAGCAACAATAGGTTTTTATTTAAACGGTTTAAACGGGAAACGTTATCATTTAATGAACTTAAAATTTCTGACTGTTCCTGAGTAACATCAGAACGCTGGATAAGCGTATCAATCTTTGCTTGAAAAACTGCCAACGGGGTTTGTAACTCGTGTGCTGCGTTTTCTATAAACTCTTTTTGGCTTTTGTAGATAGCTATATTTCTTTCAATCAACTTTTGTATGCTGGTATTTAAGCGGTTAAACTCTTCTACGCCAGTTTCGGCAAAGTCGGGCTGTTTGGTTTTATCAATTTCAAAACTTTCAATTTGGTGAAGTGTTTTATAGAATGGTTTCCAAAGATTCAGTGAAAGTTTTTTTGTTATAAAAAATAAGCCGAAAAGTAAAATTGAAATAATTGCAAAAAATAAAAGTGCAATATTTTTTAAGAGATCTTCGGTTTCTACTAAATTAATTCTTTCAGAATATGTATATGGTTTACCTTGGATGCTGATAGGGAAATTCAGTTCTCTGTAAGGTTCAACTTCTGCATCTAAAGTATCGTAGTATGAACTAAAAAAAAGAGTGTCTTTAGTTACTTGCTTTATACTATAAATTTTTGCATTTCGATTAAATTTGTTCCAAAGTGGTATGTCTGTATATTTTAAAGTTGAAGCAGCGTATTTTATAAATTCTTTTTTATGTAGTAATAATGTGTCGTCTGCTTCTTTTGTATAAAGCTTCTTAGTGGCATAATAAAATAATGGTGCCGATATAATTAGAATCAACACGGAATAAATTAGATAGGTTTCTAGTGTTTTATTTAAAAGTTTTTTATTCATTTTCCCATTTGTAACCTAAACCATAAACCGATTTGATATAATCTCCACTCCCTGATTCGTTCAATTTCTTTTTCAGGTTTTTGATATGTGCATATACAAAGTCGTGGTTATCTAACATATCAGCCATGTCGCCTGATAAATGTTCGGCAATAGCACTTTTAGATAGTACCCTGTTTTCGTTTCCAATCAAATAAAGCAACAATTCAATTTCTTTCTTAGTAATATCAATTTTTTTGTTATTCACTTTTACGGTCTTTGAAAGAATGTCAATGTGAATTTCATTGAACGAAATAATATTATTTCCTTTAAAGTTTTTCCTTCTAATCAAAGCCTGAACCCTTACCAATAATTCTGATAAATGAAATGGCTTTGTGAGAAAGTCGTCTGCGCCAAGGTGAAAGCCTTCTATTCTTGTTTCCAACGTTTCTTTTGCAGAAATAATGATAATTCCTTCTGTTTTGTTTTGGTATTTTAATTGTTTTAAGATTTCGAAACCATTACCGTCTGGCAACATTAGGTCGAGTAAAATGCAATCGTAGTCATAAATAGAAATTTTATCAATTGCTGCTTTTGTATTGTCAGCCCATTCGCAAACAAAGTCTTTATCCGTCAAGTATTTTTGAATACTTAGAGCAAGTTCTTTTTCATCTTCTATGAGCAATAATTTCATTGAACAAATTTACCGTGTCAATTTTGAAGAAAGTTTGAAGTTGTAAGGTAATTTTTACACTCTTAACAGGCACAAACCTAACTGCCTGCTTTCGATATCGGTTATGCCTAACGAGGCTTCATAGTTGCTTTAATTTATTCAGCTCTACAATACGCACCTACAGAATTCTTGTTCCCGTTTTTCCTTATCGTTCACCACAAAAAGAGTTTCCGCTTAATGCAGCATAAGGTGGTTTGCAAACTACTCCTGAAAGTCGTCTGCGGAAGGTCAGTTCTCTTCATTAAGATGTTGTAAGTCGGCCAGTCGGTTCGCTTGACCTCCGCACTCATCAATCTTTGTTTTGAAAAGGCTTCCATGTTTTGGTACAGCTCCTGATTCCTAATATTACATCTGGATCAGTTCAAGACACACACGGTTGAGGGCTTGGCGAAGTTTTAAAAAAGGGGGATTAAAAGCGATACTGTTCATTAAAAAATGCTACAAATAGATAAAGATTTTTTCCGCTTTCCTCTGTTGTATTTTTTTTAGCTTACACACACTTCATTAGAAGCATCACTGTTTGATTAACCACCAAGCCCTCTTTTTTTTAAATTCGCTAAGCTTTTTGTTGTCCGCATCACCCGACTTCTCCAACGAAGGGATGTCCTCCAATGTCAGCGAGAAAGTTTGTCCGAAGCGATTTATATTCATTGCTCAAATGTAGGAAATTGCAATGTCACTGTCGCCCGTGTGGTTGCTTGCACTTTCTTTTGCTTTTGCTGTCGTGGCTTGTGCGTTGAGCAAAAGCAAATGTGAGTGCAAATGCGTTGGAGAATCAGAACACTAATGTCTTGTCGTTGTTGCTATTATTTTTTGTCACATTTTCATCAGCTTTGTGGTTGTGCACTTTCAAGAATTTTGAAAGTGCCTTCTCTTTCTTTTTCTCCATTGAAGAAAATGTATTGAAAGCGATGCAAAAAATTACACACAGCAGAATGAAAAAATACCGATGATGATTTCTATGTAAGGCATTATTTATTTTCATCTTTATTTTGTTCAAGCCATCCGAAAGTTCCGCCTTCTAAAAAGTAACATTCGCTTTCACTTGTGTTTTGAATGTGTGTTGCTGCTCTTTCTGAACGACCTCCTCCTTTTGCACAAGCCATGACTACAATGCTTTCCGATTGCGGTGAAAAGTTTCCCTGTTCAATTTCTTCAACGGGTAAATGATTTGCAAAGGGAATGTGCTGCGTGTTGTATTCCTCTTTGCTTCTAACATCAATCAGGATAATTTTTTTTCCACTGTCAAGCAATTGCCTGAGTTCGGCAGGGCTTATAGATTTTTTCTTTTCCATATTTATTTTGTTTGAAAATCCATTCAAATAATTTGGGTGAATCGGTTTGGCATTTCATCCTGTAATGAATTATTACAGAAGAAATAACGGTAAGCAAGCCAATTACAATGATGGATGCATTTATTCCCAATCTGTCGGCAATAAGTCCGGTGAGGATTGCACCGATGGCGTAACCTGAATCTCTCCACAAACGAAATACACCGAGGCTTTTTGCCCTGTCGTGCGGGTGTGTGTTTTCGGCAACCGATGCAAGAAAGGTTGGGTAAACCATTGCTGTTCCCCATCCAAGTATTACTGATAATAGAATGAAGTGCGCTAATGTTTGCGCAAAAACAAAAAGCAGCAAAGCAATTCCTTGCAGGAACATACCCCACCAGAGCATACTTTTTTTACAAACATGGTCGGACATTTTTCCGGTGAACAATTGCCCGATTCCCCAAACAGCAGGATAGATTGCTGTTACAATTCCGATTTCACTGATTGAAAAATGTTTCTGCGAAAGCAGAATAGGAAAAAGCCCCCATGCCATGCCGTCATTAAGATTGTTGACTAATCCTGCCTGTGTTACTGAACTCAGGTTTTTATGAAACAGTGTTGTGTCCAAAAAAATATTTTTCAGTAATGGAATAGTTGATGCAGTTGCTTCTTTTGAAACATGGTGAATAGTGTCGCGAACCAACAACCAACTTGAAAATAATCCTGCAAGGGATAAAATTATTCCGATGTAAAACGGATAAGGTCTTAATCCAAACTGACCTGCAATCCAACCTGTGAGAAAAGCAACAACAGCAACTGAAAGATAACCTGCAAACTCATTTAAGCCCATTGCAAGCCCGCGATTTTTTTCTCCAACCAAATCAATTTTCATTACTACGGTGCTTGACCATGTAAGCCCCTGATTAATTCCGAGTAAAATATTTGCGGCAACAATCCAGTTCCATGAATTGGCAAACATCAAAATAACCGGAACGGGAATAGCAAACAACCAACCGGCAACAAGAAGTTTTTTTCTGCCGAATTTGTTAGCAAGTGTTCCTGTAAAATAATTTGTAAGTGCTTTTACAATTCCGAAAACAATAATGAATGATAACACTGCCGTTGCAGCGGCAATGTGAAATTCCTGTTCTGCAATTTTTGGAAGTATGGAGCGCTCCAAGCCGACCATGCCGCCAACAAATGCATTGATGATTACGAGCAAAGAAAATTGTTTCCAGTTCTCTTTCAAACCTAGTTTTATCTCTTTCATATTCTGATTGCTTTAATGACTACAAAGCTTCCTTTACCGAAACCTTGTTGCGGCTTTTCAATTTCTTTTTCGCTTGTTTGCGTAAGTGTTTGCCAGTATTGGAAATTATTGAATCGGGAATTTTTTAGAAGCGATGCAATTTCTTCTGTGGAATGAAAGTGAGCATCACGATAAAACTTATTTGATAATTTTTTCTGCTGATATTTTTTTCCAAGCGAACTGTTTTTGTCAATGATGCCGAGAATGATTTCGCCATTGGGTTTGAGTATGCGATGAACTTCAGAAAATGCTTTCGGAATATTTTCAAGAAAGCAAACGGTAGTTACCATAATTGCAAAATCAAAAGAAGAATTCTCAAGCGGAAGATTTTCTGCACTTGCTCTGTAAATTTTCATTCCTCTTTGTTCTGCAAGTTGTGCCATGTTTTCCGATGGCTCAACTCCGAAACGAATATTGAACGGTTGTGCAAAGCGACCTGTGCCTGTTCCGATTTCAATTCCTGTTTTGCTTTTCGGAATTGCTTTTTCAACTGCTGCAAGTTCCGATTGATAAAGCGCTTTGTGTTTGTCAAACCATTGATCATACTCCAATGCGTTTTGGTCAAAAGCAGAAGTTAATTTAATCATTGCACAATCAATTTTACTTTTCGTTCAAAGTAATTTCCAAGCATTCCTTCCTGTGCATTGCCTTTCACACTTTCGCCTTTGGTGAGCATTACTTGTAATTGCAGTTCGGTGTTTTTTGCATCTGCTAATGGCTGAATTGTCATGGGTAAACTTGTGATGTCAGCATCATCGTAACCTTGTAACTTATCGCCTACAAGCCGACATGACATGGGTAAATTAACATCCCACCCGGGTGCAAATTTTGAAAGCGTGTTTTTGCCAATTGTTGTCGGGTCAATATAAAGCCATGCATTTCTGTATGGAGCCGAAACATTTTTTTCTTTTTTATGCCCGATTACAGTTAAGACAGTTTTTTGAGTGTTGCGCTTAACAGTAATCTCAAATGTTCCATCGGGTTGTTTCAACGATTTCTTTGTGTCTTTATCCAAAATGTCAATAATGCTTTGAGCTTCATTGCTCCACGGACCATTATTTACATGACACGATTTGCAATTGGGAGCATTTCCCAAAATGCCTACGGCAGGAGGATAAGCATAAGCCGCACCTGCTACATTCTTATTTTCACGAAATTCCTGATGATAATAATTTGGGCTATCCCAAAACAGGTTTGCAATGGTGATATAGCCAGCAGTCAGAACAAATAGAAGAAGCGTTTTTTTCATATTGATATTTTTAGTTGTTATTTTTTATCACTAGTGTCCGGTTAAATTAGGTTGATTTTCAATTGAATATGATTTTGTTCTTTGACATCTTGGTATATAGTGTTATTAAAAAGGCTTGGCAAATGTGTTTTATCTAACAATGAGACAC
>JBMOKQ010000091.1:0-36154 GCA_049324295.1 Bacteroidota bacterium
TCATGATTGTCCTAAGCTGCTCTCTTTCAATGGAAGTCAGCGTAACCTTATAATGTACCATCTTAATAGATTTGATGGCAAAATTATACTATTTAACAGACATTATCAAATTGACATGACACTAGTAATATCCTACCCAACTGTAAAGTTTTTTCAGTACAAGACAAAGTGTGAAAAACTATCTTTCTCGTATCTCTGTCGTATCTCTTTCCTATGATTCTAGTATCCCCCTCGTATCTCTGTCGTATCTCTCTCGTATCCCAATCATGAACCAGTCAGTACCCGGTCTGTACCTTGTAGTAAGGGTAAAGTTCCTCTTCCGTATTCCATCTTCCTTCACCGCAGAGCGAGAGATAATAGAGGTTACGCAGAGGTTAGTAGTTGTATTTATCTTTCCATCTTTCTTTGAGGAATTTACGGAGTTCCTGTTCGCGGGCATTGTTGCCGGGTTCATAAAACTTGGTACCGGCAATTTTTTCCGGCAGGTATTCCTGTGGAATAAAATTACCCTCACCCATATGCGAATACTGGTAATCTTTTCCGTAATTCAGGTTTTTCATCAGTTGGGTAGGGGCATTCCTTATATGTAGCGGAACGGGAAGATCGCCTTGTTTTTGCACTGCTGTAAGTGCAAGATTAATGGCCATATACGATGCATTGCTTTTTACAGATGATGCCAGGTAGGTGGCACATTGCGAAAGAATGATCCTGCTTTCAGGATAGCCTATTTTATTCACCGCATCAAATGTAGCATTTGCAAGTAGCAGTGCATTCGGATTGGCATTACCTATATCTTCACTGGCAAAAATAACCATACGCCGGGCAATGAATTTTACATCTTCACCGCCTTCAATCATCCTGGCCAGCCAGTAGACAGCCGCATTGGGATCGCTGCCCCGCATGCTTTTAATAAAGGCAGAAATAATATCGTAATGCTGTTCACCCTGTTTATCGTAAAGTGCCACTTTTTGCTGCGCTACTTCCATCACCAATGCATCGGTAATGGTAATATCTTTTGTATTGTTTTGTTTAAGGCTGGCTGTTTGTACAACCAGTTCAAAGAGATTCAGTAGTTTACGGGCATCGCCACCGGAGATATTGATCAATGCACTTGTTTCTTTTACCTGAATCTTGTACAACTTGAGTAATGTATCTTTTTCTGCTACCTGTTGCAGCAAACGTATCAGGTCATCATCCTGCAATGCTTTTAATACATATACCTGGCAACGACTGAGCAAGGCACTGTTTACTTCAAAAGAAGGGTTTTCTGTAGTGGCACCAATTAAGGTAATGATACCTTTTTCAACGGCACCCAGTAAAGCATCCTGCTGTCCTTTGTTGAAACGATGGATCTCATCAATAAATAATACAGCACCTGATTTGTGTTTGGCTTCTTCAATTACTTCGCGTACATCTTTCACTCCACTACTAATGGCACTGAGCTGAAAATACGGCGCCTGTAAACTATGGGCAATAATATTGGCAATAGTTGTTTTCCCTACACCGGGAGGTCCCCACAATAACATGGAAGGTATACGGCCATTTTCAATAGATGTTCTGAGAATGCTGCCTTTGCCGGTCAGGTGCTCCTGTCCAACCAGGTCATCCAATACCACCGGGCGCATTCTTTCCGCTAAAGGTGCTGATGTATTCACTTTTGTAAAGTACAAAAAAGAGAAGAAATTCCTTTACTGATTTGGAGCCGGGGTGAACAGATGGCCGAATTTTTTTACCATACCCAACCCGAGCATTACATGTGCAATGATGATGATACTACATACCAGCATAAAGCCTGCAACAGTCTTCAATAAGGAAATGATAAATTCCGGTTTTATTCCTTTGGGTAAGTTGGGTTGCGCATCAATCAGTTGAGTAACAAAGTCGCTTAATGCTACCGGGCCAAGGGAAAGGATACCAATTGCATTGATAAAAAACATACCACCCGTTACAAGACTTACATAAGCGTTTACTTTGATCCAGTCTTTGAGTGAAGGTTTGCAACGGGCATTTCGTTCAATACCTGATGTAAGAAATTTAAAACTGG
This sequence comes from Bacteroidota bacterium, assembly GCA_049324295.1. Lineage (GTDB taxonomy): Bacteria > Bacteroidota > Bacteroidia > Chitinophagales > Chitinophagaceae > Sediminibacterium. Next base: position 2,045 of record JBMOKQ010000091.1, read on the forward strand.
AGAAGGTATAAATGACAATACCGGCGAATAAGAATAACATCAGCCACATGGATGGGTTCATCAGGGCAGGGATGAGGATCAGGAAGCCCATTAATCCAAAAAGACAGGCAATGGGAATCATGATATAGGAAAGAATACGAAATAGCTTTAGTGAGCGCATTAGATGGTGAATTGTTGCACGCAAATGTATTGATAAATAGATAAGCCACAGATTCGCAGATTTCGCTGAGAAATGCTAAAAATATTTATACCTAAGAAAATTAGGTATTTGTCGGTTTTTTCATAATTTAGGGTATGAATAAGTCAGCTTTATATAAAGGTTGCCTGGAACCAATAATTCTTCAGCTATTGAAAGATAACGGACGTATGTATGGCTACCAGATTACACAAAAAGCACGTGAGTTGACAAAAGGGCATTTGGATATTACTGAAGGTGCCTTATACCCGCTTTTACATCGATTGGAAGAAGAGGGGATTCTGGAAACGGAAATTGAATCGGCTGGTAACCGTATGCGTAAATATTATTCACTTACAAAAGCAGGGAAGAAGCAATCAGTTCAGTCATTGAATGAACTGCAATCTTTTCTAAATAATTTATCGTTGATTTTTCAACCTAAAACTGCATAACCATGTTGTCTGATGAGCAGATTCTGGAATTGTATGCTTATTGTAATCGAAAAGGTATTCACTATTATGATATACAGGTAGAAATAGTGGATCATATGGCTAATGCTATAGAAGCTAAAATGCTGACGAACCCTAACATGGAATTTAAACAGGCATTGGAAGAAGTACATATTTCATTTGGTAGTTTTGGCTTGAGAGAAATTGTAAGGGAAAAAACAAATGTAATGGGGAAGCATTATCGTAAAATGCGAATGCAATTGTTTATAAGCTACTTTAAGCCCCCTAAATTAATGTTGACTTTATTATTGGTTATTGCAATGATTAGTTTTGAAAAACTGCTAACTATCGAATTTCTTCCATATGTGTTTTTAGGAGGGCTAATAGCAACTTTTGTAGTGTTTGTAAGGTTTGCATGGTTAAGAAGAGCTTTGCGGAAGCAGCAAAAACAACAGTTGTTAATGACAGATAAACAATATTTTGTTTATAGTTTTCCTTATTTCATTGTGTTTTATCAGATAGTGCCCAGATTTTTTAGGTCTGATTTCTTTAATACACTGAATGGGGGTATAGGAGTGAAGGTAGAATACTATATTTATACCAGCTTCTTGATATTATATGCATTAGGTTCGTTATCGCTGTTTGAGTTAGTCAAAACCGTAACAGCAAAAGCAAGAAAACAGTTTCCTGTTGTATTTGCCAAATAATGTAAGCCACAGATTCGCAGCTTATTTTCTCATCTGCGAATTTGTGGCTTATCTATAACTATACTAATTTTTCAAATCCAGCTTAATCTGCAATTCATCAAACTGCTGCTGGTCAATGGTGCTTGGGGCATCTAACATTACATCGCGACCACTATTGTTTTTAGGGAATGCAATAAAGTCACGGATACTTTCACTGCCGCCTAAAATAGCGCAGAGACGATCGAAACCATAAGCAATACCACCATGTGGAGGAGCGCCATATTCGAAAGCACCCAGAAGGAAACCGAATTTATGTTGTGCCTCTTCCTCACTCATACCCAGGGCCGCAAACATTTTCTCCTGTAATTCGCGCTGGTAAATACGGATGGAACCGCCACCAATCTCATTTCCATTCAACACCATATCATAAGCATTGGCTTTGATATTGGAATAAGGATGTTCCAGGTATTTATCTGCATTTTCAATAACAGGGTTATTATTGATCATCACATCTATCTGATCAGGTTTCGGAGAAGTAAACGGATGGTGACGCGCCACCCATCTGTTACCTTCTTCATCGTATTCAAACAGCGGGAAATCGAGTACCCATAATAATTTAAACTCATCGTCTTTTCTCAACCCAAGTCTTCTGCCCATTTCCAGACGAAGTTCGCTGGTTGCTTTTCTGCTTCTTTCTTCTCTGCCTGCGAGTATCAGTACCAGATCACCTGCTATGGCGCCTGCGGCATCTGCTATGGCTTTCAGTTTGTCTTCACTGTAAAATTTGTCAACGCTGCTTTTATAAGTACCGTCGGTATTACATTTAATGTAAACCAGGCCCTGCATACCTATCTGCGGGCGTTTTACCCATTCGGTCAGTTCATCGGTTTGTTTGCGGGTATATTCACTGCAACCCGGTGCAGCAATAGCAAGCACGGTTTCTGCATTATCAAATACACCAAAACCGGCATCATTAATCAGTTCACCGGTGGCATTTATTTTTCCGCCTTTCATGAAAGCCGATTTAAGATTGGCGATCTGCATACCAAAACGGATATCCGGTTTATCGTTACCATAGATCCACATGGCATCTTCCCAGCTCATGCGTTCTACTTTTTCAGTGTAGTCAATATGCTTCACATCTTTAAACACACGTTTCACCATTCCCTCAAACATGTTCAGAATATCTTCCTGTTCCACAAAAGCCATTTCACAGTCGATCTGGGTAAACTCCGGCTGGCGATCTGCACGCAGGTCTTCATCCCGAAAACATTTTACCACCTGGTAGTAACGGTCGTAACCGCTCACCATCAATAACTGTTTAAAAGTTTGTGGCGATTGTGGCAAAGCATAAAACTGACCCGGATTCATTCTCGAAGGCACCACAAAATCTCTCGCTCCTTCGGGTGTTGATTTAATCAGGAATGGCGTTTCTATATCCATGAAATTATTTTCATGTAAATAGTTACGTGCCGAACGGTTTACTGCATAACGTAATTCAAGATTTTTTTTAATGGCATTTCTGCGCAGATCAAGAAAACGGTATTTCATACGCAGATCATCACCACCATCGGTATCGTTCTGGATGGTAAAAGGAGGCACGGCAGATTTATTGAGAACTGTAAAATTGCTGATGTGAATTTCTATATCGCCTGTTGGAATATTCGGGTTTTTATTGCTTCTTTCTGCAACGGTACCTGTTGCCTGTAATACAAACTCACGTCCTAAAGGCTGGGCATCCAGTGCGGTATTTAACTCTTCACCAAATAATAACTGTGTAATACCATAACGGTCGCGCAGGTCAACAAAAGTAATGGCGCCGAATTTACGAACGGTTTGTACCCAGCCGGCAAGGGTTACATTTTTACCTGCATCACTGGCTCTTAACTCTCCACAAGTGTGTGTGCGAAACATAAAGAATCTTTGAATTTTTGATTTTATGATCTGTGATTAGAAAAATGCGTTGTAAGGCATCTGTGTTCTGTCAATTGAAACAGAATTGTTCACTGAATCAGGTCGCAAATATACTTTAAAAGCAGGAAGGGCGGCATGCCGACACCTTGAAAAACAGCCGTTTTATCTGATCTTTGCCCTATGCAAGCAACCAGATCACGAAAAGCGCATCGTTTGGCGGTGGCTGTTTTCTTTTTTATGGCGGGTTTATGTTTTGCCAGTTGGGCGAGCCGCATTCCTGATATCAAACTGAAACTAGGGTTGAGCGATGCCGGATTGGGTGCTGTTTTGCTGGCATTGCCATCGGGTTTAATGCTGAGCCTGCCATTATCTGGCTGGGCCGTTACCCGTTTCAGCAGTAAAACTATGGTAACCGTTGCTGCGGTAGGTTACCCCCTTACATTGATTCTGATAGGTGCCGTAACTGCTACCTGGCAGCTGGCGGCCGTACTTTTCGTTTTTGGTATTTTCGGAAATCTTTATAATATTTCTGCCAATACCCAGGCGGTGGGGGTAGAATCTTTATACCAACGTTCCATTATGGCCACTTTTCATGGCATCTGGAGTCTTGCCGGTTTTTCAGGTGCAGCCATCGGTACATTTCTTATTGTACAGGGTATTGCACCGCTACATCATTTTTTACTGATCTGTATTGGCTCACTGATTGTAGTACTGCTTACACAAAGTTATATTTTGCCCAACGATACGCAACCGGAAAGCAAACAACCCTTTTTTGCAAAACCCGATGCCAGCATACTGAAACTTGGATTAATTGCTTTCGGATGTCTGGTGTGTGAAGGAACCATGTTCGACTGGAGTGGTGTTTATTTTCAGAAAGTTGTGGAAGCTCCCGCAGCAATGGTAACACTTGGTTATACAGTTTTTATGGCCACTATGGCTACCGGAAGATTTCTGGGCGACAGGCTCGTAACACGTTTTGGTATACAACGAATGTTACAGGCCAGTGGTATCATCATTAGCAGTGGATTAATGATTGCCGTATTATTTCCAACCATTGTTACTGCTACAGCGGGGTTCTTTCTTGTAGGATTGGGTGTTTCATCTGTTGTGCCGCTTGTGTACAGTGCAGCCGGTAAATCTAAAACAATGTCGCCGGGAGTGACACTGGCTGCTGTATCAACCATTGGATTTTTAGGTTTTTTAATTGGCCCGCCATTGATTGGTTTTATTGCAGAATTGTCTGGTCTGCGCTGGTCTTTTACCATCATCGCCATCATTGGCTTTTCCACCACCATCATGGCCACACTCATGAAATGGGAGCGATAAATAACCCTGCGTAACCTCTGCGTTCTCCTTTCTCTGCGGTGAACTTACTCGAATATTCACCGCAGAGAACATGAGGAACGGAGTTTTCACAGGGATGATGCGAGTCGTTAAATAAAATATAAAAGGAGCTAAAAGTGCATGCAAAACAAATTCTGGTAAAAGAATTGGATTACAGAAGATGTAACAAGTTCTTAACCCTGAAAATGATTTGTATGAAAAAACTGCTACTCTTCACTACACTTATCATTTTTCTTACCAGTTGCTCAAAAACGGTAATTGATGTAAGTCCAAGAACTATTGCCGGAACCTGGGTGGTATCGGATGCTGCACGGAGCGATGGATATGGCTGGCAGTATTTTCGTTCCGGACTGGAAGATGGTGTATTCGATTTCTATAGCAACGGCGGTGCCGAATACGATGATGGTTATAACCTTATGAGAGGCTCATGGCGTATACGTACTGTTACAGGCGGCTATTACGACCAGTATGGTAATTACTACGACCGTTTGCACGATGTTTGGGAAGTAAATGTGTACGACAGTTATACGGGTGCCTCTCTAGATATGTATTTTGATGATATTGCTGTATACAATAACCGCATTGTAGCTACCAATTATAACGGTAATTATATAACCCGTTACACATTCAGACGATTATAAAATAATCTGCGAATCTGCGGCTTATCATTTGCCGCAGATTCACAGATTGGGTTTAGCTAAGGAGGAATGGTTTTCATTTTTTAATTACGTTGGTTATTTTCTTACAAGGTTGTTTAGTGAAAACGACACAACATTTTTCTTAAGCGACAATGTTTGTCGTTTCGGTTGTTTTGGGTTGCCAAGACAGAGTAACAGTACTGCCGCGCCGGCAATCGCCACTAGAAATGGTTTCATGTTTATAGAATGATGGTGTTTAGAAAAAAGGGTACAACTTCTCCTTACCGTCGCTGACGGCACCATTGGGTACTGATATTCGGGTATAAGCTGATAGCTGCAGCTAATGCTTACATCACATTCATCAGTGTTCTTTTCCGGAAATGGTGAACGGGAGAAATTCAGAGGTTGCGAACTTCTGGTGGTTTCACGCGCTGACGGAAACGGGCAAACAGAAATTCAGTGTGGTGGTTCATATTATGTGGGAGCGAGGCTCCATTTACTTTGAAGACATAAAGATATTGGCCCATAAAACATCACTGTATAAAAACCGGGACAAGCGGGACTTGCGGCACTACAAACGGTAAAGTACCTGTGATGAATGGCAATATAAGTGCGTCAGTGGCAAAATAACTTGTTTAGCGGCATATTTGTTACATTGTTTCATTTTCCTCCGGGTGTTTGGGTCGCCAGATGAGGTAATAGAAGGCCAGTATTAATACACCCGTTCCAAAAGGAATCAATGCAAGCTGTTTAAATGTATATTCTGCCCATACAATTCTATCATCAAACCCTAAAAATTCACTGATCATCCAGTAAGAGTTGGCACTGATCCACACAGCAATCGCAATATTGTGACATAATTCCGACATCATTTTTCTCGTTCGCCAACTAATAACCAGGGCTATGGTAAGTGTAGGAACGATCATTGTAATACCCAGCATTTTAAAACCTACACACCAGGCGATGTCTTTAAAAAGCCAGAAAACAATATGAAGGTTTTCCATTTTCCGGTACCTGAGTGGTATGGAGTAGTCTTGTTTAACAGTGCTGGGCATTGATCAGTCTGATTGGTTGTAATGACTGCAATATTAATTTTTTGTAACCAATCACCTGCTTAAAATCCTGTTGAAACGCTGAATATCTGCCGCGGGTATAATTTGCTCATTGTTCACCAGTGAGGCGGTAAACTGATGTGCAAAATATGGAGCAAGTGAACAACCTTTTGTTCCCATACCATTAAACAGGCCAATAGTATGGTGAATAGGGTGCATTCCTACAAATGGCCTGCGTTCCATATTGGCAGGTCTTTCAGCAGCCATATGATCGATGATGGTAAAAGGCAGTTTTAACCAATGCACTAATTGTGTTGTTACTTTTTGTTTGAAATCGGGAGAAGGATGGGTATCTGTAAAGTTCCATTCATAAGTGGAGCCGATCCACCAAAGCTCATCTTTCCAGGGAATAAGATTGATGCCCTGTTTATATATATTGCTTGCCGGCAAACCTTTGATCTCAGCAATAATGGCCTGCCCTTTATTGAGCGCATAAGGTAACAGATGAAAATAAGGATTCTGTAACCCGGCAGATCCTTCACAACAAATAATGGCCGAAGCATGAATACCTGCATAATTTATACCTGTATCGGTAATGCTGCAATCTTTCCAGTCGAAGTACTGTTCAAGCAGGGCATTGGCAGATTGCAGTTCAGTTCGCCAGCATTCCAGTAAAGTATGCAGATCGATGAGCCAGCATGGATTGATTTCACCCACGCCAAAATCAAAATTGAAATACTGTTGTAATGCTTCGGTATGTTCGGGTACACGCAGGTATTTTTTTTCTTCCGGTAATCTATCCTTAAAAGCCAGCATCATTTGCGGGGTAGGATGGAAGTCGAGGATATTACATTGACGGATCAGCGAAACAGCAAGCTCTTTTTCCATTTGCCGGTATGCTGCTACTGCAAAAGGCATGATTGTATCAATTTCCCAGGTACGAACAATTCTTCTTCCTGTAACCGGATTAATAACACCACTCGCTACTTTAGAAGCTGTATGAGGTTTTGATTCATCCACCACCATCACTGTCTTCCCTGCACGCATCAGGTTCCAGCTTAACATAGTACCGCAGATGCCCTGGCCGATGATGAGATAGTCTACCGTCATTGAAGTTTGATTTTTTGATCTTTGATTTTTCGATTTCTTATTTTGAGGGTCAAAGATCGCCAAATTAAAATCAAGAAATCAAAGATCAAGAAATCAAATATCAAGAAATCAAATATCAAATATCAAATATCCGATTACTCCTCCACTCTTATCTTCATTCCTCCCGAGTTGGCCACAAATTCCGGTGCATACATACATTGAATACTGGCATTGCCTGTTGAGAATACACCTGTATGCGTAATGAATACAGGATAATCAAACACATAAGTACCTTTTCTGAGCTTACTGATAAAGAAATTGGTACTGGCATCTTTGGTGCTTTCATAATAACCCAATCCATCCTGCCATTTATAACCACTCAATACATTCACAGGTTCCATTGTTGAAGCACGTGTATCTTTTAGATGGAGATATTCCATTTCACGATTGCTTTTTAAGGTTAGGCGAATCACTACTTTGTTGCCCGGTTTAAGCACATTGTTTTCGCTTACCGGTTCCAGCACTTTGCCGTTATTACTGTTGCGTTCAATAAATAATTGTTTGCTGATAGATAAAGGTGTAGCAGAACTACTGATCTTATCCATGTCTTCAAAGTACTGCCAGTAAATACTGCCCCAGGACGGACTCTGTACTTTTTCAATTCCTTTTGTTTGTACCGTAACTTTTATATTACCCATTTCTGGTTTAACCAATCTGCTTTCTATTCTTTGCTGGAAATAACCTGTTCCTGCTTCTGTTTTACGGGCCTGGTTACTATAGCTGTTATTACCCAGTTGAATAATAATGTTTTTTTCTGTGTGTAAGAGATCGGTTCCTGTCATTAACAATGCATAACAGGCCTCGGCAGTAGCCACCGTTGTTTTCCAGTTATTGCTTTGTTTGTTGAGTAATAACCAGTTCCTGGCTTCATCGATAAACTTATTACCATTTAACATAGGTTGTCCTTGTTGAAGTTCCTGTAAGAACTGCATCATAGTAGCCTGGTGTTCTATAGGTGTCTGGTACCATGAATAGGTGAGCCTGTCTTTCCAGTACAATGTAGATGTAGTTTTATCTCTTACTGCATTTTCTAGAACAGCACTGCGGAGATTTACATTTACATAACGGATTTCATTGTTGCGGAAATAAACCAGTCCGAGTAATGCACGATTGTAGATAGACTGTTTCTGAATCTGGAACTTGCCACGGTTATAAAAAAAGTGATAGGCTTCTGCATATTTTGGTAAGGCAATATCCCTGTAAAAACTGCGCATATAGAGATACTGAATATGTGAGCCTGAAATAAGGGTACGGGTAGTATCCAGTTTTGACTTTTTCCAGTATTGGTATTCTTTGTTGATTGCTTCATCCATGAAAGCAACAGATTTTTCTATCATGTGTTTTAAGCGTATGGCAATATCTGGTGTAAGTGCACCGATTCTTTTTAGTTTACCCAAACCCGTAATCACATAATTGGTCATATAGCGATCGCCATAACCACCTTTAAACCAGCTGAAACTTCCATCCGGTAATTGCATATCCTGGAGTTTTTGAATCAGCTGATCGGCCTGCTGGCTGAGTTGGAATACATCAAACAGCTTGGCGATATTCTTCTGTTGTTCTTCCTCACTCTGTGCTGCCAATACCCAGGGTGTTTCTTCAATCATTATCTGTTTCAATGCAGCATTCAATTGTAATTTGCTTTTTGCAGTAACCGTATCTTTTAACCAGGTTTCAAATACCTTTCTGATCTTTGGATATCTGTTAATAATATAGCTACCCAATGCATTTGCATAAAAACGATTGAAAGTCTGCTCCACACATTCATAAGGATATTCCATAAGATAGGGTAGGGCACGAATGGCTTCCCAGATAGGATTGGTTGTATAATTGATGGTGATGGCCTCATGTGTTAAACTTGGACTATTAGCCTGAATTAATTTTTCAAAGCGGAAAGTCTGAGTAGTGTCTTTTGTAATCAGTATCGGTAAACTTTCTGTTACCAACTGGCGATTGGTTAATACGGGTAACATATTTTCTTCGCCATCACTATAATTGTCTGATTTGGCAATCAGGCGCCAGCTCAATGTTTTGTTGAAACTGAAAGGAACCTGTACCGGGAACTTGATGGCAGTGCTTTGTCCGGCAGCAGCCGTAAAATACTGTACGGGAAATACATTCTGGAACCAACCATCTACAGAAGTGCCTGTTGCCGCATCTATCAGTTCTAATGAAACCTGTCCGGTTAATTCTTTATCGCTGAGGTTGGAAACTTTGGCACTCAGTTCCATTTTATCACCTTCTCTTATAAAACGTGGAGCATTGGACTGAACCATCAACGTTTTCTGTGTAACAATATTGGTACTGCTGCTGCCAAATGCAAGGCCTTTTGTATGGGCAATGCTCATCCATTTCCACCTGGTTAATGCATCGGGCATGGTAAAACTGAAACTGTAATTGCCTGCAGTATCTGCATACAGGTGTGGAAAGAAGAAAGCTGTTTCATTAAAATTTTTCCTGATGGTAACAGGAGGGGCATTATCTGAAGTCGTAATAAGGATGGCGCCGTTTGCACCTGCAACACCATATTTAGCCTTGGCTTCTGCCGGGGACAGAATAGTGGAGGATAAAATTTTATCAGGAGAAATATTGGGTAGACCTGCAATTATTTTTCCATTGATAATATACAATACACCGGAAGTATTTAAGCTTGTAATACCTCGTATCTTAATTTCTGAATTATTTGAAATAGCATCCGTCTGCATTGTATTATTGAAAGGAGCGGGAGCAGCTAATACTTCATGCAAATCCGATAATTTAGATACAGCTGCAGTAGCTTTTTTGTTATATACTTCTTCTATTCTTACTCCGGTAGACTTCCCACTAACAAAGTAATCAATGGTATTCTCCAGCATTTTTTCAACATGCTTCTTTAACCTTTCAGCAACATTTGGTCCGGCATAAACAATCCATTGACGGATATTTCTTTCATAGAGATCGTAATAGCTCTCCGCGAGACGATCATTAGTGTCAAAAGTTTCTGGCAGGTAATTCAAAAAGTTAACAGGATTATCATAAGCGCTAATACTGGTAAAATTTCTTCCCCCGGTAAAACTGTTTGTCAGATAATGAGTGGGCCATAATGAAGGCACATTCAACTGATGATTTTTGAACTGGTCAAGTGAGGCATCATACATGGTTGTAAGCAATTCCGATGCCACTTGCTCATTTTTTTGTCCCTTCACCTGTACGGTCCAGGTTTCTTTACTGCCGGGCTCGGTTTTATTTCTGTAGCTGCTATACTGAACGGTTAATTGTTTATTGGTCCATGGCACTTCTATTCTTGTTTGATAACTGTATAAACGATTATTTAAAACATATGCTTCTGCTACCGCAAAACCACCCCTGTCTGTTTCATCTGGTATAAAACGATTTACAGTGACCCCTTTTTCTCTGAATTGGTATTCAATTTTTGCTTTTTTATTTTTCTTCTCTGTTTTTTGAATGATGAACAAGTCTTTTGCATACGTACCACTGATATAACTGGCCGTATCACCAGGCTCAACGGTTGTTTTCTGATTCAAATTAAATTGATAAGTTGTAAAAGCCAATTGCTGTAACTGTTTGTTGAATACAGTGCTGTATTCTATGGCTTTTATTTCTTTGCCATCTTTATCTGTAGTAATTGCTTCTATTTTATACTGTCCGGCAGGAAGCGGTTGATTCAATACAAAAGCAGATATTGTTTTTGTATCAATCATACTTTCCTGCAGCAGTTTTTGTACCGGCCATTCGGTCATCTCTAATTCTGATGCATATTCATCGTGTGGGAACAATGTCGTAAATTCTTTTTCAGTCATCAGAAACTGATCAGGTCTTTCCCAAAGCCTTTTGCGGATAAGCCGTTCAGGAGTCTGTAATGCATATATTTTTATTTTAACAGCAGCAGGTTCGGGTTCATTACTGAGATTGGTGGTTTTTATGCCAATTTCTTTTAGATCCTTACTATCAACAAGTTTCGGACTTTCTATACTTAATTGTAATGACTGATAGCCAATATTAATATCTGTACTGGCAGTTCTTGTTTCACCATTTGCATCAGTTACAGTTGTATTTATCGTAAATGTAAATAGCGTATTAGCATGCTCATCTTTTGTAATATCATCAGCATTTGCTTTAAAAATAATTTTGAAATTGCCGGCTGCATCTGTTGTGAGGTTGCCATTACCAATTTCTCTGCTATTATCTGTTCTTGATGGACCTCTCCGGTACCACGGGTAATGACTACGGGTATAACGGGTAATATTGTATAGCACTCTGGCCCCGTCTATTGCGTTGCCTGCAAATGCTTTTGCATTCCCCGTAAGGGTAATACTGTCATTTAAGCGATAACTTCCTTTTGGTTGTTCCAATGACACTGCATAAGTTGGACGTTTATATTCTTCTATAGAAAAAGAAGTGCTCCCATTTTTTATACCGGTTGTATGAATACTAAAACTACCTGTTAAAACTTTTACAGGTAACCGGAACCTGCCGCTGAATGAGCCAAACTCATTCAATACATATGGTATCGAATCAATTTTCCTTCTGTTTACATCCTGTAAAATAACCCAGCCGGAATCTTGAGTAAGTAGTTTGCTACTCTTGTTTCCATAAGAACGTGTTACACCTATTCCTTTGAAATAAACAGTTTGACCGGGTCTGTATATTGATCTGTCTGTAAAAAAGAAAACCTGTCTGGCATTTTTTTCAAATCTGATCCCTTCTTCTATATCCGGTTCAATGAGTTCTTCGTTTGATACCGAATTCAAATATTCATACTCACCTTGTTGAAACCGGAGCTGATCGTTTTTTGTTTCAAAAAAGTAACGGAATACACCTGAATAATTTTTTTCTGTAAAATTGAAATACCCGTTTTTATCTGTTGTTGATTTACTTATGGTCTGGTATTCGCTTTTCCGGGTAACGCTATTATATATTTGTTTTTGTATGGTAACATTAACATTTGGCAATGGCTTTCCTGTTTCCCTGTGCACAACAAAAAAATCAGAACCGTTTTTAATATAGCTGATATTCGATACAATAAACGGTAAATACCTCAGCTGACTAAGACTGTCGTGAAACGGCAAATCATTTGAACAAAGCAGTGCATAATTACCGGCAGGTAAACCCGGTAATGCTATTTCTGTAGCATGTAACTGGTGATCATTTGTTTTAGGTAATGCAATTGCCAGGGATTTGAAAGCCTTTTGTTTAACGATTTTTTTCCAGAACCCTCTTTCCCAGACTTGACCGGTTTGAATTTCTTTATTATCGAGATGAAGGATACGGATATACATACTATCTATATTCCTGAAATCGAGCTTTGCCCTGAATGGCTGATGAATAAGGTTAACCTGTTCAGTTTTAAGCAGCATCTGTTTATAAAGAATCTGTGACAACTGGTTCTTCATTTTTTTTGCAGCATATAAATTATGCTCAAAGCTGGCAAGTGATTGTTCAATTATTTTTTTTGCTTCTACATATGCATAGCGATATGTGGTATCGCCAAAAGGAGCATATGTAGAGGCCCTGTTAATGTATAACTGTGCCAGTTGCGACCAGATTTCGGCACTGATAGGGTAAGAAGGAAACTGTTTTGTTAACAATCGAAGTGCCGCTTCATATTTTTCCTCTTTGTGTGTAATAGAGCCTTGTGCGTAAACCCAGTTAATTCTTTCAAGATCAAGTGAAAGAAGAAAATGCTTGTCGCTGTCGCTGTTGTGATGGATCAATATTTTTTTATACAGCATCAAAGTATTCCAGACAGCAGCATTACTGTCAGGCGTTGGAAAATCAGTCTGAATAAAAGTTGATACCGGTGCCAATGCTTTTTCATTGGTTAAGGTATACGTTTCAACCGGCTTGCTTGTATAGGAATGTCCCGATTTAAAAAAATCAAGTGCCTCATATATGGCAAGATCATACAGGCTCGTATTATGATATCTTTTGGTACCCCTTATGAGTATGGCATCGAATTGATGAATAGGAATGGATTGTAGTATTTTTTCATTGCTGAGTACCTCCAAATAAAGAGATGCAATTTTTCTGTAAAAATCATCCATCGACCAGGTATCTATTTCTTTATCAGATTGTAGGGTCGTTTTTTTTCTGTTGTATATCTGCCAACGATAATCATTAAAATACAGACTGATTTTTTTAGCGAGTAATAATTGGAGTAATTGTTTAGCGGCAGTTTCTTTTTCAGATAAAATTTCGGTAGTCAGGTCAATGATAATTTCTTTTTTTCCTTTTTCCGTAATAGTATTTTCAATCGTATAACGATAGATAAGTGCTTTTACTTTTTGTGCGGGAAGATTTTTTTGTACAGCTTTTTTGTACAGCTCATTCACTTTAGTAAGGGCAGTTTTATTTTGTCCGCGCTCCAGGATTAATGTGTCTATTGTAAACCAGTCTTTCAGAAAACTGGTATCTGGTTGCTGTGCCTGTGTATTAAAACAAAAAGAACAAATCAAAGTGATAATTGCTAAACTGAATCGCATGCATCAAAGATTTAAGTAGAAAAATACGTTCTATTTATTTGTGATGCAAACATCATTTATATTCATACGGTTAAGACCGGATTAACAAAAATTTAGTAGGCAATCCATCTATTAAAAACGAAAGCTTGCGGCTTTCGCCACAAGCTTTACCCCCAATTTGTAGTTGTTTGAATACTCTTTTGAGTGCTTCTTAACAAACTGCAATTTGCGGAGTTATTGTCATAAAGTCTATACCATAAACTTGGTATTTTAGGAGATAATAATATGGTAACAAAAAAGACAAAGGGTCAAGGTGGAAGGCACAAGACACAGGAAATGAAGAAATAAAAAAGCCTGCATTGGTTTAGATGCAGGCTTTTTTATTATGTAGTGTGGTTCTTTATTTTTTGAGGGCGGCGGCCATTGTTTTGCCGATGTCGGCAGGGCTGGCTACCACGTTGATACCACATTCTGCCATGATTTTCATTTTCGCTTCAGCAGTATCATCTGCACCCCCAATAATGGCACCTGCATGTCCCATACGACGACCCGGAGGCGCTGTTTGTCCGGCAATAAAACCTACCACCGGTTTTGTTTTATTGTCTTTTATCCAGCGGGCGGCTTCGGCTTCCATGCTACCACCAATTTCACCGATCATGATGATACCATCGGTTTGAGGATCATTCATGAGCAATTCAACGGCTTCTTTGGTAGGTGTTCCGATGATAGGATCGCCACCGATACCAATAGCGGTACTGATTCCCAGTCCGGCTTTCACTACCTGGTCGGCTGCTTCATACGTAAGTGTACCGCTTTTTGAAACGATGCCGATACGACCAGGTTTGAAGATAAATCCGGGCATGATACCCACTTTTGCTTCACCGGCAGTAATAACACCGGGACAGTTGGGCCCGATAAGACGGGTTGATTTACCCTGCATATAGTTCTTTACTTTCACCATATCCTGCACAGGAATACCTTCGGTGATACATACAATAAGGCCAATACCTGCATCTGTTGCTTCCATAATAGCATCGGCTGCAAAAGCAGGAGGAACGAATATGATACTTACATTGGCACCTGCTGTTTTAACTGCATCTGCAACAGTATTAAATACGGGACGGTCGAGATGTGTGCTGCCACCTTTGCCCGGTGTAACACCACCTACTACATTGGTACCATACTCAATCATCTGTGTTGCGTGGAATGTACCTTCTGTTCCGGTAAAACCCTGAACAATGATTTTCGAATTTTTATTCACTAATACTGCCATGGTAATGGATTCTTGTAGGTTGAAATTTGGCGCAAAAATAGGAGAAAATGAACGGATACCGGCTAATGATTCAAAGTTTGTTCATTCCTACCGGGATATCAGCGCCCGGATGGAAAAAAAGATGAATACTCAAAATTAAGACTGGCCCAGTAACTCTGCCAGTCAGCCCTGAGGTCTCCTGTTAGTCGCTCCATATATACAGTACTCACCATAAATGGCCCTGAATACCTTTTTACGCTGATAATTCCCCGGTTATTGGTTTGGTATTCTTTCATCTGCATTTTGCCTTTTTCATCACGAAACCAGGTTTTTATAAGCCAGCTGGTCAATGGTTTTCCCTTAAACAAAACCCTGAACCTAACCATTGGAAGCGACCCCTGCGGTGCTATATCCGGTGAAGTGTAAGGATTTTCAAAAGGAATGATATCAAGTGGCAGATTCGCCGGCTGTGTACAGATATCTGTTCTTTCATTACCTACCTGGATGATGGTTTTAACCGATCGCTGGTAATATTCTTTTCCCAACTTATCATGCTCACCATTCTTCTCACGGTATTGAATGGCCGTTTGAAGACCATCTTCTTTCAGGTATTCGTTGAATTTATCAGCTTCCAGTTCTATATGCGAATTGGTGCTGTTGAAAACAATCATATGTGTACCTTCTGTTTGTAAAGGCAGTCTTACAGAGTCTCCTTTATTCATGGATAACTTGTCAGACAGGTCAATAACATTACCATTTGGAAGATAGTGGGAGAGTTGTTTTATTTTTTCTTTGTTGCCGCTCCAGTTTTCACCCGTAAAATTTTCACCCACATGAAAACGGATCAGTGCTATATCACGGATGGTATAAAAATATTTATCAGGCGCCAGCCAGAATTCATGTGCAGTAAGCAAAGTTGATGATACAAGAAACAAGCAAACAAGTAGCTTTTTTTTCATGAATGGAAATTACCAAAATGAAGTCAGAATATAACTGTTTGTCAGAAAATTGTTAGCCACAGATTCACAGATTATTATTCGCTAATCTGTGAATCTGTGGCTAACATTATTCAGCCGAAATGATAGTCTACAGCTTATAAAACAACCTGCTGTCGTTACCAATGGCACTTGTTACTCTTAGGAGATAAGGACCTGTTTTTAACTCAACAGCCGGAATTTCAATGAAATTATTACCTGTAAGTAATCCTTTTTTGCTTTTCCATTGAATAGTACCATAAATATCATAAATGCCAATCTCTACTTCAATACCCATTTTGGTCCTGATAGTGGTTACAAAACGCGATACCACCGGATTCGGATTGATCTGTATGATTTTAATACGCTGGCTGATGGTTTCATTGGCTGTACTGTCTTTGATCTCCAATACTTTACAGATTTCACTTTTACAACCTGAAGCAGTTTTTATTTGCAGACAAACCGTATAAATACCTTTCTGACGGTATTCTTTTTCGGGTGCCACTATATTGCCACCCCATTCAGTACCATCACCAAATTTCCATTTGCGTTCGATGATGCTATCACCTGGTATAGTTAACGGGATATTGCTGTTAAACCTGATTTTCTTTTGTACAACTCGCTCATCGGAAAAACGGGCTGCACATTGATTATTTACCGGCTGAAACTGAACCGTTACACAATATTTACTTTCACATCCCTTACTTGTTTTTATTACGAGGCAAGCATTATATACACCCGCTTTCCGGTACTTATAATAAGGATATTTCCTGTTGCCTGTTAACGGTGCAGAGCTGTCGCCGAAATACCAGGTTCTGCTGATGATACTATCGCCCTGTGGAACCACTGAGGCACGACTCTTGAATTGTATTACCTGCTCTTTTCTGGTGAAACTGAATAATGCTTTACAATAGAGAGGCGGTGTGGTATTGACAGAATCCTTTACTACAATACTGCTGCAATACATGGCTTCACAACCTTTTGAAGATTTTATTTTGATGCAAACAGTATAAGTGCCTGTGTCTTTAAAAGTTTTCAACGGACTGGTTTCATTGCCTTCAATTGCGGTGCCATCACCAAAGATCCAGATGCGCTGTTTGATGCTGTCGCCACCCGATGCAAGACTTCTGCTGCTGTTGAAACGGAAACTGCGGGCGCCTGTTCTTTCAACAGCATAAGTAGCGGTACAATACAGCGGTTCCGTAATTTTAACGGTTGTACAATATTTGCTTTCACAGCCACTGGCTGTTTTAGTGTATAAACATACCTGGTACTTGCCTGCTTTCTGGTATTGATAAACCAGCTCTTTTACTTTTGTATCTTTTACCGAGCCATCGCCCAATATCCATCTGTATTTAACGATACTATCATTGTTCATTACCTCACTGGTACTCAGTAATACTAATTTGCTTCCCTCAATACGTGTAATAAATTTTGCTTTGCAAACAACAGGTGGAACAACAACCGAATTGCGTACGCTAACTGTAATACATGTTTTGCTTTCGCAACCTTTTTTTGTTTTAATGAGCAGGCAAACATTATACACGCCTGTATCTTTAAATTCTTTTAACGGACTGATTTCTTTGCCTTCAAGAATGCTGCCGTCTCCAAATATCCATTTTCTTAGCATGATACTGTCACCTGCAGCTACAATACTGTTTTTGGAGTTAAAACGATATATTTTTCCCTGCAGTTTTTCATACGAAAATTCAGCTTTGCATGTGGTTGGCGAAGTGCCGGGCGTACAGAGCGTAAAATTGCTCTCTGCGTAATTACTGCTGGTATTGATATTGGGATAATTAACCAATAATTTTCCATCACAATTCTCTACACTCACTTTTATTTTAGTGATGTTGTAATTACAGCGAATGGTATCGATATAATATCCATTCGGATTTGTTTTCACTGTTTTGTATTGATAACATGCAGTGCTGATAGTACTGTCCAGTGTAATGATTACTGCTTTATTTACAACGGGCTTACCATTGCTGTCTTTTACTGTACCTTTTATAATAATGGTATTTGCAAAGCTGCCGAATGGGAGTAAAAGAAGGAGCATGCGCCAGATAAGTCGTGTAAAATTATCCATAGGTTTAGTTTTACTCTTTTAACAGATACTCAGTCTTTATTTACCGCAGTCCGGGTCTTATAAACTTTTTCACAACTAAACTGTTTAGGTTCTGAAAAACTACTAAACGACTCTGCTTAAAACTCCCTGTTCTCATGTTCTCTGCGGTGAACCACTATATTATTTCACCACAGAACCTGAGGGAACAGCGTTTGTGCTGAGTTGTTTAGTAACCATGAGCTTTTAACGGAGATGAGATAAAAAGTGCTATCTGCCATCAGCTATCCTCAAATGCCCCCAATTCCCTACTTTTGCGCCAGAAATAAAGTTTATATGGCAACTACATCAGACATCAGCCGCGGCATGATTTTAAAGCTCGACGGCAGTTTATATTCAGTGGTAGAGTTTGGCGAAAACAAAACCGCAAGAGCTGCGGCTAAAGTTTGGGCCAAGCTGAAAGGGGTAGACAACAAGCGTTCTATTGAAAAAACATGGAACAGTGGTGAAAACATTTTCCCTGTTCGTGTGGAGAAAAAGGCTTTCCAGTTCCTGTATAAGGATGAAAGCGGTTATAACCTGATGAATAATGAAACTTTCGAACAGATTGCACTCGGAGAAGAAATGATTGATGCGCCCCAGTTCCTGAAAGACGGTTCTGAGGTATTTGTTTATATCAATACCGAAACCGACCAGCCAATTGGTGCAGAGTTACCAGAGAAAATTGTGGTAAAAATCACTTATTGTGAGCCCGGATTACGTGGCGATACGGCTACCCGTGCACTCAAAGCTGCTACGGTAGAAACCGGGGCCACTGTAATGGTACCCCTGTTTGTGGAAGACGGCGAGCTGATCCGTGTAAACACTAAAAGCGGTGATTATGTGGAGCGTGTGAAAGAATAATTAGATTATTTCAGATAGGAAAAGGGCATCTTCGGATGCCTTTTTTCGTGAACGGTGAATGGTCAGTGGTGAATAGGGATTTTTCTTAATTCACCATTGACCATTCACCGTTCACGCCCCAGGCCCTCGGCCGAAAAGACCAAAAAATAGCCTTTTTTTATCAAAAAAAGGCTATTTTGCCCCCCAATTTGACCGAAACTAACCAGTTTTACCCCAAAAATTGCCATTATGGATTTAAAGCAAATTCACGAATTGATTAAGATCATCAATAAGAGTAATATTGGTGAAATCAGTATAGAAGACAAAGACGGTAAGGTAACCATCAAGCAAAAAGAAGAACCGGTAGTAACCGTAGCGGCACCGGCCCCACAAGTGTTTCATACCGCTCCTGCTCCGCAAGCAGCAGCTGCCACTCCGGCAGCCCCCGCCGCCCCTGCTCAGAAAGCAGATAACCTGATTACGATTAAAAGTCCTATGATCGGTACTTTCTACCGCAGACCTTCTCCAGATAAACCGATGCTGGCCGATGTAGGTACTGAAATAGCTCCTGGCAAAGTGGTATGTATTATTGAAGCCATGAAACTGTTCAATGAAATTGAAAGTGAAATCAGTGGTACCATCGTAAAGATACTGGTAGACGATGCCAGCCCGGTAGAATACGACCAGCCGCTGTTTTTAGTAGAACCTAAGTAATTTGAAAATTTGAGAATTTGAAAATTTGAAAATGGGTTGGAATCAGTGTATCACTGAAACTACCGGGTATAAAAATTTTCAAATTTTCAAATTTTCAAATTTTCAAATTTTCTTCCAAATTTTCAAATTTATCTGATGTTCAAGAAAATACTGATTGCCAACAGGGGAGAGATCGCTTTACGTGTGATTCGTACCTGTCGTGAGATGGGCATTAAAACCGTTGCAGTGTATTCAACTGCCGATAAGGATAGTTTGCATGTGAAATTTGCAGATGAAGCCGTATGTATTGGTAAGCCACAGAGCGTAGATTCTTACCTGAATATTCCACATATCATGGCCGCGGCCGAAATTACCAATGCAGATGCCATTCATCCGGGTTATGGTTTTCTGGCTGAGAATGCAAGGTTTTCTCAAATCTGTGCAGACCATGGTATCAAGTTCATTGGTCCCACACCGGAGATGATCAACAAAATGGGTGATAAAATCACCGCGAAAGACACCATGATTAAAGCGGGTGTTCCTGTAGTGCCGGGCGGTGAAGGTTTGTTGGAAAGTGTGGAGGAAGCCAAAGAATTAGCCAAAAAAATTGGTTACCCTGTTATATTGAAAGCAACTGCCGGCGGTGGAGGTAAAGGTATGCGTGTAGTGTTTGAAGAAAGTGAAATTGAAAAAGCCTATACATCGGCCCGTACAGAAGCAGCTGCATCATTTAAGAATGATGGTGTGTACATGGAGAAATTCGTGGAGGAACCACGTCACATAGAAATACAGGTGGCCGGCGACCAGTATGGTACTGTATGTCATATGAGTGAACGCGATTGTTCCATACAGCGTCGTCACCAGAAATTGGTGGAAGAATCTCCTTCACCTTTTATGACACCTGAACTGCGTAAAAAAATGGGTGAAGCGGCCTGTAAAGCTGCTGCAGCCATTAACTATGAAAGTGTGGGAACCATTGAGTTTCTCGTAGATAAACACCATAATTTCTACTTCATGGAAATGAATACACGTATCCAGGTAGAACATTGTGTAACCGAAGAAGTAATCAATTTCGACCTGATTAAAGAACAGATCAAAATTGCGATGGGCGAAAAAATCAGCGGACGTAACTACGAGCCACAAATGCACGCCATTGAATGCCGTATCAATGCAGAAGATCCTTATAACGATTTCAGACCATCACCCGGAAAGATTACCGTGTTACATACTCCCGGCGGACATGGTGTTCGTGTAGACAGTCATGTGTATGCAGGTTATGTAATTCCTCCTTATTATGATTCAATGATTGGTAAACTCATCACCATTGCGCAAACCCGTGAAGAAGCTATTGATACCATGTATCGTGCTTTGAGCGAGTATGTGATTGAAGGGGTGAAAACAACGATTCCTTTCCATTTGCAACTGATGCAGAATGAAGATTTCAGGAAGGGTAATTTTACCACTAAGTTTCTGGAGGGGTTTAAAATGAAATAACCGTTGACAATTGGTCAACTGATAAACGGACTGTCTCATTTTCTAAGACAGTCCGTTTCTGTTCATGCACCTGCCGACCCCCACGCTGATACTTCTTCACAACCGCTATAAAATCACGATGTATTCTCCATGCCGGATTAAAAAGGCTCACAGGAAAGTCTTAGCTGATTGCTTATAATATGGCTTCCTCCTGGTAAAGGGTTGGTGATATGTTGATCGTAAACTTACCGCCAAACCACTTCCCGAGGAGGGAAAGAAGAGAAATGGAGGTAGTAGTCAATAAAATCAAGTGTTTCACAGGGTGGTTCGAGTAGGCAAAGAGGAGCACCTGCCGTGGAATCATTGATTTTGCTGGATTATTTATAAGAATCTGAGGTGTTGTAGAGGAGAACCGGTCGGCTCTCCCTGCTTTTCCCGAAGAGCATCCCTGCTTTTAAGGAGTACTTCACTTTTAACAGTACTGGTAAAAAAAATTTTATTACAACATGTATGATTGTTGCGTAAGCATGACAAATGAATGATTGGTTACGATTGAACGCAGGGTACTATTCCTGAACTGCAGAGGAGCAAGCAACTGTTAAAAAAAAGCTGTACCCATTATTGATACAGCTTTCAGATTGTTTCAGTCTTAATTTATTTTCCACCGCCACCAGGACGATTTCTTCTCATTTCAGCATAGAAATCATTCACTGCTTTAACCTGATCGTCGGTTAAAGGAATAGCTTTTAATTTCTTTTCTCTTTCATTATTGGTTTCCTTTAATTTTTTGATACGATCTTCTTTATCCAGGTCACGCAAACCACGATTTTGTTGCTGTGCCCAGAGTTGTATTTCCAATACTTTATCAGCCTGGGCATCTGTGAGTTTGGTTTTCTCCATCAATCCTGGTTTAATGCGCTGTTTCATCATTTCCAGTATCTGTGCAGTATCCATTTGTTGGCCACCACCTGGTTGAGCCATCGCCACAATCAGGGTGCAGCAAAAAGCAATGGTTAAAAGGGCAATTACTTTTTTCATGTCTTTTTAGTTTAGTTTGTTGGACAGAAAGTTATGGTATTGGTTTATTTTGCAAAAACGAATATCGGTGAATGGGAGATGGGTTATGGCAAATGGTCCATAGTCAATGGTGGAAGGCTTTTGGTATAAGTATTAACTATGGACCATAAGCTAAAATAAAAGCCCCATACCGTGAACGGTACAGGGCTATGATTACTCAAGTCAAAAAAAGAACGATTTATCTTAAAAACAACATCTCGCGGTATTTGGGTAGTGTCCATTTTTCGTCATCAACCAGGTGCTCCAGTTTATCAACATGATAGCGGATTTCATCGAAATAGGTTGATTTGATGGACTCATACGAAATGGCTTTCTCACGGGTATCGGCGATATTATTAGCCACTTTGCGTGCCTCCACCATCAGGTTTACTTTTTCGTGAATTACCTGGATATGTTCGCTCACTTCTTTCAACAGCGCCAACTGGCTTTTGTATGCAGCTTCACCTAAACCTGCGGCTTTCAAACCATTTACATTGCTCAGCAAATCATTCTGGTAAGCAATGGCTGCAGGCAGAATATGATTGATGGCCAGGTCGCCCATGATACGTGCTTCAATCTGTACTTTCTTAATATACTTTTCCAGTTCAATTTCATGACGTGCTTCCAGTTCGGTATGACTGTAAACGCCATTGCTTTCAAACAGTTTTTTGGCCTTATCCGTCACCATGGCATCCAGCGCAACAGGAGTTGTTTTGAGGTTAGGTAAGCCGCGGCGCTCAGCTTCTTTGTGCCATTCGTCGCTATAGCCATCACCTTCAAACAATACGTTTTTGCTTTCAACAATATATTTCTGGATTACATGCATGATCGCAATTTCTTTCTTATCACCTTTCTCGATCAATGCATCCACATCAGCTTTGAATTTCTTTAATGTATCGGCCATAATGGTATTCAGCACGGTCATGGAAATGGCACAGTTGGCAGAGGAACCTACCGCACGAAACTCAAACTTATTACCGGTGAAGGCAAAAGGAGAAGTACGGTTACGATCGGTATTGTCCAGCATCAGTTCAGGAATGCTGCGGTGCAGATCGAGTTTAAGGATGGCTTCATCCTGCTCATCGAATTTCGTACTCACCCTTGTTTCAATATCAGACAATACTTTAGCCAGGTACTGACCAACGAATACAGAAATAATAGCCGGAGGTGCTTCATTGGCGCCCAAACGATGGTCGTTGGGAGCAGAAGCAATAGCAGCACGCATAATATCTGCATAGTCATGAACCGCTTTGATGGTATTCACAAAGAAGGTCAGGAACATGAGATTGGTCTTTGGCGTTTTACCGGGAGCCAGGAGGTTTACGCCTGTGTCGGTGGCCATGCTCCAGTTATTGTGTTTACCGCTACCATTGATACCCGCAAAAGGTTTCTCATGTAACAATACCACCAGTTTATGACGTTTGGCCACACGGCTCATCACATCCATCAATAAGGTATTGTGGTCAACGGCAATATTTACTTCTTCAAAAATGGGTGCGCACTCAAACTGTGCAGGTGCCACTTCATTATGGCGGGTGCGTAAAGGAATACCCAGTTTATAGGCTTCCTGCTCATAGTCTCTCATGAAAGCATATACACGCTCTGGGATAGAACCAAAATAATGGTCTTCCAGTTGCTGCCCTTTTGCAGGAGAAGCGCCAAATACGGTGCGGCCACATTGTACGAGGTCGGGACGTGCGGTTGCTAATGCTTCGTCAATTACAAAATATTCCTGTTCCCAACCGAGGGTAGGGGTTACTTTGGTTACATTTTTGTCGAAGAAATTACATACTTCAACAGCAGATTTATTTAAGGCTTCCAATGCTTTCAGCAAAGGGGCTTTGTAGTCGAGTGATTCACCTGTATAGGAAACGAAAATGGTGGGAATACATAAAGTTTTGCCCTGACCAATTTCAATGATAAATGCAGGAGAAGAAGGATCCCATGCGGTATAACCACGGGCCTCAAAAGTGGCACGTAAACCACCACTGGGGAAAGAAGAGGCATCTGGCTCCTGTTGAATAAGGGCGGCGCCATCAAATTCTTCTATGGCGGTACCATCGCCTTTCAGGGTAAAGAAAGAGTCATGTTTTTCAGCAGTGGTACCGGTAAGGGGCTGAAACCAGTGGGTGTAATGGGTAACACCCTTACTTTCGGCCCAGGCACGAATACCATTGGCAATCTGGTTGGCCACGCTACGGTCAATTTTTTTACCGCCACGAATACTGGTAACCAGGCTTTTATAGGCTTCGTCGCTCAGGAATTCACGGGCCGTTTTAAGGGTAAAAACATTGGTTCCGAAAATACCGGTAATCTTGGTACTGGCCGGAATGGTAGTCTCATTGTTGTTGATGCTGCTGATCGCATTAAAGCGTAAAGACATAGGGTAAGTTTTTTTTGACGACGTAAAAATAAGGTTATTGTATTCATAAATTCAATTATTTAGTCCTTAAATGCATAAAAAATGGAGATTTTGTGGAAAATTATAAATATGTAATTATTTATAATTTATTATAGAAAAACACCCTTTTTAAATCTAACAGTATGATAAACAAATACTTAGGTGCTTTTTGTATTTTTTGCCTTTTTTGTAATCAAATCCCCAACTTCGCAACTAATAGTCAAATGAAAAATATGAAAAAAAGTCTGGCTTGTATTCTTGCAACCACATTGATGTCATTTATGACGATTTCCGAAGACTGGAAAATTGTTGATGTAGTTGAAAAGGTAAAAATTAGTATGCCAACTTTTCCGGTAGAAGTAGAAACGGGGGGACCTCAAAAAATCAAAAAATGCAGTACAGCAGATTCCACAGAACTCGGGGTTATTGTGCTCGACCTGATTCAGGTAGGAGGAACGGAGGAAGAGCTTGAATCATTAGATGATCCTGAATTTTTTAAAGAACAGATTAAGATGGGTATTGCGCAAAGCGGGGCCGTAATCAAGGCTGAATCGTCTGGTAAGTATAAGGACAAATACACTTATTACCAGGTAGATCTTGAAATTACCAAGAACGGTAAAAAGGTAAATAACACCAGCCGTATACTCCTTATTAAGAAATACCTGCTGACACTAACTTACCAGCCTGGGTCTGCAGGTGAAAAGAAAGAAATTAAGTACCAGTATTTTAATTCACTGGTAATTGCAGAATAAAGAAAGTTACCCCGAAAAAAAGCAGCCATTTTGTGGCTGCTTTTTTGTAACATTTTCTGCTTCGCCCCGTTTCACCCTAAAACCACAAACGTTATGAAAAAATTAGCACTGATCATAGGTGTATTGCTGTCACTGAACAGTATAGCCCAATGGAACTGGTTTAAAGTAGAAGGTAATGGCGTATACAAAAAAGAAACCCGTGAAGTAGGCAGTTTTTCCGGTATAGCTACTTCGGGTTCATGGGCTGTAATGCTGGCCTATGGCAACAGTAATTCCATAGAAATTGAAGGCGATGAAAACCTGCTTGAATACATTGAAACCAAAGTAGAAAATGGCAAGCTCCATATCAGGGCAAAGAAAAATGGTAATATCAGGTCAAAAAACAAGATCGTTGTTTATGTATCTATCAGCCAGATTAAAGGATTATATGTATCCGGCAGTGGCGATATCATTGGGAAAGGTAAATTCTCCAACGCCGGCACCACCAATATAGGTGTATCGGGATCAGGAAATATCAAACTTGATTTCGATCGTTTCGATGGTATTGATGCATCCGTATCCGGAAGCGGCGGTATTATTCTGAAAGGAACATCCAATGCAATATATGCACGTATCAGTGGCAGTGGTAATATTAATTGCAAGGAAGTGGTGAGCGATGATGTTACTGCCAGTATCAGCGGTAGCGGAAATATCAGGGTACAGGCCAATACCTCTATCGATGCACGTATAGCCGGAAGTGGCAGTGTATTTTATACCGGCGGCGCCAAAAATGTTCGTACCCATAAAGCAGGTAGTGGTAGAATTGTGAAAGGGTAGGAGTTCATCGTGAACGGTCAATGGTCAATGGTGAATAATTTTTTTCAATTCACTATTGACCATTTTCCATTCACGCCATGTTACAAACTTTTACATTTCCCTTTCCGTTTTCCCCTTTCACTTTCCTACCTTCGCAGCATCATGGAAATTACTGTTCAAACCGCCGAGAAACTGCGTCTTACAGCAGAAGAATTCGAACTCATTAAACAGAAATTAGGCAGAACGCCCAACTTTACGGAGCTATGTGCTTTTAGTGGAATGTGGAGTGAGCATTGCAGCTATAAAAACTCCATCAAGTGGCTCAAAACCCTTCCCCGGGATGGAGGCAGAATGCTGGTAGCAGCAGGTGAAGAGAATGCTGGTCTCATGGATATGGGCAATGGATTTGGCGTTGTATTTAAAATTGAAAGTCATAACCACCCCAGCGCCATCGAACCCTTTCAGGGTGCGGCAACAGGTGTAGGTGGTATCCAGCGCGATATTTTTACCATGGGTGCACGCCCCATCGCCTCCCTCAACAGTTTACGTTTTGGTAACCTGAAAGACAAAAAAACACAACGCTTATTAAGTGGTGTGGTACATGGTATTGGTCATTATGGAAACTGTTTTGGTGTACCTACTGTAGGTGGTGAAGTATATTTTGAAGATTGCTATCATACCAACCCATTGGTAAATGCCATGAGTGTGGGTATCATGAAAGCAGGAGATATGATTAGTGCTACTGCTGCCGGTATTGGTAACCCTGTATTTTTTGTAGGAAGTGCAACTGGTAAAGATGGTATCGGGGGTGCATCTTTTGCATCGGCAGATATTACCGCGGAAAGTGCAGAAGAACTGCCGGCTGTTCAGGTGGGTGACCCTTTCCAGGAAAAGAAATTATTGGAAGCCTGTCTTGAACTCATTAATACCGGTGCTGTTGTAGGTATGCAGGATATGGGTGCAGCAGGTATTATTTGTTCCACTGCTGAAATGAGTGCCAAAGGTGGCGTGGGTATGCGTATTGATCTGGAGAAAGTTCCTACCCGTCAGCAGAACATGAAAGCCTGGGAACTGCTGTTGAGTGAGAGCCAGGAAAGAATGTTGATTGTTGTAGAGAAAGGAAAAGAAGCAGCTGTATTAAAAGTATTTGAAAAATGGGATCTCTCTGCCAGCAATATCGGAGAAGTTACAGGTGATGGACTGCTGAAATTTTACATACATGGTGAACTGGAAGCTGAAATACCTGCAAATGAACTGGTATTGGGTGGTGGTGCACCACAATACACACGCGAATACCGTGAACCGAAATATTTTGAAAAGATCAGAGCATTTGATGTAAACAGTATTGAAGATGTAACTGATCTGAAATCGGTAGCTGAACAACTGGTGCAGATACCCAACATCGCATCAAAACGTTGGGTATATACCCAGTACGACAGCATGGTAGGCGCTGCCAACACATCTACCAATGCACCCAGCGATGCAACAGTGGTATTGGCAAAGGGAACAGGAAAAGGATTGGCCGTAACGGTTGACTGTAATAGTAAATATGTATTTGCCGATCCATACACTGGTGGTATGATTGCAGTAGCAGAAGCAGCCAGAAATATTGTGTGCAGTGGTGGAGAACCCATCGGCGTAACCAACTGTCTCAATTTTGGAAACCCATATGATCCGGAAGTATATTACCAGTTTGTAAAAGCTGTTACCGGCATGGGGGATGCCTGTCGTAAATTCAACACACCCGTAACAGGTGGTAATGTAAGTTTCTATAACCAGAACCCTGACGGACCGGTATATCCAACACCAACCATTGGTATGGTAGGTATTGTGGATGATGTAGATGCACGCATGACACTCGATTTCAAAAATGAAGGAGATGTGATTATACTTATTGGTACTCCCCAAAATGATATTGCTTCTTCAGAATACTTACATAAATTAAAAAAAGTAGAATTTTCTCCTGCACCACATTTCAATATTGATGAAGAATACAATGTTCAGCAACTGGTGGCTTCATTAATTAAAAACAAACAGATTGCAAGCGCCCACGATATCAGTGAAGGTGGATTAGCCATCAACCTGTTGGAAAGCGGATTCAATCGTGGTTTGGGTTTTGCAGTTGAAGCAGATACAGATTTGCGTAAAGATGCATTTTGGTTTGGAGAAGCGCAAAGCAGAGTGGTAGTGTCTTGTACAAAAGACAAAGCAACTGTTGTTGCGGAAGCTGCGAAAGCTGCCGGTATTACAGTCACTGTCTTAGGTACAGTAACAAGTGGTGCCGTTGAGGTAAATGCAGTATCATGGGGAACCATCGGTAGCTGGAAAAACCTTTACGATACTGCGATCGAAAAACTGATCAACTAGTTTCATGTCTGAAAATACTTCTTATATCATCGTTACAGGTGCCGCCGGATTTATTGGTTCCTGTATGGTGGAACACCTGAATACACTGGAATGCCGTAATCTGGTACTGGTGGATGACTTTGGCGTAGAAGCAAAAAGAAAAAACTGGGAACAGAAAGGATATGCGCATCTGGTAGAACGATATAATTTGTTCGACTGGTTAACACTGCACGAACCCACAATTGAGTGTTTCATTCACTTAGGTGCAAGAACAGATACCACAGAATTTGATTATTCTATTCATGAAGAACTAAATGTTGAATATTCTAAGTCTGTCTGGAAATACTGCACTGAAAAACAGGTGCCGCTTATTTATGCATCATCTGCAGCAACCTATGGTGCAGGTGAACTGGGATATAATGATGATCATGCAGTAGTTGAAAAATTACAGCCTCTAAATCCTTATGGTATCAGTAAAAATGAGTTTGATAAATGGGCGCTCCGGCAAAAAGATGCGCCAGCTTATTGGGCCGGACTTAAATTCTTCAATGTGTATGGTCCGAATGAATACCATAAAGGAAGAATGGCGAGTGTGATCTGGCATGCGTTCAACCAGATTAAAAATGTGGGTTATGTAAAACTCTTTAAAAGCCACAGACCCGATTTTAAAGATGGGGAGCAGTTGCGTGATTTTGTGTATGTGAAAGATGTGGTGAAAATAATTGAGTGGATACGGCAAACGATGTCCAAAGGACTCCTTTCGGAGGTCCATGGTCTATGGTCCATGGATAAAAACGGATTGTATAATCTCGGAACCGGTGAGGCCAGGACATTTATCGATCTTGTAAAAGCAACATTTGCCGGGTTGGATATGGAGCCTTCCATACAATACATTGACATGCCGGAAGACATTCGCAACAAATACCAATACTTCACCGAAGCCAATATGCAGAAACTGAGGGAGGCGGGTTATGCCGCTCCCTTTTCATCACTGGAAGCAGGCGTTGACGATTACGTCAGAAATTATCTGAGAACTTTAGGGTAAATTTGGGGAGAGTAGAAAGCTGATGGCAGATGATTCATAGCCAATGGCAATAATTGGAATATGCCATTAGCCATGAACCATTCGCTATAACTTCACCAAAAGCAATCGACATGAACAAAAAATTAGCCATCATCGGTGGCGGGAACCTTGGTGCCGCTATGGCCGAAGGATTAATCAGTAGTGGGTTTATTCAGCCTGCACATCTTATCGTTACCAAAAGAAATATCGACACATTAAAACCGCTTGAAAAAAAGGGAGTAATGGTGAGTAACAGTAATACTGAAGCGGTGCAATATGCCGACTGGATTTTGCTGGCCATCAAACCATTCCAGTTAAAAGAAGTGTTAACACAGATCAAGCCTTATCTCGATCCGGCAAAACATGTATTGATAAGTGCGGTAACAGGAGCATGGATCAAAGATATCCGTGAACTGACGGGTGAAGATATTACGCTCTTCAGGGCTATGCCCAATACAGCCATTGCTATCCGGGAAAGTATGACCTGTATTCATGCATCAGGTGGCAATAAAGAACAGGTAAATTATGTAACATCACTTTTTAATCAGTTAGGTAAAACTGTTTTTATTGAAGAGAAACTCATGGATGCCGCAACAGTATTAGGTGCCTGTGGAACGGCTTTCGCCATGCGCTATATAAGAGCCAATATACAAGGCGGAATTGAAATTGGTTTTAGTGCGGCAACTGCTTCACTCATCGCAGCGCAAACTGTAAAAGGCGCCGCAGAATTATTACTCCAGAAAAATACACATCCGGAACAGGAAATCGATAAAGTAACCACCCCTAAAGGCTGTACCATCGCCGGCCTCAACGAAATGGAACACCAGGGATTCAGCTCCTCATTGATAAGAGGTGTGGTAACGAGTTATAAGAAGATTGTAAATGACATGTAAGAAGAGCAGCTATGAGCTTCGAGCTGCTAGCTGCCAGTTTTTAGGAGAAAAGAAATCTATTTTTACTGGCAGTTAGCTGCTCGTAGCTTGTGGCTCACAGCTCACAGCCTTTCCTTAAGAAATGCCACTGCCTTACTATGCGCGTCTGCTGCGGCTTCTTTGTTGAAGACAGGATTACTTGGGTTGGCAAAACCATGACCTGCATCGTATTTATGTGTGGTGAGTTTTTTTCCTGCTGTCTGCATATCAGCTTCAAATTTATTTACCACTTCGGGAGAAGGGCTACGGTCTTTATTGCCAAAGAAACCAATCACATCGCAGTTGAGGTTTTTCAGTTTTTCAATATTGTTTTCCGGGCGGCCATAATACATAATACAGCCTGCCGCCTGTTTACCTGCCAGTAAACTGCTTTGAAGGCTCCACATTCCTCCAAAACACCAGCCCACAGTAAATATTTTTGCATCGGTACCTGCATAGGCCACGGCACCTTTAATAATATTCTCCAGTCGCTCGGTTTTGGCAGATTGTATCAGCTTCATGGCACTATCGGCAGTTGCAGCAATTTTGCCATCATACAAATCGAGGGCAATTACATTTACATCTTCACCCAGATCTGTATAAAAAGTCTCGCTTTCCTTTTTGATGTAATCATTCAATCCCCACCATTCCTGAATCACAAACAACCATTTATTCGACTTTTTCTTACTGCGTATTTCATAACCCATGGCGGTACTGCCATCGGCAGCTTTGAAACTAACTGGTTTGCCTGCTGCATCGGCAAGTGTAAAGGCAAGCGGGTTGTTGTGCATCATAGCAAAAGAAGTAGTCGTGGCTTCTGCTTTAAATTGATCCATGATTTCAGATGTAAAACAACTTACATAACAGGCAGGTGTCAACGGTTCAGGAGCTGGCGTTTTATAACTGTAACCCAGGAAGGCTGCTGTACAAAAAGCAGCCAGTGTAAGAATGACTATTTTTTTCATAACAAATTTTTGAGGATAAAGATGTTCACTTCAAGTTAACACATTCAGTCCGGAATCGTTCAAATGCAGTCTGCCGTTTTTTTAGATCAGTTTTTTTGCTGTACCTTTGTACGACCTCTGAATTTTTTCACTGCTCATTTACAAGGTCAATTTATTTTTCCGTTATCTGGTTGTATATCAATACAATAGGTATCGGTATTTTATTGTTATACCTATACTTCGGTAAGCCGTTTTTAATAGGTGCAATAGAAGTATAAAATGAGCAGACAGGCGATAAACGAATAAACAACAGCATATCATGGCCAAGTACATTTTTGTTACCGGAGGTGTAACGAGTAGTTTAGGAAAAGGAATTATAGCAGCATCGCTTGCCAAATTATTACAGGCAAGGGGGTTGAGGGCAACCATCCAGAAATTTGATCCCTATATTAATGTAGACCCCGGCACACTTAACCCTTATGAACATGGCGAATGTTATGTAACAGAAGATGGTGCAGAAACGGATCTTGACCTTGGTCACTATGAGCGTTTTCTGAATATTTATACCTCACAGGCCAATAACGTAACTACTGGTCGTATTTACCAGACTGTTATCAATAAAGAAAGAGCGGGTGATTTTCTCGGTAAAACCGTACAGGTAGTGCCACATATTACCGATGAAATCAAACGGAGAATGTTATTGCTGGGCCAGGATAATAAATACGATATCATCATAACAGAAATCGGTGGAACCGTTGGCGATATTGAAAGTTTACCTTTTATTGAAGCGGTGCGTCAATTGCAGTGGGAGCTTCCGGATGAGGATGTAATGGTGGTTCACCTTACACTGATTCCATATTTGCGTGCGGCCAAAGAATTAAAAACCAAACCTACACAACACAGCGTAAAAATGCTGAGTGAAACAGGAGTTCACCCTGATATTATCGTGTGCAGAACAGAAGAGCCATTGAATGACGATATCAAGCGTAAAATTGCATTGTTCTGTAATGTAAAAACAGAAGCCGTAATTGAAGCGATGGATGCTTCAACCATCTATGAAGTGCCTTTGCTGATGTTGCGCGAAAAACTTGACCTGATCTGTTTGAAAAAGCTGAACATCTCTCAGTTCAGTGAACCGAATCTCGATAAATGGAAAGTATTTATTGATAAACTGAAATATCCAAAAGGCAAAGTAACTGTTGGGTTGATTGGGAAATACATTGAATTACAGGATGCGTATAAATCTATCCTCGAAAGTTTTGTACACGCCGGTGCAATGAATGAAGTAAAAGTACAGGTGGTAAACGTACACAGTGAATACATTACTCCGGAAAATGTTGCAGAAAAACTGGAAGGATTGGATGGTTTGCTGGTGGCGCCAGGTTTTGGTCATAGGGGTATTGAAGGTAAAATTGTAGCAGTACAATATGCACGTGAAAAAGGGTTGCCTTTCTTTGGTATTTGTTTAGGTATGCAAATGGCAGTCATTGAATTTGCGAGGAATATTCTTGGACTGAATGATGCGCATTCTACCGAAATGAATACATCTACTTCCAATGCAGTCATTAATATGATGGAAGAACAGAAGAAAATTAAAATGATGGGAGGTACCATGCGTTTAGGGGCCTATCCATGTGAAATTAAATCAGGTAGCCTGGCACATAAAATATATGGTGAAACCAATATTTCTGAACGTCACCGCCATCGTTATGAATTTAATAACGATTATTTCGACCAGTTTGAAGCCAATGGTATGATTGCCAGCGGCCGCAATCCTGAAACGGGCCTGGTAGAGATCATGGAAATTCCTGTACATCCATTCTTTATTGGTGTTCAATATCACCCCGAATTAAAAAGTACAGTAGAAAATCCAGCCCCGCTTTTTGTGCATTTTATTGGTGCGGCTAAAAAGTACAACGAGCAAAGAAACACAGTTAGAAAAACAAGTTTACAAAGCGAAAAATAACGCCCAAATAAAATACAACTATTCAGGACCCGGTTTTACCGGGTCTTTTTGTATCCATCAGTTGAAACCTGTATTTTCAGTAACTATTAAACTATTTACTAACATGAGAACAAGGTACCTAGGAATATTAGTCCTTTTGCTTTTCTTTTTTGCCGGCACCATCAGTGCTCAGCCACCAAGAGGTATTCATTGGTCAAAAGATGGTACAGGTTATTTTGCAGTAGAAGATGGTAATATCGTATTAACTCAGTTACCGGGTTTCATAAAAACAACCATTGTTGCAAAAAATCAGTTAATACCTGTTGGAGCAGCAGCTCCATTATCAGTTAGAAATTTTTTCTTCTCTCCCGATAACCGGCAGGTGATGATTTATACCAATACGCAAAAGGTATGGCGTTATGATACAAGGGGAGATTATTGGTTGCTCGATTTGAATAGTAAACAATTCAAACAGTTGGGTAAAGGAAGAGCAGCTTCATCGCTCATGTTTGCTAAATTCTCTCCCGATGGGAAAAAAGTAGCTTATGTAAGTGAATACAATATATGCGAATCAGGGGTTGAAATTGGAATAAAATAGACGTGAAAGAAATTCGTTAGATATTCATGCTAACAAATAATCTGATTCGAATTTACGATCACGTCTGTAACAAATATAAAGAGCAAATTCAA
>JBMOKQ010000092.1:0-1884 GCA_049324295.1 Bacteroidota bacterium
GAATTTGCTCTTTATATTTGTTACAGACGTGATCGTAAATTCGAATCAGATTATTTGTTAGCATGAATATCTAACGAATTTCTTTCACGTCTATTTTATTCCAATTTCAACCCCTGATTCGCATAATATATATGATTGCAAACAAACTAAAACCAATCTGGTGAAAATATTTTTTTTAACTGTGGCAGCGTTATTATTGACTGTCGTTGCAGAAGCACAAATGGATGAAATAAGGATACATCGCAGGACGCGTTATTTTAAAGAAATCATAAAACTAATTGACAAATATTTTTATTTCAAGGACAGTATAAACCTGGGTAAGTGTAAGAAAAAATATGAAAAAAGCTTTTTAGAAGCTCCTACGGAAAAGGAAGCTTTTGTTGTTTTGTCGGAACTTATGGTTTCTCTGAAAGGGAATCACAGCGGAATTATACCTTATTCACCCAAAAAGCAGCTGGAATTTTCAGATGCAGTTTGTTATCCGGATGGTAAGACCATTAATAACAATGTGGGTTACCTTAAAATACCCTTTTTTATAGCTTCTCAGGAATCATCAATTCGGTATGTAGATACTTTGCTGAGCAAAATCAGCGAACTTGATGCTTTTGATCTCATTGGGTGGGTTATTGATCTACGGGATAATAATGGCGGAATCTTTGCCCCAATGATAACAGGACTTGCCCCATTTTTCAGCAATGGCGAAGTGTGTTACTCTATTGACAGAGACGGTGCAGCGGAAGCAGACCGGATAAGCAATGGTACTTATGAGTTGGTAAGAAAAAACAAGCTCGCCTTTTCATTTAATCCTCGTCATAAAATAACTATGCGCAATGTTAGTAAGCCTGTTGCCATCCTGATAAATAATAAAACGGCCAGTGCTGCGGAGCGTCTGGTTATTTGTTTTAAAAGTCTGCCGGAAATAAAGCTTTTTGGTCAGCCTACCGCAGGACTAACAACTTCAACACATTCGGAAACTCTCTCCGATGGTTCACTTATCTATATCCTTCATTCGGTATCCGCGGATGTGAAAAATGTACAATATGCAGGTGCCATAACACCTGATCAATATATACCAGAAGCGTATTATTACAATACAGAAAACGACGGTATCATCAATGCTGCAATTGAATGGATCGTCAGTACTATTAAATAACAGAATCGTACTACAATGAAAAGACAATTATATTTTGCCTTTGGCAACTACAATATTATTGATAATATTACTTGCCTTCCCTGCTATAGAACTATCTGCACAGGCTGACAGCGCTGGTAGTATAATAGGTAAAGTTGAAGAATACAAATCCGGAAAGGCTGTGGATAATGCGGGAATAGAGTTGTTATCAATCAATGATTCGGCTGTTGTTAAACTTACTCTAACCGATAGCAATGGCTTTTATAAGTTTTCAGGTATTTTGCCGGGTACATACCTTATACGGACCAGTCATTTAAATTATAACGCAATTTATTCTCCGGTCTTTTCAGTTTCATCGACGATTCCATACCATATTGAGCCGCTAGTATTAAAACCTAATGCCGGAACATTGGATGAAGTTATTGTTAAATCAAAGAGACCTTCGATTACTCTTGACGGGAATAAGATGATTATTAAAACTACAAATATTGCCGGGTCTGCCACAGGTAATGCGCTCGAATTGCTCAAAGCTATGCCAGGAATTATTGTTGACAATAACGAATCTGTTTTGCTTAACGGCAAATCAGACATTCCTTCTCAGGGTCTACTTTTCAAAACGTTCCCCGATGTCTCCGAGGTACGAGGGACTCTGCGGCCACTTACACATTTTGAGTGCTATTTATTTATTAGCTATCTCGCCTATTCATCTCAAATCTATATCCTGTAATTCCATATAAGTAATCACCGGATAT
>JBMOKQ010000093.1:0-33369 GCA_049324295.1 Bacteroidota bacterium
GTAATTACTGCGCAGGCAGATTACACAAAAAGTAAATCATGAAAGAGGTGATTAACCGGGCCAAAACGCCCCCGCCTCCTTTCTTCCGAAGGCTCCGTAATATAGGTGTGGCACTGGCCAGTATTGCAGCCGCCATACTTACAGCCCCGGTAACACTACCGGCCACACTGGTAACCATTGCAGGTTATGCAGCAGTAGCAGGTGGGGTGCTGGGTGCAGTGAGTCAGTTGGTGAAGAAGGAAGAAGTGGAATAAAAGAACGCGCCCTGAGAGGGGCGCGTTTTTGTTATGCAGAGCGAGTATAAAAATGAATAATTTTTTTTCGTAGGGTGTGCTTAATGAAAAAAAGTTTGTAGCAGTGTCTCTGAGGAACAAAGGATGCTGCGTGCTACACAACTAGTGTGTTTCATTTAGTTTTAAATGATGTGTATCACTAACAGGTATTCGTGAGTAATAATCTTCTTCTTATCTTGTCTATGTGTGAGCGTGCGCAGAGTTCTCTACGAGAAACATCTGAGTAGAACGTTCAAAAAAAGTAGGCTCTGTGGAGAAGAAATTTAGAGGGATTTTGCCGGTATCAACAGAAACTCAAAAATTTGTAAGCACGCTAAAAGCCGTAGCCTGAATATTTGGTTTTTAAGATAGAATACGGAGAAGGAATTTAATAAAAAGCAGGTTTATCTCCATAAACACCGGGTTTATTAATACCTACACTCGCTTTTACATTCTTTTCCGGGTTTTGAATAACGCTTACAATGTAGTAGCCTACTGCCTTTCGCGACACTTCTGTGCCAATAAATGCCTCTCCCTTTTGTGTAGTTTCGTAATCTGTTTCGTCTTTATCTGTCAGCCAGGATGGACGTACTATTGTATAATCAAGTGAAGATTTTTCAATAACATCGGCGGCTTTTTTATACCTAACCAATTCAGAACCTATCATACGATTGTTCCATTCACCAAATTTGCCTGTTACTTCATTGTAAATACCTAACGCGGTTACGAAAATCAAACGGTTAACCCCATTGGTAGTCATTGCTTCTACAATTAGTTTTGCCATTTGGTCAACCGCGCCCGATAAATTAGCATACACAATATCCTTACCCTGAACAACACTACTTATATCTTTTTTGCTCATTACATCTCCCTCGATAATTTCTGCTACAGATTTAAAATTGTTCAGTTTTTCGGTATTTCTTGCAAATAGGGTTAGTTCTATATTTTCATTTTTTAGAAGAAATAATATAACGTGTTGTGCTATGGCTCCGCCAGCTCCCAATATCAAAACTTTTGTTTTCATGTATTGTTTTTGATGTTTTTATTGATTGTATTACAAATCGGTAACCGGCTTATCCAATCTGCTGTTATGCTGGAGCAGGTTGCTAACCCATTGCAATAATTCTTTTCTGTATACATTTCTGCTAAAACTGAATAAGCCAATGGCTTTACTTATTGTAAAACCACTGGCATTATTCATTGTTTTGAATTGTTAAAGATTTTCCTGGTAGAATGGAATTAATTTTCCCAATGCAATTTTTACTGGTTCTGATTTATCATACAAATCATAATGCGACCAACCTTCTATAACCACCAGTTCTTTCTTTGTAGAAGCAGCACGACGAACAATTTCAAAACCGTCTCTATAAGCGCCAAAACCTCCCGGAATACCACCTACAATTACCATTAATGGCTGCGTCAATAATTTTTCGGCAAGGTTGTAAGCATCCCAGCTAAGTGCTGTGGCATTGTGAGAAAATAAAGTTTTGTTTACGCCGTTCGGACTTCCGCCACGTGAGGTACGATAATACTTTGTAGCTTCCAAAAGATCGATATTGGCATTGTCTGCTTCAGCAGCTTCAACAGATGGGTACAATCCCTGATCTACTCTTAATGCGGCGCCTCTTGCCTCGGCAGTTCTTTGTTCTGCAATTGCTTCAAGGTTTGCGATGGGGTCGCCGAACTCACGCATTACACGCCCATAGTTTGCTCCGGTAACTGTTGCAACGGCTTTAATACGACGTTCTTTCATTGTAGCATTGATGGAATAACCACCCGCACCACAAATGCCCAAAACACCGATACGTTTTTCATCAACAAAAGGAAGCGTCACAAGGTAATCACAGGCATAACTGTAATCTTCCACACGTAATGATGGGTCTTCTATAAATCTTGGTTCCCCGCCACTTTCACCCTGGAAAGAAGCATCCGGAACCAGTACCACAAAACCTGCATCGGCAAACGCCTGTCCGTACACGTTTCCTGAAGTCTGCTCTTTACAGCTTCCAATTGGATGAGTACTGATGATGGTTGGATATTTTTTGTTTTCGTCAAAATCGGACGGAAGCAGCAGATCGGCAGCGATGTCCCAATAAAGCGCTTTGAATTTTACTGACTTTTTCATGGTTCTATTTTTTAATTGATTAAATATTCAACTATTTGATAGAACAAAGCTAAACAGGCTTCTATGCAGCATTTGAAAACAAAACACTCTAAAATTGAAACATTTTACTGATGCCTGAATACTTTAGGCGAAATGCCTGTTTTCTGCCGGAAGAAACGTGAAAAATAAGTAGGATATTCAAAGCGCAGGCTATAAGCTATTTCATTGATGGAGAGTTTGGTCTCACGTAGTTTTTTCTTGGCTACCTGAAGAATATATTGATGAATATGTTCTATCGGCGATTGTCCGGTGAAGTGCTTAATAACGTCTCCGAAATAATTTACAGAGAGGTTGGCTTTAGATGCAAAGTAATTAACAGTAGGAAATTCCTCTTTATTGTCATTGTCAAAATATTGGTCTAATTGTTTATAAAAATCAGCCACAACCTTATTGTAGATTTTGTTCCGGGCTTCAAACTGACGCTCATAAAAAGTTTGTGTATAGGAAAGTATCAGGGTGGCGTAAGAAACCAGTACATCCTGTGAATAATTATCTCGTTGGTATTCTTCATACGCTTTTATAAAAAGATCATATAAGATTTTACTTTCCCTTTCGGTTAGAAAAAGAGCTTCGTGTCGGGTGTAGCCGGTGAATGTATAGTCCTTTGCGAACTTATCCAACAGTTTTGCATTTACAAAGATGCCGTAGCCGATAAAAGGGCCAGGCAGATCCCACTCCATTTTATTTCCGGGCTTATCAAGAAAGAGATAGGAACCCGACATTTCTTCAACAGGCGGCTCTATATCAATATTCTTCTTAATCGCCATCAGATAAAATTCAAGCTGCACAGGTGGCGATTTCAGCAATATATTTTTGTGTTCATCATAATGGATAATCTGAATACCATCGTCATTTTTGCTACTCACATTGATGTATTTTAAAAATGCCGGTATGTTGTATGATTTAACCATTCCCACAATTATAATTGTTTGTCCTGTAAAGTAAAAATAAAAACGAATACGCTATAAATTATGAAGTACATAAATAGATAATCGTTACAGTTGCACACTTTTTCTCCGTAAGCTGTGCTAAATAAAAAGAAGTTCGTCGATGTATCTCTGAGGAACGAAGGACGATGCGTGTTATACATTCATGCTGTTTCATTTACTTTTAGATGATATGTATCACTAACAGGTATTCGTGAGTAATAATCTTCTTCTTATCTTGTCTATGTGTGAGCGTGCGCAGAGTTTTCTAGGAGAAACATCTGCGTGGAACGCTCAAGAAAAGTAGACCCTAAGGAGAATAAATTCCGGGTGATCATAAATAGACCATATCTACAGAAGAAGTGGATGTAAACTGAAAATGCTACGCACTGCGTAGCATTTTCAGTTTACAAACTGTTAAATCGGTGGCAATCCTAGTTCGCTTAAAAACTGGTTATGTGTTGCTCTTGCCTTGGCTATCTCTTTGTCTAAGTCTACTAATTTTTTGTTCACCTCCTGTAAGTCAATCTGCTCCTCATCTACAGATATGCTTACATAACGGGATATATTGAGATTGTATTCGTTTTCTTCGATTTCTTTGAGTGAAACGGTTCTCGCATACCGTTCTATTTTATCAGGGCGATTCTGGTAGGTACTGATTATTTTACCGATATGTGCCTCACTCATACTATTCTGTCTTTTTCCCTTATCAAAATTTTCACTGGAGCTGGCATTGATGAACAATACATCATCAAACTTTTTACATTTTTTCAGTATCAGAATACATACGGGAATACCGGTTGAAGGTTAACTTTTGGAAAGTTCCGAAACTTTCCAAAAGTTGTTTCGGAGGGGTCTGAGAATTTGTTTAGCTGCAACAGTAGAGTCTCGCAGGTTGTTGGTATTCATACATTTACTCAAACAATGCATCCATTGTCAGTTCACTTTGCACTATTCCTTTGGAGTATGCATTCGGCGCTACGCCATAAGTTGTTATCATGGTAATAAAAACAGTTTTCTTTGGTTTGATCCTGTCTATAAATACCTGCTTCTTTTGAACCAATTCCGCTGAGTATTTTTTTGTGATGGCGAACCGGCTTGTAGAAAATTTCATTTCACAAATATTGATGCAATAGTCGCGGCGATCCAGCAGGAGATCGATCTGCGCACCTGGTTGTCCTTTCCCGGGAATAAACCGCCATACAGATTCTTCTGTATAAATAGATGCGATTCCAAGTGCCGCTTTAATTTGCGGGATATGCTTGAAACAAACTGCCTCAAAAGCATACCCACTCCAGCTTTTCCAGGATGCCTGTTCGCTCAGGCGTTCCCATGTTCCTGTACCCGATGCCCTGCTTTTTCCGATATACTTCAAATAAAAAAGTGAATATTCATCCGAGAGTCTGAATACGGTTTCCTTAGATGTTCTCTCATAGGGTATATAGGAAAGTATAAACCCAGATTCCTCCAGTTCTGATAAAACATTGGTTGTTGTGCCTCCTGAGCTTAATCCTGCTGCGTCTATTATTTCATTTCTCGTTAATCCTTTGCTCATGGTTGACAATGCTTTTATCACTGAGGTATGATGAGATGCATTGTCAAAGAGAGAACCATATAGTTTATCAAATTCATCTCTAAGCGGGCCATGATTCGCAAAGCAAACCCGGTCAATCGTTTGGGTAGCACTTTCCCCCTTTCTAATTTCTTTGAGATATTGGGGTATTCCTCCCATAACCATATAAAGCTGGAGAATCTGGTATCGGTCAAGTGTTACTGAACGGCTTTTGAGATAGGCTTCTGTTTCGTTCAGCGTAAATGGCCTGATGCGTAGTCGCGTAGTTACTCTATTGTGTAGTCCCCCTTTGTTGTTCAGTACTTTTTGTATCATCCAGGATGCCGCAGAGCCGCATATCACTACTTTAAGATTAGGACGGCTAGAAGCATAGGTGTTCCAGAAATGTCCAAAATATTTAAGGAACCCTGATTTGTGTGTATCCAGCCAGGGAAACTCATCAAAGAATACTACCACTTTCTTTTTTTTGACAATAGGGTCTAAAAACTGTTCTAATGTCTGGAATGCAGAAGACCAGTTTGCAGGTACAGCAAGTTTTACTGTGCTTCCTACTGCTTTTTGCAATGCCACGCTAAAATTTTCGAGCTGTTCTTTCATATCAGCATTGTGAATGCCGGAAATTTCAAATACCAGTTGTTTTTCAAAAACAGATTTGATTAAAAATGTTTTACCTACCCGGCGGCGGCCATACACGGCAATTAATTCAGCTCCTGTATTTGATAGTGCATTTTCCAGTATCTTTTTCTCTTCCGTTCTCCCGATTAGTGGTTCCATATTAAAGACTTTTGGCTGCGGATAATTTTTTATTGCCAGCCAAAACTACCTAAAAAAAGATAGATTTGGCTGCGGATAGTTTTTTACTGCCAGCCGAATCTGTACATAAAAGGGGAATATTTGGCGTAGATAGAAAGGGTGCATTGAAAATTATACACTTATAATTCTTCCGCTTCCTCGTTCTGTATTTCCAGCTTATTCATGGCCTGTTCAATCAGTCTTTGGAGGATTAACTTTTGGAAAGTTCCGAAACTTTCCAAAAGTTGTTTCCAAATTTTACAGGAACCATCTGGCGGTACAAACGATAACGTTGCGTGCAATACAGGTCTTCTAATTTTTTCGATTTTGGATCATAAGTACGGGCAGCCGCAAAAGCGAAAGATGCTGTTGGAAATAGCTGTAATAATAGCGGTATTACTTTGGCGCATGTCATAATAATATTTCCAAGATCACCTTTATTTACTACGAGTTAATATTTAAAATCGTTGTTGCGGTGTTTTTGCAATAGAATTTTACAGTAAATACGTCTGTAGCGTGATATTCTGCACGAACTACATAATAATGTCGGGTAACCGGGGAGAAAAATTTATAGATATAACTTGCTATATGTGCCGATGCATCGTAACAGGGTTCACGCTGAATAAAGTGTAAATCGTAACCAGGATAATCAAAATTCAAGGAACCAATAGCTTGACATTTGAACGGCCTTCATTTGGTTTAACAGAAGCTATCTTGGTTTTGTTAACAAGCTTGAGTGCATGACCTTCCAGTAAACTGTCAACAGTCTTGGGTTGAACCTGAGATAAATCAGACCACTTTAGTCGTTCTCCTTTAGATGGTTTGTTATGTTTACTGCTTTTAGGCATGTTATAAAGGTATGAAATTTATCGATTGTTATCTGGTCTGTGTTGCGGGCTCCCTATCCGTTGTTGGTCGCCCGAACAACAACGGATAGCTTAGGTATATGAGGTGATACCTGACGTTATATCGCAGGTTGTTGATGAGGCAACCAATAACGGCGCAGAAAAAGAGAATAATATACTAAATTTGAATTTCTTACTAAGCGATTTATAATGAGTAAAATAAGAATAAAACATTTTGGTCCAATTAAAGAAGGCTTTTTGGAAAAAGATGGCTGGATTGACATCGATAAAGTTACCGTATTTATTGGTAACCAGGGAAGTGGTAAAAGTACTGTTGCAAAGTTAATCTCCACCTTCACTTGGATTGAAAAGGCGTTAACTCGTGGCGATTTTGAAAAAAAACATTTTGAAAGAAAGAATAAACTAAAAAATCAATATCTCAAGTATCATAGAATAGAAAACTATTTTTCTAATGCTGAAAACAAGAAAGATACTCTGATTGATTATCGTGGCGATTCTTTTCATATACTGTACGAAAATGGTAGTCTTCATATTGAGGATGCCAGAAATGGGTATTATCCACTACCTCAAATTATGTATGTACCTGCCGAA
Source organism: Bacteroidota bacterium (assembly GCA_049324295.1). Classification (GTDB taxonomy): domain Bacteria; phylum Bacteroidota; class Bacteroidia; order Chitinophagales; family Chitinophagaceae; genus Sediminibacterium. Next base: position 7,185 of record JBMOKQ010000093.1, read on the forward strand.
AGAAATTTTATTGCTAATGTTAAAAAAGCGAAAGCTCTAAATCTAACTTCTGATTCATTAATAGAATTTGTATCCGAATATAACAATGCTTTGAATTCAATGAGAGGCAGCATGCAGCTACCAATCAATAGGGTTCAGGTTGAATACAATAAATTAAATGATATAGTATACATTAAAGGAGAAGATTACAGGATTAAGTTAACTGAATCTTCAAGTGGTTTTCAATCATTGGTACCATTATATCTCGTTACGTGGTTTTTAGGAAATTCAGTGAGAAGTCAAAGTGAAAATGAAAAGGAACTAATGACAAGTGAGCAACGGGAACGTTTTAGAAAGCAGGTACAGGCAATATTCAATAATGATGATTTGACTGAAGAGCAAAAAAGAATTGCTATTTCGGAAGAGGCAAAAAAATTTAATAAAACAGCTTTTGTAAATATCGTTGAAGAGCCAGAGCAAAACTTATTTCCAAACTCACAAAAAGAGATGCTTTTTAGTTTATTAGCCGTAAACAATATTAATGTTGGGAATAAGTTAATAATGACAACATACAGTCCTTATTTAATAAACTATTTGACTTTGGCTGTTAAGGCGGGCTCACTTATTGGAAAAATCGTTTCCCATAAGGAGAGAAGCAACTTTGAAAAAGCTCTTTCCAAAGTAGTACCTATTAACTCTACTATTAGACCTGATGATTTAGCTATATATGAACTAAATGAAAATACTGGAACGATTAAATTATTAGAGAGTTATAAAGGAATACCATCTGACGAAAATTATCTAAATCAGGGGCTTGCTGAAAGCAATGAACTATTTGCTCAACTTTTAGAAATTCAGCAGTCTTTATGAGTATAAATTTCTCTGAAGCGAAATGTCAAACACGTTCTTCACGAAAGCTTTTTGGTCTTTGCGACGACCCTCCACCAGAAAAAAAAACAGCTTACATTGACGAGAATAATGGAGCAAAGTGGATAGCTGTTGTAGTAAATGATGACAGACATGATGTCATATTTACCGCCATCGATAACTGTATTGTAATTAACAGACCAGATGGAAAACCTGCAAAACGTTGCGATGGAGTTCTAACATATAATTCAACTGTAACATTTGTGGAACTTAAGCAAAGAGGTGCGATAGGTAATGAGTGGGTAAAAGATGCAGAAAAGCAACTTAGGGTTACAATCGGATTTTTTGAAGTTGAAGATGATTCAGAGGATTACGAAATAAAGAAGGCGTACATAGCAAATAGTGAATACCCGAAATTCAAAGAGAGTCAGGCAAGGCGTATGGAACAATTCTTTGACGACACTGGATATGTATTAAGAATTGAAAATAGAATTATCCTTCAATGATAGCAAAGGCAATGTTCAGAAAAGTGCGAACGAGCAAAAATGTATTGCCAAAATAACAGTATATGTATTTTCCGACATCAATTTACGTTACCCAATGCAGATATTGAATCATTTTGAGGCTATCATTATATAAAATCAAAATTTAAACAGGTGCTCTTATTAATTTAAAAACCTGCGAATAACATTGACTTTGCATAAGTTGAACTGAAGAGTATAACCAATTAGAAAATACGAATATTAAATTTTCCTATTTTATTATTTCAACCAATACCAGAATCACACCCCTAAAAACGCAAAAAAGCACCCATTCTATGGTGCTTTCGCAAAAAATGTAGTCCCGACAGGAATCGAACCTGTATCTAAAGTTTAGGAAACTTCTATTCTATCCATTGAACTACGGGACCGGGGGGAAGAGAGCCAGCTTTGAGCTATGAGCCGTGAGCTGTGAGTGTATGGCTCATAGCTCATAGCCCGAAGCTCATAGCTTTCTTCCAACGGAGGGCAAAAATAGGGGATTTGAGATGGCAGGAAAAGGAGTATTTTAGGGGTTCAACTTATATACATGCGAAAAATTGGTATTATCCTCTTTCTATTGATGACCAGCACATCCATTATGGCACAACAACAAAGACCCCGTATTCAGCTCAACCATATTGCCATCTATGCAACCAACCTGCAACAGACGGCCGCTTTTTACCGGGATATCATTGGTCTCGATTCTATTCCCGAACCCTTTAAATTAGGCAAACATGCCTGGTTTAAAATTGGTCCGGCCATGGCCCTGCATGTAATTGCCGGTGCCCCCGATAAGAAAGAATACTATAAAAACAACCATATCTGTTTCAGTGTTTCGGATATGGATGGTTTTCTCGCCAGACTCAAAAAAGCCGGCATCGTTTATGAAGATGTAAACGGTAAAACCGGCGCCGTAACCACCCGTGTTGACGGTGTTCACCAGATATGGTTCCGCGACCCGGATGGGTATTGGATGGAGGTGAATGATGCGAAGGAGTAATTTCTGATGTCTGATGTAGGATGTCTGATTTGTTTTTTATGTCCGACATCCGCCATCAGCGATCCGACATTCCTCACTATATTTGCCGTCTATGAAATTTTATAATATTATCATTAAATATCGTTTTTGGCTCAGCCTGGTATTAATTGCGGGTGGGGTGGCTTTGAATACAACGGGTACCGGTTTCTGGCCCACTTTTCCTATCTATTTTATTGCATTGATTGGTTTACTCAGTCATTTTTTTATTGGTCCGCTTCGCCTGATTCAGGAGCCGATGGAATCGGGTAATATAGAAGAGGTAGAAAAAATTCTCAATGGTATCTGGTTTCCCAACCTTTTATACAAACCTGTTCGTTCAACCTATTTTACCATCAAGGGTAACCTGGCCATGATGAAACAGGATTTCGACGCTGCCGAAAAACACCTGAAAAAAAGTACAGAACTCGGCTCTCCCATGCCCGAAGCAGAGGGTGCCAATAAATTACAACTGGGTATGATGGCCATGCAGAAAGGCGATCTTAAAGGAGGAGAAAGTTATATCCGCGCCGCCATTCGTGCCGGTATTCCCGATAAAGAAAGTGAAGCCGTTGCCTATCTTACCATGTGCCAGATTTTCATGAATAAAAGAGAGTTCCGCGCCGCCAAAGATTTCTTCCGCAAAGCCAAAGCCTGCAAACCAACCACCAAACAGGTGGTTGACCAGATTAAGGAAGTGGAGAAATATATTTCGAGAGTGCCGGGGTAAAATGTCGGATGTATGATGTCGGATGTCGGATGTCGGATTTGTTTTTTATATCCGACATCCTACATCAGACATCAGCAATAAAACAAGATGTTAGAGATACAAAAGATATCATTTGAAAGTGCCGCACTGGAAACCGTGCGGCAGCTTTTTTTGGAGTATGCTGCCGAACTGCAGGAAAATCTTTGTTTTCAGCGTTTTGAGGCAGAAGTAAAAGACCCACTGAAAAAATACGGTCCGCCTGCCGGAGTTATCTTTCTTGCTTACTGGAACAATGAAGCTGTTGGTTGTATTGCATTACAGCCTTTGCCCGCAGCAGGTGTGTGTGAAATGAAAAGACTGTATGTTAAACCTGCTTTCAGGAAATATGGTATTGGTAAAGCCTTGGTTGAAAACCTGATAACAGCCTCTGTTGAGCTGGGTTATACCAGTATACGTCTCGATACACTGGAACGGTTAACTGCCGCTATAGCACTGTATAAAAACTACGGGTTTGAGATCATTAATGCCTATTACGAAAATCCGCTTCCAGGTGTTGTTTATATGGAAAAACGCAGTTGAAAAATATATCCAAATAAAAAAGTCCATCTGCATATTAATATACAGATGAACTTTTTTTATTACCTCTTTATACTACTATCTGATTTGTCCCCTAACAATACCTGAAGGTTTATTATTTGAGTGAATGTTCACATAGAGCGCATCGGTTTTAATGGCAGTTAAAATAGCTGCTGTAGGTGTATATACTTTAGTTACACCGAAGTCAGCTGCACTGGCACACAATCCCAATAAAACACCACCATTGGTTCCGGCTGCACCGGTGTGTATATGACCTGCTGTTAATGCATCGCCTGCTTCAACATTGGTTACAGTAATTTTACTGAATAATTTGTTATCGGCAGTAATTCTTAACAAAGCTGTACCGGTTGCAGTGGTTGTAACAGATGGCACTTCATTGGCGCCGGATAATGCTACACTTGAAGCAAAAGTTACACCATTGAAAACCTGTCCGCGAATAATACCTGAAGGCACTTGTGATGAGTGAAAATTAAGGTACAGATCGGCAGTACCGTTCATGAGTGTATCGATGAAACTGCTGCGAACGTTGCTGAGTTTGGCTTTTATGGTGCTGCCTGTTACAGTTGGATTGAGGGCTACAACAACACCTCCGTTGGTTACAGGATCACCAACATGAAAGTGGCCTGCAGTAATATTATCTCCCCCAGTGAGTCCATTCACCGTTACATCAACTGTGATTGATTTGTCGCTGAAAATTTTCACCGAGGCTGAGCCTGTTTCTGTTCTTCCTGCGGGTTGTGGATTTTCGTTGGCTGCAGAAAGTGTCACGGTAATTTCTTTCAACATGGCTGGAGCCGGAGCTGCGTTGTCTTTTTTACAGGAAGCTGTTAATAAAACAATGGTTAACAGGCAGCTAAGCACAAATATCTTTTTCATTTTTCAAGGTTGTTATGGTAATTAATTTTATTACAACCTATCTACGGTATTCTGTTGTGAATAGTTGCCTCGCTGAATAATTTTTTTAATGGGAAGGGAATCCATTGCCGGATAAACGGAAACAGCTCGTAAAGCTGGTAAACAAAAAAGCTGAAAAGTAAATAGATATCAATCATCTTTACTTTTCAGCTTTTAGTAATTTGTAATAGGCCGGTCTGCTTAATTTTTACCTTATCACAGACCTTTCCATTTTAGGGACAGTGAGTAGTGAGTAATAAGTGGGTTCGAAAAATTGATTTACTTATTACTCACATCTCTCCAAATCAAAAAATCAAAGATCAAAAAATCAAACTTCTGCCTAATACTTCGCCGGTGTACCCGGTTTAGGTATACTTTTTTTGATGAACTTCCTCAAATTGTCATTGCTTTTCTCCAGGTCTTCTTTACGCAGGTACATCATATGTCCGCTACGGTAGCCTTCCCAGCTCATACGGTCTTTTAAACGACCGCTGGGGTCCATCTGCCATAAATTGTATTGTGCATTGAAATAATCGCAGGCGCCATCATAATAACCGGATTGTACCAGCACATGCAGGAATGGGTTTTCGGCCATGGCGGTTCGCAGGTTATCACCTGTTCTGTCGTTGGTACGATCCCATGGATTCACTGGTCCGAATACATAGTAACGCCGATCGGTTTTATATTTCAGTTCTTCGCGTAAATACATATTGATGGCGGGTGTAAATGAGTGTTCCCATGATAAGAGTTCTGAATTATAATCGGGTGATTCACCGGCGTCTTTTTTATCGATGCCCTTATATCGCGAATCGAGACGACCTACGGTAAAACCCTGGTCGCGCAGTAATTCTTTCCAGAATAAGGAAGTAGATACATCGAGGTTATTCTGAAGAATCACTTTTTCATTGATACCTGAGTAGCGTGCCATTTTAGCTGCAATCTCTTTGCGTTTGGCATCATCGAGTAACCATCCTTTATTGATAGCAGGAATGAGCTCATTCATGGTAAATGCTTCCACTTCGGGCAGCATATCGGTTAGGTCTTTTTTCTGGAGATCGGCAGGTAATTTTTTATGGTACCATGCTGTTGCGGCATAGTAAGGTAAACGCAATGCGGCTGCTTCTCTCGAACTTCTTTCAATACCCAGTGTGGTAGGAGATACGAGGATTACGCCGTTAAGGAACATCCAGTGTGCATTCTGTAATTCGAGTGCAAGGCCCGAAACACGTGTGGTACCATAGCTTTCACCAATCAGGTATTTAGGAGAGGCCCAACGGTTCATGCGTGTAACAAATGTGTTGATCCATTCTGCGAGGTATTGTACATCGGCACGTACACCAAAGAAACGGGTGGTGGGAATGTCTTTGCTGATGGGGCGCGAGAAACCGGTGTTTACAGGATCTACATACACCACATCGGCAATATCTAAAATAGAATGCGGGTTATCTTTCATGCCATAGGGCTGAACCGGGTAACCTTCATCGTCTACATTAAGAATACGCGGACCGGTATAACCAATCTGCATCCACAAAGCAGCTGTTCCTGGTCCTCCATTGAAAGAAATCAGCAGCGGACGTGTAGTTTTATCTTTTACATCGGTGCGTTCATAATAAGTAAAAAATACACCGGCTTCAATTTTGCCGTCTTTGTCCCAAACGGGCATGGTGCCCACCGTAGCTTTATAGGGAACGCGTACACCTTTAATGGTGGCTTCATGTTCCGATGTAACAGTGGCATCCGGATTGAAAGGAATATTGAATGGGGCCAATTTCGGATCACTCGAACCGGTTGATGTGGTAACACCGGCATTCGCAGGAGTGTCACCCTGGTTACTACCGGTGGGTCTTTGTGCGGTTAGTCCTGTTACCATGCATAAGGCAACAAGTGCAAACGTCATTTTTTTCATAAAACAGAAGATTGGGTAATGAATAATATCGAATATAAAAGTAAGTACTGAATTACAGGGAAAAAATAGGTGTCTGGGCGAACAGAAAGCTGAATACGGTCAGTCCTTATACAATCGTTTTACTGCTGACGTGACAAATGTCATGAAATTCATCCCTCAAGCTGGTTATCTTGTTTTATTCAATCAACCTAAACTCAACTTGTATATGAAAACAAACATGGGAAATGCCGACAGAGCCATTCGTGTTATCCTTGCTATTGTAGCGGCCGTATTGTATTTTACCGGAACAGTAACCGGTACATGGGGAATGGTATTACTGGTATTGGGTGGTATATTTTTAGCGGTATCGGCTATTGGTTATTGTCTGTTGTATGCCATATTTGGTATTAACAGTTGTAAAAATAAGAAATAGGAAATAAGGAATAAGAAATTAGAAAGTGGAATACTGCTTTACTTTCTCAATTCTTTTCTCCTAGCCCCAAACATCCGGATGCTTTGCAAAATAGGGGAGGGCGAAACATCCGGAAATACCGGTGATGATTTCAATGCCGAGGGTAAGTCCTCTTGCACTGGCCGGTAAGGGATCTCCGGTGGGCATCATATTAGGACCGAGGGGAATAAATGCTACAATGGTTACGAGGCAAAAACAAAGCAGGGTATAAAGTAGGGCTCCTTTTTTGAGGTACTCTACCATGGCGGCATACACAATACCTGCGGCTATAAGTGTAGGAATGGTGAAGTAAATAATGGAATTGATATTTACCCATTCTGCAAATTCATACGCCGTAACCTTTCGGTAAATAAGATCGAATGCAAGATTGATGACTGTTGTGCCGATGCCTACGAATAAACCACCTAAAATACCACGTGTGGCTAAGCTGTAATGATAAGGGGATGTTCCGGTTTCCATATCGAAAGGTTTTAGTGTCAGAAAATCTGTGCTACCTCATGCGATCGGGGAAAGCCTTGCAGTGTTATTGCCGAAATAAAGAGCGATGTTTTTTTAAATATAAGTATTTTTTTTGGATTGTACAAGGGGAATTTCTTGCCACTGAATACCAGAGAAGCACTGAATACTTTTGTGTATTTCTGTGTCATCAGTGGCAATCGCTAATTCAAAGTTGAAACCACTCTCTCTACGACCACCGGAAAATGCAAATGTTCCAGTGTATGTATTTTTTGTGCGAGGGTCTCTGCTGTATCAGTGGTCGTTATTTCGCAGCGTGCCTGGAAAATGTGTTCTCCCTCATCAAAATACTCATTTACATAATGTATGGTTATACCGCTTTCTTTTTCGCCGGCAGCTATCACGGCTTCATGCACATGCATGCCGTACATTCCTTTTCCACCGTATTTTGGGAGCAGGGCAGGGTGGATATTGATCATGCGGTTAGGATAGGCCGCGATTAAAGCTGGTGGAATTTTCCAAAGAAAACCTGCAAGCACTATAAAATCGATACCACTTCGGTGTTTAATGTCATCAACATAGGCATTACCCCTGAAGAACCGCTCTTTTTCAATCATTAATACGGGAATATTATGCGAGGCAGCAACCTGAATAACACCGGCACCGGGTTTATTGCAGACAACCAGACAAACTTGGATGGAGGAATGATTTTTTAGATGGGTTATGATTTTTTCTGCATTCGTACCCGCACCGGAGGCGAAAAGGGCTATTTTGATTTGGGGATGTCGGTCCGAAGGACCCCGTGTGGGGATGGCTGTCCGAAGGACCCCATGTGGGGATGTCGGATTTTCATCCGTCTCCTGGTTACCTGTTTCTTGCTCCCTGCTACTTTCCTGTTCCTTATTTCCCGAGATCCTCCGCCACATTTTAGCCAGGTAATTCCGGAAAAAAGGAAACTGCCCCATGGGAATGCTTACCGCTAAAACGCAGACCGGCCATATAATGGTTACCAATACTATATATAAAATGTAGTAAAAAACGCCTTTTTCAATGGAAGTAAGTCCCATCAGGCGCTTACCAGTATAGCCACAGAGACTGCCACCGAGGGCAAAAGTGGTAAAAACCAGGATGAACCGGGGCCAGTTTAAACCCCATTTCTCTTTCAGGCGACGAAACATGGCTCAAAAATGCGATAAAAAGAGGAGGAAAATTGCAATAGCTGATTTTTTAGTCACAGATTCACAGATTAAAAAAGAAATCTGTAAATCTGTGGCTTGTTTATAACATTCTCTGCTTACAGGAAGATCAATTTTATGATTTTGAACTTCATTCAATGAATTTGTTTAAAAGTATGACATTCGTCATGCCTTATATGCGCCAATTCGCTGAAAGTCAAGCCCGGTAAGGATAAAAAAAAATCCATCAGGTTTGGTTTTTGTCAGCATCGTGTCATATTTTTGCAGCCGTTCACGGATATTTTTCCACACCAAGAACCACGTTTGTGTATATGATATCTTTTAGACGCATAACCAAGACCTGTCTGCTCAACGCACTCCTTTTCTTGGGTTTTTCAACAGTGAATACAGTTTCGGCGCAAGACGGTAAGACACTTTTTAACACCAATTGCGGAACCTGTCACCAGGTACATAAACCCTCTACCGGTCCGGCCTTAGCAGGTGTAGAAGATCGTTGGCCTAATAAGGCTAATTTATATGCCTGGATTAGAAACAGTGCTGCTTTCCTGAAAACAGGCGACAAGTATGCCAATGACCTGTACAACCAATGGAACAAAACAGCAATGAACCTGTTTCCCAGTTTAACAGATGAGGAAATCGGAGCAATCATTACATATATCAATTCAGTACCAGCTCCGGGTGCCGCTGGTGCAGCCGGTGCCGCTGTAGGCGATCCGAATGCAGCTGCCGCAGCTGAAAGCGACAATACCTTATTATTTGGTATCCTCACCCTGATCCTGGCTGTTGTGGCCCTCATTCTGTTACAGGTGAATGCCAACCTGAAAAAACTGGCCGATGAGCGTGAAGGTCATGCTGCTATTGAGCCTGTTCCTTTCTGGAAAAACAAGAGCTATATCGCCATGATCACTATTATCCTCTTTGTAGTAGGTGGTTATCTTACTTCAAAAGGAGCCATGGCGCTGGGTCGCAGTAAAGATTACCAGCCTGAACAACCTATTTACTACTCACATAAAGTACATGCCGGTATCAACCAGATCAACTGTCAGTATTGTCATACCGGTGTTTACCAGGGCAAACAGGCCACCATTCCTTCTGTGAATGTGTGTATGAACTGTCATATGTCGATCAATGAATATGGCGGTGAAAAAATCTTCACTGAAAGTGGTGAGGAAGTAAATGGTACTGCCGAAATTCAGAAATTATACAAATACGCAGGTTTTGAACCCGGTAAAGCCTGGGATCCTTCTAAAGCAAAACCAATAGAGTGGGTTCGTATTCATAACCTGCCCGATCATGTTTATTTCAACCACTCACAGCACGTGAAAGCCGGTAAAGTAGAGTGTCAGACCTGTCATGGTGAAATTCAGAAAATGGGTGAAGTAAAACAATTCGCCGACCTGAGTATGGGCTGGTGTATCAATTGTCACCGCGAAACCCAGGTTCAGTTTAAAGACAATGGTTTCTATAGCATCTATGAGAAATACCACCAGGATCTGAAGAGCGGAAAAATAGACAGCACAAAAGGTGTTACCGTAGAAGCGATTGGCGGAACGGAGTGTCAGAAATGCCATTATTAATTTGAAAATTTGAAGATTTGAGAATTTGAAAATGAAGCAGATTCAGATTTTCAAAACCGAAGGTTTTTCAAATGATAATGTGTCTCGGAATAATTAGAAAATGAAGATTGTAATTTGAAGATTTTCAAATTTTCAAATTTTCAAATTAACATAGTAACGAAAGGAAATTTGTTTAAGCGGAATAACCCATTTCCAAATTTTCAAATTTTCAAATTTTCAAATTAACAAGATGGAAAAAAAGTACTGGCAAAGTTTTGGAGAGCTGAATCAGTCTGAGGCTTACAATAAAGAGGTAAAGGATGAGTTTAAGGAAGAATTGCCTTTTGTAGCCGATGAAAGCAAGAGTTTCATGGAAGCTGCTGCTCCCCGCAGAGACTTCCTGAAATACCTGGGTTTCAGCACCGCTGCGGCTGCTGTGGCAGCAAGTTGTGAGATGCCGGTGAAGAAAGCCATCCCATTTGCCAATAAGCCAGAAGATATTGTACCCGGTATTTCCAATTACTATGCCACTACCTATGTTCAGGATGGTGATGTGGTAAGCATACTGGCTAAAGTACGCGATGGCCGTCCCATTAAAATTGAAGGTAATGATATGAGTCCTGTTACAAAAGGTGGTACATCTGCCCGCGTACAGGCTTCTGTATTGGATTTATATGATACTGCCCGTTTACGTTTCCCTACTATTGATGGTAAGGAAGTAACTTTTGAATCAGTAGACAAAGCTGTTGCAGCAGGAATTGGCGGTACGGTAGTAATGCTTACCAGCACCATCACATCTCCTTCAACCAAAGCAGTAATTGCTGAATTCCTTGCTAAATATCCCGGTAGCCGTCATGTAACTTATGATGCTGTTTCTTACAGCGCCATGATCCAGGCCAATGAAGCTACTTATGGTGTTCGTGGAATTCCTTCTTATCGTTTCGACAATGCAAAAGCAATCGTGAGCCTCGGTGCCGATTTCCTCGGAACCTGGCTGAGCCCGGTTGAATTTGCGAAACAATATGCTACCGGTAAAAAAATCGACGAGAAAAACCCCGGCATGAGCAAGCACATTCATTTTGAATCTGTTGCTTCTCTTACCGGATCAAACGCCGATGAAAAATATTTACACCGTCCATCTGAAACTGCTGCTATTGCTGCTGCTTTATTGAGCGCAGTAAATGGCCAGGGTGTAGCTGGTATCAGCGATGCCAAACTGAAAGCAGGTATTGAAAAAGCGGCCAAATCACTGAATGAAAATAAAGGTACTGCATTGGTGGTAGCAGGTAGTAATGATGTAAATGTTCAGATCATTGTAAATGCCATCAATAATGCCATTGGTGCCGGCGGATCTACTATCAACTGGGGTGTATTGGATAACCAGCGTGCCGGTATGGATGCCGATTTTGTGAAACTGGTTGAAGACATGAATGCAGGTTCGGTGAATACCCTCTTTGTTTATGGTGCTAACCCTGCTTATTCATGGTACGATGCTGATAAATTCAAGGCAGCACTGAAAAAAGTAAGAACTACTGTTTCATTTGCATCTAAAGTAGATGAAACTGCTGAACTGTGTAAGATTGTGGCTCCTGATCATCATTTCCTTGAAAGCTGGGGTGATGCTGAAGCTAAAACAGGTCATTTCTCTTTCATTCAGCCCACTATCTATCCTTTATTTAAAACCCGTCAGTGGCAAGACAGCCTGCTGAAATGGAGTGGTAATACAACTGATTATCTCGCTTACCTGAAAAATTTCTGGAGTGCTAAACTGGGTGGACAATCCGGTTGGGATAAAGCCCTGCAGGACGGTGTGATCAGCATTGGTGAATCTGCTACCAAACCCGGAACCTTTAGTGGTGCGGCTGTAGGTGCTGCGGTTGCGGCTGCTACTTCAGGTAAGAAGGGTGGTAAATATGAGCTGGTACTGTATGAGAAAGTAGGTATCGGTGCAGGACAGGGTGCATCTAACCCATGGTTACAGGAATTACCTGACCCGGTTACACGTGCTACATGGGATAACTATGTTATCGTATCTCCTGCACTCGCAAGAGCTATTTTAGATATTGACCTGAATAATGGCGGACAGGCAGATGCTTATGAAGTAAATCCTCCTAAAAAAGTAGTGAAAGTTGCAGTAGGTGGCAAAGAAATTTTATTGCCTGTATTGATTATCCCGGGCACACATCCTGATACCATTGGTATCGCTGTAGGATATGGCCGTAGTAATAATATTGGTAAAGCTGCAGCAGGTGTTGGTAAAAATGCCTTCCCGCTGGCTTCACTCAGCAATGGTGTGGTAAGTTATAGCAATAGCAGTGTTGAAGTTACTGTAACAGGTGAGAAATATCCTGTAGCCTTAACACAAACACATAACCGTTACGATACCACACAGGGTAACCGTACCGAGGTAATGAAGGAACTGACACTGGCAGATTATAAAAAACATCCCACTGAAATACGTGAAGAACGTGACCATGAATTAAAACCATGGGGTGGATTGGAGAAGTTTGAAAGCCAGGGAACCATTTATCCTGTGTACGACAGACCGGGTATTAAATGGGGGATGAGTGTTGACCTGAATACCTGTAACGGCTGTGGCGCCTGCGTTGTAGCATGTAATGCAGAAAACAACGTATCTGTTGTAGGTAAACCGGAAGTATTACGCGGCCATGAAATGCATTGGTTACGTATCGATAAATATTATAGTGGCGATATGGATAACCCGAATGTGGTGTTCCAGCCATTGATGTGCCAGCATTGCGATAATGCGCCTTGTGAAAACGTTTGTCCGGTAGCTGCTACCAACCACAGTTCAGAAGGTATTAACCAGATGACTTATAACCGTTGTATCGGTACAAGATATTGTGCGAACAACTGTCCGTATAAAGTACGTCGTTTTAACTGGGCAGATTATACAGGTTCAGATAGCTTTGATAACAACCAGGCAGGTATTGTGAATGATGTGGTACTTGATATGAATGATGACCTCACCCGCATGGTACTGAACCCTGATGTAACGGTACGTTCACGTGGTGTGATTGAAAAATGTTCATTCTGCGTACAGCGTTTACAGGAAAGCAAACTGAAAGCAAAGAAAGACAGCAGACCATTGGTAGACAGCGATATCAAAGTAGCATGTCAGCAGGCATGTCCTACCAACGCAATCACATTTGGTAATGCCAATGATAAACATAGTGCCATCACTATGGTGAGAACAGAGAATCCGAACCGTCAGTTTTATGTGCTGGAACAACTGCACGTATTACCGGGTGTTACTTACTTAGCCAAAGTACGTAATACAGAATCGGCGCATGGTGAAGGAAAGCATGAAACTAAAAAAGAAGCGGAGCACGCATAGCGTGAATGGTCAATGATGAATGGTCAATATTCACCATTCACCATTGACCATTCACCCCGACAAATGTTACAATAAACGCATGAGCCACTAACCCTGGCTCATGGACCAAAAAAAGACCAGATGCATTTAAAGTACGAATCACAGCTCAGGGAACCGTTGGTGTACGGTGACAAAAATTACCATCAGGTAACCGAAGACATCGTGAGACCAATTGAAGCCAAGCCCACTAAATTGTGGTATATCGGCTTCTATATTTCTGTTGCCCTATTGTTGTTTGGTGTGTATAGCGTTTATCGTGAGGTAACTTACGGTATTGGCCAGTGGAACCTGAATAAGACCATCGGATGGGGTTGGGATATCACCAACTTTGTATGGTGGGTAGGTATTGGTCACGCAGGTACACTGATTTCAGCGATCCTGTTACTGTTCCGCCAGGGATGGAGAACAGGGGTGAACCGTGCGGCTGAAGCAATGACCATCTTTGCGGTAATGTGTGCGGGTCAGTTCCCAATCTTCCACATGGGTCGTGTATGGATGGCTTTCTTTGTACTTCCTTATCCAAATACACGTGGTCCTTTATGGGTAAACTTTAACTCACCACTTTTGTGGGATGTATTTGCGATCTCAACTTATTTTACTGTATCTCTTTTATTCTGGTATTCTGGTCTTATTCCTGATTTTGCTACTGTTCGTGACCGCGCTTTCACCAAATTGCGTAAACGTTTATATGGTATTGCATCTTTTGGCTGGACCGGTTCTACCAAACACTGGCAGCGTCATGAGAGTCTTTCTCTTGTACTGGCCGGTTTGAGTACACCACTGGTACTTTCGGTACACACGATCGTATCATTCGACTTCGCCACATCGGTAATTCCGGGCTGGCACACTACTATCTTCCCACCCTATTTCGTTGCGGGTGCCATCTTCTCCGGTTTTGCGATGGTACAAACCCTGATGGTAATCGTTCGTAAAGTATTCCAGATGGAAGACTATGTTACGATTGGTCACATTGAGGCGATGAATAAAGTAATTGTATTAACGGGTTCTATAGTGGGTGTGGCCTATCTCACCGAGTTATTCATGGGATGGTACAGCCAGAACAAATATGAGGGATATACATTCTGGTACAGCCGTGCTTACCTGTTTAGTCCTTATGGCTGGAGCTATTGGGGTATGATGGCATGTAACGTATTGAGCCCGCAGATTTTCTGGTTCCGTAAAATGAGAAGAAACCTCTTCGTAACCTTCTTCATGAGTATTATCGTGAACATTGGTATGTGGTTCGAGCGTTTTGTAATCATCGTAACATCATTGTACCGCGATTACCTTCCTTCAAGCTGGTCTGTGTATTACAGCCCGACTATCTGGGAGATTGGTTTCTATGCAGGAACATTCGGTTTATTCTTTACCTGCTTCTTCCTCTTCGCAAAATACTTCCCTGTTATTGCGATTGCAGAGATCAAGTATGTACTGAAAACAACCGGTGAAGGATATAAAAATAAAATGGGCAAAATTGAAGAGCAGAAGCTCGAAGAGTTTGTACATGATCAGGCACACCATTAGTAATGTGCCAATTTGTCCGAAAGGACTCCTTTGGAGAAAATTTGAAAATTTGAAAATGATGATTTGACTAGGTTGAAGTTTGAAAACAAGAAAGCACTGCTTTCATTTTCAAATTTTCAAATTTTCAAATTGTCTAATTAGAATAACATGGCAAAAAAGAAATTCGTAGTAGGCTGTTTTGATGATGAAGCAGTATTGTTTCCTGCGGTGAAAAAAGTTCGCACATCGGGTTACAAGATTCATGATGTGTACACGCCATTTGCGGTACATGGACTTGATCATGCACTGGGAATGAGAGAAACCAGTTTGCATACTGCAGGGTTTATCTATGGTATTACCGGTACCACAACGGCCCTGAGTTGCATCAGCTGGATTTTCACGCTCGACTGGCCGTTGAATATTGGTGGTAAACCACATTTTGCATTACCAGCCTGGGTGCCCATTATATTCGAGTTAACGGTATTGTTTGCAGCAGTGGGAATGGTACTTACGTTCTGCTATCTCTGCCAGTTAGCTCCTTTTGTAAAGAAACATCACTTCCATGCCCGTGCAACAGATGATCTGTTTGTAATGGTGATTGAGTGTACCTCTACAACCAATGTTGATGACCTGAAAGCATTCCTCAGCAGCAATGGCGCTGTGGAAACAGATGTACAGGTAGCGGAAGAAGGCTGGTGGTTAGGTCGTTACGACAAAGATGAAATGATGTTTGAAAACAAAGAAATCGTTGCCGCTTAATTTTTGAATACTAAGAAGATGAAGAAATTAATGATCATAGCTGTTGCTGCCACTGCTACCACAATTGTAGCCTGTAGCGATGTAAAGCGTACACCAGGTAAAATTTATATGCCCGATATGGCGTACAGCCGTGCCTATGAAACTTATGCAGATCATAGCAATCTGGCTGAAAAAGGTATTCATTACACTGCTATGCCCGTAGAGGGAACCATGGCAAGAGGTGTTGAAATGCCTTTTCATATTGCGAAAGACGCACCTGGTGATACCGCTAATTACTATGCATCGCGCCAGGTACCTAACCCGGTAGATTCTATGAGCGAAGCAGAGACCACTGAAGCTGAACGCCTGTACCAGATCAATTGTGGAATCTGTCATGGTAACAAATTGAACGGTAACGGGCCTTTATGGAAAAATGGAGATGGTCCATATAAAGCAGCACCTAAAAACCTAATCGCTGATCCCGTTGTTTCTGTTATGCCAGACGGACAAATGTTTTACTCTGTTACTTATGGTAAAAATATGATGGGTTCATATGCATCACAATTGAGTCGTCAGCAGCGATGGATGGTGATTAAGTATATCAAGAACAAACAGAAAGAAGCAAAAGCGGTTGCAACATCTGCACCTGCTGCAAAATAAATAGTATTAAATCCCAGCTCCGGATTTTAGTCCGGAAAAGATTAAAAGAATAAAAATGGCATCTATCAAAACGCAATTTGAGATACCCGGCAAAATGAAAACATGGTCCTATGCCCTGATTGGAGTGGGATTGGTGGCACTGGTCGCAGGTCTTGTCATCAAAGGTTTCAGCGCCGATGAACATGAGCAGACTCAGTTCTGGGGTACATTGATGTATAATACCATTTTCTGGACCCTGGTATGTAATGCCAGCATGTTCTTTATATGCGTTACAACAATGGCAATGGGTGGATGGCAGCAGTCGTTCCGTCGTATTCCGGAAGCCATATCAACTATGGTACCCATTTTCGGAGCCATCACTTTTGCAGTTTTGATTTATGTGGTAGTAGGTCATAAACATCATATTTATCATTGGTTAGATAGTGAAGCTGTTGCTAATGATCCCATCCTAAAAGGAAAAGCCGGCTTCCTCAATCCTGTATTCTTTATTGTATGGACCACCCTTACCATTGGTTTGTGGAGCATACTCGGATGGAGAATGCGTCAGCTGAGCAGTGAAGCAGATGAAGCGCCCATGGATGCTGAAAAAGGTGCCAGCTTTATCTGGAGAAATACTATCCGCGCGGCCTTATTCGTAGTTTGGTTTGCACTTACGGTTGGTTCTACCATCCCCTGGTTATGGATGATGAGTATTGATGCACACTGGTACTCTACCATGTACAGCTGGTATACGTTTGCAAGCTCATTTGTATCTGGTATGTCGCTGGTGGCATTATGGGTAATCTATCTGAAAAACAAAGGTTACCTGGAATTAACCTCACAGGAACACCTGCACGATATTGGTAAATTCATGTTTGCATTTTCGATCTTCTGGACTTACCTGTGGTTCTCACAGTATATGCTGATCTGGTACGCCAATATTCCGGAAGAAACTGTTTATTTCAAACACAGGGTACAGGGGCCATATAAGGGTATTTTCTTTCTGAACCTCATCATCAATTTTTTATGTCCTTTGTTGATCCTGATGAAGCGTTCAGCCAAGAGAAATTACACATTGGTCACTTTTATGGCAGTATTAATCATCTTTGGGCATTGGATCGACTTTTACCAGATGGTAATGGGTAGTCTGTCTAAAGAACATGTAACCCTAGGTTGGCTCGATTTTGGTATCCTGAGTTTATTTGTGGGTATGATGATACTGGGAGTAGGTAAGGCTTTAACAAAAAAACCATTGGTTCCGAAATATCATCCTTTCCTGAAAGAAAGTGTGATTCACCAGGTATAGAATTTGTCCGAAAGGACTCCTTTGGAGAAAATTTGAGAATTTGAGAATTTGAAAATTATAGAGTCGGAGAAAATCAGAAAATAGCAAACAAAAGCATTTTCAAATTTTCAAATTCTCAAATTTTCAAATCGAATAAATACAGAAAGTATTATGACAATGTTTTTAACCATAGCCGTAATTGTACTGATTTTTGTAGTGATATTCCAGATCGCCAAGGCGAGTGAATATGTATCGGTACTGAAAGGAGAAGAAGTTAGCCGTAAGCAAAACAACAAGATCAATGGATTCCTCATGATCGGGTTCCTGATACTGGGTCTTATCGGCGTATGGTACTGCAATGAACTCTATTATGGGAAAACACTCCTGGTACATGATGCTGCCAGTGTGGAAGGTGCGCGTGTTGATTCTATGTTATGGGTTACACTTGCTGTAACAGGTATTGTATTTATCATTACCCAGATTATTCTTTTCTGGTTTGCCTATAAATACCAGGAGAATGAAAATCGTAAAGTATTTTATTTTCCACATAACAATAAGCTGGAAGTTATCTGGACAGTTATTCCTGCCATAGCACTTACAGTGTTGGTAGTAATTGGTTTACGTAACTGGTTCTTGTTTACTGGAGAAGCGCCTCAAAATGCAATGGTGGTAGAAGTAACAGGAAAACAGTTTGGCTGGATTTACCGTTACCCCGGAAAAGATGGTTCATTCGGTAAGAAATATTATAAAAATATCGATAATGCAACCAATAGTCTTGGTCTTATCTGGGAAGATAAACTGGGTCATGATGATGTGGTGATGGAGCAAACCATGTACCTCGTAAAAGGGAAGCCCGTTAAATTAATTATAGGATCTAGAGATGTTATTCATGATGTGGGTTTATCTCATTTCCGTATGAAAATGGATGCTGTTCCGGGAATTCCTACCACACTTTGGTTCACACCAAAATATACCACTAAAGAAATGAAGGAAATGACCAAGAATCCCAATTTTCAGTATGAAATCAGTTGCGACCAGATGTGTGGTAATGGTCACTATTCAATGAAAGGAGTAATTGAAGTAGTAGAGCAGGAAGAATATGATGTATGGATGGTGAAGCAGAAACCTTATTATGTACAACAGTTCCCTGAGCAGGATTCTGCAGCACCAAAATCTGTGGCCGATACAGCCAAAACAGCCTCTGTAAAACCTGTTGAAGCAGTAAAGAAAGCAGTAGCCAAATTGTAAAACATTGTGTAACCGGAATCTGATCGGTTATTATCATTGATAGAAATTTATAAAAGAAGATTATGAGTAACGAAGCAGTAGTGCATGCACATGGAGCAGTGACCACACATGAGGGTCATGGCGATCATCATCATGAGCATCATCATCATGAGACTTTTATTACGAAGTATGTGTTCAGCCAGGATCATAAAATGATCGCCAAACAGTTCCTGATTACCGGTATGGTATGGGCCGTTTTGGGAGGTTTGATGAGTGTACTCTTCCGTTTACAACTTGGTTATCCGGATGCAACATTCCCATGGTTGGAAGATATACTGGGTAAATGGGCCAAAGGTGGTCGTATTACACAGGAAGCATATTATGCACTGGTTACCACACATGGAACCGTACTGGTATTCTTCGTATTAACAGCGGGCTTGAGCGGTACATTCGCCAACTTCCTTATTCCATTGCAGGTGGGTGCACGTGACATGGCATCGCCATTTATGAATATGCTGAGTTACTGGTTCTTCTTTGCGGCCAGTATCGTGATGCTGTCTTCTATGTTTGTTGAAACTGGTCCATTCAGTGGTGGCTGGACAGCCTATCCTCCATTAAGTGCCTTGGGCGATGCGTCGCCGGGCTCGAAAGTGGGTATGGATATGTGGCTGATCTCAATGGCCTTATTCGTAGTATCATCATTATTAGGTGGTTTGAACTATATAGCAACCGTATTGAACATGCGTACCAAAGGTATGAGCATGACACGTTTGCCATTAACCATCTGGGCATTGTTCTTTACCGCTGTACTAGGTGTATTATCGTTCCCTGTATTGTTCTCAGGCTTTATACTGTTGATCTTCGACAGAAATTTCGGAACAAGCTTCTACCTGTCAGATATATTTATTAATGGTGTAGGTGCATTGCCTAATGAAGGTGGTAGTGCTATCCTGTACCAGCACTTATTCTGGTTCCTGGGTCACCCGGAAGTATATATCATTCTCTTACCGGCCATGGGTATGGTATCGGAAATATTATCGGTGAACTCACGTAAACCTATCTTCGGATATATGGCAATGATCGGATCATTGTTTGCCATCGCCATCCTGGCCTTCCTCGTATGGGCGCACCACATGTTTGTAACGGGATTGAATCCTTTCCTGGGTTCTATCTTCGTATTACTTACACTGTTAATTGCCGTACCATCAGCCATCAAAGTATTCAACTGGTTAACAACATTATGGAGAGGTAATATCCGTTTCACCCCGGGTATGATGTTCGCCATTGGTTTTGTAAGCTTATTTATCTCCGGAGGTTTAACCGGTATCTGGCTGGGTAACTCAGCACTCGATATTCACCTGCACGATACTTATTTCGTTATTGCACACTTCCATATTGTAATGGGTGTGGCATCTATGTTTGGTATGTTCGCAGGTATTTACCACTGGTTCCCTAAAATGTATGGCAAATACCTGAATAATACCATGGGGTATATTCACTTCTGGGTAACCCTTGCAGGTGCATACCTTATCTTCTGGCCCATGCACTACGAAGGTCTGGCAGGTATGCCGCGTCGTTATTACGATTACAGCATCTGGGAAAGCTTTAAAATGTTTGTTGAACTGAACAGGTTTATCAGTACGGTGGCTATGATTGTGTTTGCTGTACAGTTATTGTTCCTGTTTAATTTCTTCTACTCTATTTTCAAAGGAAGAAAAGTAACAACCCTTAATCCATGGGGCGCTGCAACACTGGAATGGACTACGCCAATTCATCCGGGTCATGGTAACTGGGTGGGTGAAATTCCTGAAGTATACCGTTGGGCGTATGACTATGGTAAAGATGGTAAGGAATTTATTCCGCAAACAACACCGGTGGGAGCAGATGAAAGTGATCATCATTAATTGATTGAACTATCCTGTTCAACCGGTAACGGTTACAGGATCTGAATAATGTCAATGCTCCCGATCATTCGGGAGCATTGTTTTTAGACTTGGATATTCTGGATAAGAGTGAGATAAGATTAAGGACAGCGTAAAATCATGGAGCGTGTGGGAGAGATAGATAAGTCGATGTTGACTTATTGTAATTGCGGAGACCAATAGCATTCAATGACAGCAGATACAAATGAATCCGCATCGTATTCGGTAGCGGCCAAAGTGAAGGACTATTTTCAACTCATCAAATTCACGTTGAGTTTTACGGTGGTCTTTTCATGTGTGGTTTGTTATCTGCTGGCTCCAAAAGTAGTGGAGTATGACCTGGGGATGATTGTAGTTCTTTTTATTGCGGGAATGCTGGTAACAGGAAGCGCCAATGCCATTAACCAGGCAGTGGAAAAAGATACCGATGCCATAATGAAACGTACGGGTAAAAGACCGGTGGCAAACGGACGCATGAAACAACAGGAAGCGTATCTTTTTGCACTGATCGCAGGCTTACTCGGTGTGGGTATGATGTGGTACTTCTTTAATCTTTCATCAGCATTATTATCAGCATTCAGTTTGTTCCTGTATGCATACATCTATACACCTTTGAAGAAAATCAATTCAATTGCCGTATTGGTGGGTGCTTTTCCAGGAGCATTGCCCTGCCTCATTGGATGGGTAGCCGGTAATGATGATTTTAGTGCGGGTGGATGGATATTGTTTGGCATTCAGTTTCTCTGGCAGTTCCCCCATTTCTGGGCCATTGCCTGGGTGGCACATAGTGATTACAGTAAAGCCGGTTTCAAACTGTTGCCATCAGACCTGGGGCCTACAAAGTTCACGGCATTGCAGGCAGTTATGTATTCTGTGCTGATGATACCCGTTGGCATATTGCCTTATTATTTCGGACTGACGGGCGAAACAAGTATGTGGATTGTAATAGCCGCAAATATGGCAATGGTAATACAAAGCCTGCGCTTATATCGCGATATGGATGTAAAAGCGGCAAGAAGAGTAATGTTTAGCAGCTATATCTATTTACCGATAGTATTGCTTGCGTTACTGGCGGATAAGATTAGGTAATTTGTCCGAAGGACTCTCCATAGGAGTTCTATGAACCTTTGGAGGAAATTTGTGAATTTGAAAATTTGAAAATGAGGAAGTGAAAAGTCAAAACTAATTTCACCTTTCATTTCTCACTCAAAATAAAGCGATGATGACAACTGTGCAGACAAACGAACCTAAACGTATTCATCCCCATAAATTTACTATGTGGGTGGCTATGGGAAGTATTGTGATGGCATTCGCAGGATTAACGAGTGCCTATATCGTAAAAAAGAACCAGAGCAGCTGGCTCGAATTCGACCTGCCAATGGTATTCTGGTACTCAACAGTGGTGATACTGCTCAGTAGCGTAACCATGTACCTCGCAACAAAAGCTTTTAAAGCAAGAGAAATGAGGCGTTACCGTAGTTTAATAACAATTACTGCAGCATTAGGAGTATTGTTTATTGTGCTACAGTATCTGGGTTTTGTAAACCTCGAAGCAAACAATATTGCCCTGGTTGGCCCTAAAAGTAATTCAGCGGCATCATTTCTGTTTGTGATTACCGGTTTACACATGCTGCACGTGTTGGGAGGTGTAATAGCATTATTGGTGATGTTTATACGTGCGTATAGTAGCAAAACAAAAATTTACAGCAGTGTTCCTGTAGAAGTAGCAGGCACCTACTGGCACTTTGTAGATGTACTCTGGATATATCTTTTTATCTTTTATAACTGGATCGGATAGTTCAAGAAAAAGTTAGCATTTATGCAGCTTTTTTGAACAACAGCCAATATTTTTGTAACGAAATTTTTTTGAACGATCATGGCAACGACAACAACTGCAACAACAACCAAATTATGGGGTGGCGGAAAGAGTCCCTTCAATGTTGAGTACGGCAAATTAATGATGTGGTACTTCCTGATGAGTGACGCCTTCACATTTGGTGCATTCCTGATCTCATATGGTACCATCCGTTTCTCAACCAATGGATGGCCCGACCCTAATGAGGTGTTCAAAAGTTTTCCTTTTGCACCCGAAGGAGTGAATGCACCATTGGTATTCGTAAGTATCATGACGTTCATCCTTATCATCAGCTCCGTAACCATGGTACTGGCAGTTCATGCCGGACACAACATGGATAAAAAAGGAGTGGTGAAAAACCTGGTATGGACCATCATCGGTGGTATTGCATTTTTGAGCTGCCAGGCTTGGGAGTGGACACACTTACACCATGAAGGTGCATGGTGGGGTAGCAATCCTTTCCTGAATGCAGATGGAACAGCTTCATCAACCAATTTTACCAACTACTTCTTTACCATCACCGGTTTCCATGGTTTCCATGTATTCTCCGGCGTGATCATCAATATAGTAATGCTGATCATGACACTGATGGATAAATTTGAACAGCGCGGACATTACCTGATGATCGAAAAAGCCGGTTTATACTGGCACTTTGTAGACCTGGTATGGGTATTTGTATTTACCTGTTTTTACCTGGTTTAATCAACATTCATTCATTTAATTAAGATATTGATATGTCACATACAGTAGGTCACGAAGAAACACATGGCGGTGGTACCAGTGAAATTAAAAAGGTAACCATTATCCTCTCTGTATTAACCATCATAGAACTGGCTCTCGGTTTCTGGATGATAGGTATGGAAAGTGAAGGATTACGTCTTGCCGTCAAAGGAGCGATCATTATCCTGATGCTGGCAAAAGCATTTTATATAGTAGGTTATTTCATGCACCTGAAACATGAAATCAAGAACCTGATCATGACAATTGTAGTGCCCTTGGCATTATTTATCTGGTTTATCATTGCTTTCCTTACAGATGGTAACTCATTCAGAAACCTGCGTAATACTTACGATCCTTACTTCAAGGAGCAAAGTACCATTAAGGTAGAAAAGAAGGAACATGGTACGCATGGTGCCACAACCGGAGCTCATGCCGATACAACACATGCAACAAAGGAAGCGGTGGAAACCAAACACTAAGAAAACAAGGTTGTTATAAAATAGTAACCGGAAACCATCGCTTATGTGGCGATGGTTTTTTTATACCCCTCGAATATGAATAAGAAAGCGATACTGGGTTTAATGGTGGCCGTTTTTATTCCGGTGTTTTGTTACCTGGTGCTCAAATATACCAGCGAACACGCCGTAGATATGCCACGCAAATACCTGCTCGATACTGTTGTTACACGTGTAGAGAAAGGTAAAATGGTAACAGATAGCATATGGCACAAAACGTCCAACATTACATTACAAAACCAGTTGGGAGAAACCGTTAGTCTTTATGATAAACAGGGCAAAATCATGGTAGTGGATTTCTTCTTCACCAGTTGCAGAAGCATATGCCCCGGACTCACCAGGAATATGGGAAAACTGCAGCAGTCATTCCTGAAAGGTGGCGATGTTAGAAAGAAAATCGACACGTCAATTGTTCAGTTTGTTTCTTTTACCGTAGATCCGGAACATGATTCTGTGAATGTGATAAAAGATTATGCTGATCGTTTCGGTGTAAACCATGATAACTGGTGGATGCTTACAGGTAATAAAGACTCCATTTATCGGTTTGCATTTGAAGAACTGAAAGTAGATAAGTTCAGTGAAGAGCCTATGAGCCCCGATTTTGTGCATACTACCCGTTTTGTATTGCTTGATAAAGACAGGTATGTAAGAGGGTATTACAATGGACTGGATTCATCATCGCTCTCAAAACTGGCACGTGATATTGGGTTACTGATGCTGGAAAAAGATAAAAAAAAGAAAAGTACCGTATTCATGCAGATCATTGACCTTAGCTGGTTATGGCTTATTATTGTGATGCTGGTTATTTTCTTTGTCTTATACATGCGTAAACGAAGAAAAATAAATGGATAGGTATAAACATTTCAGTGCCATTCTGTGTTTTCTCCAAAGGTTCATAGAACTCCTATGGAGAGTCCTTTGAACACAGTGGCAATAAATTAAAGTAATCATGCTAGAACCCTCACTCCCCAAAAACGACAAACAGGCCCGCTGGCTCATTGGTATTTTTTCTGTAGTAGTATTTACTGCAGTGGTCATACTTGGTAAAATAAAACTGAATATTACTGTAAATTTTGATGTACATATTTTTGCTGCCATCAATGCATTTATCAATACCGCTATTGCAGTATTACTGATAGCAGCATTGATAATGGTAAAGCAAAAAAACTATGTGGTACATAAGCGCTTGATGATGGCTGCATTGTTATTATCCGTAGCTTTTCTTGTATCCTATATACTGCATCACTTATTGGCAGGAGAAGCTAAATTTGGTGATACCGACCACAACGGAATTGTAACTGAAACAGAGAAATTGGCGGCAGGAAGTATGCGAATAGTGTATTTCATCATACTGATAACGCATATTTTCCTGGCGGCAATCATACTCCCTTTTATTTTATTCACTGCTTACCGCGGATTAACCGGCGAGTACGCACAACACCGGAAGATCGCCAAAATTACCTGGCCCCTCTGGTTCTATGTAGCTGTTACCGGACCGATTGTTTACCTGATGATCAGCCCGTATTATTCCTAATTTGGAAATGTGCTAATTTGAAAATCAGATCAACTCTTCATTTCCAAATTAGCACATTTTCAAATTTCCTCCCACTGGAGTCCTTCGGACAAATTCTCCCCAGGGTCCCAGAATTTTTTATCGAAGTCAACCACCTGATCATCTTTTACTTTTACTTTCTCTTTGGCGAGAAGTTCTTCCATCAGTGTGGGTGTTGCAAAATGAGCCTTACCACTGAGCATACCATTTCTGTTAACCACACGATGTGCAGGTACTTTAGGTTTTACATGAAAAGAACCATTCATGGCCCAGCCCACCATGCGGGCACTCATTTTTGTACCGAGATACGCTGCAATAGCACCATAAGAAGTAACACGGCCTTTTGGTATGAGACGTACTACATCATATACCTGTTCAAAAAAAGAAATGTCTTTACCACCACCTGGTAAAACGGAACGGGGTTTTTCTGTTATTTTTTTGGAAGGCACCTGTAAAAATTTATACTGGCAATTTACGCTTTTGTTTGAATGCTATCCTGTGGAAACAATAGCAATATCAGCCTTACTAAACTGCTTAAGTCTTAGTACCACTATATAACTTATGCGAATCAGGGGTTGAAATTGGAATAAAATAGACGTGAAAGAAATTCGTTAGATATTCATGCTAACAAATAATCTGATTCGAATTTACGATCACGTCTGTAACAAATATAAAGAGCAAATTC
>JBMOKQ010000094.1:0-1772 GCA_049324295.1 Bacteroidota bacterium
ATCACTCTCGAACGGGCAACAGAAGATGTAAAACTAAGGTTTGCATAATTGGGTGTAATTGATACTGTCTGGTTTCCATTAATATGTGCATATTCAACAGTGGTTCCCAATGCAATATTGATAGTTGTAAATGCGGGAAATACCGTTGCAGTTCCCCCTGTTCCTGAATATCTACCCAATCTATACGTACTTCCATTATTTAAGTTGAGTGTACCCGTACAGGTTACTGTATTACCACTGTCTTTAAAGAGGCTATTCGCCGTAATATCACCAATAGTAAGTGTTGACGATCCAAGAGCTAATGTTCTTCTTAAAATAACACCTGCAGCATTATTAATTTTAAAAGTTCCACTATAAACAGGTGCATTCTGTGTAAAAAAATTTTGTGGTAAGGTTCCATTCAAATTGATAATACTACCTGCGGGCGGGGTGGTAAATCCGCCACCTGTTGTTGTTCCCGTAGCATTTGCACCGATATTGCCGCCTATGTTAATTTGTGCATTCCCTGTTAAGTCAACATGGTGTCTTACAAAAGTAGAAGCCATAGTCAGGTTACCATTAATATTTGCAGTACCGGCAGTACCAACACTTAATATAATATCCCTGCCATTATTACCACTTGCAGCCATATTGAAATTTCCATTGCAGTTTAGTGTACCCAAAACACTGATCGTTCTGTTTTTAGTTCCTGCTGTTGGTGCACCAAGGCTAATATTTCCAGTTACAGTCAAAGAAAACCCTGCGTTAATGGTAAATGTTCTTGTTGCAGATGGATCACCTGTCCAGCTCAGGCTTAAACAAGACACATTAGTTCGTACAGTAATGGTTGCGCTCGCATTAATAATTACATCATCACCCGGTCCAGGTGCCACTCCACCCACCCAGGTTCCCCCAACATCCCAAAAGCCGGTTACATTGTTGGATGTAATTGTTGCAGCATTAATTTTATAAATAAAGCATTGAAAGAATAAAAACAGCAGCGCCAGTCTTAAAACCGGTTTAAGCTGACGTGATGGAAATAGCAAATTCCAACCAGATAATGACAATACCTTAGCCATAACAATTGTTCAGGATTTAGAACACATTATTACAGCAGTCGACTACTTTAAAATAAAGACAGCAAACTGCACAACCTTTACTCTGGTTTGAAAACAATAATTTATCGTGTTTTCAAACAGAGGGGTTATACTCAGGGTATGTAGTTATATGCTTTGTACAGATAGGTTAGTTAGACATACGCTGCTAAAACATACTATTATTTTGCTTTCTACAAAGATAAAGCATCTAACCTTAAAAAAAGATTAGATATTCTTATCCCTGAATATTCAAAACACTGGTATCGGGAAGGGTTAAAACAGCGCTATTGTTGATTTCTATAGTTTGACAATTAACTGTGGTTCCGGCCAATACGGTTTTGGCTCCCGTATTACTGATGATCAGGTTATTATAGGTGAAAGCCGTGATCGTTTGGGCGCCACTACCATTGTACTCAAAAATATTATTAGTTACCACATAGGTAGTTGTTGTTGCTGTGGGGGTAAATACATTCGATACCCTTACCGTACCCCCATTTACAAATGTTACCGTTCTTGTGCCATTTGTACTGATCACCAATGTACCATAGTTTTCTGCACTCACTGTTTGGTCTCCTGATCCATTATAGTTTACTGTTAAACTGGTCAGGGTTTTATTGGCAATCGTATACTGTGCTCCAAAACTGGGTGTGACTGCCGTTCTGGTTACATTCACTGTTCCACTGCCCGATAAAGTAC
>JBMOKQ010000095.1:0-1677 GCA_049324295.1 Bacteroidota bacterium
GTAATCAGATTTCCATTAGCATCATACCAACCTTTATTCGCCACCTGCCATTCATAACTTGTAATGCAAGAGCCAGCATTTTCGACAGTAAATGTTTTAGCTCCGGCATCTCCGCAATAAATAGTTAACGAAGTGCTGCCATTTATTTTAAGAACTGGAGCATTTGTGCGATTTATAGTGATATATCTGGGCGTCTGCCCGTTTTGCAAACCAGAATTGCAATTATTGGTTGGTCGAATAGCAATCTGCCCTCCGCCAATCAGATTAGATGTTATGGTAACATTATTGTTTCCTGCTAACCATGTGCTTCCATTAGAAGTAGCAGTTCCCAATTTCCATCCGGTAGGGAGCAAATATTCATAAGTTGTGATTGAACCAAAGCACAGTGTTGGATTTTCAAAAGCTGTTTGCCACTGAACGTTACTGAAACTGATATTGAAGTTGGATAACTGGCACGATGGCGCATTAATGGTTGTTTGACTGGGTTGAATCAATGCACAGGACGCAGTATTGTTGTAAAATAAAGATTTGATTTTTTTGAAATCAAAAGGATAAGAAGTGTTGTCTGTAAAATAAATACGGAATGTTTGCTTTTGGTTTGCATCACCAAATTTTCCTTTGAAAGTAAATGTTGTTCCAACTGGTGATGCCGGTAGTTGAGTAACAAAACAGCCGCCTTCGCCTATCATACTCTGATATGGCTTTGTTATTGTAGCAGTAAAAGTATATTCTACTCCCGGGCAATATTCGTCTGTCAACAATGGAGATATTGATTGTGACGTTGCGACATTGAATAAAATGCTGCAAATGAAAATGCTTAATATTTTTTTCATGATTTTAGTTTTTACTTTTCTAAATGAAACTGAAACCCAATTGATGTTTGAAATCCTTTTTTATCGCTGGTATAGGCACTTGGACTATTATCATAGGATGCAATTTGATGCTTGTATCCTATAAGAAATTCTAATCCAACCGATGAATTAAAAAATATCTCTGCCCCTGTCATTAATAAAAAAGTATTAAATTTTCCTTTTGGCTGACCACCATTTTTTTCTTGATTAATGCCAATTTGATAGCTTGCATCTGTTAATATATTGAATTGCTTATCCTCTTTTAGAAAATAATACCTTACAAAGGGGCCAATGGCAAGCTTTAAGTTATTTGCACTACCTCCACCAGAGCTTGAACCTTTATAGATTGATAAATATGGTCGTAGCCCACCAGAGAACTTATCTATGAAAAAATATCCTACGGATGCAGACAAGTCAATACTCGTATATTTTGCTGTGCCGTTAATTGTAGGGTAAGTGTACTTTTCGTTATAGGAAAATAAACTACCACTGCCCCCAACCAACCAATTGTTTTTAGTTAATTGGCCGAATGATTGAAACGCCGAGCTAAAAAGTAAAAGCAATAAAAAAGTTTTCATTATAAATATTTTAAATGTGAAATAATGCAAGAAATATACAACCGGAGGACTTTTTTTCCGCAATTGTAAGTTTTTAATGGTAAACATGCCGCTGCAAATTATTTTCGAAATGTCAACCCTGGAATACCACAAACTGGTAATTTTTGATTTGGGTGTCCAATAGGGTTGCTTACAACAATAAGAAAAGTATCCGCAAAGCCCCTTATATAAGCCCCGCTATAAAGTTCAGTGGCGGGGCTTTGTGGTAT
>JBMOKQ010000096.1:0-1582 GCA_049324295.1 Bacteroidota bacterium
TTTAGCAATATTTGGAAATAAAAAAGCTTTCCTAAA
Organism: Bacteroidota bacterium; assembly: GCA_049324295.1. Lineage (GTDB taxonomy): Bacteria > Bacteroidota > Bacteroidia > Chitinophagales > Chitinophagaceae > Sediminibacterium. Next base: position 37 of record JBMOKQ010000096.1, read on the forward strand.
CTACCATTCCAAACCCATTGACCGCAAATACAAATGGCATGACTGACCCTATGCAAAACTTTTGGAAAGTTTCGGAACTTTCCAAAAGTTAAGTCGTGGATAAATCGCTATTCCTGCGATAAGCTTTTAAGTGGTAACAGAACTGGCTGTACCCATAGCCATCCGGATAGGTTTGTAGATATTCATACCAAAGTAACTGACGGGTGACACCGGTCTTTGTAAGCTCTGTCGATGCATATTTTAAATACTGCACCAGGTTTTGTAAACGTAAAGTGTCTTGCTCCAGTTGCTCATTGTTATAAGCCGTATCCGCTAGTTCCTTGCTGGTGTAGATTTGTTCAGCTTCGATAGTAAATTTGGCCAGATACTTACGCACGCTGTTACGGCTGATACCAGTGCGGCGAACAATCTCTTTTATCGCTACCCCATCTCGTTTAAGTTGCAATATCTGTTTTAAATGATCCATTGCAATTGGCTTTTGTGACATAGCTCCCTTGGTTTAAGGGTGCAAAAGACATCATAAAGCGCCTTTACAACTAATTGCCAAAGAGGGGTCAACCCCGCATAATGCGGGGCAGGCTATGCCGGAATGACAGCAACATGTAACCCGGAAAATAGTAATCGCAGAGGGGTCAACATCCCGGAATAATAAAATAACTATCCGTAAAACAGAACCTAACTCAATTAATTTAGGGTGGGGTCATCATCCCGGAATGAGGGGTCAACATAAAACGGAATGGGGGGTGAGCATGTTCCGGAATCTACACTCTAATTCCTCTTTTAGTTTCTGATAAGACAAAGTCGCCTCAATTAGTTTATTGAGGCGACTTAATAACTACTTAGGATTAAACTTTAATTTATTGTTTAATAATCTTACCCTGTGCAGAAAATTTACCAGACTTTATAGTTACTTGATAAAAACCTTTCTCGTATTTAGTTAAATCAACATCAACGAATTCTGAGTTATTTGGAACTTTACGACTGAATAATAAAACACCAAACTGATTAGACACATATAGTATTGCATCTTTTTTAAACTCTTTTGTCACTTTGATTTTAGAAGTACTACGAGTAGGGTTAGGATATATTGAAAGGGTATTTTCAGGGGTACTTCTCATGAAAAAACCTCCAGCACAACTTTCAACGACAGTCACAGTTTTTATACTTTCGGTAGTTCCTACACCGCAGCTATTTGTTGGTTTAACCCATATCTCATAGGTTCCGGCAGCTTCAGGGATGAATGTATATGACATACCGTATATTGTCGGATCAGTATAAGAGGTACTAAGGGTAAGGTTTCTCCACCCCCATTGTGTATTACTAAATGTGTATGGAAAGCCAGTAATCTGTTGTGCTTGATATGAATAAATACCCCATGGCTCATAACAACTTGGTTCAGAACTAGGGTAGCTAGTGTAATGACAAATTAGTTTAGAAACATTATATTTGTATTGACCAATCCTTACTAAATGTCAATACCAATCAAGTTAACCAAAAAGGAGCTTCTGTATTTGGAAGCAGAAAAGGCGTCAGGCAATCTGAGTTT
>JBMOKQ010000097.1:0-1541 GCA_049324295.1 Bacteroidota bacterium
ATATCAAAAAAAACGGCATGTGGTAGCACTGCTTTTACAAGTTACTTTATCAGGTTTGGAGTTCCTACTGCTAATCACTTGATACAAAGAAAGTAACAAAGAAAAATCAAGGACAACCCGATCGCTCCGCGCGTTTGTCCGGCCAGCGCACGGGCTTTTCTAATTCTGATTTGTGATCTTTGTTTTTCTTCTTGATACTATGGAGATAAAGGAAAATGTGTTGGCTTTGCCAACACGGTTTTTGATCCCCTCGGAGCGTCATCCTGAGGAGTGTCTCGATCGAAGATCGAGTTCACGACGAAGGATCTTTTGCCCCGTTCGGCTACGCTCAGGGCGAACTCAGGGACTAATTTTTTTCTAACCCCTAACCTCTAACCCCTAACAGCAACATTTCATTTATTTTTTCGTTATTGATTTAGTATTATGCCTGCATTTGTAACATATACGATTACTGATTTTTCGGATCATTTATTCTGGGATTTCGACAGAAATAAAATAAATCCTGATAAACCCAGTGCCCAGGTTGTTCAACGGGTACTTGAATATGGACTTTTGAAAGATTGGATTATATTAACACATCTTTACCCTTTCAGTGATATTTTACAGACAGCTATGAATCTTAGAGACCTTGATCCTAAAGCTGTAGTTTTTTTAATGAATATTTCAGGGGTATCAAAAGAAGATTTCAGATGTTATACTACGAAACCATTGATACCTCAACACTGGAACTTTTAAAGCGTTTGCTTGCCATCCCTTCATTTTCCTCATTACGCCTTGCGGGTGGTACTTCACTGGCGCTTCAATATGGTCACCGGAAATCGATTGATATTGATCTTTTTGGAGAGATTGATATTGATGGCGACAGCTTATCATCGATTCTTACTGAAACAGGAGAAGTAAAAAGGTTGAATAATCGGCCTAATATTCATATTTATACTATTAATGGTGTAAAAGTAGATATTGTTAATTACCCTTATCGCTGGATAGATGAATTATTAGTGAAAGACGGTTTGAGACTCGCATCCGATAAAGATATTAGTGCTATGAAATTAGCAGCGATTACCGGGAGAGGCACAAAAAAAGATTTTATAGATCTCTTCGAACTCTTACAACATTATAGCTTATCGGAATTGATTGGGTTCTATGAACAGAAATACCATGACGGTTCGGTATTCCTGGTATTGAAAAGTCTGGTTTATTTCGAAGATGCAGATGCTGAAATAACACCTTATTTACTTCGCAACTATTCATGGGAAGACATTAAAACATACATTAAGAAGGTGCATGTTGGCTATATGAAGAATATTGGATAAACGACCCGTTCGGCCCGTTCGGCAAGCTCAGGGTGAACTTAGGGTGATTTTGTGCGGGATAATTCTGGATTGCTTTTTTTGGGAGTGTACTAGTAGCTTCATACTCTCCGTTTACTTTCTTTGTCTCTTAAGTAACTAAATTATCTGGGACTAATGCTAAACCTAGTCTTGTTGCTTGTTGTTTCAGCTTTTTGAGTTGCCGTACTTTGAATGATTCGAGATATTTAT
>JBMOKQ010000098.1:0-1529 GCA_049324295.1 Bacteroidota bacterium
CACCATTTGCAATAAGAAATTCCTTTTGTTCTTTAGCGGACATCAGCACACTCTTTTCCATTAGTTCACGGTTAAGAGTGATGTAATAATTATAGCGGCTTTCTTCCCATTTACGTTTGTAAAATTCATTGTTGAATGCCTCGTTCAACTCAATAGGAGATAATAAGCTGTTGCCGATTTTTCTCTTTTCTTTGCTGATTTTCGTTCTTAGTTTATTGGCATCAATGCTGGCAATGACTTCCTTTATTTCTTTATAAAGATTGTTATGATGTACGATTAAATATTCTTCGCCATTCAAGTGGGAATACTTCTGTGCTATTTTCATTTAATGTCCGTTTGTGAAATTTAAAGTAAGCCATTCTTCTGGAACTCTTGAAACTTTGTCATTACCGCTTGGCTTGTGAATTGGTTTATTAATGGGTCTTACTTTCAGCATTCCCTCTTTTAGTTCGTTGATTCTTTGTCTTGCAATTTTACAATAGGCTTCTTCCTTTTCAATCCCGATGGCATTGCGATTATTTTTGATTGCACCAATAACAGTTGAACCAACACCTGAAAATGGGTCAAGCACCCAACTGTTTTCTTCTGTTAATGCCAAAACGCAACGTTCAACTAATTCAATTGGAAACTGGCAAGGATGGTCAACCTTTTCGGGATGATTTGATTTTACATTGGGAATATTCCACATTGCCTTATCCCAATCCTGTTCAATAATTTCCCAAATGTCGCTTGGATTTTTTCCTAATGGATTGCCTGATACTTGTCCTTTCTTTGGTCCTTTGAAATGACGTTTGCCAGGATATTTTGATGGCACTCTCACATTGTCAAGATTGAAAATGTAATCGTCAGTTTTGCTGAACCAAAGTATCGTTTCATAACGTCCGCTAAAACGATTTGAAGCATGAAGTCCGTGTCCGAAATGCCAAATGATACGGTTCCGAAGTTGCAGTCCGTGTTTCTTGAAAATTTGATAATAAAAGATGTCAAGTGGGAACACTTCGCCTTTGTCAACATAGTTACCAACTTGCCAACAAAGATTTCCTTTGTCGGAAAGTGTCCGTACTAATTCGTCAATAATTTCTTCCTGTGTTTCAAGATATTTTTCAATGCTCGTCTTTGTCTCGTAAGACTTACCAACATTATAAGGCGGTGAAGTCAATATGAGGTCAAACTTGCCATCTTCAATCTTTTTGAGAACGGTCAAACAGTCACCCATTTTGATTTCATAATCTGTATCGGGGCTGACATAATCAAACAACGGTTCTTGTACTTTCATTTGTCTTGCTAACTTAATTAGTTCAAATTTAGCATATAAATGTCAAGTCAGCGAAATGAGGTCTTTAAAAGCTATTTTGTCGGGGAAAACTGGTTGGTAAACGGGGTGTCCAATGGCATTGCAGGCAGTCGAGTCACGCAAAGTATTCCACCCTTGCGTTCTCACAGAACCGTACGTGAAAGTCTCCCTTCATACGGCTCTTCCTGTTTATAAATCACAAATGTATTGCTACATTATGGATGTACCAATTGCC
>JBMOKQ010000099.1:0-28130 GCA_049324295.1 Bacteroidota bacterium
ATTTGCTCTTTATATTTGTTACAGACGTGATCGTAAATTCGAATCAGATTATTTGTTAGCATGAATATCTAACGAATTTCTTTCACGTCTATTTTATTCCAATTTCAACCCCTGATTCGCATAATATGAATAAGTGTAGCAAATGTTGGCTTACGGCTCCAGCAAGGAGCATAGCCGTACCGGTCTAAAATCTCTTGAAAGATTTTGTCAGTAGTGGCCAACTGGTTACAAAGTAAAATAAAATTATCTTCTCCGAATCTTGCCGATGCAATCATGACTGTTTTTCCTTGAAACGCGCAATTGCTTTTTTGCTGTAATCGCTGAGTATGAGTCTGCCGCTTATTTTGGCCCGTTCTTTCAGTAATTCATCCCAATGTTCGGTACCTGCCCAGAATATTTTTTTCATTTCGCGCATGGCATCGGGACTCGATTGCGATAAGGTGGTAGTGAGGCGGTTGATGGAATCATCCATACCAGCCACATCTGCATGCAGTTCAGCAAAAAGTCCTTTCCGGCGAGCCCAATCTGCCGGGCGCCACATAGAAGCATCAATGGCCAGTTGTGAAAAAGCAGATGTGCCAATTTTTCTTTCCACTGCTGGGCCCACTACAAATGGACCTATTCCTACGGCAAGTTCACTCAGTTTTATATCGGCTCCTTCTGCGGCAATGGCATAATCGGCAGCTGCAGCAATACCTACGCCACCACCTACACATTTGCCCTGTATACGTGCAACAATAAGTTGAGGAGCAGTACGCATGGCATTAATAACCTGTGCAAAGCCGTTAAAAAATTTTGACCCTTTTGTTTCGTCTGTAATGGATACCAGTTCATCAAAAGAAGCGCCCGAACAAAACACTTTCTCTCCTGCCGATCTTAATACAATCAGTTTGGTGGCGGGGTTCAGTCCTTCGCTATGAATATCCTTTGCCAATGCATCCAGTATTTGTCCGGGCAGAGAGTTACGTTGCGGATGATAAAATTCAATGGTAGCAATACCGTGCTCTCTCTCCACTTTTACATATCCTTCTTTAATTTCTTCAATCATACTCTTTCTGTTCTCGTGGTAAAATAAAATATGCCAGGTGTCTCTTAAAGTTAATCAATCTTTTTATCCTTTCCTCGCCACCATTGTTAAAATAGTTGCCACACCGGTAATCTCGCCGGATTCATCCATAATCTCTACCAGCCATTTTACAATGCCTTTGTCAATATCTGTTGGTTCTTTTTTCTCCTGTCTTATTTTTTCTTTACAAGTAAACCTTACCTGCACCTCTGCTCCGGGATAAACCGGTTTGGTAAAACGCAGTTCATCAATACCATAATTGAGTAATACAGGATTCTTTTCATAACTGTTTACAAACAAACCTGCTGCAATACTCATGATAAGGTAACCATGAGCCACCTGTTTGTCGAACATGGTACCTGAAAAATCGGTATCACGAATATGGGCATAGAAATGATCACCACTCAAATCAGCAAACTGATCAATATCTTCTGCGGTAATCAGTCTTTTTTCAGTAAGCAACTGGTCACCAATCTGTAATTCGTTAAAATATTTTTTGAATGGATGTATACCACCTGTATTGCCTTTTGCTCCTGCCTGGTACACATTACTGATGGCTGTAATCATTTCAGGCGAACCCTGTATGGCCACACGTTGCAGATAATGTTTTACCCCACGAATACCTCCCATTTCTTCACCACCGCCGGCTCTTCCCGGGCCACCATGCACCAATAATGGAAGAGGTGAACCATGACCCGTACTCTCTTTGGCACATTCCTGGTTTAATACCAAAATACGTCCATGATACGGACCCGCACCCAATACATATTGTTTGGCAATTTTTCTGTCGGCAGTTACTACCGAACTCACTAATGAGCCCTTACCCATTTTTGCCAGTGCAACGGCATCATCAATATGTTTATAAGGCATTACGGTTGATACTGGACCAAATGCTTCTACCTCATGTACTTCTTTGGCATGAAAAGGATTTTCATTCAATAATAAGATAGGACTGATAAATGCTCCTTTTGAAGCATCGGCATCAATCAGTTCAACACTGTCGAGAGAACCATAAATAATTTGAGAGGAAGCCAGTAATTTCTGTACCTGTGCTTTTACTTCTTCACGTTGTGATGAGCCGGCCAATGAACCCATTCTTACTTTCTCATTTAATGGGTTACCAATTGTTGTTTGTGAAAGTGCTTTTCCTAGTGCAAGCTGTACATCTTCCAGTTTATTTTCCGGTACAAAAATTCTACGAATAGCCGTACATTTTTGTCCGCATTTGGTGGTCATTTCTTTTCTTACTTCCTTCAGAAAAATATCCCATTCAGGCATATCGGGCGTTACATCGTTACCCAGAACAATACAGTTTAGCGAATCTGCTTCCATTGTAAAGGGAACACTATTGCTTAAAATAGATGGAGTTGATTTCAACATTAAACCAGTAACGGCAGAGCCGGTAAAAGTAACCACATCCTGTTCCGTTACATGTTGTAACAGATCACCTGCGCTTCCACAAATTAATTGTAATGCGCCTTTTGGTAAAATACCTGAAGCAATAATTTCTTTTACTACAACTTCTGTAAGATAAGATGTAACTGTTGCGGGTTTAACTACAGCAGGAACACCTGCCAGCAGGTTCACCGCAATTTTTTCGAGCATTCCCCATACCGGGAAATTAAATGCATTGATATGTATGGCCGCTCCTTCTTTGGGCACCAGCAGGTGATGCCCCATAAACGTACTGGCCTTTCCTAACATATGTTGTTCGCCATCCAAACAATATGCTTCATCAGGAAATTTTCTGCGGAGCGATGCATAAGAAAATAAATTACCTATGCCTCCTTCTATATCAACCCAACTATCGGCTTTGGTGGCGCCGGTCTGGTAGCTTACTGCATAAAAACGATCGAGATGATTACGCAGGTGCAGGGCAAGACTTCTCAGCATTAATCCACGTTCATGAAAACTCATTTTCCGAAGTGCGGGGTTACCTGTGCTTCGGGCATAATCTAATATTGCTTTAAAATCTAAGCCTTTGGTTGATGCAGTTGCAATCTGTTCACCTGTTACCGCATTAAATAATGGCTGCCCCTCGCCATCTCCCGAAATCCATTTTCCGAGAATATAATTTTCCAGTTTTGACATATCAATCGTTTAGGCGACAAAGCTAACGATTGATAGCTATTAGACCATAGTTAATGGTTGAAAGTACAGGGAATACAGCGCTCCAGTATTCTTGCCCATGTAATTATGAGAGATTCTACTGATTCATTACAAATTATGGTCTATATACCTCTTTCCATTAAACCAAACTGGCGGGCATGGTGGGTTACATGTTTATAATGCAATAGTATCCATTCCTCGAAATTCAGCCAGCCAAAAACGGGGTGCATTGTTTTTTTTGCAGGGTCAGCACTGAAATAAGCAAAAAAACTTGCGATTGTTATTCTCAGCTGTTGAATGGCCGATGCCAGATCTGGTTCCTTCACAGGTAAAGGCTCTTCCGGTAAAACCGGCGCTTTTGTATTCTCCCGAAATTGCTTATCGCTCAGTAAAAATTCCTTGAATTTTGGCAGATGCTCTTCCGGTGTTACCAGCGGAAAATGCAGTTTATCAGTTGACACCAAAAAGAAACCTGTAACATGCTCTACCATTTGCTGCGGATTCATTTTACCCCATAATGCTTCTTTATCAGCCAATAAATTATCGAGCAAAGACAAAAAACCGTTCCGGATAAACGCCATTTTTTCCTGATCCATAATAATTTTTTTGAAAGATAAGCGAATTAGGATTCTATTAATTCATTCCAAAGAATGGTAAAAGCTGGTATTCTTTTTTATATTCATAACTACCATGAACAACTGCTTAAACTGTAATCAACTATTGTCTGAAGGATAACATTTTTGTTCCGACTGCGGACAAAAAGCCGCTTTAAAGCTACTCAGCCTGCACGATATATGGCATGATGTGATACATTATTTCACACATGCAGACAAGGGCATCTTTCAATTACTTAAAGCACTGGTTACACAAACCGGAACAGTTGCCAGAGAATTTGTAAGCGGTAAAAGAAAAAAGTATTTTCCTCCGTTTAATTTTTTTCTCATAGTTGCAGCGCTATTTGTTTTCATGGGTTCTATTCTTCCCAACAAATCTGTAGATACCCCTTATAATCATTATCGTAATTCCTACCAGAAAAAACCTGTTGCAGAAGCATCAACGACCAGCTATTCGTCAGCTCAAAAGCAAATAAACGTGGCCGGTTTTTTAGAAAGTATTCAAATTTTGTAGCCATGTTTTCGGCACCATACATTAGCCTGATAGTCTGGCTGGTATTTTTACGCGGCTCCTATAATTTCACGGAACATCTGGTGGCCAACCTTTACCTTATTGATTTTACCAATCTCATTTTTTACATTAACTCTAACCTTCAATGGACAACTTTTAGGGGAAGCCTACAGTACTACCTCCTTTACTCATCCACTACCTTCAACACCTCCAGTATCTCTGTCAACCCCACTATCGCTACATTATAACCTTTTTCAATTCTTCCTGTTCTATGCGACAAACCCATAACCTGTGCAGGGTATAGGCTACACATACGCAGTGCTTCATCGGAAGGAATATGTGCCTTTTGCACCAGATTTCTTGCACAGTCGGCCATATTGAGTGCAGAGCCGCTCAGTGTTCCATTCGATTCGTATTTATTGCCATTGAGCTCGTGCGGATAGGGACCGTTGGTTGTTCCTGTAACTGCATCGGTAATGGCGAACAATCGTTCCTTCATCTGTTTTTTTGCAATACGTATGGCGGTAAAGTCTACATGATAACCATCAGGGACAATACTGCACATCACCGTATCATGATCAAATATGGCGCCCACCAGTCCGGGTTCGCGATGTTGCAAGGCGCTCATGGCATTAAACAAATGCGTGGCAGTTGGAATACCATTATTAAACGCATCCATACCCTGCTGGTAAGTAGCATTGCTATGTCCGGCAGAAATTACAATACCATAGGACCTGATCAGATTAATGATTTCAGTGGAGCATATTTCAGGAGCAAGCGTCATCATGGTGATGATGCCTTTACCGTATTCAAGTAATGTTTTTACCTGTTCTACAGAGGGAACATGAATAAATTCTTCAAGATGTGCACCTCTTTTTACCGGATTAATCCACGGACCTTCAATATGCAACCCAATACAACCCCTTCCTCCACTTTTCTGATAAGCAGCAACTGCATCAATTGCTTTTTTAAATACCTCATAACTATTGGTGGCTACAGTTGGCTGAAAATAAGCGGCACCACCTTCCCTGCAATAATTGTATAAAAGTTCGAGTGAAGCAGGTTCCGGATAAACAGAGAGGAGCCTGTCGTAAGCACCATAAATTTGAATGTCCATAAAAGCCGGCGCAATAATGGGAAACTGTGCCGTATAGGGTTCATGGATAACAGCAGCCGGAAGAATATCAACAATAGCAGTTCTTTCTGTTACCACTACCTGTTGCTCAAGCCACCTGCTTCCGGTAAACAACCTGTTGGCGAAATATGTATTGCGTTCACGCATAGAATTTTCTTCGTTTTTTTTTTAATCAATCCTGCTTCAGTTCATGTATTTTTTCACTCCGGGCCGCTGGGCCTCGTGCCTGTGGAAGATTAGTGATATCAAGTATCTTCAAACTCATAGACTTTTTCAAAAGGATGGCAATAATGTTCAAAGGACTTCTTTGAAAATATCGAATGCCAGCACCCAACTTCGAAATTCTCCTACTTTAGACATTCCTTATTTCTCTGTTCCTCTGTTCTCTTCTCCTAGTCCTGAGAAATATAAAACCTGTCCGCGTCTTTCCAGAAAGGGAATTTTGTTCTCACCTCATCTACTGTTCCTTTCTGTAGGGTGACCGTAAAAATGTCTTCTTCATGTTCTTTATGGTACAATACGTCACCCAGTGGATCAGCAATCATACTATTGCCACTGTGGTAAACATTATTGCCATCATTACCTACCCTGTTCACACCCAACACAAAAGCCTGATTTTCGATGGCGCGAGCAGTAAGTAAGGTTTTCCATGCATGGCTTCTTCTTTCGGGCCAGTTGGCCACATAAACCAATGCGTCAAATTCAGGTTCGTTGGCATTGCTTTGCTGACGTGCCCATACGGGGAAACGAAGATCGTAACAGATCTGCAGGTTAATCCTCCATCCCTTCACCTGTGCGATCAATCGTTTATTGCCAGATGAATAATGCTGATCTTCTCCCGCAAATGCAAAACGATGGCGCTTATCGTAATAACCGAGTTCACCATTGGGCAGTACCCATAGTAAACGATTGTAAAAATGCTCACCATCCTGAATAATCAAACTACCAGTGAGGATGATTTTCTTTTTTGCAGCTAATTGTTTCATCCACTGAACAGAAGTACCATCCATGGTTTCGGCGAGTTGGGCCGGACGCATACTAAAACCTGTACTAAACATTTCGGGAAGAATTACAATCTCTGTTTTTTCAGCAATGCTGTTGATCTTCTCCTCAAACATGTTGAGGTTGGCTGTTTTATCTTCCCAGGAAAGAGCAGACTGAATAATAGAAAAACTAAGTGACGACATGCCTGCAAGTTAACCTAAAACATACGAATGCCCACTTGTACGGAGCCATAGTTTTGTGCCTGTAACTGGCTGGTAGCTTCTTTCGATTGATGGATCAGTTCCATACGGCTGCTGAAACGGTTTTTAGCAAAACAAATACCCCAGCGATGTTCAACTACCCATGTTTCAGGATTGGCGAGGATGGCGCCGTTTCCTTTATTAAACAAACCTCCCTGCAAACTCGCATTGTATGCCTGCACAAGAACAGATGGATAAGCATATACAAACAGTTCCATTTTCTTCTTCGGAGCAGCATAGCCGGAACTCACCCTTGTATTAAAAAGAACAGAACTTTTATTGCTTTCATAAGCACCAATACATAAAATAGCGCCAGCCCTTACATTGGTAAAATGAGTACCCAGTGTTGCTTCTGCAAACGGAACAATTTTTAGCAGGTCCTGATAATTAAACAGTGTTTGGGCATATGACGCATTGAAGTCAATACCAATGGCATTTCTTACCTGGTATTTCCATCCTTCAAAACGTTTGAAGCCAAATAATTTGTGGTAACTGTTTTGCAGGGCTTCACCCAGTGATGTATTACCCACCACACCTACATTACCACCCCAATGAAACAGCGCATCATTTTTATAACTGTTCAACCGGGTATAACCGACAAAGAGATAACCGCAATATGGGCGATCAATTTCATTACCGGTTTCTGCTTTTTTGGAAACGGGAGTAAATATTTTTTGTCCGATTTCAAATGAGTGGATCTTTTTGCGTAAACCTGATATATCGGCAATGCGAAAGTTCAGGAAAACACCATTGGTATAATAGGCGTCTTTGATCTGGAAAAGAAAAGCATCGTTTTCTGAAGTAAATAAAAACTCCCTGCGTAAATATTGGGGCTGTTGTGCAAAACTATAATGCACGAACAGCCAGCAGACAATCGTAAACAAAAACTTCATTTGGGGTATCTTTCAATAACTAAGATAAAATTATTCTTTAACCGAACTTCTTATTTGATCAATGGCTTCCTGTATTAAACCGGGTTCATAACCTTTTTGCAGGAGGTATTGTGTGGTCTTTGCACGACGGTTCAGGTGCTGTTCATTTTTTAACGTACGCCATTTGGTTTGAGCCAGTTTGAACAAAACAAGCCTGTAATCATCCTCTTCAATTTCTTTTAAGGCAGATTTAATATTGGCGGTACTGATTCTTTTTTGCTTCAATTCATAGCTAATTTTTACCCTTCCCCATTTCTTTAACCGGAAATGTCCGCCCGCAAATTGCACCGCAAAACGGGCTTCGTTGAGGTAATCCTCCTCAATTAAGCGGCTAATCAACAGATCAATATCTGTTTTCCGTAGACCAAAGCCAAATAACTTTTCCCGCACTTCATAATGGTTTCGTTCCTGGTAAGCACAATAGTGCTTTATTTTTTGCCAGGCCTGTTCGGGGGTAAGCTTACTGCGTAGCATATATGATGCGATAACTATGTGTTTTTATTAGTTATATTTGTTTATACACCTGAATTCGTTTTCATGAGCCTTGTTCAACATAGTGTTTGTTTAATCGATGATGATAAGATTTATCAGTTTACGGCAAAAAAAATGCTGGAGGCAACTGGTATGACCAAAAGCATCCAGTCTTTTTATGATGGCAGTGAGGCCCTTGCTTTTTTTACAGGTGAAAATAGCAAGGATGTAGCGAATTTACCTGATGTGATTTTTCTGGATATCAATATGCCCGTTATGAATGGCTGGGAGTTCCTGGAAGAGTATGAAAAACTATCCGGCCACTTCCCTAAAAACATGTTGCTCTATGTGGTTAGTTCATCTGTTGATGATGCAGATATACGCCGCTCACGTCAATTTAACACCGTTACAGATTATATTGTAAAGCCAATTACCCGAATGCGTTACCAGGAATTACTGGAAGGCCTTCGTTCCGTTTCCTGACCCAATTCACAACTGATTCACATTGTTGTCTTTTTCCCGGTCGGTACATCCAATTTTGGTTACGGAATGTTAACATTTTGCCTTAGGTTTGTTGCAAACCTAAATTCCGTAGAATGAAATTTATTGTTTCTTCCTCTTCTCTCTTAAAACATCTGCAGCAGATCAGCGGTGTAATTAATGCGAATACGGTGTTACCGATTCTGGAGGACTTTTTATTTGAAATACAAGACAAAAAACTGAATGTAGTAGCCACGGACCTCGAAACGGTAATGCGTGTACAGATGGATGTGGAAAGCAAGGCAAACGGAAAGGTTTGTATCCCGGCGAAAATTCTGATGGATTCTTTAAAAAACATTGCAGATCAACCACTTACGTTTAATATTGACAAGAACTTCGCCATCGAAATCACCAGCGATAATGGTAAGTATAAAGTAATGGGCGAAAACCCCGATAATTTCCCAAAAGAACCTGCTGCCGATGATACTACTGGTTTTGAAATGACAAGCAGTGGCTTACTTACTGCCATCAACAAAACCCTGTTTGCGGTAAGTACTGACGATCTCAGACCAGCCATGACGGGTGTTTTCTTTGAATTGTCAAAAGACAGTGTTCAGTTTGTGGCAACCGATGCACACAGACTGGTAAAATATAAGCGTACCGATGCCAAAGCTTCTAAAACAGATTCTTTTATTGTTCCTAAGAAACCATTGAACCTGTTAAAGAATGCATTGCCTGATAATGATGATGCTATTACCGTAAGCTATAATAGCAACCATCTTTTTGTTAATCACGGATCAACACAAATGATCTGTCGCCTGATTGATGCACGTTTCCCTGATTATAAAGTGGTTATTCCGGCCGATAACCCATACAAACTGGTGGTAAATAAAGCTGATTTTCAGAATGCCTTACGCCGCGTAAATGTATTCAGTAACAAGAGCACCAACCAGGTAGCTTTGAGTATTACAGGTAGTGAATTACAGATGGCGGCACAGGATATTGATTTTAGTTTTGAAGGAAATGAAAGAATGAATTGCCAGTACGATGGAGAAGACCTTCAGATTGCATTCAACGCCAAATTCCTGATTGAAATGCTGAGTGCAGCTGATACCGAAGATGTGAAAATGGAACTTTCCACACCTACCAAAGCGGGTCTGATTAAACCAACAGAACAGGCCAAAGACGAAGACCTGCTGATGCTGGTAATGCCTTTGATGCTGAATAACTAGGCTTCTATACCTAAACCATAAGAAAGACCCCGATAGTAATATCCGGGGTTTTTTGTTGGGAGTAAGACCGAAAGTCCGAAGTCCGGAAGATGGTTGATTTACTAAACCACCCTCCGTGTAACTGTGCCGTACTCTGTGAAATTCAGTGGTTAACCACAAAGACATGTAGGGAGGAGTATGGAACACAGATTTTCATGATTATGATGATTTATCATGACAGATCTTGATAATCATGAAAATCCGTGTTCAATTCATATGCTCTCTTCATTCCTGACTCCATGGTTTAATTGCTATGACTTTGTAAACATAGGAGGTAAAGGAGTAAGGCACAGAGTTATACGGAGTTCTTACAAATATTCAAATCTCCTCCTGACTTTCAGACTTCCGGTCTTTCCGTCTTCCAGACTCCTCCTCCACTCCGCAATTAATCTGTACATTAGAGTAATAACCAATTGCCTCTTATGATTGAAAATATCATTCAATATTTCAGCACCATCCCCAGTTTACACCGGGCATTGATATTGGCCGGTGGCATTACTTTTTTCTGGATCATAGAAGGTGCCATCCCCTTATTCCGTTTTAAGTACAACAAATGGAAACATGCATCTATTAATATATTCTTCACCATTACCACTATTGTAATCAATTTTGCTTTTGCCTTATTAATTGTACAATCAAGCGACTGGGCAGTAGCCAATGGCTTTGGTTTGTTACAATGGATCAATGTTGGTTCTTTCTGGTTCTTGTTACTTGGTCTCCTGCTCCTTGATCTCGTTGGCGCCTGGTTTATCCATTTTATTGAACACAAAATTAAATGGATGTGGAAGTTTCATATGGTGCATCATGCCGATACACATGTAGATACTACTACGGCCAATCGCCATCACCCGGGTGAAAGTGTGTTCAGGGCTGTTTTTACAACGATTGGTGTAGTGTTATGTGGCGCACCCATGTGGGTTGTCATGTTGTACCAGAGCATGAGTGCCGTATTATCGCAGTTTAACCACGCAAATATTCGCTTGCCTTTGTGGCTTGATAAGGCCATTAGCTGGGTTATCGTTTCGCCCGATATGCATAAAGTGCATCATCATTATATGCGACCTCAAACCGACTCCAATTATGGCAATATTTTTTCTGTCTGGGATCGTCTCTTTGGTACATTTAATTATACACCTGTAGAGCAATTGCGTTACGGACTGGATGTACTTGATGATAGCACCGACGAAAACCTGGCGTACCAGCTAAAGATACCTTTCAACAAAACAGTGAAGACAGATTATTGACAGAAGAAAAACGCATCTTTGCTGAAAATTGCTTCATGAAAATCGCGGCTTTTATTCCTGCACGATATGCTGCTACCCGTTTTCCAGCAAAACTTATGCAAATGCTGGGTCCGAAAACGGTAATCAGGCACACGTATGATAATACACTGGCAACAGGTCTTTTCGATGAAGTATATGTAGTAACCGACAGTGACATTATTTTCCAGGAAATTACAACGCATGGTGGTAAAGCTATCATGAGTAAAAAAACACATGAAAGCGGCAGCGACAGGATAGCGGAGGCTGTGGCTGATCTGGATATTGATATAGCGGTAAATGTGCAGGGAGATGAACCATTTGTACAACGCGAACCGCTGGAACAATTAGTAGGGGTGTTTCAAGAAGCAGCGGGACAAAATGTGCAGGTTGCATCGCTGATGCAGGTGCTGAAAGAAAAGCAGTTTATTGAAGACCCTAACTATGTAAAAGTAGTGGTTGACAGAAATTATAATGCACTGATGTTTTCACGAAGTGTACTGCCTTATCCGAGAAGCACAGAACTGCCGATAACTTATTATGAACATATTGGTGTATATGCTTTTCGTAAACAGGCACTGCTCAATTTTACCAATTGGCCTATGACCCCGCTGGAATCCGCTGAAAAGATTGAGTGCCTGCGTTACCTCGAATATGGTGTTTCCATAAAAATGGTAGCAACAGCTTATATGGGTGTAGAGATTGATACACCCGAAGATCTGGAACGGGCCAGCAGGATGCTAAGCTGAAAAAGCCCTTAAAACCGTGCAACAGTGCGTGTCAAGGCCTATCTTTACAATACCCCGGTCTTTACCCATAACTGATTGAAGCATGAGTAGTTCTCCAAAGCGCAAGGCACCTAAAATGTATGGCAGGGTTCGTTGGTTATTTTTCTTTTCCCTTCTTACCCTGGTTTTCCTGGGTGGGGTTTTATACCAACAGCAAAAAGATCTTTCGCAGGCCGGTTATTGGCTCAACCATACCTATTCTATACTGAAAGAAGTGTCGCAGCTTAAGTCATCTGTTGCAAGGGCAGAGTCTTCTACCAGAAATTTTATCCTCTCAAAAGATACCTCCTGGAAAAAGCAGGTACTGATAATACAGGCTGAATCGGAGCAGTATATCCAGCAGCTGGAAAAACGTTTTAAGAGCGATACGGCTTTTTCGCTTGACCAGCTGGAGTCTTTAAAAGAACTGATAGAAAACAAAAAGGCTTTTCAGACTGGTGTACTTGAAGGAAAACAATCCATAGAAGAAATCCTGGAAAGAGTAGAGTATAAAGGAGAGGGGGCACAATTCTCGCAGGCAATTTATAACATACTTGACCAGATGACGGTTGTTGGTGAAAAATTACTGATTACACGCACTACAGCTAATGAGCGTAGATCATCAAGCATTGGTTATACATCATTAATTGGAGGTATAATTGCTTTTATTGTAGTACTCATACTCATCATACAGTTAAACAGAGATCTTGCATTAAGAAGAAAAGCAGAAGAAAGTGTAGGCTACAGTGATGAAAAATATCGTCATATTATTGAAAATGCAAGTGTAGTGATGTACACAACCGATGAAAATGGTACAATTACTTTTGCCAATAAACAGGTAGGCGAACTAACAGGGTATACCGTGGAAGAATTGATTGGTAAAGACTTCTCGTTTTTGTTACACCCTTCCTGGTTGCAACAGGTATTTAATCATTATACCAACCAGTTTCAGCAAAGAATACCCTCTACCACGCTTGAGTTTATCACAAGAACAAAAAACGGTCAGCAAAAATGGGTGGAGCAAACGGCACAATTACTGATGAAAAACGATCATATACTGGGTTACCAGTGTATGGTAAAAGATATTACGGAGAAGAAAAAAATAGAGCTGGAACTCAAAGAATCTGAACAAAGAAGAAAAGAAAACCAGTTAAGACTGGAAGCTATCCTGGAAAATACCACTTCGCTTATTTTTATTAAAAACCTCGATGGTCGGTATATAATGATCAACCGCAGATTCAGGGAAGTAATGGGTGTGTCGGATGAAATGGTGATCAATAAAAACGATTACGATTTCAGTGAGAAAGAAACAGCCGATCATTATAAAAGATTGGATGATGAAGTGATCAGTACCCGTAAACCGGTTGAATCGGAAGAATGGGTGTATGGTCCGGAAGGAAGAAAAAACTTACTCGTGATTAAATTTCCACTGATCGATCACAGGAGAAAAATATTTGGCATCAGTGGTATCGCCACAGATATAACAGACAGGGTTCTGTATCAGCAAAAACTCATCGAGGCCAGAAAAAATGCGGAAGAGGCGAAACAATTACAGGAGCAGTTTCTGGCTAATATGAGTCACGAGATACGCACTCCTATGAATGGCATACAAGGTATGACCAACCTGCTGATGCAGACGGAGCTAAATAGTCAGCAAAAAGAGTTTACCGGAATGATTAAAAGATCGGTAAACAACCTGCTGGTAATTGTGAATGATATACTCGATTTTTCAAAAATTAAAGCAGGCAGGTTAACCATCGATAAAACCACCTTTAGTATAAGAGAAGTACTGAATAATATAAAGGCCCAGTTTGAACACGAGGTTTCAAGAAAAGAATTACAACTACTGATAGAGTATGATATGGGATTACCCGAAACGGTTATGGGCGACCCCTACAGGCTTAATCAGGTATTGGTAAATATAGTAGGAAACGCAATAAAATTTACGGTCACTGGCGAAGTACGCATAAAAGTAGAACAGCTGAATTCGCAGGAAAATAAAGCTGATTTTTTATTTACCGTTTCAGATACGGGTATTGGCATACCTGAAGATAAAACGGCCATTATATTTGATGCATTTACCCAGGCTGGACCCGATATCTCACGAAATTATGGTGGTGCAGGTTTAGGCTTGGCCATTTGTAAGGGACTAATAGAGCTGCAACGGGGAACCATCACAGTATCACATATACCCGGAGGCGGGTCTGTTTTTGCAGTGACCCTCCCTTATGAAGTACCCGTACAGGAAACAAACGACGACACAAACGATGATTCGTTATTATTGAAGGGAAAACATTTTTTAGTAGTAGAAGACAATGAGGTAAATCAAAAACTGATTTCCTATGTGTTGAAAAAAGTGGGAGGCTCTGTAGACATAGCGCACAATGGAAGAATGGCCATTGACTTGCTGGAAAATAAAACAGTAAAATACGATCTCATCATTATGGATATACAGATGCCGGTGATGGACGGCTACGAGGCTACAGAATATATACGAACCGTGTTGCAATTGCGAACACCTATTATTGCAATGACAGCTACTGCATTAAAGGGCGATCAGGAAAGAGCGGAACAGGTGGGCATGAATGAGTTTATGCTAAAGCCGTTTGATTTTAACGACCTGTATAAAAGACTTGTAAAACTCCTCTCATCAAAAAAAGAAACAATCACCGAAAATGCTACTACTATGACTGGTGAAAAACTGTACGATCTTTCCCTGTTGGAGGGGCTGGATGATAAAGAATCATTGCTAGATGTGTTAAATCTGTTTCTCGACAGTACGCCAAGCCAGATCAACGAACTGTCGGCTATGGGCAAAACAGACCGATACGACGATATGTACAGGCTGGCCCATAAATTGAAAGGTGCACTGGCCATGCTTCAGGCATCCCGGATATCGGAACTTTTGGGTAAAGTTGAGGCCGATGCCAGGGAAAGAAATAATACCGATTCAATACCTGAAAAAATAACGGAAGTGTGTCGACTTTTCGATCAGATGCAAATACAATTATTGGCTGAAAAAGAACAGATCATGCGTCAATAAGAGAAAACCCGTATTTTTAAATTACAGTATCCATAATAGCCAGACCGAGTATGAAAATTCTTGTTGCAGAAGATGAACCCATGTTGTTAAAAACCATTGAGTTGAAGCTGAAGAAGGAAGGCTATGAAGTAATTACAACACATGACGGAAGGGAAGCTATTGCCAAAATTGAGGAGCTTGCACCAGACCTGGTAATATCGGATATCATGATGCCCTATGCTTCGGGTCTTGAAATAACGGCGTTACTAAAACAGAAACAGGAAAAGCGAATACCCATTATTATTCTTTCGGCCATGGAACAGGAGAAAGTAGTAATGGAGGCTTTTGAGCTTGGAGCCGATGATTATATCACAAAACCTTTTAGCCTGAACGAATTATCTATCCGTGTAAAAAGACTGATGGCACGTTCGGGCAAATCCTGATCATACATAATTTAGTAAGTACGGTATGCGCCTACCAACACTCTTTACATATTGCTGTTTTATCTTGATGATGTTTACTGCTCTTAAAGCTACATCACAGGTTGATACTTCGAGTTCAGACGGTTTACTGCTTGCAGCAAAAACCGCCGCATTTGAAGAAGATAATTACCCCAAAGCAAAAGCCTATCTCTACAAAGCAATTGCTAAAAGTCCGAACTACGCCGATCTGCGTGTTTTCCTTGGTCGAATTTATACCTGGACCAAAAACTACGACAGTGCCCGCATTTGTTTTGAAGAAGTGCTGAAACAGAGTCCGGGTTATGAAGATGCATGTATGGCTTATGCCGATATGACTTACTGGAACGATGATTACATAAAATCATTGGCGGTTTCAGAAGAAGGGCTCACTTATCATCCTAAATCAGAAGGACTATTATTGAGGAAAGCCAGGGTATTAAATATCATGCGCAGGTTCCAGGAAGCAGATAAAACCGTTCAGGAACTGGTTAAGTTAAATAAGAACAATACAGAAGCGAGGGCATTGGCCAATCGTATAAGGGAGAATGCTACCAAAAATAAAATTGGCGTGAGTTACGATTTTGTAAGTTTTGATAAACAATTTGCAGATCCATGGCAACTGGTTAGTGTAGATTATGGCCGTACAACAGGTATTGGTTCTATAACCGGAAGGGTTACTTATGCCAATAGGTTTAAAACAGATGGCTATCAATATGAGCTGGAAGCTTATCCACGTATATCCAATACATTTTATAGTTATGTGGGGCTGGGTTATTCAGACCAGGTAGGTGTGTTTCCGCATTGGAGAGGCGGTTTCTCATTATATGCCAATCTCCCTAAAAGTTATGAAGCAGAACTAGGGATACGTTACCTGAAGTTTTCAGGAGATCCAACATGGGTATATACCGGCTATATTGGTAAGTATTATAAAAGCTGGCTCTTTGGTGCCAGAACCTATATTACACCGAGTACATTTACCAGTACGGTATCATCATCCTATAATATTTCTGCCCGTTATTATTATGCAAGTGCCGATGATATGCTTGGTTTTAACGTGGGTTATGGTATTTCTCCCGACGACAGGTTTAACGCCATCCAGATCAATGGAAATATTAAACTCATTTCTTATAAGGCCGGAATCATGTTCAGGAAAAAAGTAGCACGATTTAATGTATTTACCATTGATGGCAGCTGGTTTAACCAGGAATACCTGCCCAAAACCGTCGGTAATCAATATCAATTCAGTGTTGCATGGCTCAGAAGATTTTAGCAGAAGCAAAAGGAGGCATTTCCTGGAGAGGGCTATTGGTTCTTGCCATATTCCTATTTCCATTTTGGATGTTGTTGGCATGGTTTTTTACACCCAAAAGGCCCCTTTTAATAGCTATTGTAGATAAAACAGTGATCGAACACCCCGGGCAGGAACACCTTTCACTCCATTGGGTATTGAACCAGGAAAAGTTTACAAAAAATAAAAATGACCGATACGACCCTAACCTTGATTATTTTGGATTTTTCCCGCTTGAAAAAGAACAGTATAAGTTAAAGGGGCTGGAGCAATTCGACAGTACTCAGCTTAACGACTTAAGTAACCGTGCTGAGGCAATGTATGTAACAGATGCATATGGCGTTTTTAAGAATGAATGGTTTAAGGTGGGAAATGATCAGGACCGTTCTGGTATTGTTTATGGGGGCATGAGTAAGCAGGATATTTTTCTGTTGCGTAAAATGAAGGAAAAAAAGAAACTCATTGTAACAGAATTCAATTCAATAGGATCCCCAACAGATACTGCAATCCGAAAACAGTTTGAGGAAATGTTTAGCATTAAGTGGTCGGGGTGGATAGGCAGGTATTTTGAATCTTTCGATACTACTGTCAATAAAGAATTACCTCCATGGCTTATTCGTAATTATAAAAGTACTCACAATAATGAATGGCCATTTAAAAATAGCGGTATTGCGTTTATTCGCGCTGAAAATGATCAGGTAGTGATATTGGAAAATAAAACACACCTGAATAATGAACTGCCCTATATCTATTCCGGTAAAGAAGGAACAGAGCATTATGGAATGCCCGATAAAATAAAATATTCGTTCTGGTTTGATATAATCAGTATAAACAAAAAAAAGAATAAAGTGCTTTCAGAATTTGTGATCGATGCAACCACAGCGGGTATAACTGAAATGGAAAAATACAATATCCCCTCCCGTTTTCCGGCTATTACGGCACATATAGATGATGACTATTGGTTTTTTTATTTCTCGGCCGATTTTTGTGATAACCCGGTAACACTTACTTCATCTTATTTTAAAGGAGTAGGCTTTTTTAAATGGATGATGTACACAAGGGGTGAACCCCTAGAAAGGAAAAGTTTTTTCTGGAAACTCTACAGGCCACTGCTAACAACTATTTTGAATGATTATTACGAATCAAAAAATTAAGCTGTCAGTAGCCACCATATTTCTTGGTCAGGCTGTCGGGTAATAATCGACCGCTTGTTACAAAATCCTTGTTTTTCTTTATAAAGCCGTTAAAAGAAGATTTTAGTGATAAAGCTTTTTCCGGAGCATTTTCCGATTCAATATCCATATTAGGCATAATTTTAAATACATTATCTCCGTTCAGCATATAGTCTCCTCGGACAAAATCAATCAGTTCAGGTTTGGTTTGTTTAAGTGGAATAGAATGTATATTTCTGAATTTTTTTGCAGTATCTATACCCGTTCCAACCCAGGCGTTTATATCGGGCATATCTAAACCAAAGCTGTATTTTAACAAAGAAGTTAATGTTGGTGCAATATCGAAATGACTCGATACAGATGAAAATTTTTCTGCCTTGTTGATTAGTGGTGAGTAAATAAGCAGTGGTACATGATACCTGTCAATTTTGGTACTCATTGGTATTTCGGGCATACGATGATCGCCTGTAATCAGGAAAATAGTATTGGAAAAATCAGGTCTTTGTCTGTACGTATTTATAAACTGCTGAATAGCATAGTCGGCATATAAAATACTAGCATATTGTAAACGATAATTACGGTAAGAGTTTTTCTGCTCCGGTGACAACTTCAACTCACTCATTCTTTTTTCAAAGCGATCAAAAAAGACGTTCTCATTGTTGATGAGGAAGGGGCTATGAGTGGCTACCGTAAGAATAACTTTTAAAGAAGGAGTAATGGTGTCCGTATCTGCAAGTGCATATTTTAACAAGGAAGCATCATCGTATCCCCAGCTAAAACCTGATGATGAAGGAGGAAGTTTCTGGTATCCGTTTCGTGGAAATGTTTTTTCATCATTTACATGGTCAATACCGGTTTTCTTCAGGAATAAAGACATATTATCGAAAGAGGCATCGCCGCCATAATAAAAAGAAGTTTTATAGCCATTTCGTTTAAGCAGGCCGGGAAGCGATAAGTGTTTAGGCATTTTATCACCCAATTCATTAAACCCTGTGGGGCCAAATGGTAAAGAGCCCAATACAGATGGTAACACACTGAATGTTCTGCCACTGGTACTTAAGAAATTCTCCCAGTAAAGGCTCTGTAAAGACAAAGAATCAATAAAGGGTGTAAAGCTTCCCAGGTAAGCATTCTCATTACTAAAGGCACGTCCCAAACCTTCCACCAGCAAGATCACAATATTGGGTGGAACGGAATCTTTTTTGAAGAAAAAAGGAGCCAGTACATTTTTAGTACTATCAGACCTGTGTAAAAATGGATACTTCTCTTTATCAATAAGGTTGTTTTCATAAACCGTATTTGCAAAGAAATCATCTCTATAAATATCGGTTTCCTCAGGTGAAGGAAAAAAATGATTATAAGAGGCTTTATAAAAGAAATAAGATTTATTCAACGACAGATCATTACTGAATTCATGACCCGGTAACATATTGCTGGTAACTTTGGTAAGATCGCGGATACTACCGGTAATTACTATCAACATAAAAAATACTACCAACCCGTCGTTAGGTAATAACAGGCGGGGCATTTTAATAAGTGTAAATACAAATAAAGCAGTTACAACAACAAGCAATACGATGGAAACTATATTCAGTCCGCCCGAAGCTCCTACCGTTTGCTGTATATCTGTCCAGGAATAACTCCAGAGGTCGGCACCGAGTGGTACAAGCGATGAAATAAAATATTGTGATAACGCAACCTGGATGAGTGTGAGTAAGGTTCCAAAAATAATAAAACTGATATGGGCTGTTTTCCTGCTCATAAGAAACAGCAGGGTAAACGGTATATAACCCCAGAGTGTGATAAGCGTTGCAAAGGCAATATCTTTTGCCAAACCGTATAAAATAACTTTATCCAGGTATTGTGGTTTACCATGTTCAAAATAATCAATACCCAATTCTATGCCACGTGCCACAAAGAGCAATAATAACAGTACCAGCATATGACCTATATAATACCTGAATGATTCAAAAAGTACATCGGGTATTTTGGAAATAACTGGTGCGATTTTTCTTTTATAAAACGATTCTTTTATTTTAGCAACAGGTTCTTCTATTACCGGTTCAGGCACAACAATAACAGGTTCCGGTACGGTAACGGGCATTTCTTCAATGAGTACAGGCGCCGAAGTGGCCGGTTTTTGTGCAAAACCCTGCCTGGTCATTTCACCCCAGGCTTTTTTCTTCCTGATATAATCAATATATCCTTTAATGGCGCTCCATACTACAAAAGGATGAAAATAGAAGGGTTCTGTTAATGCGGTGAGCATAAGTACAAAAACATCGATCCGTCGTTTGTACTGGTTGTATGTAATTACTTCCATTAAAATGGCAAAAGCGGAATAGAGGTAACCAAAAGAAATAATAAATAGCAGGTAACTGAAAAAGAAACCCCAGTCGAGTAAGCCAAATGCTGCAAAAATGAAAAAACATAAAAATCCGAAGAACTCAATTACCGGTGCACACATTTCGAAGATGAACCAGTAAGGATAACTCAGCATACCTAGTAATCCGTACTTGGGATTGAGGAACATTTTCTTATGAAATTTCAATGTTTCAATGGTTCCTCTTGTCCATCGGTTTCTTTGTCTGCCCAGAATATTAAATGAGTTGGGGGCCTCGGTCCAGCAAAGTGGGTCCGGAATATAGGTTACCCGGTATTTCTCATTTCTCTCTTCCATATATCGCCGCATCCTCACCACCAACTCCATATCTTCTCCAACGGTAGTATGATCGTATCCGCCGCATTTAATGGCAATCTCTTTATCAAAAGCACCAAAGGCCCCTGATATTAGCATCAGGCCATTCAGTCTGCTCCAGGCCATTCTGCCGAGTATGAATGCACGGATATATTCCAGTATCTGCATTCTTGGTAAATAATCAGCAGCCAGTCTTACTTTAACCAGTTTACCATCTTCAATAACGCAGGAATTGGCAATACGTACCACACCGCCGGAAGCGATTACTTTTTCACCTGTTTGCTCCAGGAAAGGTTTAACCATCTTGAGGAGTGCATCCTGTTCAAGGATGCAGTCCACATCAATACAAACCAGGTATTTATTGGAAGCAATATTGATGCCCACATTCAGTGCATCGGCCTTGCCACCATTTACTTTATCAACCACCAGCAGCTTATGATAAATAGGGTTACGGCTTTTATAAACACCTCTTACGTCTTTGGTTTTAATTTTATAGTCAACGAAGTAATCAATCTTTTCCAGGTCATATGCTGCAATCATTTTTTGCAGGCAATCATCTTTACTGCCGTCATTGATAACAATCAGTTCCAGGTTTACATAATAAATAGACAGGAGCGACCTGATATTTTCTACAATAGTCATCCCTTCATTATAGGCAGGTGCCAGAATAGTTACCGAAGGCGCGTGTACAGAAGATGCCAGGATGCGGTAGTCGGTAAAACTGTTTTTGTGTACATATTTTCTGGTTTCGCCAATAGAAAAGACGGCGATAGCGATATAAGAAAACAAAAGTAAAGTGGAATAAATAAATATACCATAAGTAAGTATATCAAAAGCTATGTCTATAACCAGGTTCCAGTTCATTTTACAGATTTAACATGCCTGAGAATTCTTTCAAAAGGCTCAGGTTCAGCCCAAGCTCTTTTTTCAAGAACAGACATTCCATTGGTACAGTTACCGGCTAATACAACGGCAGCTTTCAGTTTAATGATATTATCAGGTGCATCAAGCAGTCTTTCCAAAAAAGGTGCCTGTTCATCCGTGGCCATGTTAACAAGGCTGTCGAGCATATGTGCCTGGTTATCGAAATTTTCTTTTGAAAAATATCCGGTTAATATAAAAGGTGTTTGTTCATCGGCAAGTATAATCAGTGTTTTAATGGCTCGGGTTCGAACTGCCCCGGAAGGATGAACAAGACAATCCATAACCGCGTCTTTCACGGCATATTGCTGATATTCTGCTGCGAGCCTGAGGGCAAATACAACAACTGTTTCATTCTTAGACTGTAACCATTGGGGAATACGGTCGGATAAATCTTCTTTCTTTCCAAACAATCTTAATTGTTCCAATAATTTAATCTGCTGCCAGAGTGTTAATGGATAAGAGATTACATCAAGGAAACGAAGACCATTAAAACCGGTCATATAAATAATGGCAATCTGTGCCTCGGAGCGTACAAATTCATTTTTACTGTTCGTTTCACGATAAATTTTAGTGAGCAGGTTTTTCTGATCCATCAGGTAAAGCTCCTGGATACCTCTTGCCTGCATATGCCACTTACGTTTGTTCTGCATTTTTTTGAGTGAGTCTTCACGAAGCCCCAGCTTGTTATAAAGAGCAACAATATTCTCAGCTACAACACCCGAAAAATTCTTTTTACAGTTGGTGAGTTCATCAATAGCAACCTGCCTGGCCTTAGGATCATCAAGCAGGCGATAAAATTTTTTAGGAATATCAATACCCTCAACAGACTCTTCCAGGATAATATGACTGATCCATACTTCAATATTATTCCTGATACGCCCGGTATAGAAATACAGTCTTTTTTTGACTAGTAACTGGGCATAAATAAGAATGACGATCAGTAAAATACATACACCCATAATCTGCACACCGATCAAAAGATTTTCAGGTCTCATAAAAGTCAGGAAATCTTTCCCAATGGAGCCATTAAGGAGTTGACCCGCAATAAATTGTTGAAATGTGGTTATCATGAACAAATACCGAAAAACTTTAAAACAGTAAAATACGCCAATCCCTTAAAAGGGAGAAAAAAATCAACAATTCGGTAAACAGCATAACGCTCATTTTTGTTTGCGTTATTGAGTAATGCCTTTCATTTTTCAGAAGTAAATCCTTCTAAGTATGTTTGCAGTATTCTTTATTAAAATTACTTGTCATGAGTTTCCGGAACTTTAAAATGGTAGATTATGTGGTATTTGGCCGGGGTGCATTCAACCAGTTAGATGAAATACTGGCACTCAGGAGAAAAGCAAATGCGCCAATGATCTTTCTCGTGGATCATTTTTTTGAAGGAAAACCACTGGCAGAAAGGGTTCCATTGCGAGGCAAGGATGAAATTATTTTTGTTGATGTAACATACGAACCCAAAACCACGCAGGTAGATGCACTGGCCAATGGCCTCAAAGAAAAATTTGGTACAGTGAGTGGTATTATTGGTATCGGTGGCGGATCGGCTATGGACCTTGCCAAAGCCGTATCGCTCATGATGAACAATCCCGGATCTTCTGCCGATTACCAGGGCTGGGACCTGGTGAAATTTCCCGGTGTTTATAAAGCCGGTATACCCACCCTCAGCGGAACCGGTGCAGAAGTAAGCAGAACAACAGTATTAACGGGTCCAACCCGTAAACTGGGTATGAACAGCGACTTTACCCCATTCAACCAGATTGTACTTGATCCTGAGTTAACCAAAGGTGCACCTGTAAACCAGCGTTTTTATACCGGGATGGATTGTTATATACATTGTATTGAAAGCCTGGAAGGAACCTACCTGAATGAATTCAGCAAGAGTTATGGCGAAAAAGCGCTCCAGCTCTGTCAGAAAGTATTTGTTGATAAGGATCAGTGGGATGATGAGAGTGATGACCAGTTAATGATGGCCTCTTATGCAGGAGGAATGAGTATTGCCTATTCGCAAGTGGGTGTGGCGCATGCGGTAAGTTATGGCCTGAGTTACCTGCTGGGAACCAAACATGGTATTGGTAATTGTATTGTCATGAATTACCTGGAAGAATATTATCCTGCCGGCGTAAAAGAGTTCAAATATATGGTAGAGAAAAATAAAATTGAAATTCCTGAAGGTATTTGTAAAGGTCTAACCGATGAGCAGTTTGATACCATGATCAATGTATCACTTGGTATGAAACCACTCTGGGAAAATGCACTGGGAAAAGACTGGGAAAAGATTATGACAAGAGAAAAATTGAGAAAACTCTACGAAAAATTGTAAATCCCGGTATCAAAAAACGGAAGTCATTTGTATTGTGGATACCCGATAAAGTACCAACATACAAAAACCTGTTATACCTGAATAAAAAATGTTTTGCAGTCATACTATTGCTCATCACCTTAACAGCGGTATTTACACCCTGCTGCGGAAACGATGAATGCAATGAAGAAAGAATAGTGATGAACGAACATCAGGAAGAAGAAACAGGAGATAATTGCTCACCATTTGTAACCTGTGGTTATTGTTCAGGGTTTATATAACTAAATACAATAAGCGAAATACCAGTAATACAGGTAATTGTAATAGCGCATTGTTCAAGAAATACAAACTGGCACACTTCTGTGTATAAGAACCAGTTGCTCCAGCCTCCAAAACCTGTTTAACTCTTTTAAAGATATCCTTTATTTTTTATTCATTTTAAAAGAATTATGAAACATACACTTTCATTGTGTATGCTGGTATGTGTATTAACAAGTGTTAATGCGCAGCATACCATTAAGTTATCAGTTAAAGATAAACACAACAGCAAGCATTGGCCGGAACAACAGTTACCATAACGGCCCTGAAGTTTGAACGATATGCCATCAATCCCGGGTTATTTTTTTATGGCGAAAAAATAACGGCGAATATTGGCTTTAGTTATATCACCGAAGACAGAACCGGTGGTAATATGAATTATACAAAAAACGGAACAGTGGGTTATTTTGAACAAAATAATACCGATCGATTCACCACACAGGCACAAATAACACAGAGGTTGAATGAAAAGACACAGTTTAATTTTAAAAACAGTTATAGCAGGTTAAGCCGCTTTATTCAGATACCCGGATATACTTCAAAGGATTACAGCAATCTCCTTTTTCGGAAGCAACCTATACTACCAAAACAGAAAAAACAGACTGGGTAATTGTCGCCAACCTGATCGCCGATAAATTCACGGAAAAAAACAAACCAGCAACACGTTGCGTAATTATGCTTATAATACCATGGGTGTGTTCATACAACATAGCTGGACGCCTTCATCCGCTTTTGCAATAGAAACCGGTGTAAGAGGCGATTATGTAAAGCAGTATGGGCTCGAACTGTTACCACATGTATCAATAATGCTGAAACCCACGTTTAACCTGACTTTCAGACTGGGTAGCGGATTGGGGTACAAAACACCCACAGTATTTAATGAGGAATCAGAAAAAATACAGTTTCAACAAATGCTGCCGATTAATGAAAATAGTACACAAAATGAAAAATCAGTTGATACCAATTTCAATATTAATTACCGCACACAAATTGGTGAAGTAGCTCTGGCCATGAACCAGTTGTTTTTTTATACAAGACTGAATAAGCCACTGGTATTAACAACAAATGGAATGGGCGAGCAGCAGTTTCAGAATGAAAATGGATATATGGATACAAAAGGAATGGAAACAACCTGCGTTTTACCTATAACGACCTGAAGCTTTTATTGGTTACACCTATGCTGATGTAAATACCAATTATAACAACATAAAAAACTGGTTCCCATTAACGGCAAGGCACAGGCTGAATAATGTATTGATGTATGAAAAGGAAGAAAAACTAAAAGTGGGTCTTGAAGCCTATTTTTTTAGTCCACAGCAGTTAAGTGATGGAACAAAAGGTAAATCGTACCGGATATTTGGGTTGATGGCGGAAAGGTCATGGCAAAGGTTTTCCATTTTTGTAAACCGTGAAAATTTTGGCGATACCAGGCAGGCAAAATTCGGCCCCCTTTATCCAGGTTCCATCAATAACCCGGTATTTAAAGATATATATGCGCCGGTGGATGGTTTTGTAACGAATGGAGGTGTTAAAATACGACTATAAAAAATCTTCTTAATCTCTTCAAATCCTCCTCCCTGCCCCCGATTTAAATCCGGGGCAGGGAGGAGGATTTGAAGAGATATCTTTCTCTATGGCAATTTTTTCATAGTACCTTTACCTGCAACGATTAAATAATAATTCAACTATTTTGAAGTTTACAGATTTAGGGCTCGATCAGCGAATACTGGATGGAATTGACGCAATGGGATACGAAACAGCCACACCCGTGCAACAACAGGTAATGATTCCCATTCTTGAAGGAAAAGACATTATCGCATCTGCCCAAACGGGCACCGGCAAAACCGCTGCCTTCCTGCTACCACTTATTCATCGACTGTTAACGGTACCACATGCGGCCAATGATATCAATGCCATGATCATTGTTCCTACACGAGAGCTGGCCATACAAATTGCAGAGGGCCTCGAGGGCCTTTCCTATTTTACTGACGTAAGTTCTATCGCCGTGTATGGCGGTGGCGATGGTAATTCCTTCAATAACGAAAAAAAAGCATTAACAACCGGTGTAGATATTGTGGTTTGTACTCCCGGCAGAATGATAGCCCACCTGAATATGGGCTATGTAAAACTGAAAGGTTTGAAATACCTGGTACTCGATGAAGCAGATCGTATGCTCGACATGGGCTTTAATGATGATATCATGCGTATCATTTCTTTTCTTCCTAAAGAAAGACAAAACCTGCTTTTTTCAGCCACCATGCCACAGAAAATGAGGGAGCTGGCAAGAAAAATTCTGCACGAACCGGTTGAAATTAACATCGCTATTTCAAAACCACCGGAAAAAATTGTACAAAAAGCATTCATTGTATATGAGGCACAGAAAGTACCGATTATAAAAGATATGCTGAGCAGTAAGAAATACCAGAATGTAATTGTGTTCTGTTCTAAAAAACAGAATGTAAAACAACTGACGGCCGAACTGAAAAGAGCAAAACTATCGGCAGAAGAAATTCATTCCGATCTTGACCAGCAAAAAAGAGAGCAGGTACTCCAGGATTTCAGGAACCGTAAGCTGAATATTTTAGTGGCAACTGATATACTGAGCAGGGGTATTGATATTGAAGACATAGACCTTGTGATAAACTATGATGTACCCAATGATGGTGAAGACTATGTACACCGTATTGGCAGAACTGCACGGGCAGCCAGCACCGGAACAGCATTTACGTTGGTAGGTGAAAAGGAACAGAACAAAATGGCATCCATAGAATCGCTGCTGGGTGAACCTGTTCCCAAAGGGAATGTTCCTGAAGAATTTGGTTCTACTCCTGCTTACTCCCCCAGACCTCCACGCTCCGGCTTGCAAAACCGCCGACCTGGCGGAAACAGAAGATATGGTACGCCACGATCAAACCGCAAATCATCCTGATAACAGATTATACATGAAATACCTTGTTTATATACTGCCCTTAATGGCAGGTTTAACCATCACTACGCAAGCGGGCGTAAACAGCCAGTTGAAAGTAGCAGTGAATAACCAATGGGTAGCAGCATTCATTTCTTTCCTGGTAGGAACTATTGCATTGGCTCTTGTTATTGGTTTAACCCGCCAGCCAATACCCAATATGCAGCAATTACAACAGATAGAATGGTATAAATTTTCCGGCGGTCTGCTGGGTGCCTTCTTTGTAACTGTAATTATTTATTCTGTGCAACAGATTGGCTCGGCCAATGTATTTGCACTGGTTATAGCCGGACAACTTTTATTCGCCCTTGTTTTTGATCATTTCGGGTTATTTGGCTTTCGCCAGAGTGCCATCAACTGGCAAAAATTACTAGGCGTGGTGATGTTAATCGGCGGGGCCTGGCTGATTAACAGAAAAGCCGGGTAAATTATTTTTGAATAAGCAATTTTCTATTTCATAATAGCGTTATAGTAGTAAATAACCTGTTATGGCCTCTTTCAGAAGCTTTGTAGGATCGGAACTAATGTCGTTCAGACAGCATATAGCTGCCCTGCGGAACATGCTGCCACAAAACATCAAGCTGAAGCCAACAGAACGTAGAAGCATGTTCAAGTTGAATGATAAAAAAAAAGAATTTGTAGAGAAAGCTGTTCTGTACATGCGAAAGAACCCGGCCACTGTTCCTTCTTATGTTGATGTAAATACCTGTAACAATTATGTGCAGTTATACAAACAATATAATGAACTCATTAGTGAATTGGACGAGATAAGAACCAAAATGGAAGATGCAAAATTGTTGTTGGGCAATGAAATATTGAAACAAACCCGTGCCTACTTTCATAATTCTAAAAATGCGGCACTATCTGGAAGTGAACAGTTTAACCAAATTTATAAAGAACTGAAGCCACATTATGCCGTAGGAAGAAACAGCCGACAAAAAGACAAGGAACAAATCGACTAAATATTGTAGGCAATAAAATGTAAAGTAGTAAATAACCCCCACCAAAGGTGGGGGTATTAATATGAATACAACCCCCTACGGGGGTATACTAAAACAAAAGATCTTGTGTCCCATCCTCTTTGCGATCCTCTCCCTCCTGGTACTTCACATAAT
>JBMOKQ010000100.1:0-1507 GCA_049324295.1 Bacteroidota bacterium
GTTCATCGGAGAAGTATTCATCAATTTAGCAACATTCCCCTCTACCTAATCTCAACAAACCAATGAAACAATTCTCTTATGTTACATCCCGGCCATTTTTACCATCTCTATAACCACGCTAACGGAAATGAAGATTTATTTCGGGAAGACAAGAACTATTATTTCTTTCTTGAAAAAACAGGAAAATACCTTAGCCCTTACATGAACATCTATGCCTATTGCCTCATGCCTAATCATTTTCATTTATTAATCAGTGTAAAAGAAGAGAAACAACTCTATGAACTTTTATCAAAATCAAACAGTTGTAAGAAATTGAGTGAACAAGATCAGATTCAATACATGTATAATAAAATCAGTAAATCTCTCTCCAATCTTTTTAGCAGTTACACGCAATCTTATAACAGAATCTACCAACGAAGAGGCAGTTTATTCATGCCTAACTTTAAAACGAATGATATTGAAGATGATCTCGCATTCTGCACTGTTACACATTATATACACGCTAATCCAGTTCACCATAGATTTGTAAAAGATATCAGAGGGTGGAAATTTTCGTCTTATCAGTCTTTGTGTTCTGATAAACCTACTAAACTTGAAAGGGATTATGTTTTAGCAATATTTGGAAATAAAAAAGCTTTCCTAAACTACCATTCCAAACCCATTGACCGCAAATACAAATGGCATGACTGACCCTATGCAAAACTTTTGGAAAGTTTCGGAACTTTCCAAAAGTTATTTCTCACCCAATGTTATCTATGAGGAAAAACCCCCAAAAAAATATCTGAAAAAAGCAATTTTAAGCCTTTTTTAATACCTATTTTTGAGTATCCCCTAATTAAGTAGACCACTGCTATAGCAAATATCCCCCCGTATTTCCCTTAGCATTTAACTCTAAATGCTTTGTATGATTACTATTGGGTTAATCGATGATCATGAATTATTTAGATCATCATTGAAAATGTTTATAAATACTATTGGAAGATATTCTGTTGTTCTGGATGAAGACAATGGAATGGACTTTTTTAAAAAACTTGATGGGTTAAGTACCCCCTTAGATTTACTTATCACAGACTATCAAATGCCAGTACTAGATGGGAAAGAAGTAATCAAAATGGTTAGTCAAAAATATCCTGCCACTAAAATTGTTATTCTTAGCTTATTTAAACATGATCATTTAATAAATGAAACACTACAAGCTGGGGCAAGTGGTTTTTTAACTAAGGGGATAAAATCATCGGATTTAAAACTTGCATTAGAAGAGATTCTTCTTGGCAATACTGTGGTTTATAATAATTCAATTCAAGTAATCACAAAAAGTACTACTGCAAAGACTTTAGACAATAAAGTGAACAATAGTGTGGTTGGACTTTCAAAAAGACAACTAGTGTCATGTCAATTTGATAATGTCTGTTAAATAGTATAATTTTGCCATCAAATCTATTAAGATGGTACATTATAACGTTACGCTGACTTCCATTGAGAGAGAACAGCTTAGGACAATCATGAA
>JBMOKQ010000101.1:0-27252 GCA_049324295.1 Bacteroidota bacterium
GTTAGTTGTACGCGAGTGTGCTAAGTAATAATTGGATTGCCTCTGTGCAACTTTTGGAAAGTCCAAAGGACTCCTTCGGAGTTTCGGAACTCTCATGGAGTCCTTTGGACTTTCCAAAAGTTAATGCAAGTAAAAGTGCACAACATTGGGCTGGTGTTTTACGAACATGGATTAACTGAGGAACAGAAACATAAATACTGGACAGAGTTATTCAAAGACGAGAATAATGTTAAGAAGCTGACGAAGGAGGCACCGTTTTGGGAAATGGTTATCGGCTTATGGTTCCTATACTGGATGATCATTTATGCCAAATCCGGGGTTGAAAAGTTAACAGCGGGTTCTTTCTTTTCTTGCGCCACTCTTGTTTATGCTTGTCATTAAGTATAAGAATAGGCATATGAACCGTTACAATAATATTGCATTGGCTGCATTAAAACTTTCGATTGTAGTTGTATATACTTTTATTGATGTGCCTTATCAGTATCTGTTTTATACTTCATCTTTTATTAGTTTGATTGCGATTGCGGGAGTTAGCGGGCAAAATGAAAATGCAGAAGAAATTATGATGAGCCATGGTCAATAAAAAAGCCACCCAAATAAGAGTGGCTTTTTTGATGTGCTGTAGGGGGAGGGATCGAACCTCCACGAGGCAGTTAGCTATAGCGCAAAGTTCAGTGGTCGACCCTGGTCGTCCCAACGTTGCCGTAGGGACGGCTCTACACTACGTTTATCCTGTTATCCTCACCCCCGAGACAAGAGGGCATGTCTGCCAAAAATTTCATCACCCCACAGTATATAAGAACTATTTCTTTATTTGATAACACAATATTAAGATAAAAGCCTTATTTGTTACAAATATTTCAATAATTATTTTGAAAATATAAATATTATTCAATAATATTGTTTATTAATTAAATTTCATCAAAAAATAGTAGTAAAAATGTCTGCCAAATTAAATCTTGACAAACTGGATTACCAGATCATCCAGGAGATGATGGAAAACGCGGAGATATCTTATGCCGACCTGGGCAAGAAACTCTTTGTTTCAGGAGGTACCATCCATGTGAGGATCAAAAAACTGGAAGAACTAAATGTAGTGAAAGGTAAAAAACTATCTGTTGATCTCAAAGCCCTTGGTTATGATGTCATCGCTTTTATTGGTGTTTACCTTGAAAAAAGCTCACTATACGATACCGTAGCCAAAGAACTCAAAAAAATACCACAGATTGTAAGACTCAATTATACCACCGGCAATTACAGCATGTTTGCCGAAATAGTCTGCAAGGATATCCAGGAACTGCGCTATGTACTGCACGATGAACTTCAGAAAATAAAAGGGATTGAAAGAACGGAAACCTTTATTTCACTTGAAGAAAGTCTCGACAGAAATGTGGTGGTACTCTCTGAAAACAGCTAAAAGATCAATCATTTAATTGTACTTTCATAAGGCATGAATAACTCATCATTCAACATGGCTGACACAATGGGTGTAATACAGAACAACTGGAAAAAAATTCTTTTGTTTACAATACTGTCGACCCTGGTAGCAACCATTACTGTTTTTTTGATGCCCCGGCAGTATCGCTCTACTGCAAAATTAATACCCGCCAACCCGGAACTGACAGATAAATCGCGGCTGTTCAATGATCAAATCCAGGAACTGTATTCTTATTTCGGATCTGGCGATGACCTGGATCGTATGATGGGTGTTGCCAACCTCGATACTTCTTATAAACAATTGGTAGATGAGTATAAACTGATTAATTATTATCAACCCGGTAACGAATCATTACCAACGCTCAGACGGAAAGCAGTATTGAAACTGAAAGAAGATATTTCTTTTGAAAGAACAGAAGAGGGACAATTAAAAATTACCTGTTGGAGCAAAGACAGAAAACTGTCTGCTTCAATCGTAAATACATTGGTTGATATTACTAAAAAGCGACTCGAAGTAATATGGTTGTCAAATTATCAGTTGATGCAGGATAAACTAAATCAATCGATCATCGGGGCCGAACAGGAATTCAGGCAACTAACTGATAGCATTTCACGCACATCTTCCGGTCAAGGAATATTGGTTCAAAAACATATGGAAACTTTACTGGAACAATTAACACAATATAGAAAAACCGCGGCGGTCTTTAAACTGATGGGCGAAACGGTGCCAGCTTCATTATATGTATTAGAATCTGCTGCGCCTGCTGTAGAAGCTGAACGCCCCGATAAACCGGTAATTATTATAGCTGCAGCCATAGCCGGATTTATTTTTTCTTTATTGCTTTTTTTGTTGAGAAACCGCAAACAGTATTCATAATGCGTTTTCTGATTGCCGCATACAAACCGAAGGAGATAATTGCTTTATTACTGTTTTTATGCTTTTCGGTTACAGCTATAGTAAATCAGCAATGGCAATGGATGCTTATTCCTTTTGCATGGGTAATTACTCCTGCCATTTATCAAACAGTTACACAGCATGCCGAAAAATTATTCTGGTTACTCTTATGCATGCTGCCATTATCAACAGAGCTGAATATTACCCCACAGCTTGGGCTCGACTTCCCGGATGAAATACTTATGATGATGCTTACGGGACTGGCGCTGCTGTACTGGTGGCACAAACCTCAACAATTTCCAACATTGGTGTGGCGGCACTCTTTATTTTTTTTATTGGTTATTCATTTATCCTGGATTAGTATAACCACCATTTATGCTGTTGAACCGATACCTGCGCTGAAATTCCTGCTGGCTAAAATCTGGTATGTAGTTCCTTTTGTTATTCTGCCAGCTGTATTACTCAATAATATTTCACAGGTACAAAAAATGGCAGCCTGTTTATTATGGCCCATGGGGTTTGTGATACTCATTACCTTGATCAGGCACGGTACAGACGAATTTAGTTTTGAAAGCATCAATCGTCATCTTTTTCCATTCTTTCGTAACCATGTAAATTATGCATCTATGCTGGTTTGCCTGCTTGCTGTTTTATTTTGTGCATATCAGCTAACACCCAAACAGACCGTGCAGCGAAAATGGTTATTGATTGCCCTTTTCATTGGTCTTGCTGCTTTAGTACTCACCTATTCACGGGGTGCATGGCTTGCGCTTATAACGGGTATTGCTTCGGTTTTTGTAATCAGAAAAAGGCAAATGGCAACTTTAATTGTATTGGCAATTACTGCAGTACTGGTTTCTACTATTTGGCTGGTAACCGATAAACGTTATTTCCGTTTTGCACCTGATCATGATAAAACCATTTTTCATACTGATTTCTCTCAACACTTATCAGCAACAGTTGAATTAAAAGATGTTTCCAATGCAGAGCGTTTTTACCGATGGGTGGCAGGTGCCAGGATGCTGGCCGATAAACCACTTACCGGGTTCGGACCCGCATCATTTTATCTTCATTATCGTCCGTATACAGTACAACGTTTTGAAACATGGGTAAGTAATAACCCGGAGCATTCCACAGTTCACAATTATTTTCTGCTTACTGCTCTGGAACAGGGGGTTATTGGGCTTATAATTTTTTGTGGCCTTTATTTTTTTATGTTAATGCGTCTGCAAAAAATCTATCACCGGCTTCATAGTTATTTTTACCGCGCAGTAACAATGACGGTAGCTGTAATACTAGTGATGATAGGTACTATCAATTTCATCAGCGATTTGATTGAAACCGATAAAATAGGAAGTCTCTTCTGGCTTTGTATGGGAATGGTAATGGTATTAGAGAGCAGGTTACGCGAGGAAAGAGAAAGTCTTGCGGCATGAAAGCGTGAATGGTGAATGGGCAGATGCTGGAATAAAGGTCGGGAACTGAGCTACATACATAGTACTGAATAACTCTTTTCTCATTTACCATTCACGCTCTCTCCTCTCTCACATTCAAAGCATCTCTCAACCCGTTTCCCAACAGGTTAAAAGCAAGTACCAGTAACATAATGGCAATACCGGGTGCAAGTGCCAGCATAGGATTATTGGCGATAATGAAATTATAGTTTTCTTTAATCATCAGTCCCCAACTGGGTTGCGGAGGTTGTACCCCCACACCTAAAAAACTAAGACCTGCTTCAATAACAATGGCTGAAGCAAAATTACTAGCGGCAATTACCATAACCGGTCCGAGAATATTGGGAAGAATATGTTTAATAATGGTACGCATATGCGAATAGCCGAGAACCCTTGTTGCTTCAACATATTCCAGTTCGCGAATGGCCATCACCTGCCCGCGAACCAGTCGGGCCACATTCACCCACATGGTGAGTCCTACGGCAATAAAAACCTGCCAGAATCCTTTGCCAAGTACCAATGTAATGGCAAAAACCAATAAAAGGGTAGGTATGCTCCAGATAACATTCAGGAACCACATGATAATATTATCAGTTCTTCCCCTGAAATACCCGGCCAGCGCACCAAGAGTAATACCAATACTGAGAGAAATGAGTACGGCAATAATACCTACGGCAAGACTTACCCTTACACCTATCATAAGGCGGCTTAAAATATCTCTTCCGAATTTATCTGTACCGAGGTAAAACTTTTTGTGAACAATGGGTTTCTTAGCTGTTTTGTTGACAGGTATCGCTGCTTTTTCAGTAATCTGTTCATCTACAATGCGTTGGTAAATTAAGCTGTCATTCTTCACGGTATAAGATGTAACAGGTATGTATTGCCACTGGTCTGCTGTACCATTCAATAACCTGGATAAAAAAGAAGTTTGTTTGCCTGTTTTTTCACGCTGAATACGAAGCAATTGCACTTTATACCCTGGTTTTTTGCTTCCAATTTCAGGAATCATACGGTTGGCATTGGGCGAAGAATCGGGCGCCAGAAAATAACCAAATAGTGCAAGCAGCAAACTGCATATAATCAGGATCAATCCAAAAGCGGCCCCTTTATTACGGAGCAACTTTTTGAAGATAGATGACGTATTAGAGATGGTAGTCACTGTGGGAAATTACTGATTTAAATGAATCGCCAATTGGAAATGAATATTTACCGGAAACTGATCATATGGTATAAATGTTTTGACAGTATTGGTATTATTTATGTGGAACTTCTTTAAATATTGT
The DNA here is from genome assembly GCA_049324295.1 of Bacteroidota bacterium. GTDB lineage: Bacteria > Bacteroidota > Bacteroidia > Chitinophagales > Chitinophagaceae > Sediminibacterium. The sequence continues at coordinate 5,070 of JBMOKQ010000101.1, forward strand.
TTTCTTCTGGTTGGTTTGGCGGTTATGATACTTTATTCATGATGGCCTGAATGGAGAGAATCGAAAGCTTAGTATAAGAATTTATTCTACCTCACTTTTCTGTCTTTCCATTTATAAGCGCCAAACTTACCCAGCCATCCTGCAATTACCGTGTATAACAGGTGCAGAGGTTGCATCAAAGGAAAATATAAAAGCACATCTTCACGCTGGTAAAAACGAGCCACTGGTTGCATGAAAGAAAGCTCAACAATGGTTTTTATCAGCATTAATGTTAGCCAGTGGGCTATTTCTCCTGCTACAAAAAGATTCACCGGTAATAAAATCAATAATGAAAGGTTTACCGCATAAACAAGTGCCAGGATGCGAAAAACACTTTTGTCATCATAACGATCGGCTTTACTTGCCCAGCGGATACGCTGATTGATAAATGATGACCAGTTATACATTGGTTCTGTGGTAACAATGGCTCCCTGATGAAACAGGTATCCAAGTCTGCCGGGGTATTGCTGTTTTATTTTGTACATCAACAACATATCATCACCACTGGCCAGTTCATCAATGCCTTTAAATTGGCCCACTTCATAAAAAACATCTTTTCTATATGCCAGGTTAGCGCCATTACACATGGTATGATAACCTGCCGATACAGCTGCTGCAGTAATACCCTGCAAACTCATAAAATCAAGTAACTGGAACAAAGACAGCATACCTTTCGAATGCGTAAACATAACAGGAGCAGCCACGAACACCGGTTTGTTCTGTTGTATATATGCATCGTATAAGTGTAACCATTGGGCAGGGGCATTACAATCAGCGTCGGTTGTAATGATCCAGTCATTTTTACTTTTACTGATGGCCACTTCAATCGCTTTCTTTTTATAAGCATTTATGGGGTTACCATCAAGATGTTCTTCGAGACGAATGAGTTGTAAGTTCGAATATTCATGCTGAAGCTGCAATACAATTTCGACCGTGTTATCGGCAGAATGATCATCCACTACAATTAATTCAACAAGCGAAACAGGGTAACTGCTGTTGAGGATGGTTCTGATACAATGTTCTATTCCATTTGCTTCATTACGTGCCGGAATAATAACAGAAAAAGAAGTAACGGGGGAAACACCTGTAGCAGGTTTAAAAATTTGTAACCGCCGGAACCATTTCCTATACTGCAAAATCAGCCAGCAATAGGCCAATACCAGCAATGTTGCAATAATGAGTGCAGGCGCGTACATGCGCAAAGAAACTTATTTATGTTTATATAGTAGCAGGTTGAGAAGTCCGCCCTTCCTTCTGGGTGACAGGCCGAAAGTCAGAAAAGCTGAATCAGGTCAGGGATTCATCATCTTAAGCAGGGTAGTTTTGTATTTTTCCTGTAGCAGGTGATGTCCTGTTTCGAGTTCTTCTACGCTTATAAGTTGTTCCAGTCCTTCCTGTAAACGGAATCCATGTTTTGACACAATTACACGGTCATATTTTCCAAACAGCAAGTGTACCGGTATATGATGAGTTGCAATGGTTTGTTTCAACCGATAAATGACAGGGCGGAATTTTCGCATGCAGGTCCATCTTTGATACAATTTTTGTCTTTCACCGGCATCATCAAGATAATGATGTGCAAACCTGCTGATACTTTTATTGAACAAACCAAGTTTTGTACTCAGCTTCATCAGTAAAAACATCCATCCCGGATATTGCATTGTAAAGCGGAAGAGTTTGTTCCCCATCCATGTTTGTGTGGCAAGTTTCTGCCAGGGATTTTTGTGTAAACCGTCTGGTGCCAACAACACTACGCTGCTGATTTTTTGGGGATACATTTCCAGTAACTGTAAACAAATTCTTCCACCCATACTATAACCCATTAGCTGAATCTTTGTTTCCGGGGGAGCAATCCGGTTTATGATACCCATTACAACAGCCGGTTCCAGTAAAAGAGCGCCTGTCCAGCTGGTATTGCCATGAAAAGGCATGTCAAGGGCTATTACGGTATGTGTTTGCGACAATATTTCTTCCAGGAAAAGAAATTTTTCACCCGCTTCTCCATAACCATGAAAACAGACTAACCATTGATTTCCATGTCCAAACCGATGGTAATGGAACCGTGAGCCTTTATAATCTATAAAATGCGATGTAAGCAAAGGAATTTTAAGGTTTTATTCTTGGCAATATCAAAGAAACGAATTTACTTTGATATTAGTTGCATAGCTAACTATATGCCAAACAACCAATTCAAAAGAGGAGAACTATACAGCGTCATCAATGGTATGGCTTCTACAGCAGTTGCCAGGAGGTTGCAGAAAAATTTCAGACAGGCAGGTCTTGAGATTACTATTGAACAATGGAGCGTGTTATATCATTTATGGAAAGAAGATTGTTTGAGTCAGCAGGAATTATGTAACCGCACTTTTCGCGATAAACCCAGTATTACCCGTTTAATTGATAACCTCGAAAAACAGAAACTGGTAAAACGTACGGCATCAAAAGAAGACAGAAGGATTAACCTGGTTTGTTTAACTGAAACAGCAAAAGGGTTACAGGATCTTACCATCGACCTGGCCAATCAAACCATGAGCGAAGCGCTGGTGGGGGTAAATAAAGACGAGATTGAAACGGTGAAATCGGTGTTTCAAAGAGTATATGATAATTTGACGTAACAGAAAAGTCCATAGACTATGGACATACTCATAAATTAACTAACAAATACAAACTTCCATGGAAACAACTAAACAGGCGAAAGCCCTTCAGGGTGGTGAGTGGCTCATTAAAGAGAGCAATCCGTATGAAACTCTTATACCGGAAGATTTCAACGAAGAGCAGCGTATGGTGATGGACATGTGTACCCAGTTCCTGGATGCAGAAGTGTTACCCATCATTGAGCGTATCGATAAACTGGAGACCGGTCTCATGCCTTCTCTGTTGGAGAAAGCCGGTGAACAGGGTTTATTGTCAACTTCTTTCCCTGAGCAGTATGGCGGATTGGGAAAAGATTTTATTACTTCTACCATTGTAAATGAGGGACTGGGTGGTGGTCATTCTTTTTCGGTTGCAGTAGCGGCACATACAGGTATTGGTTCATTACCCATTTTGTATTTTGGTACAGAGGAACAGAAGCAGAAATATATTCCCAAACTGGCCAGCGGTGAATGGAAAGGCGCTTATGGTTTAACAGAACCCAACAGTGGCAGCGATGCATTAGGTGCAAAAACCACGGCCAAACTAAGTGACGATGGAAAATACTATATCCTGAACGGACAAAAATGCTGGATCACCAATGGCGGTTTTGCAGATGTATATACAGTATTTGCAAAGATTGATGGCGACAAGTTTACCGGCTTTATTGTGGAGCGTGGGTTTGAAGGTTTTACACAAGGTCCGGAAGAGCATAAAATGGGCATCAAAGGGTCTTCAACGGTTCAGTTGTATTTCCAGGATTGTAAAGTGCCGGTAGAGAACGTGTTGGGTGAAATTGGCCGCGGACATGTTATTGCGTTCAATATCCTGAACATTGGTCGTTTGAAATTATGTGCAGCGGCATTGGGTGGTTCTAAACGTGCGGCTACCACATCTATTCAATATGCCATAACACGTGAACAGTTTAAGATATCTATCTCCAAGTTTGGTGCCATCAAACATAAGATGGCTGAAATGGCCATTCGTATGTGGGTTTGTGAGAGCGCCTTATATCGTGCATCGAAATGGATTGATGATAAAGAACATGAATTGATGGCCAGCGGTAAAACTTTTGCAGAGGCCCTGCTTGGTGCCGCAGAAGAATATGCCATTGAATGCGCCATGCTGAAAGTTTATGGCAGTGAAGTATTGGATTATGTAGTAGATGAAGGCGTTCAGATACATGGAGGCAATGGATTTAGTGATGAATACATGATATCAAAAGCCTATCGCGACAGCCGGATCAATCGTATTTATGAAGGTACCAATGAGATTAACAGGCTGCTCACCGTTGATATGGTATTAAAGCGTGCCATGAAAGGCAAACTCGACTTAATGGGGCCTGCAATGGCCGTGCAGAAAGAGCTGATGAGTATTCCTGATTTTGGTTCAGAAGAAGAGGGCGTATTCAGTAAGGAACTGAAATATATTGCCAATTTCAAAAAAGCCATTCTTATGGTAGCAGGGGCCGCTGTTCAGAAACTGATGATGCAGCTGGAGAAAGAACAGGAAGTACTGATGAATATTGCCGATATGGCCATTGAAACCTATAATGCTGAAAGCGCCCTGCTTCGTGTGATGAAACTCACGGAACAGAAGGGTGCAGCGGCTACCCAGTTACAGAGCGATATCATGCGTACTTATCTATATGATGCTGCAGACCGCATCAATAAATCGGGTAAAGATGCACTAAACAGCTTTGCAGACGGAGATGAACTGAGAATGATGCATATTGGTCTTAAACGCTTTACCAGGGTAGAACCCTTTAATACCAAAGATGCCCGTCGCCGTATCAGTGAAAAACTGGTATCGGATAACGGGTATCATTTATAAGAAAAAAAGAGGTAAAAAATTACCGGGTTTCACAAAGATTTCACATATTTGGTCTTTGTTTTACGGTTGCTTGCTCAAACAAAGGTCTCATTGTTCAAAACAGTGAGGCCTTTTTGTTTGTATTTACAGTAATTTAAAAGCATGAAACCTGTATTCATTTTTATTTCTTTTGCTTTTGTTATTGCAGCAAATGCCCAGTCGAATTTTTACTCACCCTGGATCGGCAGGTCAACCGGTAAACTGCCGGCAATAGCATATGGTTTGGGTGAAGACAGGTTAGGCGGTGCCAAAATGGGTTATATAGATTCTAATATCGCTTTTCGTGTGATGGACACGGTTAAAGGAATGTACCTGGTTCAGTTATCTAAATTTCACCAGGCATTTATAGAACAGCAATATGTGCGTGCCGATAGTATTAACCGGCTGAGGCCCTGGTATGTAACCGGATCAATCAGTGCCAAAGGCGATTCTGCCACTGACAATATCGGGGTAATGATGGAAGAGAAATTGCCGTATAAAAGCTGGATGGAAATAAACCCCTCAAAAATCATCATTGACATATATGGTGTACAGAGTAATACCAACTGGATCACACAATTACAAACATTGAAGGAGGTAAAGAATGTGTATTACCAGCAAGTAGAAGATGATGTATTCCGGTTGACCATTGAACTCAGGCACCAGCAACATTGGGGTTACAGCATTGGTTATATTGGCAGTTCATTGCTGGTAAAAGTGCGCAGACAACCATTGAAAACAGACTTGCGTAACCTTCGTATTGCTATTGACGCGGGTCATGGCGGAACCAATACTGGTGCTTCCGGTATTAAAGCAAAAGCATCGGAAAAAATATATACACTTCGTTTTGCCAAAGCACTTCAAAAACAACTGAAACTAAAAGGGGTAAAAAATATCATCATGACCCGCACCGATGATACCACTTTTGATAACAAGGACCGGATACTATGGTTGCAGGAACAGAAACCCGATTTGTTAATCAGCCTGCATTTAAATTCAAGTGCCAATACCAATGTAAGCGGTACCAGCACTTATTATAAACATATTGGTTTCAGACCACTTACTACTGCTGTGTTGAAACGTATGCTTGAATTAAAACTGAATGAATTTGGCAATATAGGCAGCTTTAATTTTGCACTCAACTCACCAACCGATTTTCCGAATGTATTAGTGGAAATTGCATTCCTGAGTAATGAAGACGACGAGAAAAAAATCATCAGTACAAAATTTCATGCTGATGTTGCTACGAAAATTCACCTCGGATTATTAGATTGGCTAAAAACACTAAAGTAACTCTCTCTCTCTCTCTCTGCGTATGACCTGTGCTCTCCATTCTCTGCTGTGAATAGTAATCGTAAATTCACCGCAGAGAATGGAGAGCACAGAGGTTCCGCAGGGCATTTAATGTTTGATAAATCGATCGAAGAATTCGATGGTTCTTAACATCTGATCAATTCTTTGCCTGTTATTACCGCTCCTGGTAAGCTCATGTGTACCACCGGGATGACGTACATATTCAACTGTTCTTCCCAATACTTTCAGGCTTTTGAATAACATTTCACTCTGTATAACACCTGTACGCAGATCATTTTCTCCATGGAAAATAATAAACGGTGTTTTGATCTTATCTACATAATTAATCGGCGACTCTCTTGCTAAAATTGGTTTTGCTTTTTCTTCCCATGGATAGCCACCGAAATAGTTAGGCACCAGGCGCCATGCATTTCCTTCTCCAAAGAAAGTTCCCAGCTCATATACACCCCTCTGTGCACACGCGGCTTTAAAACGCTGGTCATGAGCAATGATCCATGCAACAAGATAACCGGCATAGGACCCGCCGGTAACAGCCAGTCTCGATGTATCTATAAAACCTGCACCCGCAGCTTTGGTAAGGTAAGTCAGTACATCCGATGTTGGCCCCGCTCCCCAGTCGTTTACATTACCTCTTAAAAAATTTATTCCATATCCGCCTGAACCTCTCGGATTGCCATACACTACTACATAACCTTTGGCGGTATAATACTGAAACTCATGCCACATAGAGTTTTCACCCGGTCCCCACATGGCAGAAGGTCCACCATGAATATTAAGGATGGTCGGATATTTTTTTCCTGCTTCATAATTGGCTGGTTTCATTACCCAGTATTCAACGGTTAACCCTTTTTCATTTACAAAAGATGCTTTCTCCGGAAAACTCAGTTTCTTTTGTTGTAACCAGTTATGATTAAAAGCAGTAACTCTTTTTTCATTTTGCATGGCCGTATTGTTGCTGTACAATTCAGATGGGTTGCTTACCTGTGTTTTGCTATACACGACCATATCGTTATAAATATCAAAACTGTTAATGCCGCCATCATAATCTGATAATTGTTTTACCAGTTTTGTTTTTACATTGGCCCTGTATAAAGGTGCACCACCATTGCTTTGCGCCGTGAAATAAATAAACTGTTCATCTTTACTCCATGTAAGTCTACCTTTATTTCTGTCGAATGGAATCAAAACCATGTCTGCAGTTTTGCCATTCAAAGGCATAATAGCAAGTGATGGAATGCTTACGAAAGAAGTTCCTCCAAACTGAAAAGCCATCCATTTACCACTGGGCGATACAACAGGGTTGTTATAACTCTTTCCTTTTTCTCCCAATAGCTTTCTCATATTACTTCCATCGGTATTAGAGAGATAGATTTCATTTTCCAATACACGATCAGGATGTTCAGTAAGACCGGTATTTCCTGTTATAATCAGTTGTTGGCCGTCAGGTGTAAAATCAACACCAGAGAAACGATTAAATCCATGTGTAATGGCTTTAGGTGTGGTGCTGCCATTTGCATCCATGATAAAAAAATGGGTAAAGCTCAATTCTCCTGAAGTAGTGGCTTCCTGTTGAAAATTTAGCTTGTTAATGACTTTTGCTTTCTGTGCTACAACATTCAGATTCAGGTAAGCCCTTATTTCTTCTGTATTGCCGTCGGGATCGGGTTTGGCATTGTTCAATAAAAATTCATTGACAGGAAAGCCGGGCTTTTCCAATGACCAGGAAGGAGGTTTTTTACCTGGATTTAGTTCTTCATCATTCAGTAATTGCTCAGGACGAAGATTAACAGAGAAAATAATTTTTTTTCCATCAGGGCTCCAGCGTGGACTGGCGGCTCCATATTTAAAACGGGTTAATTGTATAGGTTCGCCACCTTCCAGCGATAGCAGAAATAGTTGAGGCCTGCCTTCAGCCGGACGAACAAATAGCAGTTGTTTACTATCGGGGCTCCATACCGGCTGACCGGCTGATTCTTTCCCGCCGGTAATGGCTTTGGCCGTACCAGAACCGTCATTATTAAGCAGGTACAACCTGTTTACATAACGGTATTCCCATTTGGTATCGCCATCAGGTTCTATACTGGTAACAGAAAACAATGTTTTATCGCCATCGGGGCTGATACTTACATTACCCACCTGGCTTAGTTTCAGCATATCGGTTACTTTGATGGTCTCATTACCGTTCTGCGCCACTAAAAACTGGGTCAGACAAAGGCTGATCCATAAGAATAACTGCTTCATGGAGTTGGTTTAGAGGTTTAAAGTACAAATAAATGACAAGCACAGCCGCAGGCTTTTGTACTTTTACGGGCTAAAAACCGAAATATGGGTAAACTGGTGGAAGAATTTAATTCCTATCGTGAGAAAATGAATGAGGTGATCCTGAGCAAGAATAACCTTGTTATGAAACGCTTATGGAACCTCGATACCAATACATATGACGAAGGGGCACTTGATAAGAAAACCAAGGAGATGCTTGGACTGGTGGCCAGTATGGTATTGCGTTGCGATGATTGCATTAAATACCATTTGGGGAAATGCCATGAGCTGTGCGTTAATACGGATGAAATGTATGAGATATTTGCAGTGGCCAATATTGTAGGTGGAACGATTGTTATACCACATACACGCAGGGCTGCTGAATATTGGGAAGAATTAACAGGAGCCAGTGCTTCATAAATCTTTTTTCGGAACTTTACAGGAACACAGTGTCCGTTCATATTAATTATTGATAAGCATGTCAGCAACAACTACAACAGCATCGGTATTAACAGCCAAAGATTTTGCCACCGACCAGGAAGTGCGTTGGTGTCCGGGCTGTGGAGACTATTCTATATTGGCACAGGTACAGAAGATTATGCCGGGAATAGGTGTACCCAAAGAAAATATTGTCATCATCAGTGGAATCGGTTGTAGTAGCCGTTTTCCCTACTATATGAATACCTATGGAATGCATTCCATTCATGGCCGTGCCACGGCAATTGCGAGTGGTTTAAAAGCTACCCGCCCTGAACTGAGTGTGTGGATCGTTACAGGTGATGGCGACAGTTTGAGTATCGGTGGTAATCATACCATTCATTTACTGAGAAGAAATTTTGACGTAAATATCCTCCTGTTCAATAACCAGATTTATGGGTTAACAAAAGGACAATATTCACCTACATCAGAAGAAAATAAAGTAACCAAGAGTACGCCATACGGAAGTATTGATCATCCTTTTAATCCTCTGGCACTGGCCATGGGTGCCGATGCCAGTTTTATTGCCAGGAGCATGGATCGCGATCCGAAGCATTTACAAACCATGCTAACCCGCTCTCATCAGCATAAGGGGGCATCGATGCTGGAGATATACCAGAATTGTAACATCTTTAATGATGGCGCTTTTGAAATATTTACGGAAAAAGGATCTAAGCCCGATGAAGCATTGTTCCTTGAACAGGGTAAGCCACTGATTTTTGGTGCCAGCCAGCAGAAAGGAATTAAAATGGATGCTATGAAACCCGTGGTGGTTGATTTAACAGATGGTTTAACCAGTTCCGATGATCTCTGGATACATGATGAAAGAGATTTTTATAAGGCACAGGCATTGATTCGAATGTTTGATGATCCTAATCAGCAAGGCGGACATTTTCCTCGTCCATTCGGTGTATTTTATGAAACAGACAGGGCCTGTTATGAAGATGTAATGACTATGCAACTGGAAGAAATTATTGCCACCAAAGGGAAAGGCGATCTTGATAAATTATTGCGTGGTAAGGAAGTGTGGGAAATCGTGTAAAACAGAAAAACAGGGGAACAGAGAAATCTTCAACTTCGAAGTTGGGTATTTCTCTGTTCCTCTGTTCAACAAAAGTCCCGGTTTGCTGCCCGGGACTTTTTTATTTAACAAAATCGATCGAAGGGAGACAATTTATTTTATAACCTGGCGATATCATGTTTAATTGCAAAGAGTGCGAGTCCGACACGTGTGGCGGTTTGCAGCTTTTGAAAAAGGTTATCTCTTGTTTCATCTACATTACGTAAACTGGTACCCATGAGTTCGGCAATTTCACGATAAGATTTATCGGTACAGGCCCATCCCAGGAATTCTTTTTCCTGATCGGTGAGTTCAGTGAATTTTTGAATATCGGCATCTTCTTCGGGTGATGTTTTCATGGTGTGCATGATATTATCGCACATCAGCTTATTCAGGTATACGCCTTTTGTAACAATGCCATCTAATGCTGCTTTGAGTTCCTGGGGTTTGCTGTCTTTCAGCAAATATCCTTTTGCTCCATTTTTAAACATTCGGATGATGGAACGTTCATCATTGAGCATGGTAAGTGCCAGTATTTTTACCTGTGGGTAGTGAGTAGTGAGCCATAAAGCAGTTTCATAACCATTCATGTCGGGCATGGTAATATCGAGCAACACTACATCGGGTAAATTATTGGAATCCAATAATTCAATCATGTGTTTGCCGCTGTTGGCCTCAAACAACACTTTATATCCACTAAAAGAGTTAACCAGTGAGGCAAGCCCGTTTCTTAATAATACATGGTCATCAACCAGGGCGATCTGAATCATATCAAAACAATTAACAACAATACAAAACTTGTATCTAATGGGGAGGATACAAATTCGGAAGGTAAATTACATTTTTTTTATGTTGCAAATCTCTGTTTTTTCCGGAATTTATCTTTGATGTTTTCACCGAATTATAATCAGTGAAAACACCCTATTAATTTGGGTGTTTTCAACGTTGGATTTTTTTACGTACTACACTACATTTACCACGGGTAGAGAAAAAACAGCAGAAATGCCTGTAATTTTTCTCGTATTCAGTTTTCATTAGGGGTTACAAGTGAAAAAGGCGGCACAAGGCCGCCTTTTTCTATTTCTTTTTGCAGGGTTATTAAGGTTCTTTACGAATCTCTTTATCAGCATATTCAAATATTTTTTTCTTCTTCCAGTTATACCAGGGATGTGGTATTGTTTTCTTCATCAGTGTGTCAATATTACGCATGCCAAACAGGTTCCATACACCATTGAGTTTACCTCCGACAGATGATTGCATGGCCCTTAAACTCATGGCAAAACCACTGTCTAAGTATTCCATATGATGCCAGTATCCTGCCGGCATATAAAGTGTGTCGCCATGTTCAAGTGTAATATCATACCCATTGGCCAGCTTTAATGCGGGAAACAGTGTATAGTCAGGTGAACCATTCTGGTGATGATAATTACTAAAATCGGCGAGGCTCAATACTTCAAAAGGTTTGCGATAAAGTTTGTATTGCTCCTCAAACGGAAATAACAATACTTTTTTCCTGCCAGCAAACTGTGTATGTAGTATATGACTCATGTCGATATCGAAATGCATGTGCGTAATGCTGGTGGCACCGCCAACAAAGAGCATGGGATATCTTTTTACAAAGCCACTCATGAATTCATCGGGCCATGTAAAATCTTTGGTGAGTTGTGGTGCATGCTCAAAAATATTGAACAGGAAAATCCGCCAGGCGGCCGGACCCATTCTGATCATATCAATATATTCACCAAAAGTTTTGTAATCATCGGCTGTATTAATAGGAGTGTAGGCATCACTTTTAATATTATTGTAAAGCCCTACTTTTTTGTCGCCAACCAGTGTTTTAAAATAATCCCAGTTCCATTTCTCATAAGCGGGCCAGTTTTTGACCATATCCCGAACTACCAACGGTTTTTTTGGCAGGTAATAATACTTTTTAAAATCTGCAGGGCTGATTTTGTTAACGATATCAACAGCCTGTAAACGCATGTATGAAGTTTTTTGCAAAAATAAGAGGAACTCATTGTTAATAAAAGCATAATCAAAACAATTACAATCAGGTATATAATGTGTTGTTTGAAAAAGAATAACTGCAGATTCGCAGATTATAGTTTACTAATCTGCAAATCTGTAGCTAAAACATACAGCATTATTGCTCAGTGGGGCGCCAATTTTATTTTTTGTCATTTTAGCTTATATTTATCCATGCTGCTCGAAGTTCACCCGGATAACCCTAATCCAAGGCACCTGCGCCTGATTGCAGAATGCTTGCTTTCAGGAGGAATCATTATTTACCCAACCGATACCATCTATGGACTGGGTTGCGATATCTTTCAGCATAAGGCAGTAGAGCGTATTGCAAGAATTAAACAGGTTGATCCGAATAAAGCACAATTGAGTTTTGTTTGTTACGACCTGAGTGACTTAAGCCAGTACACAAAAAGTATTTCCACTCCTTTATACCGCTTACTGAAAAGCTATTTACCCGGCCCTTATACTTTTATTTTACCTGCGAGTAAAGAAGTGCCTAAAATTTTACAGAGTAAGAAAAGTACCATTGGTTTAAGGGTACCCGATAATAATATTGCCCGCCAGATTGTACATGAACTACGTCATCCGATATTATCAGCGTCACTTCCGGGAGAAATGGTGGAAGAATATACTGACCCTGCTATTATTTATGAAAAATTTGAAAGGCTGGTAGATATTGTGATAGATGGCGGTAATGGTGGTATGATACCTTCTACCGTAGTAGATTGTACCAAAGAAAGTTATGAAGTAATTCGTGAAGGAGCAGGAGCTTGGAAAGAATAATTTCAAATGGACAAGCTTAACTGCCGTGGCAGAATATTGAAACTCTTTCTGTGATGTTCGCAAAGACCATATTTTTCAATGGCATTGCGGTGTTCAAGGGTTCCATATCCTTTATTCTTGTTCCATCCATAACGAGGATACTGCTCATGTAATTGCATCATAAATTCGTCGCGGTAAGTTTTGGCAAGAATACTGGCTGCAGCGATACTACTGTATTTTCCATCGCCTTTCACGATACAGTGATGTGGTGTTTTTTTATAAGGAATAAATCTGTTACCATCGATCAGCAATAATTCCGGTGATTTTTTTAGCTGATCAATGGCCTGGTGCATGGCTTTAAAAGACGCTTTCAGGATATTGATCCGGTCAATTTCCTCACAGCTAACAGCTATAACTGCAAAACTAAGGGCCTCCTGTTCTATAATCTCCCTGAGCATTTGTCTTTGCATCGCATTAACCTGTTTACTGTCGTTCAGTAATGGATGCTGAAAATCTTTTGGCAGGATAACAGCCGCTGCAAAAACAGGCCCGGCATAACAGCCACGTCCGGCTTCGTCGCAACCCGCTTCGATTAATTTTTCCTGGTAAAAAGGTAGGAGCATGACTGTAAAATTCCAGAAACCTGATGATATATCGCTAATTTTTTTACGTTTCCACAAAACGGAGTGCAAAAGCATTTTACTGGATAATTAAAATTGGTCAAACAAAATCATTGATCCTTTTAATAACCTGATAACTTTGCCACAACCAAGAAAATATATATGGAACAGGTGAACGAAAAGTCCTCAAAGTTAGTGGCACAATGGTTATTATTAGGTGTATTGATGACCATTATACAGGTTGCCCTGGGAGGTATTACCCGTTTAACCGGTAGTGGCTTATCTATCACAGAATGGGATGTAATTACCGGAACATTACCACCATTAAATGAACAGGCATGGTTGGCAGAATTTGAAAAGTACAAAGCTACTCCCCAGTTTCAACTGCTCAATTTTGAGTTTGGGTTATCGGATTTTAAATTCATTTTTTTCTGGGAATGGTTTCATCGTTTGTGGGCGAGATTAATCGGACTTGTATTTGCAGGCGGTTTTATCTGGTTTATTGTTCGCAGGCATTTCAAAAAAGAAATGGTTCGTCCACTTGTGATTTTATTTTTACTCGGTGCATTACAGGGAGCGGTAGGCTGGATCATGGTTGCGAGTGGACTTACAGGAGATGCTGTATATGTTAAACCTACCCGGCTGGCATTGCATTTTATTTTTGCATTAGGGTTGCTTTGTTATACTTTCTGGTTTGCAATGAAATTGTTGGTAAGCGACAGGCAAAAAGTGATTAATCATTCTTTGCGAAAAAGTAATCTTTGGTTAATTGGTGTATTGATACTGCAGTTATTGTATGGAGCCTTAATGGCAGGCCATAAAGCTGCCAATGTAGCTTCAAGTTGGCCAAAGATCAATGGAGACTGGGTGCCGGCATCTCTATTCTCACACAAACCATTTCTCCTGAACTTTATTGATAATAAAATTCTGATTCATTTTATACATCGCGGACTGGCATATATTATCCTGGTGTGGGTTGTATTATGGACCATTCGCTTAACAAAACAGAAAGGTTCTATACTTTTTGAAAACATCAAAAGGATTCCACTATACCTTACTTTCTTACAGGTACTACTAGGAATTTTAACTATTTTAACCAGTACCGGAATCATACCGGGTAAATGGGGTACATTTGAGTGGATGGCACAACTGCACCAATTAACAGGTATGTGTTTATTATTATCACTGGTTGCTGTATTGTTTCTCTTGCCCAAGCGTAACATGAGCAACTAAACCCGGCAGAACAAAGATTGAGAACTGCAATTTTCAATCGTAATGTTGTATGAAATGAACAAAGTGAAACAATATTTATCGGGTTCCTGGTTTTCATTGCCTGTTCAGTTATTCCTGCTTCATTTTCGCAGGTACCAGGTGTTTTTGGTATTCTGGTATATCCTGTTTTCTACAGTGGCAGGTGGTTTTATGCGCACATTTGGAGCTGATTCTCTTTTTCTGGCACCGGAATATTTTGGTAAGATCAATGTACTCAGTACTGCTATTGTTGGTTTTTCGCTGGGTATTTTTATTATGAGCTGGAACATTACCACTTTCATTTTATTTAGTAAATATTTCCGCTTTCTTGCTACAACAGCACAACCTTTCTTAAAGTACTGTATCAATAATGCAGTGATGCCATTGATTTTCCTTGTATTCTATTTTATGAAAGCGGTGACTTATGCCCGATACCAGGAATTGTTTGGAACTATTGATATTATATGGATGGTGGTGGGGTTCACAGCAGGTATTATATTATCTATATTGATTGCCTTCGCCTATTTTTTTGGAGCCGATAAAACTATTTACAGAAGTATGGCTTCTGTAATTGATACGGCCAATGTACAGTATGCGCTGGCTTCCAAAAATAACCCACTGCCAAAAGAGCGAACAGAAATGAGGATCGACTGGTTTTTCAGCGCGAAACTGGCATTGCGTAAACCAAGAGATGTACGTCATTACAGCCTGAGTTTTCTTGATTCTGTTTTTAAACGGCATCATTTTGCAGCAGTAATTGCCATTACTATCGCCTTCTTTTTTTTGATAGGCATTGGTTATATATCTGATGCAAGGCTGTTCCAGCTGCCAGCGGCCGCCAGTATAACTATTTTCTTCGCCATCCTGATTGCAGCAGCGGGTGCCATCTCCACTTTTTTACATAGCTGGAGCATTCCTGTTGTTGTGGTATTATACCTGCTGGTGAATTTTTTATATCAAAAAGAAATCATTGATCTGCGGAATAAAGCATACGGACTGAATTATGCCAACAGCACAATAAGACCTGTTTATTCTAAAGAATCGGTGATGCAGCTGGCAAATGATGAAGATATAGCAGCTGATAAGAAAACATATATCAGCATGCTTGATCAGTGGAAAGCGAAACAGGGAAGCGAAAAACCTGTTATGTTTCTGATTAACACCAGTGGTGGCGGTATACGGAGTGCTACATTTACTATGAATGCATTGCAAAAACTGGATAGTATGTTCGGTGGTGAACTGATGAAACGTACTTTTCTCATCAGTGGTGCATCGGGAGGTATGCTTGGCGCTGCTTATTTCAGAGAACTATATCGGAGGAAACAGAATGGGGAGGCTATTAACCTGCAGGATAAGCAATATGTAGAAGATATTTCCAATGATCTGTTAAGCCCGTTATTTTCTTCCTTTGTTACACGCGACCTGATAGGACCCGCTAAACCGTTCATGAAACATGGATACAGGTATACCAAAGACAGGGGCTATGCATTTGAACAAAAGCTGAATGAAAATACACATGGGTTTCTTGATAAAACTTTAAATGATTATAAAGAACCCGAACAAAAAGCCCGCATACCACTTATTTTTTTTAATGCGGTAATTACAAGAGATGGACGAAAACTGGTGATGGCCACGCATCCTGCACGTTTTATGATGCGACCTATTACCGATTCATCCAATATTCTGCCTTTCGATGCAGATGCCATCGATTTTCATAGCTTTTTCAGCAAACAAAGTGCAGGTAATATAGGGGTGCTGTCGGCCCTTCGTATGAATGCTACTTTCCCTTATGTATTACCCAACGTATGGTTACCAACCAACCCGGTTATAGATGTAATGGATGCAGGGTTAAGAGATAATTTTGGCCAGGAAACATCGTTGCGTTTTGTAGACGTGTTTCATAACTGGCTGAAAGAAAATACCAGTAAAGTAGTACTGCTGCAATTGAGAGACAGGAGCCTGAGCGACTGGGATCGGCCGCTGGAAGGAACCAGTTTGTTTGGTACGTTTACCAAACCTTTTTTATTGTTACAAAACAATTGGTATAAACTACAGGATTATTACCAGCACGACCAATTAGAGTATAGTTTTGAAGCCTATGGTTCACAGTTTCACCGTATTTGTTTTCAGTATGTTCCTTCCAGAAAAGAAGCCCCTGCCAGCCTGAGTTTTCATATTACCGCTGCAGAAAAAAGAGATATTGCAATGGCGCTGGCTGCAGAAGATAATCAGAAAGAGTTCAAACGGTTACGTGTATTAATGAAATAGTTAGTCGGGCTGTATCAATGAAAAATAATCTTTCATGATGCGAACTGAAAATTCGTCAGCCGTTTCTCTCGGCTCACCATCAATATGTAAAGGGGCATGTTTTAAATTTCGTATCGTTATTTGTGAAGTCTGGAAGTAGAGAATATTTTTTCTGTTCATGTCTTCTACCAGTTGCTGCAGTTTATTATTACCTCTGATCTGGCGCAGTATGGCAAATGGTAACTTGGCTTTATTCATTTTTTGTACAACTACAATATCAAGCATGCCATCATGTAAGCTTGCCTGTGGTGCTATTTTGAAATTATTGCCAAACTGGTTACTATTGGCAATGCTGATAAAAAATGCATCAGAAAAGAAAGAAAAATTATCGAGTTTAATCTCAAACTGGTATGGTGTTGCTTTAAAATAGTTGATGATACTTTGCTGGGTATACGTAAGTAATCCGCGAGAAGCTTTGCTGGCAAAATCATGTGCCACCTGTGCATCGAAACCAATTCCACTCAGCATACAGGAATAATGGTCGTTTACCATAAACGCATCAATGGGTCGTGATGTTCCATTAAAAATTAAGGATAATGCCAGTTCTGGTTTGGTTGGAATACGCGCTGCTAATGCAAGGCCATTACCCGAACCCAGTGGAATAATACCAAACTGAACAGGTAAACCATGTAATGCCTGGGTAACCTGGTTAACGGTGCCATCGCCACCAATAATTACCACATCGGTAATATGTTCAGCACGAATTTTTTCCCGGAGTAACTGATAATGTCCACCGGCATTTGTATGCATGATTTCAAAGGGAATACCTTTTGCAGTTGTTTCCTTTTCAATTAGTTTTTTGATCCCGTCTTTTTTCGACGTACCCGAAATTGGATTTACGAGGTACACAATTTTTCTTTCCATCATCTCCAGCATTAAGAATGAATATTGCCTTGCTACAGAATCTGTCGATTCAAAGCTTGCAATATTGCATTTTCTTTCTGTAAAATCCTGTTAAACTCGTTCTGTTTACCACTTCAGTAATGCACTCGCCCAGGTGAAACCACTGCCAAATGCAGCCAGGCAAACAAGATCAGCATCTTTAATCAATCCTTTCTCCCATGCTTCGCACAAGGCAATAGGAACAGACGCGGCAGTGGTATTTCCATAAGATTGAATATTATTATACACCTGTGCATCATTTAATCCAAGTTTCTGCTGTACAAACTGACTTATCCTGAGATTAGCCTGGTGAGGAATGAGCATATTAATATCTGCTGACTTATACCCGTTTTTTTGCAATGCTTCCATAATTACTTCCGGAAATTTTACCACGGCTTTTTTAAATACAGCAGGTCCATCCATATTGGGAAAGTTCTGGGCATTATCAATCATCTTATGACTCATGAACATCTGACCAATTTCAGCCTCGTCGAAATCTGCATAGTTTTTATCGGCCCAGTAATTGGCATGTGTACCGGGATTATGCATGGCAAGTATTTCAGCAGCTTCGCCATCGCTGTGTAAATGTGTGCTTAAAATACCACGACCCTTTTCTTCTGTTGGCTGTAACACAACGGCACCTGCGCCATCGCCGAAAATGACAGATACATTTCTGCCACGGGTAGAGAAATCCAAACCGAAAGAATGTTTTTCGCTGCCAACGACCAGTATATTTTTGTACATACCTGTTTTAATAAACTGATCGGCAACACTCAATGCATATACAAAACCACTGCACTGGTTGCGAACATCTAAAGCACCTACTTCACCCATTTGCATGGCTCTTTGCAATAAAACACCACAACCCGGAAAATAATAGTCTGGCGATAAAGTAGCGAATACAATAAAATCTATTTCTTTAGCTGTGGTTCCCGCTCTTTCTATTGCAATACGGGCAGCTTCAACAGCCATAGTAGTAGTGGTTTCTTCGGTACGATGGGCATACCTTCTTTCTTGTATACCTGTTCTTTCCTGGATCCACTCATCACTGGTTTCCATATACTTGGTGAGGTCCTGGTTGGTAATCACGTTTTTGGGTACGTACATACCAATTCCAGCAATTCTACTGCTTGGCATAGGCAATCGTTTGGTTCTGACAGGCTAAGATAGGGAATAGCTTGTAGTTCATAGTCTATGGTCGATAGTGAGAAAAATAATTGACAGTTGAGTAATGATTAACCAGATGCTATAAACTATTGGCCATGAGCTATTATCAGTTCCCTCAAAAATGCTGCTGCTTCTTTCTCTACAGTAACAATATCTTTCGATTGAATAGGAGAACCCAGTACATGGCTGCCTGCATTTGGAACGGCAATCATTCTTTTCAAACCTGCAGGTGTACTCACTTCTTCAAACATTTTTTTCATCTCCGATACTTTTACAACCGGATCCTGTTCTTTTTCAGTTTTGTAATAGTAAAGTGTGAGCAGGGGCTGATGTATTTTTTTAAAGGTATTTGTCGTCATTGATGTTTCAAGCAGTTCCTGTAATTCGGTTACAGCTTCCAGTCGATAGGTCTGGTTCCAATATTTTTTATATTCATCAGTTTTATTGGGAATAATATTCATTTTTCCACCCTTAACCAGCCTGGCAATTTGTAAACCCCAGGGATTATTTGTGATCCATGCATTGGGGTCATTGATGGCAATATTGGGCGATAATAAAATCAGTCCTGCAATATCAGGATAGGCAGCGGCCAATTGTAATGCCAATGTTCCTCCTGTTGAAGTGCCCATAAGAATTACTTTATCACCCAGCTGTTTTCCAATGGCATAAGCTTCTTTGGCCGTTTCCCATAAACTGGTAGCGCTCATGTTCAATAAAGCATCTGAAGTGTCAATACCGTGTCCGGATAAACGAGCGAGATACAAATTGGCGCCAAATTGTTTGGCGAGGTTACGGTGAACAGGATTACCTTCTTCCTGGCTGGCGCTGAAACCATGCAGGTAAACAATGACATAAGGTGTTTTAGTATGAACAGAATCATTTGCCCACACTACTCGTGCTTCATTACCTGCTTTTAGGGTATGCCTGCTTTCGAGAGATGCAACATAACCAGCAACACTATCAGTAGCAGGAATAAGTGGTAGTTGGGTTGAATAAGCGGGTGTTTTTGGGTTAGGGCCCAGGAAATAGACCAGCAGAAGAATGGCCAGAAATACCAGTAATTTTTTAAGTAAGCGCATGATGATGAATCTTTGAAGTAAGATAAGAATTGTTCTTATACGCTGTTTCAGGCCCGTAAATCAGTCGTATAAAATTATATTTCTCATTGAATTACATGTAGTTATGGGTGTTTTTGTAGCTCATGCCCCTACTATCAGTTAAGTTTATGTATGCCCTTTGCCCTCCGGCTATAAAGCCGTACCTTTGCAGCCTTAAAATTTTACATGGAAATAAGAAATATTGCCATTATTGCACACGTTGACCATGGCAAAACAACCCTGGTAGACAGGATTTTACATGCTACCAAAGTATTCAGGGACAACCAGGATACCGGTGAATTGATTATGGATAGTAATGACCTTGAAAAAGAAAGAGGTATTACCATCTTTAGTAAAAATGCAGCCGTTACCTATAATGATATTAAGATAAATGTAATTGATACACCGGGTCACAGTGACTTTGGTGGTGAAGTGGAACGCGTATTAAAAATGGCAGATGGTGTAATTCTGTTGGTAGATGCTTTTGAGGGTCCTATGCCACAAACACGTTTTGTATTGCAGAAAGCATTGCAACTGAATCTTCATCCGATTGTGGTGATTAATAAGGTAGACAAACCGAATTGCCGCCCCGATGAAGTGCATGATGCGGTATTTGAATTATTCTTTAACCTCGACGCAACAGAAGAGCAGCTTAACTTTCCTACTTTCTATGGTAGTGGTAAAAATGGTTGGTTCAACGATAGCTTAACACCAACAGAAGATATCCTTCCATTGATGGATGGTATTATTAAATATGTACCTGCTCCGAAAGTAACAGAAGGTACTTTGCAGTTACAGATTACATCACTCGATTATTCTTCTTTCCTTGGCCGTATAGCCATTGGTAAAGTAACCCGGGGTTCTATTAAAGAAAACCAGCAGATTGCATTGGTGCAGGCTGATGGTTCAGTTAAAAAAGTTCGTGTAAAAGAACTGTATGTATTTGAAGGGATGGGCAAGCGTAAAGTATCGGAAGTATTGTCCGGAGATCTTTGTGCCGTAGTTGGTCTGGAAGATTTTAATATCGGCGATACCATTGCCGATGCAGAGAATCCTGAAGCACTGCCTGTTATCAGTGTAGATGAGCCTACTATGAGCATGACTTTCAGCATCAACAACTCACCTTTCTTTGGACGCGATGGTAAATTTGTTACCTCACGTCACCTGCGTGACCGTTTGATGAAAGAAACAGAAAAGAACCTGGCATTGAGAGTAGAAGATACAGACAGTGCAGATAGCTTCCTGGTATATGGTCGTGGTATTCTTCACCTGGGTGTATTGGTTGAAACCATGCGAAGAGAAGGGTATGAACTTACTGTAGGTAATCCACAGGTACTGGTTAAACATATTGATGGTAAGAAACATGAGCCATACGAGATATTGGTTGTAGATGTGCCCAGTGAATTCAGTGGTAAAGTAATCGACCTGGTAACACAGCGTAAAGGTGAAATGCTGGTGATGGAAAGTAAGGGAGAAATGCAGCACCTGGAATTTGATATTCCATCAAGAGGGTTGATTGGTCTGCGTTCACAGATGCTGACAAATACAGCAGGTGAAGCTGTAATGGCACACCGCTTTAATGAATACAAACCATGGAAAGGACCAATACCCGGAAGAAATAACGGGGTGTTGATTGCCAAGTTCCAGGGTGTTACCACTGCTTACTCTATCGATAAACTACAGGATAGAGGTAGCTTCTTTATTGATCCGGGAGAAGAAGTATATGTGGGCCAGATCATTGCCGAGCACATTAAGCCGGGCGACCTGAACGTAAATGCAGTAGAAGCGAAAAAACTCACCAACCACCGTGCAAGCGGTAGCGATGACAGTGTTCGCATTACACCAAAACTGCAGTTTACACTGGAAGAGTGTATGGAATATATTCAGCAGGATGAGTGTATTGAAGTAACACCCAAAAACATTCGTATGCGTAAAACCGTACTGAATGAAGAAGACAGAAAGAAAGTAGCCAGAAGTATGCAGTCGGAAGCGGCTGGATAGTTGTCTGCTTCGTTTGTTGCATAGCAAACTAATTTAGGGCTAAAATGTTTCAATTTTAATCCTAAATTAGTTTGCTATATATAATATCAGTTACTAAATTTGGTAAAAAGGGTCTCGCTATGAAAAAGCAGAAAAAAACTGATTCCCCTATCAGCTACGAAAAAGAGTATCAATTTTTGCAGAAAAAAAATCACGCTAGTAAAAACTTAGAAATCAAAACTGTTGAATGGCAGAACGGAGAGAATTTTGAAATATTCTCACTGTATAAAAATGTTTATTCTGGCACTACATCGACTGACTCGCTCTTATTAACTAGGGTCTACTGAAAAACCTTTAATCCGGTAATAATCAAGTGATTAATGGTTATATTGGGATAACAAAGTGCAAGGAAATATGGCAAGAGCATTAAAAAAGCGTGCATCAAAACTTTCCTATCAGAG
>JBMOKQ010000102.1:0-1462 GCA_049324295.1 Bacteroidota bacterium
GATGCCATTCTTTCGCGCACATGACCGGCGAACTCAACCACATAGGGGGCATGGCTTGCGGGACTTATGATCGACAGAACATCACGGAGCTGTTCCCTCGTGCCGTATAAGAAAAGCAACGACAGAAGAACGACCGTCCGTGGATTGTTTACATGTTTCCCATCGAAAAAATCCATGGCCTCGTCCATATAGCATTTTATGAGGCCATCTATTGTTTCCTTGTTCTCAATGAATTTTGGAAACCCAGACTGAAAATCGGATATGAGCCTGTCCACAACTTTCGGCGCCGAATGTGAATAATCTGAATAATAATATATGTCCCTGCTTTGACCGATTTTGTGCAACATTTGCTCAAAACCTTGAATCTCAACTAAAGAACAACCAAGAAGACTATCTTTATCTCTATAATAATATTTGGACAAAGATAGTATATCTAGTTGAAACTTTCCCATTTTGTCACTCATAATCATAAAATAAGGATAGATAGAAGATATCTTGCTCGTTTTTTTTATGTTAATACAAAGGCCGTGCTCAAGGTCTTCATTTTTTTCCTGGACGAACCACCATTTTCTTTTCTTGCGCATACCGATGTCGGCCAGCCCCTCGTTCAAAAGGCGGTGAATTTCATTCAGGTCCGATTTTTCGATAAACGCCTTCACGGTAAAATCTTTCACTCCTAATCCCAATATCGCATTATCGAAACAGCAATGGGCAATATAAAATTCTGGCCTGCAAGAGAGGTCCTTGGAATTAATTTAATTTCCGCAACATCACCTGACAAAGGTATTGCTGTTCCATTTGCGATGGCCTGATAGACTATTTTCTGATTATTCGTCAACTCCGCGTTGCCAGATTTCACTTCAACAAAAGTATATACGTTCTTTATTGGGTCATAGCCAACAAAATCTATTCTCGCCACTGTGTTCGTCGCCGGGTCCAGAAACCGTATTTGTTCTACCGTTAGATAGCCAAGAGCGTACAGATGTCTCCGTGCCCTTGCCTCATTTTTTACCCCGTTAAGATAATTTATCGTCACCTGATAGAGAGTTTGGCCCGCTAAGTTTGCGAGAAAGATGATGGGTCCCGAGCCAATTGGCGTCACTATGCTGCACCCGCCATTATAGGGGCAGTTGTTCTGCTTTTTGGCCTTGGGTGGGCGGTTGTCGCCGCTAACACCGCTGAACCGCTTGCCGCCGCCGCTGTTGAACAGAGAAAGCGCGTCATAACCGGTATAAACCGGCCCTATCGCGCCGCCCCGGGGATTGACAATAATATTGTCTATTGGATTGGGAGTTCCCGGACTACCGCCGGCGCCATCCTCCAGGCATTCGAGATGACACAGCCCCATGGGATCGGTGGCATTGATGGGGTCGTTGCCGGCATAGGCGTAAAGGTTCATGCCGCCAGCATAGCCGATCGGGTCGGTGGAGAGGAAGCGCCCGAGGCTGGGCGAGTAGAAGCG